>SVDD01000039.1:0-31760 GCA_015057945.1 Lachnospiraceae bacterium | reverse complement strand
TCCTCCTTACTATGACTTGAATTAATCATAGTAAAAAGAAGCAATTTTTGATATGCACCACCTATTTGACGCTTACACATGGTATGGCGTTTTTGGTGTTTTTTGCAAGCCCTTTTGCGTTTGGGGTATAAGCACGACAAAAGCCTCCGGCTTTCGTCGAAGGCTTCCATTACTTAACCTACATAAGACCTTTATAACTCATAAAAGTTCAATATATAAGAATAATCATGCACTATGTTGATGTGGAAATACATTGTAGTATCGATTCTTTCACATCTTTACTTAAGGCGTTGTTCACACAGCTTTATGATTAACCTACTCCGCCACCTGAATTTTCATCGTAGCACCATAGTGTGATATTTTTACCGCCTCTGTTCCATGTGGTATTAACCCAATGTATGGTAAGCTTGGTACCATCATAGTCAATCTTATAGGTTCCGCCGCCTGATTTTGTACTCTTTCCATAAATCTGTCCGTCGGACTCGTAAAGCACCAGATTATCTCCGTTAGGATTTGTCTTGCTGTAGAAATCATAGGGTGAACCTGATGGTTCATAGTGTCCGAAATTGATATTTAATCCATCAGAACCTTGGAATACCCATGCATCTACTCTGTAATCCTGAGTGTCTCCGTTATAACCTACAGACCACCAGTTACCCGTAGGAATAGAAGATACTCCAGATGATGAAACATACCTACCGTCTGCGCCTACATAATATCCATCAGGTGTATAAGTGTTGGTAAGCATTTCACCATTGCTGTCTACATAATAGTCACCTATCCAGCAATTCTTTGCTACAGCACCGCTTCCCGTGCAGTAGGACCAGGTTCCGTCAGTAAACTGAATCCATTGATTTGTAATAACATATCCATAATCATCAAACACATACTGTTTTCCGCCGATAGTATACATTCCATCATAATAGTAGCTGCCGGAATTATCAGCCTCATACCACCAGCCGTACTCGTCCTCATGCCATCCGGAGGCAAAGGAAGTCATAACAGAAAACATCATCAGCGCCGCAGCAATAGCAAGAAGCGCAAGCACTTTTCTCTTTAACATAGTTGGTCTCCTTTCCGGAATTCTATTAGCAATAATAAAAAATATATTCCAAATATTATCTCGACGCAAAATATTGTTTTATAAGGTTGAAATTTGCAATACATAACTTTTGAGAGCCGAAATATAACTAACAATTGTCTGTAGTAGCACATCCTTATGCTTCCTTATAAGGAATCGTTCCTTAGCCGAAATGAGATATAAGGTATGTTGTTTCTCTATCTAATAGTTTCATATTTAGCAAGATATTCCTGTAGAATCTTATGGCCTATAGCATCACAGGCCATATCGAGGACTGGCAGAATGGTGGCGACAAGGGAGAAAGATACCGTATCCTCGGCTATGTTCCGGCTTTCCTGAATGATCAGCATGTAAATCTGATCATGGTCTTTGACAACGATCATCCTAAAGGCTATATCGCCGGAGCAAAGGTCATCAAAAACGGTCCCGGCACAGATCTCACCACAGAGCAGATGGTTTCTGATCTGATAGACGTAAAAGCCGGGGACTCGTTGGATTTTGTCTGTGACTATTACGAATACAACGGTACCTTCATCAATAATTATTTCTTTGGAAAGCGCATGACACTGTCCAAGGATCCTAAGATCCAGAATGTAAAAGTCAACGGCTCATTGTCCGTCTGCTATATGCTTACCGATAAAGATGGCAACCGCTACTGGACGCCGCTGATGAATTGAGGTTTTGCGATAGAGCGGTATGGAGAAAACGATTTAATGTTCAGGAGGATATTTAAATGAATACAGAAAAAAGAGGATCTATGAAGGATGCGGTGGACCTTGCTGTACAGCGGGCTTTACATTGGCATTTTAAGGATGAAGATGAATTAAGCGATGATTCTTACCTTTCCTTTGCAGCGGAAGAACATGACGCAGAATACGGTCTGGATCCAGATGATGAGGAAATTTATTACGTGATAACGGAGGATGGAGCCATTGGTCTCACCGAGGACGATGGAGCAAGTGTTGATTGGTTGTTCATACCGGAAGGACATTCCTTGGGAGATTACCCGGAAGTGCTCACATAAGAGAGTGAGCAGATCTTCTGCAGTACCTGTGGAAAACCAAATCCCAGAGACAGCGTGTTCTGCACCTGGTGTGGAGCAAAATTATAGGAGGAATGAACACGATGAGAAGGATTATCAGCATGGCATTATGCGTAATGATGCTTACTGTGGCTGTGGCAGGATGCAAAGGCAGTGAGCCTGCAGGTGTATCAAATGATAATTCAAAAACAGAAGATGACAATGATCCCGGTCCTTCGTTCTGGGTCGGAAAGTACGAAGGCAAAGTTGAGAACAACTATGCCTCACCGCTTGGGAACAGCACCTTTGACACAACATGGTATATCGAATGGAACGAAAGCAATCAGGAAATGCGCTTCCTCTGCGATGGCTTGAATCATTTCCTCCCATATAGCAGCGATGGTATCTATTATTCCGATCAAAACCAACGAGAGACTACGATCACACTGAGCGTGAAGGACGGAGTACCACATTTCCATTCAGAAAGCTCGCGTGCAGGCGGCACCACCGTATTTGATGGCGTTAAAAAATAGCTCCTGATTCTGTATGTTGTCGTTTAGATCATACGTTTTCATGTTGAATGATATATAGGTTGAACTTATGTCTTATAGCATCGAAAATGCTGATCTTTCACGGTAGGTTGATAAAAATGACTAATTCGCAAGAGAAGTTTAAAGTCCTTTCAATACTTGTACTTATTGGAATTTCTTCAAAATCCTGATTGAAGCTGCTTTTGTGTTTGTCCTAATGAAACAAAGTAGATATAGAAGAGGTAAGAAAAATCACGATTCCACGCATTAAGGAATCGTGATTTTTTTATTTCATCTAATATTATCGTCCACTACATCCAGAATATCATTGACAATAGCCTTCTTCTTAGCGAAATGAGTTACTGCCAGCAATACTGCTCCCATTGCGGCTCCGGAAAAACCGAGCAAAACATAAGATAGCGGAGATTCCTTATATCCCTCAATGTACTTTTCCTGAGGATCATCAGGATTATAATACACATTAAGCTTTGATCCTATCGCAAGATCTCCGGGAAAATATACAACCCAGTGGCCATCAGGAAGGTCATAAGTGATTTCCATTTTTCTGACTTTTTTACCGTTATCCTCAGTGACATATTTTTCTCCGGTAACCTCTCCAACTGCAATGGCAGTGCTCCGGTCATTCGCAAGTTTTACGGTTATTCCACAATAGATTGCCGTAAGCAGCCCCATAATCAGCAAAAAGAATCCACTGAATCTAATAAATTTATAACGTACTGAATTATATTTTTCTCTGGTCATAATTGCGCCCTTTCTAAAAATTAAAACATGTAGAACGTTTTTTCGTTAGATAGTTTTTTTCTAATGTTGGGAAGTCCTTTTTCGAGTTTACTATATTTTTTATGTCGACTGAAAATCTACTTATAAAACCGGCTACTGCTATTGATTTAAGGAATTTTTATCATAGAAGAATCTGAGAATCCTTTATGCCTTATAAAGGAACATCTTCGAGTCGAAATGAGATACAAGGTATGTTGTCGTTTTGGCCATTTTTTTATTTAGCATGATATACCAGCTGAACGTAAAGTCTTATAGCACCTCAGACTATTGATATTTAATAAATAATAGGATTCATCAACTATAATACGGAGGAATCATTATGGATAACAGACCCACCAGTAGAGAAAGCAATGTATCCTCGGATCGTGGATATTCCGTAGACCGCCGTGGCGACGGTCTGAATCTGGGAGGCCCTGTGGGAAACAGTGGTGGTTATCATGGAAGACCCGGGCTTTTTGAAAGGACAAAATCCCGTTTATCATTAATCCTTATCATAGTTTTTTTCTTTTTCGCTATAGCTACTAAAGGAGATATGTCCGGTGTTATCGAACGGGTCACAGGCCATATCGAGAACTGGCAGAATGGAGGCGACAAGGGGGAAATACTATCGGAGATGTATGGTGATCTGAAAGGAGATGTACAAAGTTTCAGAAGCAATATCTCAGAGGTCTGGCAGGAAAGAGTGTTGCCATCCTTATCAGCAGATTCCAGGGAAGAAGTAGTATCATTTTCCGGCCCTGTTTCCGGTGGCGAAGGCACCATGTCCTCTCTGTCAACAGGACTTAAATGGACTAAAAACAGCAAAGGAACAAGGGTTTTGAAACTGTCGGAGGAAGAATGGGCAGATATAGACACAATAAAGTTGAATGTGTTTTATGACGATGGGGATGGTTATATTGACCTTGGCTTGGATCCGCTGTTTAGGTTTGATGAGGAGGGTAATCTTATTGGAGAATACGATGGCACATGGATCGCTATAGATCGTCAGCCTGTGGCTTTTTATCATCTGACTACGATTGATAAGGGTGACAGATACCGTATCCTCGGCTATGTTCCGGCTTTCCTGAATGATCAGCATGTAAATCTGATCATGGTCTTTGACAACGATCATCCTAAAGGCTATATCGCCGGAGCAAAGGTCATCAAAAACGGTCCCGGCACAGATCTCACCACAGAGCAGATGGTTTCTGATCTGATAGACGTAAAAGCCGGGGACTCGTTGGATTTTGTCTGTGACTATTATGAATACAACGGTACCTTCATCAATAACTACTTCTTTGGCAAGCGCATGACACTGTCCAAGGATCCCAAAATCCAGAATGTAAAAGTCAACGGCTCCTTGTCCGCATGTTACATGCTTACCGACAAAGAAGGCAACCGCTATTGGACGCCGCTGATGAATTGAGGTTTTGCGATAATACAAATAGGAGGTATTTAATTATGAGCAAAAAAACAAACATCTTAACTCGTCGCATACAGACTGCATTATTTGCGGCAGTAGTAGCAAGTATAAGCATTTTCAGCAACAATATATCCTTTGCTGCAGGCACCTACAGCAACCTTGCATACACTTCGAAACCTAAAATGAGTGAGTTTAGCTGGTGGTACAACTGGGTAGCTCAAAACGGAATACCTTACGGTGTGAGATGGCTTGATTCTTCGGAATATCAGGGCAGTTGGAAAGGCTATGTATATTTCCCTCCTCAGTTTGGAGATACAACAACTGTGGAAGAGCTGATAAATGTAAACATCGCATTCACATCTCAAGAGGTAGTCCTGACATGGGATCCGTATTATTCACGGATTGGAGGTCAGACCTACGATGATCAGTACATGGATGACCGCATTTTTACAGGTTATGAATGGGGTTCAGGAATCTATGTGACAGGTGGTGGTAATATCACGATTGATGAATTCTATGAACTGGATGATGTTCAGTATGCAATAGGCAGCATAGTTGTCCCATCCGGTGAGACGGGGTATGTCGCTCTCATGAGACCGTGATGAGAGTCTAAGGTTTGTGCTAAGTATATATCATCCGTTTCATAGATATAATCAGGATATCATTACAGGAGTGATAAAAGCAGTTGATTATGGAGGTGGCATACATGTTTTGCAGTAAGTGTGGAAAGCAGATTGATGATGATAGTGATTTCTGTGAGTTTTGTGGTGCATCTATAAAGCCATTAAAGAGCGGAGCTCCTACTCCACAAATTGATGGAATTAATGTAAATCAATTCCGTGAAAATAATATGTCAGTATCAATGAATCAGCCAAAACCAAAATCCGGATACATAAAGATTGCAATCATTGGGGTTGCAGCTGTTGTATGTCTGTTTATAGTGTACAAGCTTGTAGATACGGTACTAATCTCTAAGGACAAAGATGACGGTACAATTGTTGTATCCGATTTTACACCACCTAAAAAAACCGATGGTTCTTCCATTACCAGCGTTACTGTTACAGAAAATGTACAGGACGATAATGAATTTTTGGGAACAAAAGATGAAAACAAGGAATATGGTGCTGCAGATACTATTGAAGACACAATAAAGACTGATAATTCTAATGCCTCATCTATGGACTCTTCATCAGATGAAGATCTTCCCGGATCTACCATAGGAGATCGCTATGAAATGGCAGAATATGCCGATGATGAAGATCTTGAAATTTTCAAAGGCTCCGATGATTATGTCAGAAAAAACTATGGCTTCGCACTACAAAGCGCCTATTTAGAGGGTGAGCAGATAATGGATTACAAGGATATTGAGGGAGGTTGGCGGCTTATATCTGCTGTTGATGGTGATTTTTACGATGACAGTCGTTATAAAGCACTACGTTACACAAATTGTTACATAAAAACTGATGAAGATAATGTAACGGTAGTATTTAACTATGGAGTTTACTATGACGCTTCAGGAACTGGTGCAAACATTGATCAGACAGGAAATGATCCAAAGATTTTTCGCGGCAAATTAGCAAAGAAAGATAAGAATCCGGAATATGATTACACATATCCATTCATAAACATGGATGCTTTTACTTCTGATAAGGATGAATTGATCATTTCTCAATTCACCAAGGCGCCCGATGGACGAGAATATGCCTTCGGATATATTTTCTGGGATAACAGCAATGATGATATCGAGGGCGAATATATTATGCTGGCCAGACCATGACAGATTAATACAGGGAGATATTGTCTGCCGGTACTATGGTGTAAATTATCCCGGCAGAGAATAACCTAAGTGCGGCTATTACATATCCTGATATAACATTTCAGATTGGAGGATGAACCTATGGCTTCTGAAAAAACATCTGTTTCAAATGCTACCATCATAAAGGTGCTTCTCTGTATCCCTGTTTTAATGGTAGTGTCTTTTTTACTTTATTTTGTATTTGTAATATATCCGGAATATAAGGAAAAACCGTCGATTTCTGTTGAAGGAATTACTATCCAGCAACAGGAACCTACTGAAATAGCCGGTGTGTATATTGAGGTGACAGATCTGCGAGCTAGTGAAGGCGGTATGCCATATTTTTTGAATATGAAGTTCTCTAATTCAAATAGTACAGACATAGAAATATTACCTCCTCACGAAGCATATATAAATGGAATTAAGGTTATGCCTTTTATGGAGACTGTAACTGTTCCTTCCGGTAAAACAGTTGAAGTAAGTAAAGCAGTAAGATTTTCAAAGAAAGACATCAAGGACAATGATATAGAACAGTTTGAGACCATTAGTTTCAAGCTATATGTCTGTGACGCTGCTACATCCAAAGAGTATGGCAAGGGAGAAATTACAGTCAGAACAAATCTGGCCGGATAAAAGTGAAGCTATTTAAGATACAACAAAATCAAGAATTTAATCTGAAATGTAAATTATGTTTTGATAGAAACGAGGTAGTTTTTTATGTTCTGTCCAAATTGTGGTTATGAAAATGATGATGACAGTTTGTTTTGCGAGAAGTGCGGTGCTGCTATAAATAATTACCCAAATCAACCAAATCAGACAATGAACAACGGCGGAAGCACAAAGAGACCTTATGCACCGAATAAGGTTTCACCAATTGCAGAGACTTTACCTCTCATTGCAACAATAATATTTGTTTCAGTTTTCATCATAGGCTTTTTATCCTTTTTAGGACTTATACGTTTCAGTGTTTTAGGCATTATTCTTGTAATAATCGCCATAAGCATCGTAGTTGTTATTCTAAAAAAGATCACTAGTAAATAAGGAGAAAACCGATGGCAGGATTTTGCAGAAAATGTGGTAGTCCTTTGGGCAAAGACGCAATGTTTTGTAAGAAGTGCGGAACCCAGGTTGTATCAATACAAAAAATTCAGCCTGCTCAGAAACAGGTTCAGCCGCCGAATATTCAATGCAGAAAATGTGGAAACCCTTTGAACGATGGTGCAATGTTCTGTAAAAAATGTGGGACTCGTGTTGGGATGAATCAGTCTGATACATCGAAGATGCAGCCTGAGGTTTTAAAACATCGCCCGAATATACCGCTTAATAATGAAAACAATCTGGTTACACCGGTCAGAAGAAACAGACAACTGTACATATGGATCTCTCTAGGAATGGCATTTGTGCTGTTTTTTACAGTCATATTCACAGGCTTCGTTTATCCCAGATGGATACCAAGGGGACATTTGGATCAAAATCCAAAGATTGGTATAGATATCCCGGTTTCTTCAGAAAAGAAGTACAACGAGATAGATCAAGATGAAAATATTACCTCAAAGACATGGAATGGTGAGAGTTACACCCCGGACGAATCAGAAGGTGCACTACAAGATACGGCGACATACAAGTTTGAACCGGAACTTACGGATACCTCTGACTTTAAACCGGTCATGCTTACAGGCAATAGCGCCCCATTTGACATAGAGCCGGTAGAGGGTTTTCATGTCAGAGGCGATAAGGACGTGTTGGATCAGGACAGAGAGATCAAAATCACAGAGTTATCAGACGAGGATTTTGATAGTTTAGAATCTAAGATACATGAACAGATAAGCGGTAGCAGCGAGTTGTTTTACGCTTTTGATATTGATATGGGATTGCAGGCAGATGAGCAGCTTCCGGGTCAGTATGAGATTGCGCTGGATTTAAACCAACTTGGCCTTGAAGAAGAGATTCAGCAAGCATGCTCTATTGTAAGATATTCTGATAATTGGGACAGGGTGGAGGAGCTTCATACGGAACTAAAGGACGGGGAGCTTATAGCTCATTGCAGCCAGAATTCCAAGTATGGAGTGGTATGCAACATGTTGAAGCTCATATGCACCTTCAAGTTAGAGTCTCTTGGTTTCGGCTTGGCAACAGGAATAATTGGTGGAATAACATTGTTGGTGCTTCCTTTAGTCATTTATGGAACAGTATTCCATTACAAACAGTACAACTATTTTGTATCAAATCGCAGAAAAGATTCTTATGAGATTAAGGAGTTAGGCAAACCGTATTCTCTGTTATATTGCTGGGATGACGTTGCCATGGAAGGTGAAACAAACGGACAAGAGATCAATGGCAGCAATAAAAATTATCGTGTATGGTATGATGAATACTCAAAGCAGGTAGAGAAGGTTTACAATGAAGCTTGTGAGGAATATGAAAAAGCCATACGAAGCCAAATCAAGGATAATAACGCCAGGACAACAGTTCTGCAAAAGCTAATAGAAAGATTGCATCAGCGCAGAAAAGCCGTTCAGGCACTTGATAAGGCTCAGTTTATACAGGAATACGCAAAGAAAGACAATTATTTAAATAAACTAAAGTCTGAGTTCAAATTGCCGCAGGCTATTCAGATCATCATGAATGATCTTGATACGACTTTTTCGTACATAAGCGAGCAGAAGATAAAACGTCCGAATTACGTGCTACAGTATCAGCTATTACCACGGAGTGAATTCGACAACAATCTCAATAATTATGGTTCAAAGAAAGCAGAGAACACCCATAGGGCATATTTGCAGCTTAATGTGGATTCTTTGTTTGTTGATGGGGAAAAAAGCAAAGGCATAGATGAGTCGAAGACAGATGGAATGCTTTTGACATGTACTCATGAGACACTCCACGCATGTCAGGCAGAATATGTGAAAAATAAGTACATTGTAGATCTTTCCGATGTGATGGGAATAGAATTCGGAATAGGCAACCTTGGAAGGCAGTACACAGGTAATCCTAAGCTTGAGGAGGCAATGGCCGGGGTATTTGAGTACGATGCTGCTTCAGATTATTACAGAAGGGGCATAATAAAAACGCCACCAAACCATAATGAGGGATCGCCTCAGTTTATAACATTGGGCCTTGTGTCACGTAACGATACTCAGTATCATGCCTTGCCATTCAGGGCGGATATAGATAAATCCAGAAGTACCATGGAAGGCGAGACAGCATGGTACAAGACAATTGGCGAGACGGAGCTTTCCGTTAAAGCAGGATATGCATTCTCTAACCTGATAGATTATTTACGCGAAAATCAGTATCAGGCTTCCATGTCTGAAATTCTCAATGCTTACTACAAATCTGGCAATAAGAACGTGGAAACCCTGATGCAGGCTTTCAAAATTGACAGCACAGAAAGGTTCGATGAGTTATGGAAAGGCTACTGCAAGGAGTATGCCTCCCATATAGTTAAGGGTAGCTTAACTAGCGCAAATGAGTTAAAGACGATGTTTCCTCTTACATTCAAGAATCTGGAGTTGAGACAGGCCATGAATGAAGAAAAACCGTACGAGACAGTGACGGTGGCCAGGGATAATTACACAGATACTGTTTTCACGGTTTTGGGAAAGAAAGTCAAGCTCAAGGAAGGCAAGATGGGAGACAGGAATAAAGATTCTAAACGTTTTTCTGTGGCTGCCTATCCAAACGAAGCGGCTATGCATGATAAATATGTAGACTTATATTTCCTTGATAAGGAATCCACTCCAACATTAGATGGGAATTCCCTAAAATACATTGTACAGCAGAATAGGTATCTTCCTCCAAAGAATAATAATTTAGATACAAATGAAAAATATTATGCCATTGTGGAAACTAATGAAAAAGCCAATGATTCAGCTGAGGATTCAAAATACCAGATCGTCGCTTATTTTGAGCCGGATCAGCCAGACATAAAAGTAGAAGAGGTAAAGAATTCTAATGATAAAGTAACAGACGCTAATCTCGTTGTTAATATCCCCGAGCCGGCCAAGAAGCTAGTCGACATTGAAAAAATATCCGGAATCAGGACAGTGTTCAAAAACAAGATAACAGGTAATGAGTATAATGTTGAGACAAAGATAGGCAGTAAGGATATCGGAGGCAAGATCCGCGTTGATTTAAGGCAATTCGGAATATCTTGGGATGACAGGACGAAGCCCGTCGATCTCGAGGTATACCAGTACTGGTACCATGTCACTCCATTTTATGAGGTATACTCCCCTAATTCAGTCCCGGCAAAGCTTCAGCGGGATAAGGAAGACCTGCCGGAAGAGACTGAGGAGACTGAGAAACCCGAGGAAACACATGAATCGAAAGAGCCGGAGAAACCGGCTGAACCGAACGGCAGTTCAAACGATGAGGAAACAGGCCGGTTCCTTATGTGGCCATGCAGGGCGCCTCTTGAGAGGGTTAAAGATATTCACAAGGAAGTCTATACAAGTCCGATCGCCATAGAATGCGACAGCGGAAGCGTAACCTTTCCATTACCCGGATACAGCAGGGATACGGATAATGGAAGCCCTGTCCATGAAGAATGGAGTCCATACACGATAACAATCAATAATATCAAGAAATCAGAATCAATGTATCAAGGCGGAGGTTACATATGGAGTGCCAATGGGCTTGAGAATATTCGCATCTCACCGATTGTTCATACGATTAAAGGCACGACGGTTGACAGGGAGACCAAGGAAAAGAAACCATATACTCAGACAACAACATATTCAATGCCGGAAAGTCTTGATACAGGTCGTAAATGGGACTTCACATGTGAATTATTGAGAAGTGAACATGGAAACTGGTACGTAGCATATGTTGAGTTGTACGTTGATGTGGAGAGAAAAGACACTTCAAATGGAAGTGAAAGTCGCAGCAAGGATTACATAAGGTTCAAGTTCACATCCAACGAGAAAGAAGCCCGCTACGAAGACGCTTTAAGCCACAAGAACGGTTCTACCGGAAGCGTTGATTTTGAGTGGTGATTCATGGGTTCAATCTTGGATAGGATATATTTTTTTACATATGTTGACGTTCTGTAGACAGCCGTGGCGACGGCATCATGTCCTCTCTTTCAACAGCATAAGCATCGTAGTTGTTATTCCCAAAAAGATAACCAGGAAATTATATAAATGAGGATGTCGATTTTGATCGACATCCTCATTTTTTACTTTATAGGAAAGTGCATTGACTGTTAATAATGCATAACATATGTTCTTATTAAAATAAGGCTAAATATAATAAAGGGTACTTTGGAATACCGATTAGCATGAGTTATAATCATTGTGATTGTTTTCTGCTGTTGCGGGGAGAAAACAATTCATTTTGTGTGCCGTTGGTAAGAGTATCTTGCTGAATGTGCCTTCATTTTCTGATATAAAGAGGTTTTGTTTGTAGCGAGACTATCCTCTTTGGCTCGGATTTTAGTGATGGCCTTCCTATAGAGTTCTTCCAACGGTATTTTTTTAAACTGAAAGTAAAGAGCTGCGAAATGCATCTCTGATCCACATTTGGCACAAATAAGAGGATCGTAACCGAAAGATTTCAGTATGGAGTTTCTCCAATCCATAAGGGAAAGAGATTTAGAAATATGTTTATGTTTAAACTTCTTTGCATGAATTCTTGATTTACATTTACTTGCATAGAATCCGCCATATCGAATCATCTTGAAGTTCTTTTCCGGAAGGTGCATGAAAACAAGTTTTAAAAACTCAAGTACTGGCTGCTTCACAGTGACAAGTTCTTCATTTTCATGTTTGTTATAATGCCATACGACGTTTTCACCATCATAAGAATCAATCCTTGATGTTGCTATAACTGGACGACCAAGATATCTACTGACATATTTGGCTATCTCTTTAGTGGACATGTCACCATTCTTGTTAAGTTTACCGCTTTCGTCTTTAAATGGTTGAGCATAAACATAGAAACCTTGTCTGTGATTTTTGTAACTTGAAACTTTTTGTTTCTGAAAAGAAAGTCCAATAGCAAGACGTAGTTTATCAAGGAGCACTTTCTGAAAGGATCTGCGAAGGAATTCGTAGGAAAAGAAATTCATTGGGCGCCATTTGCCCCATTGGTTGAAAGCGCCTTCGGCGCAAAGGACATGGATATGAGGGTTCCATTCGAGAGGTCTTCCAAAAGTATGAAGAGTCATGACAAACCCTGGTCGAAGAAGTTCCTTGTTGGATTTATGGGCAAATTTTTGGAAGCACCGAGATAATACGTCTTCGACAGAGTCAAATAGGAGATTCAGAAGAGATCGGTCTTCGAGAAAGAAGTGCCTAAGTTCTTCATCAATGGTAAAGACTATGTGACGATGTTTGACATCAATCATTATAGATTGCATAGACTGAGCACGCTTAAGGGAATACATAGCGCCACAGGTGCTGCAAAGCTTTGAGTGACAGCGATAGGGGACATATTTAATCTCACCGCATTTAGGACAAATGTAAAGAGCGCCACCAAAATCAGGATCGCCACAGTTTATCAGACGGTCGATATTGTCCATAACAACTGGACGAGGGTGGAGTGAGTAAAGAATCTCTTCATAATGATCAATACACATTTGCTGAATGAGGTTGCGTTTGAAATTTAGGGAAATAGTTTCATTTCCCAAAGGAGTCCATTTATTGTTCATGTATATATTATGAAACAAAAGTGGAGGAAAGGAAACTAAAACCCCTCAAAGACTGAGGGGTTTGGGGAGTTTGAAGATGCCCGCGCTTTTAAAGGGCATTTTCTTATAAATAATAGGGATTACATTCCTAAAACCACTATATTTTATACATCGGTAGTAAATTTTTCTAAAAATCCTGTTACCACTATTGAATCAAAGATTTTTTGATGTAAATATTGCCAAAAATCCTTGATATCTTATAAAGAATCATCTCCGAGTCGAAATAAGATATAAGGTACGCTGTCATTTAGGCCAGTGAGTTTCATATGGCATGATATATAGGTTGAACTTAAGTCTTACAGCATCTTAGGATGCTTGTTTCAAAAACAAGGAGAGAACCGATGGCAGGATTTTGCAGAAAATGTGGTAGTCCTTTGGGAAAAGACGCAATGTTTTGTAAGAAGTGCGGAACCCGGGTTGTGTCTATCCAAAGCAGTCAAACTGTTCAGAAACAGGTGCAGCCTCCAAAAATACAATGCAGAAATTGTGGATATCCTTTAAAAGAGGGTGCAGTGTTCTGTAAGAAATGCGGTACAAAGGTGACAGACTATCAAGCTGTTCAACCCACAATTAAAGAAACACAGAATTTACAGGGTACAAAAGTACAGCATAATCAGCAGCAGTCAATTCGGACTTTTGAATCACAGAAAGACCAGCACTATGAGCAAACTGCTTCAGTTAACTATGCACAGGCTCAACAGACTAACATTCAGAATGAAGCAGCCCAATATGTACAGCCTCAACATAATATCAGTCAAAATCAAGCGGCTCAGTATGCCCAGCCTCAACAAAATACAATTCAGAATGAAGCGGCCCGGTATGTACAGCAGGCACAGCAGCAGTTCACCCAAAACGTCCAGGGAATGATTCAGCCTATGTTCGCGGATGCTTCAGACACAGCAGGAGAGACGGCTATGCAGCTGCCTCAGCTTCAGAGTGCCCTCGGCTTTGCGGATGAAGCAAAAGCTGTGCTTGATCCCTTCACCCAGTTTTTCACAGGTGTTTTCGGCTTTTTCAAAGGAGTCATCAACGTATTCAAAGATCCAAAAGCCCTCACTTTTTCGGCGATCCTTTCATTTGTCTGGATGATCCTCATAGTTATGAAGCAGCTGGGTATAGGAGGAGTTTTTACTAATGCACTGTCCTGGATTACTTTTGCGCAGGGAGGCCTGGGAGATGGTGCCCTTGGCATCCTGGGCGGTTTCTTTGGAAAAGTGGTCGTAGCTTCAGGTCTCTTTGCTCTTATAGACGGAGGTAAAGATATAGGCGAAGGCATGAAGAAGTGGTTTAACTGCTTCAATGACACCCCGAACATCGGCGCAGTCCTTACCGGAGCAGGCCTGAGTCTCATTCTCTACAATTTCTTTGTTGCTAATGCCGGCTTCGGAGACACTATGGTCGCAATAACCGGGGCGATCCTGGCACTTCAGGCTCTAGGATCACAAAACGGCTTTATCTTTGGTATGGCACGGTCAATTATGTCAAGAAAGCTCGGTAATAATCGAATCCCCAACGTATCAAAGGCTAATGCCTTTGTTTCAGGTATAGGTCTGGGCTCAGCGCTTGCCATACCACTTTCTTTACTGCCTTTCGGATACATTCCATGCATAATCGGAATTCCCATTTTCATAGTTGGTATCGTCCTTAATTTTACAATTCGCGGGAAGGAGGCTCGGACTATATGAGATCGAAATCATTCTCTATCGTGCTCCTCATCCTTTGCTGCCTGTTTGTTGTTCTACCTTCCGGACAAGTTCATGCAGAAGAGAAGACCGGATACTGGCTTTTCACGGGTGCAGAAAAAGAAGATGCCTCGGAAAATGTTTATGTAAACGAATTGGCAGATGCTACAAGTGAAGTGGACTATGGAAGCGTTAAAGTTACCATGGTTTATACCGAAGAATATGGGGAAATTAAAAAAGGTACAAAGCGCACTATTATCTCTTCCTGGACAACACCAGAATCCAGATACGAGTCAGGGGATACAGTCAGTATGGAAGTGTCTCTTTCATGTAAGGACAACACCCAGAAAGAAGCATACTTTCCTTCAGGAAACTTTTCCGCGGATATAGTTTACGATGGGCACGGCACGGATTACTTCTCCAATTCGGAAGGAGATTCTTATTTGTATGTAGGTGAAGACGGTCCCGAATCCTATTCTGAAAAACTTTCATGTTCCTTGAGATCCGGAAAAGAAGAAGGAGATAAGATGGAGATTGAGATCTCCTGCACCGGCGGAAAGGTGACCTATACCTATAAATGGATTGATACTACACCTCGCGTGAAGTGTCGCTGGAATCTGAAGGATACTCAGACAGAAGGCGCAAAAATCGTTTTAAAATCCTGGAACAACTATGCTTCAAATTCGTGGGAGGTTGAGGATCCCAATGATGTGGGAAACGCAAAGACCCGATATATCTATAAGGTATCTCCTGGAAGCTTCTCAACAAATTATACAGCCATTCAGGCGCTTTACTCTGCTACATTAGGTATGCTTGAAGAGCCCGCAGGTTTTTCAGCAACTTCAACCTGCACTTATACTGAGCCCAAAGACTATTATTACGCCGGAGATCTTATGGATCTGACCCTTACAGCAAATGGTGTATATACTACTGTTGAATGTGACTTTGATGATAAATCATGGACCATGGACACCTCAATAAGTGCGTATGTATTCTATACATCCGCCAAGTCTCCGGATGAAGCCAAGAGCCGTTCTACCAGTCATTATACAATGCTGGAATATGAGGAAGGAGAAGATACGGTTCGTTCCAGCAAAGAAGCTCATTCAAACACCAAAATGGTTTCCGCTGAACTTGAGGACGCTTCCTATTATGGTCCGGATTCCGAAGATCAGAGTTATATGGTTCTTAAAGTAAATAATAACTCCGGATCCATGATTGTATATTATATCTATCAGTGGGAACCCTATGAAACTGAGAATCCTGACAGTGGAGTAGGACAGGAGATCACCGTTCCCAAAGGCTCCGGCTTTACGAGAGGAGATGATGACAGCATCATTGACAAAATCAATGCCGAAGTATTTAAAGAGGCCGGTACTACTCCCGGAGAAGATGAAGGAACCAATATTCCTGCAGCCATATTTGTGACTGTAGCCGGAGGTGCAGCTGCTGCAGGTGCAGCGGGTGCTTCATCAAGTAAAGGTAAAAATAAAGACAAGCGAAAATCCACATTTAAGCTGTTTGTTTATAAAGATTTCGGTAATGCTATCCGAAAAGGTGATGCCCCTAAGTATGTCTATGCAAGAATAGGTGAGATAACGCCGGAAGGAAATGAGATAGACAGACCGGATCTTTCTGTACGTATAAAAATCACTTCAACAACTAACGGTTTTAATGTGACAGAGTACGGCATGTCAGGAAATTATAAGTGTGCTCATATTTCGGCTGATAAGGAATTCCCGGAAACAGACGGCATAGTAAGCTTTGTATTTGCATATGAAGGTGGGACCTTTACAGAAAATGTGCGGTTCCATCTGGCAGGTGATCCTTATATTGAATTTCCCGATATGGATAGGCTGGCCATTACACATGTTGTTAATGGACTTTTTGGGGATGGAGAGACTTATGAAGTTCCTTTCATAATTAAAGATTTTTTTGGACAGCTGGATACATCTGAAATTAAAATATCTGCCCGTGAAAATGATCTTATTCTTTCCTGTACTAAAGATGAAAGAATGGCAGAATTCGGGCAGTCCTTTAAGGCTGTGCTATTAAACCGAAGTGCAAAAAATGATACCAGGAGAAGAAGTCCTATCATAATCGAGGCATCAAAAGGAGAAGAGCATGTTGAAGGGTCATTCTATTTCGAATTATATCCTGAAGGACTTTCAATAGATGGGAAAAAAGTTGATGGCAGGCTTCAGATAAAATCATATCGTGAAGCAGAACAATTTGATGAATCGGTTTTGATTGAACAGACTAATTTTTATCCCACTCTTGCAGTGGCTGAAAATGATGGTGCCAGGAGAATTGTCAACATTGTGGACTTCAGGTATTATCCGCTTGAAATAGGACCGATTCAGGCTGACGCACCATATATGAGTAACTTTATTGAGAAGTATAGTTACCATATTGATGACAGAGCACTTTATACTGACGCTTCAGGAATGCTTTCGTTTTATCCCGAATTAAACATACCGGAAGGAAAACAGCCATATTATGTATGTATCAGTTTTAGGTGCAGCTATGGGGGAACGGACTATTTCCTTACTCAGCCGATGAGACTTTTGGGTGAACCTCTTAAACCCATGTCCAAAAAAGAAACTGAAATAATGTATCTTGAGTCCTTCATCAGAAAATATATGGTTGATGAAGAACGTGACGCCATGCTGGAACGAGTTCGGGCGAAATATGAGGTCTTTTCCGACAGTGAAATCAAGGCAATGCGCCAGGATCTGTGGATAAAGATGCGTGACCGCATGATGGCTGTGGGAGCGCAGCAGAAACTATGGGGTGATATCCTTGACTGGACATACTGTGGACTTGACTGGTGCAAATGGATTGGAGATATCTGTTTTTCTATTCTTGTCAGCACATATGCCGGACCTCTTGCGGAAGCCATAATATCTCCTGCAAAAGATATACTTACGGCATCCTTGGGTGAAACAGCGGATTACCTTATAAGTGGAAGACCCTTTGATTATAAAAATCTGCAGGTTTTCTCCAACATGGAAACCATGGCTGAAAATATAATCACCAAGGACATGAAGCTGACAAGCTGGTCAGGTATAAAGCAGGCAGGACATCTTTTGGCATTGTTTTATGTTTTAAATGTATTCAAAAATTATGTGACCAGAATTGAACAGGAAGGAGTGTGTGACCTTTACGGTGCAATTATCGACGGTTTTTCAAACATGACCTCTCTTTTTGCAAAGGCACTTGCCGGTGAAAGGTTCAAAAAATTCCTTGAGAGTAAGTCTTTCAAGAGTGCTCTTGGCACGAAGCTTGGTAAATGGATTCAGGATCAGATAAAGTATAAATATACTGCATTAATAGATACTGCACGTGCAAAAAAAGGTATATATAAGTATGACGGTCTTAATATCAATGATTATCATGGTGATATTGACTGGATGACCGACTGGAATTTCTACAAGTTCACCAAATCAGATCTTTTTGGAAAATGCATAGAGGAAATTGCAGGTGGCGACAGCGTTGCAAAAGGAATATTAGCCGTACAGTATGAGGAACCTAAACCTGAGGATTTAGAGAAAAGCGGAGTCTATTATTATCGAATCTATAAAAAGCAGTATGAAGTCGAAAAGGATGTATGGCTGAAGATTGATTTCATACCAATGTTTAACAACGCAATGGACACAATGAGTAAACTATATGACACCATTTTTGACTTTTTCTTCGTTGCGATAACATTCGATACTAAGCCTAGAGAATTAGCAAAGGATCCTCCTCTTCAAGGTTCCGGCATAACACAGTAAAGCTAAGGACATTTCTTAGGGGCATTCCCAATTACTGGAGCTTAGTTTTAAGGAGCATTGTTATTATGAAAAAACTAGAAATCCTCGCGGTCTTGTTAGTTGCCGCATTATCCATAGCACCGGTATTTTCTTCATATGCAGATACGCAGGGGATTTTTGAATTGAACCTGGAAACATATCCTACAGTTCCGGCTGCTAACGATATTTTGCAAAAAGCATTTTCTGATAACTCCGATTCGGAATCGGAAACAACAAGAGTCCTTACTGATATTAATTCCATTTTTGCAGAAACAAATGGAGATCTTACTGAAACTTCTGTCCCCTTCGCAGAAACAACGGAAGAAGCCGAGGAAACAGCAGGTACAGTTGTGGAAACGACGGAGGTAGTTGAGGGAATAACCGAGACCGTAGAGGAGACGGAAACCTCCGCTATAGATTCGGCTGATATGTCGCAAACCAATATTGGTCCGACAGTACCGGCAGACTATTTTAAAACAGAAGAGGAACTTCTTTGGGAACTTGAGAACAAAGCGTGGATTGAAGAACAGTTAAGGCTTCAGAATGAAGCTCTTCACGCCCTTCAGATAGGAGAATTTTTCAAGGATTCTGTTCTTGTGGGAGATTCGGTGGCAGAGGGCTTTAACTTATATGCTATGAGAAATCCTGCATTTCCGATATTCCAAAATCTTAAGTTCCTTACGAAGGTAAGTTATTCGGTTCACAATGCCTTTATGTCGAGCTCCTACAATCCAAGATTTCAGGGAACGCAGATGTATGCCTGGGATGCCATGAGGCTTATGGAGATAAAACATGTTTATACCTTTTTCGGGCTGAATGATCTTGGATCCGGTGTAGACAACACAGTGGCACAGTATCTTAAGTATATCGCAAGGGTACAGCAGGAGATTCCCGATATAAAGATCACTATAGTGAGTACAACACCTATGTATAAGGGCTCAGAAAAGAAGGCCCTCAACAATGCCAGTATCCGGGCGTTGAATGCAGAAATGGCAGAACTGGCAGCCCAAAACGGCTGGGGATATATAGATGTAGCCTCAAGGCTCTGCGACAGTGACGGATGTCTGGCAAAGCAGTATTGCAGTGACAAGTATGTTCATCAGAATAATTCCGCATACCAAATTTGGCAGGCGGCCTTTGAGGATTATGCGGAGGCGCATCTTGAGGACTCTTATAACACTGCTTAAAAATGTCGAAGAAAATGTTAGATAAGTGATTTTGTGATTATTTTTCAATAAGCATCTTTGGTATCCATGGATGCCGGTTTTATCAGGAAAGGGGTAACGATGAAAATTTTTAATTTATACGGAAAAAGCATTAACTCTACCACCAGCAAAGCCCGTTGTCCCATGGCAGGAAAGACAAAAATACCGGCCCTGCTTGGGTTATCGTTAATGTTTATGACTTTCACGGCATTCTCTGCATTCGCCTTTAAAGACGGCGATTCAAGAGAATACCTGGAAAACTATATGAAAGAACAGTGCTACCATGCCGGCAAAGACGGCACCTGGGAAGAGTATACCGATGGATCCTGGGTATTCCATACGGACAACGGATATGATGGTGTACTTAACTGGGTGGAAGACGGAGGCAAGTACTATTTCTGCGGAGCACAGCATCGCCTTGAAAGCAACATGTACACAAGCTGGGGATTGTATGTGGGAGAAGATGGTGCATATGATCCGACAAAGGAGGTTTGGCTGAAAGAGGCAAGACCGGGACAGGGTGTAACTTATTCAAACGGCGATGTAAGCTATACCTTCGACTACCACGATGATCAGGACAAGTATTCTTTCTGTACGGTAAAGGTAAAAACCAAAACTTCCGATGGCACGGAGACAGTATCCTACAAAATGGATATCAGCGGTAACAATACCTTTATGATCTATGAAAACAGATACTGGCTGCCCGAAGCAACGTTGTCTGTTATGCCATCCGGCGACGAAATAAATGTATGTGTAAATGGTGTTACAACAACTTATAAAGCTGATAGTAAAGATGCCATTGATCTTTCATATGTATACAAGGATACAGCTTATGCCAAAAACTGGGAAGAGCGTATGAAACTCGGCACCGGCGCTCAGGGCGGCAAGGCTGAAGGCACCGGAACAGGCAATACAGACGGACCAAACAAAACCGGCGTGGCAAATACAAAGGCCCAGAATAAAAGTAACTCAGCGAATAAGACTGGTTCCGAAAATAAGAGTGGTTTTGATGACGATGAAGATGCGATAAGCAAGTGACACAATATATGAGTCAATAAGATCTACATCTGTGTCAGATAATTAGAGCTAAAAACAGCGTTAGAAGAAGATGAGGTAGCGATATGTTCTGTACAAATTGCGGTAATAATATATCCGATGATTCAAGCTTCTGTCCCATATGCGGCACTCCTGTAAAGATGAGATCTGACACATCCGGAGTCCAGCCAAATCCAAACCTTCAGAATACCGGCACAACCTTTGGGGCAGCCCAGGGACAGTACAATGCAAACCAGCAGCCAATGGGAACTACCGGCACATATGGTGCGGCATCCGGAAGTTCCCAGGGACAGTATACAGGTATGCCTTCCGGAAATCCTTCCATGGAGAACCAGTACATTGGAGGTTCCCAGGGACAGTATACAAGTGTGCCCTCCGGAAATCCCCCAATGGGAAATCAATACACGGGGAATTCCACTGCTCCAACGGGTGAGCCTGTGCTAATTCAGGATCCTTCACTTCCTGAAGGTATCTTCCGCGACAGTAACGGTGCTTTCCACTGGCAGTACGAGCTTAACATGATCACCAATCCCGTAATTCTTTTTTTGATCATCAAACTCTTCTTCGGAGTTTGTTTCGGAGTAGGACTAATGATGGCACTTATGATGATCATAGTGGATGGTGATTTTGAAGAAGCAATTAAGACCCTTCTGATAGTAACCTTCGGAATAGGCGGATTGATGGTGGTACTTGGCATCATCGCCTACTTCATAATCGTTGCCATAAAGGGCGGAAAATATACGGTGGTACATACAATGGATGAAACCTCCGTACAGCACCTTCAGACTCCTGCCGAAAAGGATCAGAGTAAGAAAATGAGAACCCTCCTTTTCGTTATGGGAATGCTGAGTGATAGTCCCTCAGCCGTAGGTCTTTCCATGGGTGCGAGAGATGAGCTGGAATCCGAATACAAAGATGTGAAAAAGGTCATTGCCTCAAGAAGACAGGATCTCATAAAGGTAAACAATGTTCTCCAGCATAACCACATTTATGCTTACCCTCATCAATATGAATTTGTCTTTAACTATATTGCTTCCCATTGTCCCAATGCGAAAATTAAATGGAGGTAAGTAACATGTTCTGTGAAAAATGTGGTGCGAAACTAGCTGATACCGAGAAGTTCTGCCATGTATGCGGAGCACCTGTGGATGAGGATGATTCCATGTCTTCAGACTATGTGTCTCAGCCCCAAGGTAATGACGGAACACTTCCCGAATCGGCATCCGGTGCCACATCCGGCAACCAGAGAAGTTTCTCAAATTCAGGTCAATATAACTCGAACTCTGCTCCTGGAAATTCTTTACAGACCGGAACTTGGAAAAGCTACAATCCACAGCAGACCCGGAACCCTCAACAAGGCTATAACCCGCAACAGCATTACAATCCTCAACAGGGCTACAACCCACAGCATAGTATTAACCCTCAACAAGGGTACAATCCACAGAAAAATTACAACCCACAAGGTTCTCAGCAGATGCCTTACAATTCCGGTATGAGGCCGACTATAAGTGCAAAACCTGTTGTGATCATTAAGCTACTGCCTCTTATCGGTTTAGGTGTTGTAGTGGTAATTGCAGCCATAGTTATGCTTTTTACCGGCGGTAAAAAGGAACCTGTTGAAAGTTTCCATTCATCCCGTATTGATTCTGTCAGCGTAAAGAATGACAATGAAAGCCCCGACACTGTTATAGAATATCAGAAACCTAAAGACGCTAATCTTGCTGGTGGTGATGGTTCAAAGGGAGGAGTGGATTCAGAAAGCGGAAAGAACTCAAAGGTATCCGAAGCTTCATTAGGAACCTCAAATAATAGTTCTGATAAATCTCTTTCTTCAGATAGTAGCTATTATTCCGATAAGGATAGTTCAGACAAAAGTGATTCCGGAACATCCGGTAACTCATCCAGTAACAGTTCTTTCGACAGTAGCAATTTCTCCGACAGCTCAAATACAGGTCGCTACAGCAATCTAAGCTCCACCGATCGTCCAAAGATGTCTGAGTTCAAGTGGTGGTATGATGATGGTGTACTTCAGAACGGAATACCTGATGGCGTAAGATGGCTTGATTCCTCCGAGTATCAGGGTAGCTGGAAAGGTTTCATAGTGTACGATGTGGAGAAGAAATATGACTGTTATATGGAAGAGCTTGTGAACTTCGATGTGGAGGTGACATCTAGGGAAGTTATTCTTACTGTTGACTGGTACATGTACCGTCTCGATGGAGAAACCATAGACGAGCAGGATCAAAGCGACAGTATTTTTACTGGTTATGAATATGGAGAGGGCATTTATGTTACTGACACCGGTAACATTACCATCGATAACTTTTATGAATTGGATGGAAAACAGTACGCTATTGGTCATCTGACAGCTCCGGATGGCACTGAAGCTGAGATTGCAATGATGAGACCTTAATGCGCTGCACTAATAAGTACATTACACAAATAAAAGATAAGAGTAAATGATATTGATCAAAAGAGATTCCCTAGGAACGAAGGGTACACTTTTATACCTGCCTTTAGGTGGTTCGCGCTGAATTCAGAAAAGATCGTGAGACAAAGATTATAGATTATTTGAACTTGTATCCGGATGTGTCTAATCGTGGCATAGCTTCCATATTTGGATGTAGTGAAGCAACAGTTAGAAGAATAAAGAATAAATTTCATTGGCAGAAACTCGTTATAATAGAAGATGATGAGTGTAATGATGAAGAGGATATGCTAGATTTAACAACTGATGAAGAATACATAGCATGGGCAAGGATGAATGGATTTATGTAATCTTTAAGAATGATAATCAGGCAGAGATGTCTGATTATTTTTTGTGTATGCAATGAATTTAGTCGTGATTTCACTTTAAAAATAGTTTAATGCAACAGGCCCTGGGGGGCTTGCTATGCTGCACGCCCCTTTCTCGTAGTATATCCTAAAGTGGACTTAATAAATGACGCTCCTATTTAACCGATGTATACCTCAGGAATTGTTCCGGCAAGAGCTCTAATGAGACCGATAATGCCAGACTTGACCGCACAGTAATCTGCCTAGTTGATAACGTCTCTAAGTCCGTCCACGGTTATACATCATTTCAGAATTTATACAACACCTGAACATCGCCGATATATTCTAATAGATACAGGAAGCTCGTAATATTTTTGCATATCAAATTTTAGGAGGTAAACATGCTAGGTAAACATTTAAAAGCATTTAGATTTTCGGCTGCTATGGCTCTTATCATCTCACTTTTCTCTATCACGTCTTTTGCCGGATATTGGACCTTCGACTTCGGCGATTGGTACTATATAGACGATTATGGGAATGCTGTGACTAACAGATGGGTTGGCAATTATTATCTTGGAAGTGACGGTGCCATGCTTATAAACTCATGGACACCTGACGGATATTATGTTGGTTCAGATGGAGCATGGGACGGAAAGCCGTCACGTTACTCTAGTAATTACAGTAGTTCAGGCAGCAGTTCCTCATATGTAACCACATCCGGAACTTATTATGGTAACTTATATGATAGTGGCTATGGTATTTCACATCTATCCTCTGTTTCAATAAGTGGTGATGTTCTGACAGTTAAAGGTTCTCTGGATTATTATCAGGGTAATAACTGGGATAACACTACCAGGATGAGTAATGGTACATATCAGTTTAAACTTACCAGTCAGACCACGTATGGGGAAGGTACTGATGAAGGGCTTTTATATATGAGTAAATCAGAATTTATATCCAGCACCGGACCTGTTCTGTATATAACAGTTGCAAATGGAGTGGTAACGGAGCTTTGTTATGGAGCTTGATGAAATTTCCAAATGATAATCAGGTAAAGATGTCTGATTATTTTCTTTATGAGTTTAAAATTAATATAAATCAACACGCTGAATGAGAAATAACCATGCTGCGCGCCCCTTTCTTGTAGTATTTCCTAAAGTGAACTTAAAAAATGTCGCATCTACTTATAATGCGTATTCTGGGAGTTTTTGTCGTACTACTTGGGCAATGTGACTATAGTTTGCTATTGAAAATGATATTCTAATATGATATAATCTAATCGTCGAAAGAGTATTCTCTTTCCCATTGTATGATGGACATCCATACTAAGGAGCGGTATGGCGGTGCTCTGGCATCGAGAACAACTATCACTAACGGAAGCACCCGACGGACATCGAACTATCGGTGGTCGTATATGCCAGGTAAGTGAAAGGCTTACCATGTTGGGATAGCAACATATTAACCAGATATTTTTAGTTGATCATGACCGTGGAGATATTCACGGTCATTTTTTTTGGAGTATTATGATTTCACCTGAAAACTATAAACTTATAGTGCAAGCAATTAAAATACATAATAAGTTAAAGGATAGAACATATTTGATTCTCTACAAAGTTAATGCAAAGCAAACTTCAAAAAATATGGAAATCCCAATATTAGAAGAAAATTTTTGGCATCTTGTTGGTTGTAGAATTGATGATACATTAAAATTAACACCAAGTCAAAAGCATCAAATGTATTTAGATTGTGAAAATGGGAAAGATATTTCAAAATCTTTAATTTATACAAGACAACCACAAGATGTATCAAAAAAGGCAAATGTAGTTATCAATATGTTTGACTTTGTAGCGAATGCTAAATCAATTAGACTTTGTAATACTGATGGAACACCCGAGGCAGCTATGTTTCGAATTGGAGCCGGTTCCAATAATGGTGTAATAGGATATAGCAAAGAAGATAAGGGAATGATTCCAAAGACCGCTCAGCAAAAATCAATATTTAAGATAAAAGCAGATGCTAATGATAAAATATTCCTCATTATGAGTAAGCCATATGGATATTCTGAGTATGATAGGATTGATTATGTGATAAGTCGTAAAGTATTTCCAACTATTATAAATGAGATACCCAAATCGATTCTAATTAATAATGATATATTAAAATCGAATTTTAATATATAAACTCTATGGAGCTCATACATTTTTTATTGGAGCCATTTGTAAAAGTAAAATTTTGACGTTCTTTACAGATATTAGATTTATTAATGAAACTAAAAAAATAAAAAAATATACTGTACAATCATATTAGGTTGGCATTCCAAGATAGAATCCCTGAAAAAAATCTGCTACGAGCTGCTTCAGGCAGTCAACTTCACCCTTGGTCTCAGTGCCTTCTGCAACAATCTTAATTCCTTTTGCATGGGCAGTATGTATAATATGATGGCAATTCTTCTGCTTTGTTACATCAGTATCAATTCCGGTAAGGAGAGAGCGGTCAAGTTTAATGATGTCCGGATTCATAAAGTCAACAACTTCAACAGTATTGACGCCGCAGTCAAAGTCATCCAAGGCTAGAAGATTGTTGCTTAAATCAATATATTTTCTCTTTTGAGCGGAGATGACGGGATCAAATTTAGGATATTCCAGCGTCTCAACAATAAACTTTGGAATATTTCCTTCAAAATACTCATTAAATGCCCGGTTTTCTTCATCTGAGAACATTTCACATGGGAATGAATTTAAAGAAGGCAATTCAGAATATCCGCGAGCCCTAAATTCTTTCAAGGCACCAAAAACGGTAGCAACCTCCAGAGTATATAGTTCATTCCTGCGGGTATATTCATATATCAGCTCCGTAATTGTCATGTCTATCGGTCTCATGAGAGCTTCTCTTGCATACACAGTTTTCCCATCAGGATAGAAAATAGGCTGGAATACATAGTTGATCTTCAGCTCGGATAAAGCTTTTGCCATTCTTGGAGAAAATGGTATATCGTTAAATTGTACCATGGGTATACCTCATACTGTGTGCAAGATAGCAATATCTCTAATTATAGGGGGTAATATTAAGACTATTATAAGTACACTACAGAATATGTGTCTATCGATAAAAACAGAAATGTTTATAAATATAAAAGCCTGTTCATAATAGTACCGACTACTCCGAAAATATATCTTGTTATGTAAATAATGCCTTCATGAATTATGTCGATATAAATAATATGCAGAACGAAAAGGGTCTTTGTACAGTCTGAATACACAAAAGTTATCGTCAAAAGAGGGACTACAATGCTGATGGATAATAACTATAAAGGAAAAAGATTTATGGCTTTGGGAATCAGCCTTGTAATGCTGATATTATCTTTGCAAACTGCATTTGCACAAACTAAGAAGAACAAGATACCATTTTTGAGTTCGGAGATGTACTCAACACCTCAAACTTATGCAGAGGAGCATAAGTTTGAGTATGTAAGTGCGGACAAGCCTCTTGTACAGGAAGGATTTATAACCCTTAAGGATGATTACGGAAAATGGATAACGATGAAACAGGTAAAACCAAGATCCTCGGAGATAAGTATTGAGCTTGATAAGATCACAGCTTCGAAACCGGACAAAGACGGTTATATAGAAGTTACTGTTCCTTATTCTCGTAAATTTCACAGGGAAGTTGTTTCGTCGGATGCAGCTGTAACATGGATTGCGTCAGGGTATTATGATATTCCGGCATTTATGGATGCGTATACAGGGAACATGCTTGGAATCTATCATTGGTGGGATTACCGTCCGGACGAGGATTATGACCCGGGTGTGACTACTATAGAATGGAACGATAAGACATATACCATATATGATTATAAAGGTAACACAAAAGAAATGGTATATCCTGAGCGTTATGAAGAGTCCGGTTATGTAAAAGGGGATCTTCTCTATGTGATGGATGGTATAGAGTATTATAACCATATATTCCGGATACCTAAGGATTATGACGGCCTCACCATGGTGCTACTCAAGAGTTATCCCGAGAAACTTGCAAAAGCTGAATATGAATCCGGTGATGAAGAGTACCTTTATGATAAGTCGGGTTATAAATTACTGGATCCTAAATTATATTATGGGGTCGAGGTAACTGCCGAGGATTTTTACTTTGTAAAAATAAGTGATTACATAAAGGATTAAATCTGTCGAAACAAAAAAGCGTCTCACAGTTATTACAAAAGCGGTTGAGACTACATATCAAATATTCGTAGAAGATAAAAATCCAATCAAGCTTCGACTCATAAAGTAAAAATAATCGAAGTCAATCTGACAACCTGATTGACTTCGATTTTTTATATTGAGTATAGCTTAGCATTTTACAAGAAACATTTTTCCTTCACTGCAATTATCCCGATCTACCCGTCTTCTAGGGTATCCTGCCGATGAACCCAATACTATATGTAGTCCATCAGCGTATCTTGGATTCATACTGTTACCGGTAATTTGTACACCGAAATAGGATCATCCGGAACATTGTATTCCATGTCTCTCATTATGTAACCTCTTTCTAATGGCTAATGACATAATTATTTTTTATAATTAAAAACAAATGTTCTTGCAAATCCTCACAAAGTGTTTATACTATTCTAAGAACAGAGGTTTGTTTTATGAGGTGACCTATGATAACTGATGTAAAACCAAAGAAACGTGCATTCTTGATAGAGAACAATAACCGGGTTGTAGAAGTTGAAGTTGTAAGCGAGCGTGACGGAATGAGTATTGTAAAACTTCTATGTTCATATGGCGGATTCAGAATCCGAAACAATAGACTATACAATACACAATGTGAAGCTGAAGAGGTAATCAAAAAACAATCACAGAAAAGAGTAGTCCATAATGCAAGTAAACCATTGCCAATAAGTCATTCTGTACCATTCATGCATCCACATTCTTTAGGTTGGTAGGAGATATAAGAGATGAGCAAGCGTTTTCCCGTAGATGTAATACTTCAACACAATATAGATGGAAAGATCATACCCATAAGATTAAGATTCACTTCAGAAGCGGGTGAAAGACAGGAGTACAGCGTAAAGGGATACAAAGACTTAACAGGTCAAGAAACACGAACTATGCCGGATGGAGTATATGTCTCAGGTAATGACTTGGTATACCAATGTAAGCTGCTCGTGAATAATAAACAAAGGATGATCTATCTGCATAGAAAGGCGGACGGATCTTCATGGTATATGACTGTAATAAGTTAAATTTTCTTATAGCAATGTCTATAAAATATTTGTAATTACGACAGTTATGACATCTGTAAATTCTCCCATATTATGAAAGCACATTCTGGAGGCTACTAATAAATGCAAAGACCAAATTCCAAAGGACGTATTTTAGCCTTGTTTCGATATTTGCAGGATGAAACAGATGAGGAACATCCGGCAGATAAAAAAACAATAATGAATGCCCTTCAGAATAAAGGATATTCCATAACCAGAAATACTTTAGATGACGATATTAAGGTCCTTGAGAGTTTTGGCGTTGATATAATTATTTCAAAATCTCATGAGAATACTTATTTCCTTGGAGAACGAAGATTCCAGCTCCCGGAACTCAAGATGCTGATAGATGCAATTTCATCAGCCAAATTCATTCCGGCTGATTCCAGTGCGGAGATAATAACAAAGATAGGTTCCATGGTGAGCAGATACCAGCGTTCCCATATGTCACCACGAATCTTTGTATCAGACCGAATCAAATCAGATAATAATCATCTGCATCTTGTAGTAGACGTAATCGAAAGGGCAATCAACAAAAGGATTGTTATTTCATTTCAGTACATTGACTATTCTCCAGAGAAGAAAAAAATTCTTAAGAATGATGGGGAGATATACCATTGTAGCCCGTATTGCTGCTTATGGAACAATGATTATTACTACCTTCTAGGTTATTCCGAGAAACATGAAAAAGTGATCTCATATCGTATAGACCGAATGATCCATGTTGAAACATGCACGAAGGAATATATTCCTCTGCCTGATGGCTGTGATCTCACGGCTTTTACCAAAGAGATATTCAAGATGTATGAAGGTGTAGAGCAGGAAGTGGAGTTGATCTGTGACAATTCTTTAATGAAAAACCTTGTAGATCAGTTCGGAGAGGATTTCACAACAAGTATTGAAACGGAAGCTACATTTCACGCAACCGTAAAAGTATCAGTAAGCCGTACATTTTATGCATGGGTCTTCCAGTTCGCCGGAGGTATCAATATTGCCGGACCGAAGAGTGTACGAGAAGGGTACCGGAAAATGCTGAAAAAGGCTATGAATTAAGATTCATATGCCAAAAGTCATATTAGTCAATACGATGGACCTGCTCAAAATATTGGGCAGGTCTATTTTTATAGGTTTGTCTTGTTGAAACAGAACATTAGTTCTGCTATTATTGGTTCAGGAATTTTAAATAAGATAATTCCCTTTAGAAATATTTAACGCTAAACAGTTAAATGGTCAGGAAAAGCTTCTGCAGAATGTGGCGAGTGGCTTCGTTAAACGGAAAAACATCTGTAGAGACGCTTTATCGTTTTCTTTCCCTTTATCGATAGAGCGATTGGAATAAAATTTTAGGCTTTTCAGGAGGCATGTTGAATGAGTAGGAAGTTGGACAGAAAAGAGAAGTTTGTGGCATTTTGTAGCTATTGTGGGACATTTCTTCAGGAAACACATGGTGATTGCAATTGCAATGTAGTGTGCACCGGATGTGGAAGGGATATGGCTGTGGTAGTAAGAAATGGCAAGGTCACTGTATTTGAAGAAAGAAATAACGAAGAAGTTCCGGATTATAAAGAAAAGGTCCGCCTGATATGCTATGCCGTAAAGATGAATAAGTTTGGCCGTGATAAAAGCAAACTGATTGCTGAACCTACGGTTAGCTATGGCACAGGTCAGTAAAAATAATTTATTTTTCCAAAATTTAATATAGTGAGATCCCTGCGGGTGGAGTGCTAAACCGGTCGCCAGGGCTCTGTCATGAGAAAGCCTTAGCCCGAGGGGGCGTGGTGCAGAGCCTGAGGTGTTAAAAGAGATACGGATAAGCAAAACGCGGATGGTCAAGAGTTTGCCGAGAGCTGAACTATACGATATAGATGCGATAAGCATCCAAGCATTAGGGTTATTCCCAATGTTGTAACTATTAAAAAATGTAAAGAGGAGCCTGCAAAACGGAAGCTGGTCAACAGAACTGCTGTGTGAGAACACGGATATGTTTTGTATATGACTTAGTATATGTTTTGCAGGCTTCTTTTCTTTTGGTTATCTTTTTCAGATTCCATCTACAGCACTCAGGATATAAGGCTTTATCGGATCGGTTTCCTTTTTGGAAGGCACCAGAAAGGTGCGAAAGATGAAGAAGAACGTTGAAATCGACACAACAACTGTAGGAGGAAGAATTAAGTATCTAAGAATAAAAGCCGAGTTATCACAGTCAAAACTGGCAGAGAAGATGCACATTCAGGATCGTTCCAATATTTCTTCGTATGAAACTAACAGAAGATCCGTCTCATGGTCTTTGGCTGTAGAGCTTGCTGGAGTCTTGAACAGTACTCCTAACTTTATACTTGATGGAATTGTATCGGAAGACCCGACAATAGCAGAGATAGAACATTTACTCAAGTCTGTCAGAACGGAGGCTGTAAAGAAAATGATACTTCAACAAGTTAAAGCTGCCGTAGAATTTGAAAGAGCAAATATGTATTAAAACTACTGAATGTGACAATACGACTCAATATATCTAATTAACGAGTCAATCGTGTTACATACTTAATAACTTTGCTAATTTAAAATATATTTGTCAGACAAAAAGAGTAACGCGCTACTTGTATTTGTCAACTGAAAATTCAGTCAAAAGTTCATTGAAAATTCAGTCACTTTTGTTTTAAATGAGCGCCTCAT
>SVDD01000004.1:0-153658 GCA_015057945.1 Lachnospiraceae bacterium | reverse complement strand
CCAATGAGGTTGAATTTACGGATATGGAAATGATGGATTACTGAGAATAATTGATAATGTGGTGTGCAGTTTTCAAGAGACGATACCTAATATAGATATAAGCTTTAGAAGTTCCGATGGCAACATTGGAGCTTTTTTTGAAGTATAGGAAAGTGCCATGTAATCTAAACCCCACTCTCATTGATGAGTATAAATAGCCTGAGCCAAGGTCAGTTACTTTTCAGTAAATATATCAGAGTACATAGCGGAGAAAATAGGGCGGGCCGGTGCAGTCCCGCCCTATTTTCCATCATAAAAAAACGATTATAATAAACATACAATAAGTTATATTTTACTCTATCTACATCGCCTAAGTATAATGTTAGTAATAAAATTTGTCAGTCTGAATAGCAGTATAAAAGCAAATTAACGTTCCTCACAGAACAGGAGAGAAAGTTTGAAAGTAAACTTTCAAACTTAATTGGTGGGTCATATACAAATTCGAGCAAGCTCGATTTGTGCATGACCCAAGGAGGTAAAAATGAGAAAATTTAGAACAGTATTCATGCGTGGCGGTACATCTAAGGGGTGTCTTTTCAAGAAGGAAGACCTTCCGGCAGACAGAGCAGAGTGGGATGATATATTTCTACAGGTAATGGGCTCTCCAGATCCTAAGCAGATCGACGGAATGGGCGGAACAGTATCATCCAACAATAAAATTGTTATCATATGGAAATCCGAAGAACCGGATGTAGACATCGAATATCTGGTTGGACAGGTCATAGTCGGAAAAAGACAGGTAGATTACAAGTCAAACTGCGGGAATATGACTGCGGCTGTACCTGCATTCTGTGTAGAAGAAGGAATGGTCGATATTAAAGAGCCTGTAACAACAGTAAGAATGCTCAATAAGAACACAGATAAATATATCAATGTGGACGTTCCTATAGATCCTGAGACTCATACCTTTGCAAATGACGGAGACTGTGAGATAGCCGGTGTTGACGGCACAGCCGCAGAACTCAGGGTTGATTTCCTGAATCCGGCAGGCTCTAAGACAGGGAAGCTGCTCCCAACAGGAAATGTAGTTGATGTTCTCGACATTCCCGGATTCGGAAAGATAGAATCAACCATTATAGATGTGTCAAATCCTATCGTACTTGTAAAAGCTGAAGACATCGGAATGAAGGGAACAGAACTTCCGGATCAGATAAACAACAATAAGGAGGTCATGGACCTTCTTGAAAAGATCCGTGGGACAGCCTGTGTAATGATGGGATTTGCGAAGGATCTCAAGGAAGCCACAGATAACCAGCCGGGTGTACCGAAGGTCGGATTCGTGACTACTCCGAGAGGATACATTGACATAGAAGATAAGGAAGTTGCGGAAGATAAGATGGATGTCTGCGCAAGAGTCATTTCGGTATTCAAATGTCATAAGGCTATTCCGCTTACAGCAGCAAGTTCAGTATCTACGGCGGCGTTCCTTGAAGGCACTATCGTAAATAAAATAGTGGCAGCAAAGGATGACCGGAAGACAGTTCGCATAGGACATCCAAGCGGTGTGATGACTATGGTTCCTACTGTGGTAAAGGAAGGAAGCAATCCTGCGGACTATAAGATTCCGGGAGTTGCAGTACAGAGAACAGCAAGAAGAATCATGGACGGATATGTATATATCAGATGATGAAATAATCTTATAAAACATTTATAGGACGGTAAGGCCAATTAAAGACGGATGCAGGTTAAGGAGCGTGTCAGACGCTTAAACCTGCATCTTTTTTTGCAAAAAAGTTAAGACCGATTCAGAAACTAACTAAATCAAAGATAAATAGTAACGAAATAAAAAAACTTGATATACTTATAATAAATAAAAATAGTTAAAATAAAATATAAAGTAAAATTAATAGAAATAATTATTTATTTTATCATTTTTGATCATTTGTCGATGTATAGGTATGGAAGAAAATACGAAATTACTCATTAAACTGAATAATGTAGGAAAAATCTACAGAAACGGACAGATAGTCTATGAAGCGCTGCATGATGTGAATGTAGAAATCATGGAAGGCGAACTTGTTGTCATACTGGGCCCCAGCGGATCAGGAAAGAGTACCTTGCTTAATCTGGTTGGAGGACTGGATGCAGCCACAGGAGGTTCTATCTTTTTTGGCGGAGAGGAAATAACTGCATTCGATGACAGAAGACTGGGACAGTTCAGAGCCAGGGATGTGGGAATCATATTCCAGTTCTATAATCTGGTCCCATCCCTTACAGCCTATGAAAATGTAGACCTTATGAGAGACCTTGGTATAGACATCATGGATCCCCTGGACGCTCTCGATCTCGTCGGACTTAAAGATAAAAAGGATAATTTTCCTTCTCAGATGTCAGGTGGTCAGCAGCAAAGAATAGCCATAGCCAGGGCTATAGCCAAAAAGCCCAGGCTTCTTTTGTGCGATGAGCCTACCGGAGCTCTCGATACAAATACAGGCCGTGAAGTTCTTAAGCTTCTGCAGGATCAGAGCAGGGTAGAGGGAAGAACCGTTGTCATGGTCACACATAATGCTTTGTTCGCTGAGATTGCTGATAAAGTTATCATGGTTAAAAACGGTACGATAGATGAAATAGTCATTAATGATAATCCGAAGGATGCTTTTGAATTGAATTGGTAAGATGCGAATTGAATTGGTAAGATGCGAATTGAATTGGTAAGATGCTATGAGTAAAAATCTGGGAATCAAGCTTATCAGGGATTTGAAGGAAAATGCAGTACAGTTCCTTGCTATTTTTTTGATGTGCTTTTTTGCCATGTTCATAATGGAAGCCTTTGACTCTGTTGTTTCCGGACTGGGAAAATCTGTAGATGAGTACTTTTTTATAACAAATTTTATGGATGTGTATGTTGAAGGTGAAAACTTTTCCAGAGAGGATCTGTCACTGGTGCAGAATCTTCCGGCGGTAAAAAAAGCAGAGCTCCGGCATACAGTTAACGGAAAGATAAATCTGAATGGCGTAGAAAAAAAGCTGGAATTCAATTTTATCGAAGATAATGCGATTTCAAAGATGCTGCTCCACAAGGGAGTCCAGTATGAAAGGGATTTGCACGGTATATGGATAGACAGGTATTTCGCCGAGAAGCAGGGTATAGATGTAGGAGATAATCTCTCGCTTATATGTGATGGTACAGCATTTGATGAGATAGTCATGGGGATAATGGAGAATCCCGATCACACATACTTTAAGATAGATGATACATATACGGAGCCTGATATAGGAGCATACGGGTATGCATTTCTGGATTCAGGAGATTATCCGGGACAGGACTTTCTGTTCGACAGCATGTACATAGATCTGAAAAATGTCACTAATCAATTTGAGCTTACCGATGCTGATAAAAGGGAGATAGAAAAAGCCAAGTCAGAGATACAGGAGCTTTTTAAAGATAGGAATATTACCTGCGTATCAAAAAAGGATGATGGAGGATATGATTCGATACACAGTGATCTTGATGCGGATGAGACTCTGGAAATAGTTTTTCCCTGCCTTTTCATTTCCATAGCACTTCTCGGTATCGTGTCTACCATGACAAGACTTGTCCTGAAGCAGCGAACCATAATAGGAACATTTAAGGCCCTGGGATTCGCCCAGGAGACCGTTTTTATACACTATATAACATACTCGGTTGTGGTATGTCTTATGGGATGCATAACAGGCGCTGTGGCAGGATGGTACAGTTTGGGTATATATATCTTTGATGTTCTTAAACTGTATTACAGTCATCCCTTCGGCAGGATGGAACTATCATCAAGAGTAGTGATAGTCATATCTATTGTCGCAGCGATGTCGGCCATGACCAATTACTTATCCTGCAGAGGTATCCTGTCTTTGAGAGCCTCAGAGATATTAAGACCTGAGCCCCCTGCCATGTCAGGTGCGGGATTTATAGAAAAAACGCCGATATGGGCAAAGCTGAGCTTTGCCAGCAGATGGAATATAAGAGACATTAACAGGAACAGGGTCAGGACCCTGGCGGGTATAGTCGGAGTTATGCTCTGCACAGCTCTGATGCTTACCGCTTTTGGTATGGATGAACTCAACAAGGGAGTTGAGAACTGGAAATATCTGAGACTTACACCTGCAAATTTCGAGATCGGTTTTACTGCCGGGACTGATTACAACACCGTTTACGACTACTCCAGGAGATTCAGGGGACAGATGGTCGAAAAGGTGCAGACCGATGTGACAAAAGGCGACGAAATAGGTCTGTATTATGTAACTGTGATGGATAAGGGAAACCTGTATATGTTTCAGGATGGCGATGGGAACTTCATGAACCTGCCGGAAAAGGGAGCAGCTGTAAGCTCAAAGGTTATGGACGAGATGGGGCTGAATATCGGAGACGAGGTAAGCTTTCGTATTCCCGGAGTCAGGGATAAATTTAAGGTCAGGATCTTAGATGTGTTTAAGGCACCGGATGAACAGGGCATAGCCATGAAGCGAGAGTACTTTGAAAGCATTAATGGAGAATTTAAGCCAAATCTTCTGTTTACCAACATGACAGTACCCAAAAGATATGTTACGGAAAGAGAAGAAATACTGAGCGTTTTTTCGAAGAACGAGTACATAAGAGCGATGAATCTGAAACGGGCCGCAACGGACCAGGAGGTTTATTATGTAATGACTATTGCGGTGATGCTCGGAATAGTTGTTATGTATAATCTCGGCATTTTGTCATTTGTGGAAAAGGTCAGGGAGGTGGCCACCCTCAAGGTACTTGGCTTTTCAACCGGAAATATCCGTTGGATTCTGAATCAGCAAAGTATAATCATCGATGGTATAGGCACTGTCTTGGGGCTCATACTGGGAAAGACGATACTGGTTTTTACTATGGACAATATAGATTATTCAACTGATTTTATTTATAAAATCAGTCTGATGCCGTATCTGCTTTCGGTATTAGTTTCATTTGTTCTTTCAGTCACAGTCAATGCCGTAATCTCATCACGGGTAAAAACTATAAATATGGTTGATGCATTAAAGGGAGTAGAGTAATGATTAAATATGTTAAACGTGGAATAATAGCTCTTTTATGTATAGCTTGTGTGGGTGCAGCTGTCTGGTATTTTCTTCAGCCTGAAGAAATGATAGTTGTCGTGGCAGAGAAAAGCACCATAAGCCCCGAAATCAACGGTACCGGAAGAATCTCCGGAGGGAAAAAGATAACTGTATATTCTGATGTGTCCGGTATAGTGGATTCAAAAACGGTTCAGATAGGTGACAGGGTGAAGTCGGGAGACAAACTGGTGAATTATGTCATGGACAATCATCAGCTTTTGGTGGATCTGGCCAGAACCGATGCCGAATACAGTAAGAAGATACTAAGTGCCGATAAGGATCAAAAGGCCAGGTATGAAAGGATGATGAATGATGCCACAGCACAGATAAATAACTGTGCCATGACATATACACAGCTGGAAGAGAAGCTGAGAGCCATGACCAATGAAAGCTATGCGGATGATCGTTTTATAGCTGATGTGAAAAAGCAGTATGACTCGGATATCCTAAAGCTCCAGCAGCAAATCAGCCAAAAGCAGAATAGAGTTGCACAGACAGAGGTTGAACTAAAGAAAATTGAATTGCTCACAGGTGATGAAGAGGAAGCCAGCAAAGAAAAAGTGGACAAAAAAACGGATAAGGCAATTGATTACCTGGAGAGCATATCAGAGTTGAACAGCAAGCTTACTGATATTGAGGTCGATAAGACCACTCTACCGGAGGAAGGCATGGATGCCGCCACACATGAGAAGTATCTGGAGATACAATCAAACATGGAAACAGTCATGAGAATGTGGACGGAAGCAAGGGCACAAAAGGAATTTGCCCAGACCATGCTTTTGACTAACGGATATATAGAGAGCAGAGAACAGCAGGTTGCTTTGGATGACAGGAATCTTGAGAATGCTGAAAAGAATTATGCTGCCGCACAAAAAGGAACTTCAGCCACAGCAGACGGTATCATAACTGCCTGCTTTGTAGATAAAGGTGCTGCAGTTGAAAAGGGCGCAGCTATAATGGAGATAGAATCTGATGATGAATACCTTATAAAGATGAAGGTTTCAAAGTTTGATATAACATCAGTGAATATCGGTCAGAAAGCAGATGTAAGAATCGGTGACAAGTTATATGAAGGCGAAGTAGAAAGAATCAATCAGTCAGCGGAAAATGATTCAAGCGGTAAAGCCAAGGCCGTAGTAGAGATAAGGCTGAATACAAAGGATGAACTGATAGTCGGACTGGATGCGGATGTTACTTTGAAGCTGGATGAAAGAGCAGATACTCTGGGAGTGCCTAATGAATGTGTCTTCGATGATGATGAGGGCTCATATATTTATATGATTAAAGAAGGCGTCGTTACTAAGGTATATGTAACTACAGGTCTCAGAGATGATCAGATGACGGAAGTAGATGGTATAAAGGAAGGTGATCATGTCATAATGGATCCGTCTGTTATAGAATTTGTAGGCGAAGAAGTGAAAGAAATCGTTTATAATGAAGAGTGACAGACATTATCATTAAAAGGGATTGGATCTATGGATTTTAGAGAATTGACTTACATAACTGCTGTTGCCGATAACCACTCAGTCACTGAAGCAGCAAAACAGCTGTATATTTCACAGCCTTCATTAAGTTATATTATTTCAAAGGTGGAAGAGGATCTCGGGGTTAAGCTCTTTGACAGAAAGACTAATCCCATAACTCTTACCTATGCGGGTGAACGATATGTCAAGACAGCCAGACAGATACTGGTGCTGAAGGACAATCTGAGGCGTGAGCTTTCGGATATCGGACACGGAAAGAAAGGGCGCATTAACATAGGCATCCCGACTGAGCGTGCAGGATATATGCTTCCAAAAGTCATAGGAGCCTTTAGGGAGATATATCCGAACATCAAGATATATCTTCAGGAGTCCAGATCAGAGGAAATAATAAATAATCTGATGAATGATAAGATCGCATTCTGTGTACTTCCGGGAGGGAAAGAACATTTGCCTGCGGGAGTGAATGTGGAGTATATCTATACCGAAAAGCTGTATCTTGTTGCCGGAAAGGGCATGATAACGGATGATATGATCATCAATCCCGGAACCGAGGAAACTATTCCTGAAGTGGATTTAAGTAAGCTCAATGTTTTTCCCTTCATCATTATGAAGAAAGGTCAGTATATACGCCGTAAGGTGGATGATGTTTTCAGAAGATTCGATTTTGTTCCGAAGGAAATAATGGAGGTATCGAGCTGCATTTCGGCTACACAGCTCGCAAGCTCAGGCCTCGGAATCACCATAGTCCCGGAAAGGGCCATAGAACCTCTGAAAAATGCAGGCTTTGAGGTTTTCAATTACAGTGAGGAAAGCGACAGCTGGGATGTGAACATCGTCTATAAGGAAAACGTATACCTGGATGAAGCGGAGAGGGCTCTCATAAGAACCATGAGAGAGGTGTTTGCCAGATATCAGGGAATAAAGCCGGAGATGATGTCCTGAGAGTTCCGGAATGATAGGTATGGGTCTGATCCAATAGAAAACCCGCTATTTAATAGAAATCAACTATAATAAACATACATTTCAATATATTGTACTTATGACTACGAAATCCCTATAATCAAATTATGATTATAGGGATTTTTGTAAAGGAGAAAATATGGTTAGACTGACCGATCACGGGGTTTTTATTGATGAAAAGTATGAGATGATTCCAGGCTTATCTGAAAGACTGATGGGAGCTCCGGAAGATGTTTCGGAAGTCGAAGAAGGCCGTAAAAAAACCATGGCCTACAGGATACTGTCCGGGCATAATCATAGCGGAGACATGAAGAATCTGAAACTCAGGTTTGACTGTATGGTCTCTCCCGATAACAATTATGTAAATATCCTTCAGACAGCGAGAGCTGCGGGACTTAAGGAATTTAATATACCTTATGTGCTTTCAAACTGCCATAATACACTTTGCGCCGTAGGCGGAACCATTCTTGAGGACGATCATGCCTTTGGTCTTTCCAATGTCAGGAAATACGGTGGTATCTTCCTTCCTCCATACCGGGGAGTCCTTCATCAGTACATGCGTGAAATGATGGCTGGCGGAGAGAAGATGATCCTTGGCTCAGATTCTCATACCCGTTACGGTGCGCTGGGCACTATGGGTATAGGAGAAGGCGGAGGAGAGCTGGTAAAGCAGCTCGTTGGACATACCTATGACATTCCGTATCCAAAGGTAATCGGTGTAAGACTCACAGGAAGTCCAAAGCCGGGAGTAGGTCCGATGGATGTGGCGCTTTCACTTATAGAAAAGACTTTTTCCAATGGTTTCTGCAAGAACAATGTTCTGGAGTTTATGGGTCCGGGAATCAGAAATCTTTCCATGGAATTCCGTATGGGCATAGACGTCATGACTACGGAATCCGCAGCGCTGAGTTCTATATGGTGTACGGATGAACTGACGGAAGAGTATCTTGCGGAGCACGGAAGAGCAGAGGCATATAAGAGACTGGAACCGGAGGCTGGCGCCTACTATGATAAATTTATAGAAATAGATATGGATTCAGCAGAACCTATGATCGCGCTTCCATTCCATCCCTCCCATGCCATGAGTATCAGAGAATTCAAATCTGATATGGACAGGATCCTGAGAGAAGTTGAGGATGCAGGTAATGCAATAAAGGGAGATAAAGGAAAACCTTTCAGCCTCAGGCAGCATATAAAAGATGGGGCATTCTATCCTGATCAGGCCCTGGTATCCGGATGTGCCGGAGGACTTTTCGAGAACATCGTAGCTGTTTCGGACATTCTTAAATCAGGCACCGGAAATGGGATTTACGGAATTAAAGGACAGGAGCTTAATCTTCATGTGAACCCGGCATCACTTCCTATAATGGAAGATTTAATGACCAGAGGAATAGGTTCCGAACTTGCACAGGCAGGTGTTACCATGCGTCCATGTATATGCGGGCCATGCTTCGGAGTAACCGATGCTCCGGCCAACGACCAGCTTTCCATACGTCATGTGACAAGAAACTATCCAAACCGTGAAGGTAGTAAACCTACACAGGGACAGATGGCTGCAGTGTGCCTTATGGATGCAAGATCAATAGCTGCAACCGTAAGGAACGGCGGAAGGCTTACCGCTGCCACAGAGCTTCAGGATGTTGAATATCGTGATATAAGGCACATTTTCAACAAAAAGATTTATGAAAATCAGGTGTTTGACAATTTTGGACATGCAGATCCCGATGCAGAAATAGTCAAGGGTCCTAATATCGCTGACTGGCCTGAAATGGCGGGACTGAAGGATGATCTTCTTCTGAAGGTCGCAGGATCATATAAGGGCTCTGTTACAACAGACGAGCTTATACCTTCGGGAGAGATAAGTTCATATCGTTCAAATCCTGAAAAGATCTCAGGCTATACCATGGTATCCAGAGATCCGCAGTATGTACCTCTGGCAAAAGCAATAAGAGACATAAGTACCAGACCTAATCTTCAGGAAACTGCCGGAACTGTTACCTTCGGGTCTGTCATGATCTCTGATCAGATCGGTGACGGTTCAAGCCGTGAGCAGGCAGCATCCTGTCAGAAGGTTCTGGGTGGATTTGCAAATCTTGCAAATGAGTACTCAACAAAACGTTACAGGAGCAATCTTATTAACTGGGGACTGCTTCCTCTCCGGACAGAGGAGGCTCTGAATATATCCGTTGGATCTTACCTTTATATCAAAGATATAAAAAGCATACTGAAAAGCGGAGAAAGCGAGCTTGAAATCATGATTCTTGACGGTGATTTCGAAGTGAACAGTGAAGAAGAGCTTAAAGGACTCAGCGCTTCGGATATAGAAAAGCACAGGACAGGCAGCATTAAGGCTACTCTTGATAAGTTAACGGTGGAAGAAAGAGATATCATAATTTCCGGCAGTCTCATCAATTACTACAAAAAATAAGTCTTATATGTCTTTAAACGTAAACTTGAAAGAAAAACGCGTTCCGTTTGGAGCGCGTTTTTTATATGTTATAGGAGATATTCGGAAAAATAATAAGGACACAGTTGACAAGTCTTTATTGCTGGTTTATGATATGAACCATAAGAGATAAGGACACACGAAACAAGTCCAAAATAATGTGATACTAAGTTAGCTGATATTGATGATAACCGATAACAAACATAAATATTGACTGACATCTAACACAAACGAACAAACAAAGAGCAAAGAAGCGGGAGGTAAGCCATGAGAGCAGCAGATGACAAAGCAGTAAAGACAGTAACATTTTTCAGAGGCGACGGAATCGGACCTGAAATTTCAGATTCAGTATTTGCCATTTTCCAGGCTGCACATGTTCCCGTTAAGTTTGAGATATTTGATGTGGGAGAAGCAGAGTATAACAGAAACGGCAAGCTCATTCCGGATGATGCATTTACATCATTTGAGAAGACAAAGGTTCTTCTCAAGAGTCCTATCACAACACCTGTAGGAAAGGGATTCCGTTCTCTCAATGTTACTATGAGAAAGAAGTATGACCTTTATGCAAACTTCCGTCCGGCTAAGTCAAATTCGGCAGTTCCTACACCGTTCCCGAATACTGACATCGTAACATTCCGTGAGAATACCGAAGACCTGTATGCGGGAGTTGAGGAGAAGATCTCGGATAATGAGATGCACAGCATCAAGATCATCACAAGGGACAAGTCAGAGAGGATCTGCCGTTCAGCATTTGATTTTGCGGTACAAAACGGACGTAAGAAGGTTACATGTATCCACAAGGCTAACATCATGAAGCTTACAGACGGACTTTTCCTGGATGTATTCTATGAGGTAGCAAAGGATTATCCGGATATCGAAGCAAAGGACATGATCGTAGATGCATGCTGCATGAATCTGGTTCTTGATCCTTCAAAGTTCGACGTTATGGTAACAGAGAATCTTTACGGAGACATCATCACAGATCTTACATCCGGGCTTATCGGAGGCGTAGGTCTTATGCCTTCTGCCAATGTGGGAACCGATATGGCCATGTTCGAGGCAGTGCACGGTTCAGCTCCTGATATCGCAGGAAAGAATATAGCAAATCCTACAGCATTCCTCTGGTCAGCATGTATGATGCTCGATCATATCGGACTCAATGAGTATGGTGATATGATCCGTACAGCTATCAAGAATGTTATGGACGAAGGTATCCATACAACAAAGGATATCGGCGGAACAGCTTCCACAACAGAGTACACAGATGCTGTGATTAATGAGGTTAAGAAGCTTCTCGCAATGGCTGCATAAGATATATGAATGGCATCCCGGGTGCCGGAAGCAGGATGCATAAAAAGATATTCAGGCAAAAGGCACGAACGGGCGTAAGGCAATAAATTAAGCTTATTAATGAGTTGGCAGGGTGCAAAATTCTGCTGTTCCCGGAAAATGTACACAGAGGTCTATCAAGGAAAAACTTGGTGCGGCCTCTGTGTTTTTTTGATTTGATTTTCTATACTAAGATATGAGTGCAAAGCGGTTAGATACCGACAATAGTTAATAATTAATGATCTGGCGTCGATAATGAGTTTGGGAAGGAATAGTCAAACTTTACTATTTTTGAGGGGGGCAGATATGCTTAAGAAAATAGTTATCGGTATTGTGGGCTTTATTTTGGGATTATGTACAACAATCTTTGCAGCTGAACCAAAGATAAGCATGAACATAAAATATGTTGACTGCTATGAATACAGTACTTTGACATGCAAAAACAGGACCAATGGATCTGTTATGTGGAGTAAAAATCTGGATCCATTACCGGCGACAGAATTGACAAGATCTCAGTTTCTCGGGATAAATAACGGATATGCCTATGTCCTTCATGGAGGAACTGTAATGATGCTTGATCCTGAGACAGGGGCAGTAAAAAAAGAGAATCCTGATTTCGGAGGAGCAAGTGCTTTATGGGTGTTCAGCTCATCAGGTAAACTTTATATGTGTGGATATTATGGCCCTGATCTTTATGTGATTGATAAAGACGGGGAAACTTTAAGCAGGGTGGAAAGCATAGACAGCCGGTATTATTGGCCGGAATCCATGAAATTTTCCACAGGAAACAATCTTGTTATAACCTATGGATCAAAAGAAGGAGCAGGGGAAGGGGAGTACTCTGTAGAATTTGATGTGACAAAGTATTTTGGAAAAATAGATAAAACATAATTTAAAATGAAGAAGAGCAGGACATCCGGTTTAGGATGAGCTGCTCTTTTTTTGAGATTGTTTTTGAATGGAATCAAATACTTATGTCGTGGATAAGCCAAACGGACGGGAAAAAGAGAAATTCCGATTCGGTTTAAGTGAAGTCTCTGACTATCTTTATATACTCGGTTGCATGATAGGGCAGGTAACTGTTTTTTCTGTAGGCTGCAACAAAATTGATGGGTGTACTTGGATCTCCGACTGAAAAGAAACTTAGTGGCTTATCAAGCTTCATGTGCTTTAAATGAGTTTCCGTTATGAAGCAGACACCGTAATTTCTGGAGGCAAGCTCGGCTTCGGCACGGATATTGCTTGTTTCGAGAATTACGTTGGGAGTGACATGATGCTGTTTAAAGAGCCTGTCCACAATGGTTCTGGTTCGCTGGTTCGGGTTCTGCATGATGACTCCCTGACCATTTTCTTCAAGGAGCTTAAGATCCAGGTGAGGATAGCGGCAGCCTTCCAAAGGGTAAGCCAACTCGCACAAAGGGTTCTCCGGAGACATTACCAGAACCATCTCCTCGTGGCTGATGACCTCTGTTTCGATATTCGGATTCTCATCAGGCTGATTGTAGAACGCAAGATCAATGTCTCCGTTCAGTATCAGTTCATTCAGATGGCTGGAACTGGCTTCGTGTATCTGAATTCTCACATTAGGATACAGGCTGTGGAAGATGGGCAGGGTACAGGGCAGCATATAGGTGCCTCTCATGGCGGGAAAGCCTACATTCAGCAAACCGGAATCATTTTTGAGAATATCTCCCACTTCCTGATCCAGCTCTTTTTTTATATTCAATATTTCTTTTGCTCTTGCAAGATATCGTTGTCCGACATATGTCGGAACATATTTGTTTCCGATACGATTGAACAAAGGCTGTCCTACATAGGATTCGGTATTCTGAAGAAACCTTGAAAGTGAAGGCTGGGTAAGGAACAGTGCTTCCGCAGCTTTGGAGATATTGCCATACTTTTCTATTGCAATGATGTATGTGAGATCTTTGAAATCCATGATGACTCCTTTGAAAACATAAAAACCTGAAAGATAAATCAGCTGTAGCAGTTCCCTTACGTGTTTTATAAAAATAATAATTGTTTACCGGCAGATGTGTTTACCGGAGGATGAAATATAAACCCGGGAAAACCATCCAGGCTTATTATATTTTAAGTCATTGTATAAGTATGCGTCCAATGCATATATTTTATCGAATTAATGCATTGGATATATAAAAATACAAATGGTATTGTATAGACATAGATAAACAGATGCGCGCTGTTCATTGAAAACTCAGGGAGATATCTCTCATCATCCCCCGGTGAGAGATATTTCCGGAAAGTGAAAAGGTTTATGGAATCTGTCACTTTAGCTGTTTCTGTATCCGTTTTTCAGGGTATGGGACTATATGAAGGAGGTTTGCATGACAGGAGTGCATGAGGGTATGATCAAGCTGCCGGTTTCCATCATGAGAGGAGGAACCAGCAAGGGTGTATATATTTTGGAAGAGGATCTTCCAAAGGATAAAAACGAATGGGACAAGGTTCTTCTCAGAATGATGGGAAGTCCTGACCGAAAGCAGATAGACGGACTTGGCGGTTCTCAGTCTGTTACAAGTAAAGTGGCTATCATCAAAAAGTCAGACAGACCTGATGCAGATGTTGATTATACATTTGCCCAGGTATCGGTAGATAAGCCAATAGTAAGTTACAAAGGAAACTGCGGTAATATTTCTTCAGGAGTCGGACCTTTTGCAATCGAAAAGGGTCTTGTAGAGGCTCAGGAAGGAACTACAAGCGTACGTATATATAATACAAACACAGACAAAATAATCGTTGAAGAAGTAAAGACCAGTAACGGAGAGGTACAGTACGACGGCGATTTCAACATCGCTGGTGTGCCCGGAACTGCTTCACCTATAAAGCTTAAGTTTGTTGATCCGTCAGGAACACTGGGAAGCGGACTTCTTCCTACAGGAAATGTTGTTGATGTTCTGGAGGTTCCGGGATACGGTAAGGTAGAGGTATCCATAGTGGATGCGGCAAATCCGCTGGTTTTTGCCAAAGCTTCAGACCTTGGTCTTAAGGGCGGAGAAACACCTGATGAGATAAACGGTGATGAAGAAAAGCTTGATCTTCTTGAGAAGGTAAGAGGTCTTGCAGCTGTAAAGCTTGGTCTCATTGATGACTATACAAAGTCAGCATGGGAGACACCGGGAATTCCGAAGATGACATTTGTTGCTGAATCAGCAGATTATGTTACAGCTGACGGCAAGGAAATAAAGAAAGAAGACATTGACCTTCTTTCCAGAATGATGTCGATGCAGAAGGCTCATCCAAGCTACGCCATGACAGGAGCCATGTGTACTGCTGCAGCAGCAGTTGTAAAGGGAAGTGTGGTCAATCAGGTTCTTTCAAAGGGAACTGACACACAGTTTATCCGTATAGGACATGCAAGCGGAGTGCTTGAGTGTGGAGTTGATTATGCGGAAAATACAGAGAATCCTGATGTGCCGAAGATAGATGATACCTTTGGCTTCAGAACTGCAAACCTCATTATGGAAGGAAATGCAGTCATACGACTGGGATGAAAGTATTTTAATCATAGAGTATAGATAAAAAGATACATATATTTCGTCATATTCTTGTGTATCCCGGGGAAGGGGATGCACAGGTAAATGATCATCAAATATTTCAGGAGATAAATATTATGAATTTCGCATTGATTTCCCTTGTCGTACTGGCTATCGTGGTGGCAGTCGGCTTCATAAAGAAGATAAACATCGGATTCTTTTCCGTCGGAGCAGCATTTGTTCTCGGAATGGCGGGAGATATGACCGCAAAAGAGATTTCAAAGGGCTTTTCAAGCTCCATGTTTGTAACTCTTGTAGGTGTTACCTTCTTCTTCGGAATGGCTTCACAGAATGGTACACTTGATCTTTTCTCTAAGAAAATCGTAGCTCTCGTAGGAAAGAGAACTTATCTTATTCCGATTCTCATGTTTGCACTTTCAGCATTTATTTCAGCCATCGGACCCGGACATATCGCTGCCGGAATCCTCATGACAACATTTGCTGTATATCTTGCTTTTGAGCTTGATATCAACCCCATGGCTACAGCTCTTTACGCAAAGCTCGGTGCTAATGCAGGATGCGCTTCAACCCTTTCCATGACGGGTATCCTGGCGAAGAACCTTAGCGAGCCTCTCGGATATACAGGTTTCGGTACTCATCTTTTCCTTACAACTCTTCTTTCAGGCTTTGTCTTCACACTTATACTTTATATCTACTACAAAGGCTACAAGGTAAAGGGAGACAATCCTCTCAAGCTTTCAGATATCCCTGCATTTAACAGAGACCAGAAGATCACTGTTGCAGCAATCGTTATCATGGTTGTAGCATGTATCGGTTTCAAGCTTGACACAGGACTTTTTGCTTTCGTTGCAGCAGCAGTACTTATCCTTCTCGGATGTGCAGATGAGAAGAAGGCTATCAAGTCAATTCCCTGGGGAACCCTGATGCTTATCTGTGGTGTAGGCGTACTTGTAAATGTTATAGACAAGCTCGGCGGTATCACACTTGTATCTGATTTCTTAAGCGCACATATGAACGAGCACACAGCAGCGCCTGTTATGGCAGCTACTTCAGGTATCCTTTCATGGGTAAGTTCAACAACAGGTGTTGTAATGCCTACACTTTATCCTATCTGTGACAACATTGTTAAGACATTCGGATCAAATGTAAGCTATGTAGAGCTTATATCAGCAGTTACAGCTACATCATTTGCTGCAGCTATCAGCCCTCTTTCGACAGGTGGTGCGATCATCATGTCATCTTACTCGGCAGCTAAAGAAACAACAACAGATGAGATGAACAAGATGTTCAAGACTCTTTTTCTCTTATCGGTAATGAACGTTGTTATCAACGTAATCATGGCTGCACTTGGTGTATTCAATCTCGGCGGACTTTTCTATTGATTTAAGATAATTAGTATGCACCGGTTTTACTGGAGATTGTATATGGTAAGACCGGTGCTTTTATTTATGATAACTATAGGTAAAATCCTATACATGATATTGTATACAATAGGATATACCTATAGTTATCATATAGATATAAATATTTTACTATCGTGCCATGTCAAATTAGAATAAATACATAAAAAATAAAACGCAGAGGAATAGAAAAACGCGCTATAATAAACATGTTTGTTATCGGTAAGCATGCGTAATATTGTATAGATTGCTTAGTATCTATGAACTCTTATGTTTAATGTTGTTCCCCCAAAGGGATATCACTAAGGAGGTTAATTATGGTCAAGCTTCATGAAGGCGGAGTATATCTGGTAAACGGAACAGAACTTGTTCCTGAGGCAGAGGCAGCTAAGGTAGAGCAGCTTACTGGCAAAGCTGTGGATAAGACAGAGGCAAAGAAGGGTACCATTGCTTATGGTATCATGAAGGCACATAACACAAACGATACTATGGACAATCTTAAGATCAGGTTCGATGCCATGGTATCACATGATATAACATTCGTTGGTATCATTCAGACAGCAAGAGCTTCAGGTATGGAGAAGTTCCCGCTTCCTTATGTTCTTACATGCTGCCATAATTCACTTTGTGCAGTTGGTGGAACCATCAACGATGATGACCACTACTTCGGACTTTCAGCAGCAAAGAAGTACGGCGGAATCTATGTACCACCTCACGTAGCGGTATGTCATCAGTTCATGCGTGAGAAGTTTGCAGGCGGCGGAAAGATGATCCTTGGCTCAGATTCACACACGCGTTACGGCGCACTCGGAACCATGGCTATCGGAGAAGGCGGCGGAGAGCTTTCAAAGCAGCTTCTTGAGCAGACATATGATGTGGCATATCCCGGCGTTGTTTGTGTATATCTTAAAGGAAAGCCGGCTCCATTCGTAGGACCTCATGATGTTGCCCTTGCAATCGTGAAGGCAGTATTCAAGAACGGATACGTTAAGAATAAGGTAATGGAGTTCGTAGGACCGGGCGTTTCATCCATGACTACAGATTTCAGAAACGGTGTCGATGTTATGACAACAGAGACAACATGTCTTTCATCTGTTTGGAGAACAGACGATGATACAAAGGCATTCCTCACCATGCACGGAAGAGGAGAGGAGTTCAGAAAGCTCGATCCTGCTGATGTTACCTACTATGACGGTTGCGTAGAGATCGACCTTTCAGAGATCCGTCCTATGATAGCACTTCCTTTCCATCCTTCAAATGCATACGAGATCACAGAGCTCTATGACAATCTTGAGGATATCCTTCGTGAGACAGAGAAGGAAGCCGAGAGAGTAGCTGAAGGAAGAGCGCACTTTACACTTCTTGACAAGATCACTAAGGATCACAAGCTTCAGGTACAGCAGGGTATCATCGCAGGATGTGCCGGCGGTAACTATACAAACGTTGTTGAGGCGGCTCATGCACTCAAGGGCAAGAGCATAGGTGACGGTGAGTTCTATCTCAGCGTATATCCGTCATCACAGCCTGTTTACACAGATCTTGACCGTAAGGGTCTTCTTGCAGACCTTATGGATGCAGGTGCTATCATCCGTTCAGCATTCTGCGGACCTTGCTTCGGTGCCGGTGATACACCTGCCAACAACGCACTTTCAATCCGTCATACAACACGTAACTTCCCTAACCGTGAGGGTTCAAAGCCGGGTAACGGACAGATGTCAGCTGTATGTCTTATGGATGCACGTTCTATCGCTGCAACAGCAGCTAACGGCGGTAAGCTCACTTCTGCTGAAGAGCTTGACTGCTGGGGCGATATCCCTGAGTACAACTATGATGACAAGGCTTACCGCAACAGATTATATCAGGGCTGGGGTAAGGCTGATCTGGATCAGGAGCTCCGTTTCGGACCTAACATCAAGGACTGGCCTGAGCAGGAGTCTATGACAGACAACATCCTTCTCAAGGTGGCTTCAAAGATCCTTGATCCTGTTACTACAACCGATGAGCTCATTCCTTCAGGAGAGACTTCATCCTACAGATCAAATCCGCTGGGACTCGCCGAGTTCACACTTTCAAGAAGAGATCCTGAATACGTAGGCCGTGCAAAGGCTGTAAGAGATCTTGAGGATAATCGAAAGAAGGGTACTGTTCCTGCTGAGATCGCTGATGTATTCAAGGTTATCAACACAATTCCGGGTCAGGAAGGTGTTAATGCTTCCGACGTAGAGATCGGTTCAACCATCTACGCAAACAAGCCGGGTGACGGTTCGGCCCGTGAGCAGGCTGCCTCATGTCAGAGAGTACTTGGCGGACTTGCTAACATCACTCAGGAATATGCTACAAAGAGATACAGATCCAACTGTATGAACTGGGGTATGGTACCTTTCCATCTCAAGGGAGAGCCTGACAAGTTCGATGTAGATGATTACATCTATGTACCTGGCATCAGGAAGGCGCTTCAGGATGATAAGCTTGAGGAAATAAAGGCTTATGTAATCAAGGAGGGCAAGGCTATAGAGATAGAGCTTTATGTTCTTCCTATGACTCCTAATGAGCGTCAGATCGTTCAGGACGGATGCCTCATCAACTTTAACAAGTTCGGACACTCAAAGAATTTTGCATAATTTAAAATCGGATAAATCAGTATTTATAAGCCCCGGACAGCTGTCCGGGGCTTTTTTTTCCGTCATTAAGAACGGGTGAAATATGCTCTTAATTAAAAATTAAGAATTTTAAGAAGGATAAATATTCGTAATCATAAGTGTCGGAAAACTCTTAAAAAGGAAAGTGAAAAATTATTTTATAATAATTTAGGACATGATAAAGCGTTTTCATGATAAAAACAATAGGAAAAGCCTATGGATGCCATAACGATATAACTATTTTACTATGGACGCCGTGGGTATTATTATTAAAATACTACAATTAAAAAGTTTAAATTCCACGATTGCTAGGATATAATTGCTAGTAGTTGGGGCGTGAAACCTAAGCGCCATGGGATGTGAATATGATGAGGACAAAAAGCCGCTTTTATCGCATATTTTGCGACTTTAGAGACTCACCGTAAGAAGAACTTTATGTAACATTGTTTGCGCGGGATTAAGGGGAAAGATCCTGCATCCAAGGAGGAAACTATGGAAATTAAGAAACCTGCTGTAGCGGGCACTATGGAATCCAGTGACTGCCAGGTTACTGTTGAGCCTGGAGAGGGAAAGATCGATTTCACATTGGACTCTGCAGTTGCTCATCAGTTCGGAAATCAGATCAAAAAGGTAACACTTGAGACATTGGCAAATCTTGGCGTTAATAACGTAAAGATTTCTATCGTTGATAAGGGCGCTCTTGACTGCACAATCAAGGCTCGTATCGAGGGAGCTGTGTTCCGTTCAGTAGACCAGTATAAAGATTTACCATGGGGAGGTGCAATCAGATGATTGAGAATCCTAATAAGAAAAGATTAAGAAGATCCATGATGTTCCTGAATGCTCAGAAGCCTTCACTCATTAAGGATCCGTATATTTATAAGATTGACTCTCTCATGCTGGATCTCGAGGATGCCGTTGCTGTAACAGCAAAGGATACTGCAAGATTCTCTCTGTATCATGCTCTTCAGACCATCGACTACAGAGGCTCAGAGCGTGTAGTACGTATCAACGGTCTCGATACTGATCTCTGGGAAGAGGATATCCGTGTTTGCGTAGCAGGTGGTGCAGATGTTATCCGTATCCCCAAGACAGAGGATGCTTCCATGGTTCGCGCGGTTGAAGAGAAGATCGTAGCAGCTGAGGAAGAGTTCGGAAGAGAGCCGGGTTCAACTCTCATCATGTCAGCTCTTGAGTCCTGCAAGGGTGTTATGAATGCATACGAAGTATGTACATCATCAGATCGTATGATCGGTGTTGCCCTTTCAGGCGGTGACTATACAAAGGATCTTCAGACACGTATCACCGGAACAGGTGTTGAGCTCATGGGTGCTCGTCAGCAGATGATCATCGCAGCTCGTGCAGCCGGTGTTCAGTGCTTTGATACAGTTTGGACAAACCTTGATGATATGGAAGGTTTCCGTAAGGAAGTACAGATGATACATGATATGGGATTTGATGGTAAGTCATGTATCAACCCTCGTCAGATCGATATCGTTCATGATATTTATACCCCTACTCAGAAGGAAATCATCTTCGCTGAGAAGGTTATCAAGGAAATCGATGACAAGAAGGCAAAGGGCATCGGTGTATTCACTGTCGACGGAAAGATGATCGATATCGCTTTCTATGACGGTGCAAAGAGAAACATCATGCTTGCAAAGGCTGCCGGAGTTTATAAGGGGGATCTGTAATTATGATTAATGCAGTTGGTAGAGATATACCTGAGGAAATCTTAAAGGCAACAGGTAAGGAAGTTTTCCAGGGTACACATCATTTTGATGGTTATGAGTATCAGACAGCTTCTCATAAGGTAAAGTGCGTAATTAATTCAAACGGCACAAAGCTTGTTGACAATATTCATGATGTACTTGTTAAGTGCGGAATCAAGGATGGCATGACACTTTCATTCCATCACCACTTCCGTAACGGTGATAAGGTTCTTAACATGGTTATGGAAGAAGTACATAAGATGGGCATCAAGAATATTACAATCTGTGCTTCATCACTTGGAAGCCAGAATGATCCTATCGTATACATGCTTGATGACGGAACCATCACAGAGATCCAGTCATCAGGTGTTCGTGGACAGATTGGTAAGGCAATCTCAGAGGGAAGACTTCAGGGACTTGCTATCATGCGTTCACACGGCGCACGTTCAAGAGCTATCGAGAGCGGCGAGACTCACATCGATATCGCATTTATCGGTGCTCCTACAGCAGATGAGTACGGTAACCTTAATGCTAACGGCGGTAAGGCAGACTGCGGTGTTCTTTCATATTCAGCAGCAGATGCTATGTATGCAGACCGCGTAGTTGCTATTACAGATACACTTGTACCATTCCCTAATCTTCCTGCACAGATCACACAGACTTATGTTGACTATGTAGTTAAGGTTGACGAGATCGGAGATCCTACAAAGATCGCTACAGGTGCTGCAAAGCCTACAACAGACCAGAGAAAGCTTCTCATGGCTAAGTACTGCACAGATTTCGTTGTAGCTACTCCTTATTTCAAGGAAGGCTTCTCATATCAGACAGGTGTAGGCGGAGCTTCTATCGCTTCAACAAAGTTCCTTGCTGAGATCATGAGAGAGAAGAACATTCACATGTCCTTCGGTGTCGGCGGTATCGCTAAGCCAATGTGTGATCTTCTTGAGGAGGGTCTCATCAAGACTCTTGTAGATACACAGGACTTCGATCAGGATGCTATCAAGTCTGTTGCAACAAATCCTAACCATCACTACATCACAGCAAGTGAGTATGCTGATCCTTTCAACAAGGGCGCTTATGTTAACAAGCTTGATTTCGTTATCCTTGCAGCTCTTGAGGTTGATACACACTTCAACTGTAACGTAGTAGTAGGTTCTGACGGTGTCATCACAGGTGCTCAGGGCGGACATCCTGATACTGCTGCAGGTGCTAAGTGTACTATCGTTATCGCACCTATCATGCAGGGAAGAATTCCTACAATCTGCACAGATTGTACAACTGTTACAACTCCTGGTGAGGACGTTGACGTTGTTGTTACTGATTACGGTATCGCAATCAATCCTAAGAGAACAGACCTTATCGAGGCTACAAAGGATAAGGGACTTCCTCTCAAGACTATCGAGGAGCTCAGAGATATTGCTTACAGCATCACAGGCGAGCCTGAGAAGGTTCAGTTCGGTGATCGTGTAGTTGGTATCATCGAGGGACGTGATGGAACTATCATGGACGTCGTTCGTCAGATCAAGAAGTTTGAGTTCAGCAACTAATATAGTTTGAATTTAAATATAGTGTAAAGAATACGGCGTTGCGGCGATCAGGGGGATAAGCCACAACGCCGTCTTTCTGTTTCGGAAAATGGACTATGACAGATAATTTATATTTTGCAGAGGGTCAGCCCTTTTCGGGAAGGGAACTTGACAGACTGAAGGCTTTTCTTAAACAAAGAGGCCTTGATTACGATGAAAAGATCACACATACAGTATGCATCATGGATGAAGATACCGGTGAAATAGCAGCTACAGGGTCTCTTAGTGGTATAATACTGAAGTGTGTTGCAGTTTCAGAAAGGCATCATGGACAGGGACTTCTGAATGAACTGATGACCAAGCTCTATGAGATCATGTTCAGCAAGGGAACTGCTCATTTTGTCGGTTTCACCAAGCCTAAAAATCTTCCTGTTTTCAGTCATATGGGGCTTTACCCCATAGTTTCAACAGAACACATCATTTATCTCGAGAATCGGAAGGATGAGTTCACTAAGTATCTTACGAGGCTGAGAGAAAAAGCAGACAGGATGACAGAAGAAAGAGCTTCGGAAAGAAACGATGAAGTGATGAGAGAAATCTGTGAAGAAATAGTGGAAGAGGAAATCAGGAGCTGTGCTGATGCAGGCTCACCGGACACAGATGTTTTTCCTGGGTATCTGATACCTCCACAGGATATGCCTGACTATTTTATACCTGATAAAGAAAACTCAATGAGCTACAGGCAGGAGCTTTTTGATAAGCTGAAAGAGACAATAGCTGAAGCTGTCATGTGAAAATGAACAGAGTGTACGGCAGGACAGCGTACATTACTGAGATTATGCTCAGCATCATGAGCCAGTGGCACTTTTGATGATATAACTGATGATTTCAATTAAAAATGAAATTGGAGATGAAATGGAAGTAAAGCTTGATTATGAACATGAAGTGACTGTTCCCGAGATGATGGATGCAAGAGACCACAGAGTGGAGATGCAGAGAAAACTCATAGCTGAGTTTCAGCATCCTGTGGTGTGTTTTATGCTGAATGTTCCGGGCCCTCACAAGGTGGGAGAAGACTTTGAGAAGGCTTTCAGATATGGGGTGAAAAATATTAATGAAGCCCTGGAAAAGCATGGAATGAAAAAGGATGCGGAGAAGGAAGAAGCCTTTGTGACGGGATATATCTATTATGTTTCAGTGGATGCTGACGCCGTAGACATTAAAAAAGCCATGTGTGAGATTGAGGAGAAGGACAGGATAGGCAGGATCTTCGATATAGATGTGCTTCGTACCGATGGAAGTAAGGTCAGTCGTGAGGAGTTCGGCATGGGCCCAAGAAAATGTCTCATGTGCGAGCTGGAAGCGCATATCTGTGCGAGAAACAGGACTCACACCGTTAAGTCCATGGTGGAAGAGATACACAGGATAATCAAAGAATCATTTGCCGGGACGTGAACAGTTAAGCCTTAGCATGCCCGGGCTTTACAGAGCAGAAATGCCCGGATCATAACAGAAGAAAAAGAAACACAAAGGTAAAGGGATGTTTTATGCAGGATAGACACGGGGCGGAATTTCATAATGCTGAAGAACTGGTGGAAATAGTCGGCTGGAATGTGCGTAATGCCCTGCTGGGAGAGGTTTATGCCACGCCGAAGCCGGGGCTTGTGGACAGAAGAGATACAGGCTCACACAGTGATATGTCTTACGAGACCTTTCTTTTAAGCACAGAAGCCATCACTCCTTATCTTGCGGAAATGTTCGAAGAGGGGCTTAGAAGCGGCGGAAACACAGAGAATCCTGAAAATGTCTTTCTCGGTATAAGAAAGACAGGTATGGAGGCGGAGAAAGCCATGTATGCTGCCACCGGCAATGTCAACACCCATAAGGGTATGATATTCACAATGGGAATACTTCTTGCGGCGGCGGGATTAATTGCAGGTGAAAAACTGAGTAGGTTCAGTGACGCTCAACAGAATGACTCCTGTAAAAGCCATGAACGTGTAGAATCCCGGTTCTTTGATATCGATAGACTTCTCGAAACAGGCAGGAATATGTCATACAGGATACTGGAGAAGGATTTCCTTGAGATGGCGAAGCGTGAACCGAGATCCCACGGAGAAAAGCTTTTTCACAAATACGGAGAAAAGGGCATCCGTGGGCAGGCTATGGAGGGCTTTCCTATCATAAAGGAGATTGGACTGCCGGCTATGAGGAAGTATCTAAGTATAGCAGGGGATACTGAGCTCAGAAGTGAGATCGCAGAGAGAGCGACATTGAGACATAGGCTTCTTGAAGATGAAGGAAGCATGAGGGATGAGCATTTTGAAAATGCCGTGAACATCAGCACCCTGATAGCCATAATGTCCGATCTCAACGATACCAATGTTCTAACCAGAAGCTCATACGAGGCTATGGAGTGGCTGAAAGGGGAGAGCGCCGAGATAGTGAAAATAGGTGCCGCATTCAGTGAAGAAGGTCTTTCGGCAATAGAGGAACTTAATGTAAAATGTATAGAGAAGAATATCAGTCCGGGTGGGGCTGCAGATATTCTTGCTGTAACCATATTACTATTAAAGCTAGAGGGGATAAGCTATGTATGAGTGTCCGAATTGCGGAGGGGATCTGAGATTTGATATACCTTCACAGAAGTTACGGTGTGAGCATTGTGATACAACCTTTGATCCGTATTCAGTAGTTGTTGAGGAGGATGCGGAAGAGCACAAGGTCGAAGTTTTTGAAGAGGATTCCGGAGAAAAGTCGGGGGACGGATCAGGCTCCGGGAATAAAAAGGCAGCCCGTTCCGGAAAAAAAGGAAATGCTGCGGGGAAAGACTCAGGTGAAGGAGATAATCCCAAGAAGAGCATGCAGATGACCATATTTACCTGCAGGAGCTGCGGAGCGGAGATATCCAGTACGAATCTCAGTGCAGCCGGATTCTGCAGCTACTGCGGCCAGCCTGCGGTGTTCTCGTCAAGGGTGAGTAATGAAAGACGTCCTGAGAAGATCATACCCTTTAAGATAGACAAGGCTGCCTGCAAGGAGATGTTCGTCAGCAGGATGAAGGGGGCACTTTATGCTCCCAAGGAGCTTACGGATCCTGATGCTCTTTCAGGCTTTGTGGGCATCTATATGCCGTACTGGGTATATGGATTTTCTATCGGTCCAAAGGCTGAGGTTCCTGTTTCCAGAACAAAAACCCAGGGGCGATATGAGATAACAGATAAATTCAGTCTCACCATGGATCTGGACGGAAAGTTCGATGGCATAGCATTTGACGCTTCAAGCTCCTTCAGTGATCATATAGCTGAGGTCATAGCGCCTTATGATGCAAAGGACATGATAGAGTTCACGCCCTCATTCCTCTGCGGGTTTTATGCTGATGTGCCGGATGTTCCGTCAGAAACGTACAGGGACGATGCGGAGGTCTATGTACTTAAGCATACCTTCAGCTCCATCGACAAGGAGTGTAAAAAGAGGGGATTCGACAGAGACAGTCTCAGTAGTGCCTCGACTGCCGAAGGTATAGTGAATCTGAAGTACGGAGGAGAAAAGGAGGCCATGCTGCCGGTATGGTTCCTGACCTACAGAAAAGGAGACAGAGTCTGCTATTCCGTTATGAACGGTGTCACGGGAAAGCTGTCCGCAGACATACCTGTGGATTTCAAAAAGTTCTATATCACATCTTTCCTGCTGGCTATACCTGTATTCATATTGCTTAATCTGCAGTTTACGATACAGCCCAGATCTGTACTTATATTCTCGATCATTATGGCACTGGTCACTGCGATTCTGTACATGAGGGAAATAGACAAGATTGAGAAGCAGGAAGATCCCGGAGAGGATCAGGGTTATGTGGCTGCAAGATGCAACGGAACCTTCAAGAACGGTGACAGGGTAGGGGTCAATGCCTACAAGGATTTCAAGGAAAACACGGCAGCTAAAAAGCACTATCATTTTGACGGATGCGGTACTGTTCTGGGATACCTGTTTATCGCGTACTGGGTGCTGGAGATAGTTCTGGGAGCAATCTTAATCATCATGGAGTACTGGTACATTCTTGTTGGTGTACTTTTTCTCGTTGGTATATTCGTTCTTGCAGTGTATATGCTGGACAGCAAAAAAGCCGATAAGGCAAAGAAAAAGGGTGATAAAAAGGCGGCAAAGAAGTACAGCTACACTGAGATGCTGGGTGTGATCGTCGGCCTTGTGATCTCTGTCGTGATACTTATATGGAATCCGGTGGAGGATATCATCTTCTATGTGGCAAGTACAGCGGCCTTTGTGGGAATCGTTTATACCATCACCGGGATCATCAGGAAATACAATATCCTGTCCACTCATCCGATACCTGAGTACTTTGACAGAGAAGGAGGTAACATTCATGCTTAAGAAGAAAGCCGGTTTTGTCAGAATGTTACTGGCGGATCTAACCATGAGAAATATCATGAAGCAGTATAAGGCTCATAAGGACGAAATAAGGAACAACAGATTTTCGTCATTTATCAGAGTACTGTTTGGACTGGCAGCCATTGTTTTTCTCTGTGCCTCTGAGAGCTTTGCCTATGAAGTGAAGTATACAAATCCTTCCACAAATTATGTAGTGTACATAGATGACAGGGCAGATCTCATCACAGATGAAGAGGAAGAAAGTCTTGTGACCACCATGAAGGGTATCACGGAATACGGTAATGCCGCATTCATGACCAGTGAAGAGTCTCACAGCGATTCCACAGTATATTTCACAGAGAGAAAATACATGGAGCTCTTTGGAATAGAAAGCGGATCCATGTTCATGATCGATATGGCGGACAGAGAGATATGCATACACAGTGACGGAGAAATTTACGAGCACATTACAAATGACAAGGCAGAGACCATTACGGACAATGCCTACAGAGCCGCAGGAAGAGGCGAGTATTATGCTTGCGCGGTTCTGGCTTTTGAACAGATCCTGAAGGTACTTGAGGGCGGACGTATAGCCGAGCCTATGAAGTATACCAGCAATGCTGTTCTTGCCATCATTCTGGCTCTCCTTATGAATTACGGTCTTCTTTCTTTTTCGAGAAAAAGATACACAAAGGAGATTAAGAGCGATGAGGTGCTGGTGCATACGGTGAACAGCTTTGTGCTTGGTGCCTGTGTGGAGCAGTTCCTGAGACAGACAAAGAAATATATTCCGCCTTCATCAAGCAGCGGAGGAGGTGGCGGAAGCCATCGAAGCGGTGGCGGCGGAGGCTTCCACAGCAGTGGCGGAGGCGGACACCATGGCGGTGGCGGCAGTCATAGATTCTGAGTGGAGGAGTTTTCCATCAGGAAAACTCCGACCGATATGGAAAGAGGAGAAAATGCCATTGAAAAGCGCTTCGCGCAGGCATTTTCGTTTGATTTCGACATAGTCGAAACCAGCCTCGCCGGCTGGGCGGCATCCGCATTTAAAAATGCGGATATATACCCTTGGGGATCAGGTGAAGGCCTACCCAAGGCCGAACCTGACCATAGGAGCGCAGCGGGTACCGCCAAGTAACCCAATTAACCAGAAAAGGAAAATATATTAATATGGCAGAAGCAAATTACGCGATATCTTCAGTAGGAAAAGGCGACAAATACATGATGGAGCTGGTGGAGAACCTTCTTGAAAAAGAAGGCATCCACCTTGATAAAAATCTCGACTATACAGCAGCCATGCTGGACGATGATTACAATGTCATCGCCACGGGAAGCTGCTTCGGTAATACTTTGAGATGTATGGCTGTAAGCTCGGACCATCAGGGTGAAGCGCTGATGAACGATATAGTATCCCATCTCATAGAGTATCAGTACATGAGAGGCAACTATCATCTTTTCATGTACACGAAGTGCAACACGGCGCTTTTCTTCAACAGTCTCGGATTCAGAGAGATCGCCAGAATGGAAGAGGAAAATATCGTCTTCATGGAGAATAAGAGGACCGGATTTAAGGACTACCTCGAGAATCTTCGGAAGGAATCCATTGAACAGCTTGAAAAGATGGAAGGCGATACAGCATCCTCATATCTTTCTGTACTCAGGTCTGATGGTGAAGATTCAGGTCTGAAGCCGGCAGAGGGTATAAAGATCGGTGCTGTAGTCATGAATGCAAATCCCTTTACCATGGGACACCGTTACCTTGTGGAAAAGGCCATGGAGGGCTGTGACATACTTCACCTCTTTATGGTTTCCGAGGATGCCAGTCTCGTGCCTTTCAGCGTAAGAAAGAAACTAATTGAGGAAGGTACTTCCGACCTCGGGAACATCATTTATCATGATTCCGGCTCATATATCATTAGCTCTGCAACCTTCCCCGCATATTTCCAGAAGGGAGACAATGCTGTCATAAAGAGTCAGGCCGGTATCGATCTTCATGTATTTGAAGGTATAGCAGATAAACTCCATGTAAATGCCCGTTATGTGGGTGATGAACCCACTTCTCTTGTTACCGGTATCTACAATGATATCATGGCAGAGGCTCTTCCTAAGGCAGGAGTGGAGTGTCATATCATCCCGAGAAAAGAATTTGAGGGTAAGGCTATCTCTGCTTCTACTGTTAGAAAACTTATACATGACGGAAATACGGAAGCAATAAAGGAGCTTGTTCCTGAGACTACATACCGCTTTTTCACAAGTGAAGAGGCCAAACCTGTTATCGAGAGAATTAAGGCCGAGAGCGACGTAGTTCATTATTAAAATCAGTCTGATAACAACGCAGTTCATTATATGATGAGTATGGAAACGGATTAAGCATTAAACTAAAATGTATCAAAAAATGACATTTAAAGGGGAGATACGTCATTATGGAACAGATAGTGCATGGAAATGGTCATGGTGAAAAGACATCCTTAAAACTCACAAGATTTTTAAGTGACGGGGCAGTACTGGAACATAAAAAGCCTGTTCATATATGGGGCTATGGTACACCGGGAGCTAAGGTGACAGCTGTTTTTGATGGTATTACCGAGTGTGGTGAAATCGGGAAGGATGGACGCTTTGATATCAGTTTTCCCGTTCATGAAGCAGGTGGACCTTATGAACTTTTGGTAAGGGATGATCTCAGTAATCAGGTTAGTGTAAAGGATATCATGGTCGGTGCGGTATGGTACTGCTCAGGGCAGTCCAATATGGATCTTATGATGGAGCGGGTGAAGGACAGTTATCCGGATATAATTTCCGATTGTGCGGATGACGGTATCAGAAACTTTAAAATCGCAACTTCAGTGAACTATCATGGACCGCTTCAGGAACCGGAAAGCGGTGAATGGAAAAAGGCTGAGCCGAACAACATCCTTGAGTTCTCTGCTACCGCTTATTTTTTTGCAAGAAAGCTCAGAGAGAAAACTGGACTTTGTGTGGGAATCCTTCACGCATCACTGGGAGGCTCCAGGATACATGGCTGGATGTCCAAAGAGATGCTGGAAGGATATGATGAACTACTTTCAGAAGCAAAAATGTACAGTGATGATTCATATCTGGAAGGGCAGATACGAAGAAATGAGTTAAGTTCCATGGAATGGCACAAGGCATTGGATGAAAAGGATGAGGGTATCCTTGAGTCATGGAGAAATGGGCTTACGGAGGGAGATGAAAAAGAAATCATGCTTCCTGCTGTGTTTGAGGAAACCGAACTTAAAGGCTTCACGGGCAGTGTCTGGTTTGAAAAGAAGTTTACAGTACCCAAAGAAATGGCAGGTAAACCGGCTCATTTATGGATGGGTACCATGGTGGATTCCGATACAGTTTATCTGAACGGTGTAAAGATAGGCGAGACCGGGTACCAGTATCCCCCAAGAAAATATCTTGTTCCGGAAAAACTTCTTCATGCCGGAGTCAATACACTCGTGGTGAGACTGATAGTTGAAAACGGTCAGGGCAGATGGACACCTGAAAAAGGGTACTTTTTGTTCAATGAGCAGGGAGTCATAGACTTAAGCGGAAGCTGGGGCTGTAAAATCGGGGCCGTCTCAAAGAGTATCCCGGAAACGGATTTTGTTAACTGGAAAGCAACAGGTCTGTTCAACGCAATGTGTGCACCCTGTACTGCTTATCCTGTAGAAGGTATCGTATGGTATCAGGGAGAAGAAAACGCACCTCTCAAATGGGACTATCTGGATCTTACAAAAAGACAGATAAAGGGTTACCGTGAACTCTGGAAAGACGAAGAATTACCATATCTCTTTGTTCAGCTTCCGAACTACATGGAAAGGTACAGTAATATTTCCGGAAAATGGCCTGCACTGCGTGAATGTCAAAGGCAGGCAGCAGGTGAACCGCATACAGGTATGATCGTCAGCATGGATCTCGGTGAGGATAATGATCTTCATCCTCATGGAAAGAAGAGGATAGGTGAACGATTGGCAGATCAGGCTCTTCATATGGTATATGGTGCAGAAGGAGAATATACAGGGCCTGTTCCGGAAAGCATCACAGTAAAAGAAAGCTCTGAAGGATGCAGAGTGGAGCTAAGGCTTTCCCATGCAGATGGTTTATATGCTTCTTCACAGGATAAAGGAGAGGAAATAAAGGATTTCTCGGTGATTGATGTAACGGGTAACGAAATAAAAGCTGAGGCGATGCTTGGAGACCACCTTATAGAACTTTATGTTAATGTACCAAAAGAAAGGATCAGTGAAATCAGATATCTCTACAGTGATACAAATTACGGAGGACTGATTTATAATTCGGCAGGTTATCCTATGAGTCCATTTGTTATCAGTAAGTAAAAAAAAGAAAGTCATTTGCGGATTATGAATATTCTCTGCAAATTGACTTTCTTTTTTTGTGTTTTCTTTTAGAAAAATCAAAGACAAATTGCGCTGTAAAAGCATCCCTGATATAAATCTTTGAAATTTACAAATGAGTGTTGGTTTTTCCATTTATAAAGACTTTTTCATTCGCTATAGTATAGTAAAAATGAATAAAGAATTAAATCTACAAAAAAAGGATTTGTGAAAAATGGAAACAGAATTTACAACGAAACGGGATAAATGCTGGCTTGTTACAGCTATTCCGGATCGATTTTCAACATATTCCATAGATGATTTTACAGGGGATGTGGCATTGAAGATTCATCAAACAATCTGTAAAGAAGTATCTAGGTTATTTCCAAATGCAGCTGAAACAGCACTTCATGAGGGAAAGCTTCAGTTTGTAAAAACAGAAGATGATCTCGGAGAGGGATTCACCATTGATAAGGAGCGGGACGGAACAGTAAAGATCTATGCATCCGAAGAAAAGGGTTATCTCTATGGTCTGTTTTCCCTTTATGAGATGATCGCGGGCAGGAGAGAAGCTGCTTTTCCATATAGATCTGTACCGGACCAGAGCATTCGCATGCTGAACCATTGGGACAATTTCGACGGGACCATCGAGAGAGGCTACGCGGGCAGATCGATATTTTATGATCACAATGAATTCCGGGATGATTCAGACCTCATCACTCAATATGCAAGACTTCTGTGTTCGGTAGGAATCAATGCAGTTTCCATAAACAATGTTAATGTACATCATTTGGAAGTGTTCTTTGTAGAGAAACCTGCACTTCAGCATATAAGAAAAATAGCGGATATCTTCGAAGCTTATGGAATAAGGCTGTTTTTATCAATTAGTTTTGCAGCTCCTATCATAGCAGGAGGATTGGATACGGCGGATCCATGTGACACCAGGGTTAAAAAATGGTGGACAGAGACCATTGATGCCATATATCGGGAAATCCCTCAGTTTGGAGGATTTTTGGTGAAGGCTGATTCGGAGGGAGAGCCGGGACCGTTTACCTACAACAGAACTCATTCGGATGGAGCCAATATGCTTGCGGAAGCCATCGAACCACATGGGGGGATCATCATATGGCGATGCTTCGTCTATAACTGTCAGCAGTCCTGGAAAGACAGGAGCCTGGACCGTGCCAATGCAGCCTATGACTTGTTCAGCACTCTGGATGGTGAGTTTTCTGATAATGTCATACTTCAGATCAAAAACGGACCCATAGATTTTCAGATCCGTGAACCGGTATCACCACTGTTTGGAGTGCTTCATAAAACCAATCAGATTATAGAGTTCCAGATCACTCAGGAGTACACCGGACATCAGATAGATCAGTGCTATCTGCTTCCTATGTGGAAGGAGGTTATGGACTTTGATACCAAATATGAAGGCTCATCTTTGGTGAAGGACATAGTGAGAGACTGCTCTCCGGTAAAGAAAAACAGCGGTATCGCTGCGGTAGTCAATGTTGGCATGGATGAGAACTGGACCGGCAACAAAATGGCGCAGGCCAATCTGTTCGGATACGGTCTTATGTGCTGGAATAATGCATTAACATCAGATGAAATAGCAAGACGTTTTGTAAGATTGTGCTTTTCTCTTGATGAGAAAGATGAAGAGGGCATGGTCCGTATGCTTATGACATCAAGAGATACCTACGAGGATTATACCTGTCCTTTGGGAGTAGGCTTCATGTGCAAACCCAACATACATTACGGAGTTGATGTTGACGGATATGAATATGACAGATGGGGGACTTATCATTGTGCTGACAGAAATGGAGTAGGACGTGAACGAAGCCTTTCATCAGGAACCGGATATACAAGACGTTATTCAGACAGCCGGTTTAAGGAATATGAAGATTTGCAAACCTGTCCGGATGAACTGCTTCTGTTTATGCATCATGTACCTTACAATCATGTTCTGCATTCAGGAAAGACAGTGATACAGCACATTTATGATACACACTTTAAAGGTGTTGAAGCTGTGGAAAAGTATATTGATTTTATCAAAAGCCTGAAAGGAAAAATCAGGGACACTGATTATGACAATATACTGGAGAGAGCTGAGAGACAGCTTGCTGCAGCAACAGAGTGGAGAGATACCATAAACACTTATTTCTATCGTAAGTCCGGAATACAGGATGAACAGCATAGAAAAATCTATGATTGATGTTTTCAGTGAATTTTAAAAAATGAGTATTAAAGCTCAATAATGGAGGAATAAATGAAATGAAGAGAAGAGTATCGGGAATAGTAGCAACAGCAATTGCAGTATCATTACTTGCGGGATGCAGTACAACCAATGAAATGCCTGCAGCATCTAAAGGTGCCGGTTCATCACAGCAGGCAGCATCCGGAGACGGAGTACAGCTTCGTTTCTCATGGTGGGGCAATGATGATCGTCATCAGGCAACACAGCAGGCGATCGATCAGTTCAACAGTACCAACGGCGAGGGCATAACCATAACCGGAGAACCTACAGGCTTTGACAATCTGCAGGAGACCTTTGCTACACGCTATGTAGGCGGTACCAATGCAGAGGTCATGACACTGAATTTCGACTGGCTTGCAACCTTTGGATCAAAGGGCGACGGATTCCTTGATCTCAGCACCATTAAAGACAGCTTTGATTTTTCCCAGTACGATGAAGCCTTCCTGAAAACAGGTATGATGAACGGAGTTCAGGAAGCGATCCCATACGGACAGAACACCATGGGATTTTACTTAAACAAGTCAGCCTTTGAAAGATACGGTATCACAGAGCTTCCCAAGACATTTGAGGATTATGAGAAGGATGCAGCTATCGTAACAGCAAAGGATCCTGACAATTACCTTGTAGTAAGCCCCACTATCCGTTTTGCGGCTACCTATTATCTTCAGCAGAAGACAGGTAAGGGAGAGTTCAATGATGATTACACCATGAACTGGACAGCAGATGATTATACAGAGGCTGTAAAGTGGTATAAGGATATGGCTGACAAGCATGTTTTCTGTTCAAGAGAGGACTATGTGGAAAATGTCGGCAACGATCCTAAGTCAGTAGCACAGAATGAAAAGTTCCTTAATGCAGGATATCTCGGTGTTATGGAGTGGACCGGCGGTGTTGCATCCAATGAAGCAACATTAAAGGAAAAAGGTGATTCACTGGTTATCGCTGAGCTTCCGACTATTGATAATGCCAAGTTTACCGGAACTATGGCAAAGCCTTCACTGCTTCTCGCCATCGACAAGAACTGCAAGAACACAAAGGAGGCAGCAAAGTTCCTTCAGTATATCCTGAATGATCCTGAGGGAGTTAAGCTCATGGGCACAAAGAGAGGCATGGTGGCATCTAAGGCTGCTCAGAAGACTCTGGAAGATGACGGACAGATCACAGATATCGTTAAGGAAGCCTATGAGTTTACAGCCAAGGCTCAGGTTATCAATGAAGTAGCGTTTTTTGAATCTGCTGACTTCAACAAGGCATATCAGGATAATTACGAACAGTTTGAGTACGGTCAGATTTCTGCTGAGGATTGCGGAAAGGCTATATACGAGGCCAATGCTTCTGCACTTGAAACACTGAAGGCTCAGAATCAGTAACTGATAAAAATTAATATGCTGCCGGACAGGCTCCGGCAGTATGGTTTCAGGAGAATATCTATGAAAAAAAGTAAAGTCGGCCTTTTGTACATTCTTCCATGGCTTGTGGGATTTATCTTTCTGACGGCTTATCCCTTTTTAAATGCTCTGGCAACAAGCTTTACAGATTACAACCTCATCGGTTCTGCCAACTTTGTGGGAATAAAGAATTACCTTACACTGTTCACTCAAAAGGATTTTATCAAAACCCTGAATAACACCTTTTTTTACACACTGCTGACAGTGCCTTTACAGCTTGCATTTTCACTTATAGTAGCTTTTATACTGAATTTTGAACTGAAGGGCATACGTTTTTACAGAACGGCCTATTATATACCGTCAATCCTTGGCGGAAACGTTGCGGTAGCTGTACTTTGGAGATTTATGTTCCAGCAGAACGGAGTGGTAAATTTCATCCTCGGTAAATTCGGTATAGCCCCTATAGGCTGGTTTTCAAACCCTTCGGGAGCCATGACCATAATCATACTTCTTAAGATATGGCAGTTCGGTTCTTCAATGCTTATCTTCCTTGCAGCATTGAAAAATGTTCCCAAGGAGCTCTACGAGGCTGCTGATGTAGACGGTGCCAGAAAGATACGTCAGTTTTTCACAATAACAGTACCCCTCATCACACCAACAATTTTCTTTAATCTGGTCATGCAGTTAAACAATGCATTCCAGGAGTTCAATGGTCCATATCTTGTAACAGGAAACGGTCCTTTGAATGCGACATACATGACTTCCATGTTTATCTATGACAATGCGTTCAAGTATTACAGGATGGGTTATGCAAGTGCAGCAAGCTGGGTTCTGTTCAGCATTATTGTGGTAATTACAATGATTCTGTTCTATACGCAGGATAAATGGGTATTCTATTCAGATGAGGGTTGATGCTATGAAAATGGACAATAATACCATTCAGGTGAGGGCTGATATGATGAGTACAGATAATAAAAAGATATCCAGAGAATTACTGAGACAGAGGAATGAACAGATCAGTAAGGTGATAAGATACATCGTCCTTACGATCGGGGCTTTCATCATGATCTATCCTATTCTTTGGCTTATCGGCGGAACCTTCAAGGACAACAGTGAGATCTTCACATCCATAAACTTTATACCGTCCCATATTGACTTTAAGGCATATCAGGATGGCTGGCACACAAGAACACAGTATAATTTCGGAAAATACTATCTAAATACTTTTATGTATGTAATTCCAAAGCTTTTCTTTACGGTAGCATCCAGCACACTGGTGGCATACGGGTTTGCGAGATTTGAGTTTCCTTTCAAAAAGATACTTTTCGCGCTGTTTATGTCTACCCTGTTTTTACCACAGGTAGTTATCCGCATTCCGCTGTACCTTATGTGGAAAAAGTTCGGCCTTTTGGATACTTATGTACCGTTGATCGCTACCTCGGTTTTTGCCAATGAACCTTTCTTTGTGTTCATGATCATCCAGTTCCTGAGATCAACACCGACCTATCTTGATGAAGCGGCAACTCTGGACGGATGTAATTCGTTCCAGCGTCTTATCCTTATCATATTGCCAATACTTAAACCGACCATTGTGAGCTGTCTTATCTTCCAGTTTATCTGGAGCTTCAATGATTTCCTGGGACCCCTTATCTATATCACAAGCCTTGTGAAGTATCCTGTGTCACTGGCACTTAAGATGTCCGTAGATACTTCAAGCGGTGTAGTAGCATGGAATCAGATTCTGGCAATGTCTTTCATCGCACTGTTACCGGCTATCATCCTTTATTTTGTAGCGCAGAAGTATTTCACAGAAGGTATAGCAGCATCCGGCGTAAAGGGTTAAAAACACAAATTATGAACGTATACAACTACAGCAATCTCGTTCCGGAGGTGCATTATTTCATTCACAGAAAATGCACCCCGGAATGGTGCATTACACCAATGACGATTCCCTTCACTGATTTCACCTATGTCGTAAAGGGAGCGGCAGTCTATCACATCAATGACAAGACCTATATAGCAAAAGCAGGAGATATCATCTACATTCCAAAAGGATCACGACGGCAGGCAGAGTGTGTCACCGATGATCTGATGGAATGCTACGCTGTAAATTTGATGTTTAAAGATACGCAGGGACAGGATGTACAGCTGCCACTTGATACTATCACAAACATTCGCCAACAGCCGAAGGTCCTGGAAATACTGCATGATCTTGAAGTGGTCTGGACAGGCAGAGAGCCGGGGTATCAGCTTAAAGCCCGGGGACTTGCATGCCTTTATGTGGCGGAGGTGATGTCGGTCTATGAAAAGAAACTGAGTGAACAGGCGGATCCCCGTATCACAGAAACCATCAAGTACATGAAACAGCATTTTCACGAGCCTCTCAGTATCACAGGGGCTGCGGAACACTACGGTCTTCACCCAAACTATTACGGCAATATCTTTAAAAAAATCACAGGGGTGAGTTTTAATCAAAAACTCATGGAGATCCGTATGGAGGTAGCCAAAAATATGCTTTACAGCGGAGAGTACAGTGTATCTCAGGTTGCGGAGCAATGCGGCTTTTCGGATATTTACTATTTCAGCAAGGCATTTAAAAAATCTGTAGGCGTGAATCCGTCTATTCTTATACCCGGATGGGTTGAATAGAAGAACAGAATCATTACGATCATAAATACATAAATCTCATGAAAAACTGTCTTTAAAAGAGGCAGTTTTTCATTTTAAGGGTATTTAGAAATCTAAGATTTGGCAAATCAAGGAAAGTTATTCGGAAATATCAAATAATAAGATTTTTTATATAATAGTTGGAAATTTGATATTTTACATATCTGGAAGAAAGTAAAATAACGATATCATTAATGGAGTGTGATTTGATATGGATTTGAAGCAATTTGATAATGATAAAAATGCCATCATGAATATATTCACGATGATAACTCAATTGATGATTATAAATTTTCTTACGGTTTTGTTCAGTTCTCCTGTCATTACAGCAGGAGCTTCATTTGCAGCAATGCATGATTGTCTGCAGCGGATAATTCGAAAAGAAGATGGATATACGGTTCGAAACTATATAGCTTCTTTTCGAGATAATCTGAAACAAGGCAGTCTCCTGTTGTTTTGTTTTCTGCCTTTATTTTTGGGTATTGCCGGTGACATACTTTTATGCGTTTTGTCACCCGGACTTCTGCCTCGTTGGGTTACCGTACCTGCGGGTGTTGCTGGATTTTTGTCTTTTTTCATTTTCCTTTGGGTGTTTCCGATACTGGCCAGGTTCAGGTTGACTGTTGCTGAGATTTTACGTTTATCACTGTTTTTGTGTGTGGCGCGATTTCCCAGAACTATATCCATGGCAATGATGTGGATCATACCGGTGTTTTGTTTCCGCTTTGTACCACTCATACCCCTTTGCCTGTTGTTTGGACTAACACTGCCGGGATTTTTAAATGCACTGTTTTATCTGCCGGTTTTCGGAGAACTGGAAGAAGAGAAGAACGAAAGAGAAAGGAAAAAACAAGATGTTATATTATGTATCAGAGAAAGCGTTTCGAAGTGGTGATGGCACCAAAGAGAGACCTTTTAAGAAAATTTCAGAAGCGGCTAAAATTGCAAAACCCGGTGACGAAGTAATCGTGGCATCCGGAGTATATCGTGAGTATGTGGATCCTGCCATGGCAGGTACACCTGATGCACGAATAATCTACCGTTCAGAAGAGAAGGGTGGTGCAGTTATCACCGGAGCGGAAGTGCTTACAGGATGGGAACATTATGAGGGTAATACTTATGTAGCCCGTATCGGTAATGGTCTTTTCGGAGATTACAATCCTTATACTACTGTAGTAAAGGGTGACTGGTACTTTGCAGAGCTTCCGGTACATACCGGTGAAATATATGTAGATGGAGTACAGCTTTATGAGGTCATGAAGAAGGAGGAAGTCCTGAATCCTGAACCGGCTCCCATGTCATGGGAACCTAAAGAGGTTTCTGTACGTAAATGGTACACTGAGCAGGATGGTGACGACACACTTATTTTTGTGAACATCGGTGATGATCCGGCAAAGCATAACATGGAGTTTAATGTACGCAGAAACTGTTTTATGCCATCAAAAGAGGGTATAGGCTATATTACAGTTTCCGGATTTACTATCAAACAGGCAGCAACCACATGGGCACCGCCTACAGCTTATCAGGATGGAATGGTAGGACCTCATTGGTCAAAAGGCTGGATCATAGAGGATTGTGAGATCAGTGATTCCAGATGTTCAGGTATCAGTCTTGGGAAATATCTTCAGCCTGAAGACGAAAACAAGTGGACACGCTTCGGACTGAAGGATGGCACTCAGACCCAGAGAGACTGTGTGATGCAGGCAATCAATGAGGGATGGTCCAAGGAAACAATCGGATCCCATATCATTCGTCGTTGCCATATACATCACTGCGGACAGACAGGTATCGTAGGACATATGGGCGGAGTATTTTCTGTTATTGAGGATAATCATATCCATAACATCAATAACAAACAGGATCTGGCGGGTGCCGAGATCGGTGGTATCAAGATGCATGCTGCAATTGATGTCATATTCAGAAGAAATCACATACATCACTGTACAAGAGGTATGTGGCTTGACTGGCAGGCTCAGGGTACAAGGGTTTCACAGAATCTGTTCCATGACAATACACCTCCTAAGGGTATCAAGATCACAAGCCTTTTGGGACTTGGTGAGGATATCTGGGTAGAGGTATCTCACGGACCGACCCTTCTTGATAACAACCTGTTCCTTTCACCTCTTGCTATGCGTATAAGTGCTCAGGGAATCTCCGTTGTTCACAATCTGATAGGCGGAGCAATCACTTATGTTGATGCCGGTGTAGAGAATGGTGGAGCTTACCTTCCGACACCTCGTTACACACCATACCATGTTCCTCACAAAACTGAGGTGGCAGGTTTTATGACCTTCAATCATGGTGACATGCGTTTCTACAACAACATTTTTGTACAGCAGGAAATACCGGAGGACTATAGGGAGTATGTAAAGGAGATAAAGGAAGAGAAGGAGTATAACTTTATCACAGGTCTTTCGATCTATGATGGTTATCCTACAACCGAAGAATATCTGAAGAATTTTGGCCCCTGGAAGTTTTCTGATGAGGGCGCAAAGGATAAATACTATGAGCATTTTCCTGTAGATGCATCCGGAAATCTGTATTTCAACGGAGCAAAGAGCGGAGACATGGAGAAGGATGCCTACGTGGATGAGACACATAAGGTAGAGCTGTCTTTGAGCGGAAGTCTGGAAGAACCGGTACTTAAGACCAATCTTTTTGATATTCTTCCTGACAAGGCTGAGAAGACCATCTCCTCAAAGACTCTTGGTCAGGCATTTGAGCCTGAAATGCGTTTTGAAAACCCTGATGGCAGTGAGATAGTATTCAATGAAGATTACTTTGGAGACCATAGAGAGGTTTGCCCTATTGCAGGTCCTTTCGCAAGTTCATCGCAGGTTGAAAAACAACTGTTTCAGAAGCTGTAATATGATATAAGTAAAAAAGCCCCTGCCTATATGATAAAAGGATCAACTTTTAGTCATATAGACAGGAGCTTTTTAATTGCAAGTTATTCACATATCGATGTTTTATATCAATGTTTATTTCTAGACATTTTCCAGCATTTCCAGATTCATGGATTCTTTCACGAAGTCATCATTTAAGTAACGGGATCTGTACTGTTTAAGAGTCATGCGGGTGATTTTTTTAAATTCCATACCCATATGGCTTTGGGATGCAAAACCGAGATAAGCTGAAATCTCGGTAAAACTGTAAGAGGAATAAGTGAGCAGATTTTTTATTAATTTAATCTTTTCTTCAAGTATATAGGCCTTCAGTGTGATGTGCATATGTCGCTTAAAAAGCGCTGACAGGTAGTTCTCGTCAAGTCCTACAGCATTCGCAATCTGTGTCACTGCTATCTTGCCATGCAGATGACTGAATATATAATCCTTGCAGCGGGAGATGTGGATATTTTCATCAATGTCAGATGCAGATGTACTATCCTTATTAAGTTCTCGTACCAGTTTCGCATAATGGAGTTCGGCTTCTATGGTACATTGCAGCATCTCAACGGGATCTTTACAGGTATCTATTCGCTGGATGGAAACATCGCTCAGTGAAAAGGCGATTTCCGGGTGCAGGCCGGCATCAATAGCTGCCCGACAGGCTACAGTTATAGCTACGATAGAAAGGTAAATCTCCTGTCGTATAGGGTCTTTTGAAAGTCTGCCGTAACGTCCCGGGAAACGTTCATTCAGAAGTTTTTTCAGGTTTTCAACATCTCCGTTTTTAATGTAAGTTGTCTCAAGCTTCTCGTGAGAAAAAGGATTATGGGCAAAGCTGTTTTCGATGTGGTCAAACATGGTTTTGGTCAGAGATGTAAGTGTTTCGTCATGCCGGTCCTTGGGAAGACAATTGGCAAAGAGGATTTCCGAAGCCTCCACAAAAGGCTCGTTTTTATCTCCGAGACGGTCTACATTGTAAATCATGGCACAGTTCTCAGCTATAAGCTCCAATGTGGACGCAGGCAGATGATTTTCCAGGGAAGTTTCGTCTTTTGTACTAATATCCAACCTGTTGATAAAAGATAGTGTGGGCGAAACAAGCATAAGAGGTCCTAACAGGAAATGATAGATTTCAGTTGTTATCCAGGCATAAACCAGCTTTTCGTTTACAAGAAAAAGAAGAGGCATATCTTTATGACTGCTTGTGAGAAGTGAAGAGGATAGAAGATATTTGCATAGAACATCATCTTTTAGATCAGGGTCCTTTTTTAAGACTTTTAAGAGATTGTTTCGGCAATCATACATACGGATTGATGTGTAAAGCGATTTTGATGTGTGCTCAAGGATATAACCGTAGTTCATGTTATCCACCTTAAATATGTTCAAAGATTTTTTATAAATATAACAGATATTTGATATAAGTAAAAGTCTGATTTTCCTAGAATTAACATCATAAAAAGGGTGTAAATACCACGTGAAAATGATTTGGTTAAGGAGGACTCAGATTATGAGGAAAAGTGTATTGGCGATGCTTCTGACGGGTACGATGATGGTGTCAGGCATATTGGGAGGCTGTGGCGGCAGCAAGGCTGCACCGGCACCAAAGGGTGCTGACGGAGGGGCAGTTACTACAACTGCTGCTTCCAGTGGAAAAGGTGAGAATATCACATTCTGGAATATAGCCACAGATGAACCGGATAAGACATTGTTCACATGGGCAGTTGACAAGTACAATAATGAAAACTCAGCTGAAAGTGGTTATCACATTGAGCAGGTTTCTACAGTTAATGATCAGTATAAAGAAAAACTGATAGTTGCAATGGGTGCAGGCGAGTGCCCTGATGTGTACTCAAACTGGACGGGCGGATCTTTAGTGGAATATGTGAAATCCGGATATGCAAAAGATCTTACAGAGCTGGTTGATAAGTATGGACTTCGTGATCTCTATACAGAGGCATCTCTCGCTCAGGCAACAATAGACGGTAAGATCTACGCTATCCCTACAAAAGCCAATACTGCGGCACTTTTCTTTTATGATAAGAAAATGTGGGCAGATAAGGGATATGAAGTACCAAAGACTCTTGATGAGCTTGAGGCTCTCTGCGAAAAGATGGTTCAGGATGGAATCACACCGTTTGCTCTCGCCAATCAGCCTCAGTGGACAGGTTCTATGTACTATATGTATCTGGTAACACGCTTCGGCGGTCCACAGATAGTTACAGATGCATTTGACGGAACAGGTTCACTTGTAAATGATGCAACAGTTTTTGCAGGAAACAAGATCCGTGAGTGGGTAGAAAAAGGATATTTTCCTGAAGGTGTAAACTCCATGTCTCCTGACAATGGTGATGATCGTGCACTTCTCTATCAGGGAGCAGGAATGATGCTTCATGGTTCATGGCAGATCTCATCTATTAAGAGTGAGAACCCGGACTTCTATGAGAATCTCGGATGCTTTGCATTCCCGGAGATCAAGGATTCCAAGGCTGATCAGACTGCAGTTGTAGGAACACTTGGTGATCAGTTCATCTCCTTTAACTGCGAAGGTGAAAAGCTTGAAGAAGCATTTAAGATGGTTACAAACTTCTCTACAGAAGAGTGGATGAAGCTTGATATCGAGAACGGAAATGTTCCTCCTCTTAAGAAGGCAACCTCTGATGAGGAAGTGTGGAAAGAGCTTCTCGGCATTTTAAATAATGCAAAATCAGTACAGTTATGGTGGGATCAGTATCTTCCTGCATCTGTTGCCAATGTTCATAAATCCGCATCTCAGAAGCTGTTCGATCTCTCTGAATCAGCTGAAGATGTAGCAAAGGAACAGCAGGATGCTATGGATAAGTATCTTGCAGAGCAGAAGTAAAAATTACAGAATATGAAAATCCAAGAAAAATTCATTCTTTCAGGATCAAAATCATATATTGCAGTTGGACTCTGGCAGAGGCTATTCCGTCAGAGTCCAGACTTTAGAAAGGAGAGAGAAAGTTTGATGGCAAAGAATTCCATGTCAGCAAGACGTCAGCGTTCCATAACAGTATGTGCTTATGTCTTTCTGATTCCTGTGATTATCTTACTGGTTGCCTACCTTTTATATCCTATTATCTCAACATTTATAAACAGCTTGTATCGATGGAATGGCATCTCATCAGACAAACAATATATAGGATTTCAAAACTGGGGAGATCTCTTAAGGGACAGAGATTTTAGAATGGCTGCAAGAAATAATGTAATGGTAATGCTTCTGTCTTTGGTCATACAGATGCCGATTGGTATTCTGCTTGCTACGTTTCTTAATGCAGGCGGAAGAAGATTTAATATTTTCAAGACAATATGGTTTTTACCAATGCTCATGAGCTCTGTGGCAGTTGGCTATCTGTTCAGATATGCTCTCGCTACAAATGGAGGTCTCATTTCTTCACTTTCAGAGCTTTTGGGTGGGAAAAAGGTGGATATCCTGGGGAATCAGGCCACAGCTCTTTACGGAGTTATAGGAGTTATCTGCTGGCAGTTTATCCCGTTTTACATGGTTTATTACATCGCCGGATATTCAAGTATATCAAGAGATGTTTACGAGGCTGCGGTCATCGATGGTGCGACACACCCTCAATATATCTGGAATATTGCGTTACCGCTTCTGGTACCTACTATAAAGAGCGCCATAATCATGTCACTGATCGGATCTCTAAAGTATTTTGATCTTGTTTATGTTATGACAGGAGGAGGTCCAGGAACATCAACAGAACTCATGGCAACTTACATGTATAAAAATTCCTTCGTGACCTTTAACATGGGGTATGGTTCTTGTGTGGCAGCAGGCATGTTCCTGATCATCACTGTTTTTGCTTCAGTAGTTGTGAAACTTATGAACAGAAAGGAGTATTTCTGATGGATGAGGATAATAATAAAGTCACCAAAACTCCCGGTTGGATAGTGGCAATAGTATTTGCGATTTTATGGTTCATCATCTGTATCGTTCCTTTCTTTTTCATGGTGATGACGGGCTTCAAGCAAAAGCTTGAAACCATTATGTATGGTGCATTTCATCTTCCGGAGAAGTTGTTTGTGAAAAACTACATAGATGTAATTACTGATATCAACTTCTGGGTATATTTCAGGAATTCCGTAATAGTCCTTGTGATATCACTTACGCTGCTTCTCTTTGTATCAGCTTGTGCGGCCTATGCACTTTCGAGACTTCATTTTAAACTGAGAAACACGATTTATCTTCTCATAGTTGCGGCTATGTCAGTACCTATTCATGTTACTATGATTCCTATATTTCAGATGACTATAGGTATGGGGCTTTATGATTCCATCTGGGCACTGGTACCTACGGCAGTAGCCTTTGCATCACCTATCTCAGTGTTTATCTTGACAGGTTTTATGGCCGGCATCCCTATGGAACTTGAGGAAGCAGCAGATATGGACGGATGCGGAAGGTACAAAAGATTTTTCCAGATCATACTTCCATTGTCTACACCGGGACTTTCAACACTTGCTATTTACAATGGTGTAAATATCTGGAATGAATTTATATTTGCGTTCACATTGACTCAGTCAAATGAAAACAGAACGCTGCCTCTGGCACTTTGGAACTATCAGGGGCAGTATGCCTCCAATACAGCCATGATCATGGCGTGTCTTACATTATCCGTAATGCCCATGATAGTGCTTTTTATCATCATGCAGGATAAGCTGGTTAAGGGTATGATGGCCGGAGCAGTGAAAGGATAAAACAAATATCTTAATTTTAAAATTAAACTCCCGGATTGAGACAGAAAAACTGTCCAATTCTGGAGTTTTTTTATGTGTGTTTTATTGGCTCTTTGTGTATAACAAGGATATTCAAAGATTTTTTATAAATATAAAAGATATCTGATATAAGTCGATGGGAGTTTTTTCTAGAATAATGACATACAAAAAACGCAAATCATTTTGCGATTTGTAAAATAGAAAGACTGTAGTGAGAGCATAGTCTTTTTAAAGGGTAGGTGAGATAAATGTTTTATATAGGAATTGACCTTGGAACCTCAGCAGTAAAGCTCCTTCTCATGAGAGAAGACGGCAAAATTGAGAATGTTGTTTCAAGAGAATATGGACTTTCATTTCCCCATCCGGGATGGAGTGAGCAGAATCCGGAGGACTGGTACAGGCAGACTCTTGATGGTTTAAAAGAACTGGTTTCTGTAGTAGATGCCAAAGAGGTTGGTGGTATCAGCTTTGGTGGTCAGATGCACGGTCTGGTTACATTGGATGAATATGACAATGTTATAAGACCTGCGATTCTCTGGAATGACGGCAGATCTGTCGAGGAAGTCAGATATTTAAATGATGAAGTTGGTAAGAAAGTAATCTCCGGTTATACAGGAAACATCGCTTTTGCAGGATTTACTGCACCAAAGATACTCTGGATGAAGAAAAACGAGCCTGAGCTTTTTGCAAAAATCAAAAAGATAATGCTTCCGAAGGATTATCTTGCTTATAAGCTGTCAGGAAGCTTCTGCACAGATTATTCTGATGCTTCAGGAATGCTTCTTTTGGATGTTGAGCATAAATGCTGGTCTGGGGATATGCTCCGTCTATGCGGAATCACAGAGGATATGCTTCCGAAGCTTTATGAAAGCTACGAGGCAGTAGGAAATCTTAAACCGGAAATCGCAGACAGCCTTGGCATGAAACGAGACATTGTCATTGCAGCAGGTGCAGGTGATAATGCTGCGGCAGCAGTAGGTACAGGAACCGTTGGAAAGAACAAGTGTAACATTTCCCTCGGAACCAGCGGGACCATCTTTATCACATCGGATTGTTTCAGGGTTGATGCAAACAATGCGCTTCATGCATTTGCCCATGCAGATGGAAAGTATCACCTCATGGGGTGCATGCTTTCGGCGGCATCCTGCAATAAATGGTGGATGGACAATATCCTGAAAACCGACAGGTATGCTGAGGAACAGAAAGATATAGTTAAACTTGGTGAAAACCATGTTTACTTCCTGCCGTATCTTATGGGTGAAAGAAGTCCATGGAATGATCCGATGGCGAGAGGCGCCTTTGTCGGAATGAGCCTTGATACAAAAAGAGAGGATATGGTTCAGGCAGTCCTTGAGGGCGTAGCATTTGCCACAAGAGATATGTATGAAGCTGCAAGGTCAGCGGGTATAAGTCTTGAGCATTCCATGATCTGCGGCGGCGGTGCCAAGAGTCCTTTATGGCAGAAGATGATAGCCAATATCCTGAACATCAGCATCGATATCCCGACCTGTGAGGAGGGCCCTGGTATGGGCGGCGCAATGCTTGCTATGGTGGCGGACCGCAAATATGCCTCAGTTGAGGAGGCGGCAGCGGCTATTGTGTCCGTAAAGAGTACCTGTGAACCTGAGCCTGAGCTTGTTAAGAAATACGAAGAAAGATACCGGAGCTTCCGCGAGCTGTATCCTGCACTTAAGGATGTATACGGAAAGCTTTGATAACAAATCATTAAAATAAATCGTTATTTATGGTCAAAGCTGCACCAGATGCAGCGGAATGGAGATAATATGAGTTTTGCAAATGTACCTGAAGTAAAGGTTGGAATCGTAGCCGTAAGCCGTGACTGTTTTCCGGAGAGCCTTTCGGTAGAGCGTCGTAAAGCACTCGTTGCTGCATACGGAAGTAAGTATGACACTAAGGAGATTTATGAGTGTCCTGTCTGCATCGTTGAGAGTGAGATACAGATGGTTGAAGCACTGGAGGATATAAAGAAGGCTGGATGTAATGCCCTCTGCGTATACCTCGGAAATTTCGGACCTGAAATTTCTGAAACACTTCTTGCAAAGCATTTTGACGGTCCAAAGATCTTCCTTGCAGCAGCTGAGGAGACACAGGATTCCTTACAGGATGGAAGAGGAGATGCTTATTGCGGTCTCTTAAATGCAAGCTACAATCTGAGACTCAGAAATGTCAAGGCATTTATCCCTGAAAATCCTGTTGGTGATGCTGAGGATCTTGCAGAGGAAATTCACAAGTTTGTTCCTATTGCAAAGGCCATGATCGGTCTTTCGGAGCTGAAGATCATTTCTTTCGGACCTCGTCCACAGAATTTCCTTGCATGTAACGCTCCTATCAAGCAGCTTTACAATCTTGGTGTAGAAATTGAAGAAAATTCAGAGCTTGACCTTTTTGAAGCCTTTAACAAGCATGAAGGTGACGAGAGAATCGACAGTGTTGTAAAGGATATGGAGGAAGAGCTGGGAACAGGCAATAAGAAACCGGAAATCCTTCGTAAGCTTGCTCAGTATGAGCTTACACTTCTTGACTGGATCGATGCACATAAGGGATATCGCAAGTATGTAGCTATTGCAGGAAAATGCTGGCCGGCATTCCAGACACAGTTCGGATTTGTTCCTTGCTATGTTAACAGTCGTCTCACAGGACGCGGAATACCTGTAAGCTGTGAGGTTGATATCTATGGAGCTCTTTCAGAGTTTATCGGAACCTGCATAAGTGATGATATCGTAACACTTCTTGATATAAACAATTCCGTACCTAAGGATATGTACAAGGAATCCATAGAGGGCAAGTTTGACTACAAGCACAGTGATACGTTCATGGGCTTCCACTGCGGCAATACCTGCTCTAAGAAAATGTCTTCCTGTGAGATGAGAAACCAGAAGATCATGGCTCGTTCACTTCCTGAAGAGGTTACAAATGGTACACTTGAGGGTGACATCGCTCCGGGTGAGATAACATTCTATCGTTTACAGAGTACTTCAGACGGACTTCTCCGTGCATATGTTGCTGAAGGAGAGATACTTCCTGTTGCTACTCGTTCCTTTGGAAGTATTGCAGTATTTGCAATACCTGAGATGGGCAGATTCTATCGCCACGTTCTGATCGAGAAGAACTATCCGCATCACGGTGCAGTTGCTTTTGGACATTACGGAAGTGCACTCTATGATCTGTTCAAGTATATCGGCGTACCTGTAGAGGATCTAAACTACAATCAGCCAGCTTCTCTGCCATATCCTACAGAGAATCCTTTTAAATAATGTGAGGAAAGACTTTTTAAAATGAGGAGGAGATTATGAAATTTTTTATTGATACTGCAAATGTTGAGGAAATTAAAAAAGCAAATGATATGGGAGTAATCTGCGGAGTTACTACCAATCCTTCACTTATCGCAAAGGAAGGACGTGATTTCAATGAAGTAATCCGTGAGATCACCTCTATCGTAGATGGTCCTATCAGTGGTGAGGTTAAGGCAACAACTGAGGATGCTGAGGGCATGATCAGAGAAGGCCGTGAAATCGCCAAGATCCATCCTAACATGGTAGTTAAGATTCCTATGACCGTTGAAGGCTTAAAGGCCACCAATGTTCTCTCTAAGGAAGGAATCAAAACCAATGTAACTTTGATCTTCAATGTTAACCAGGCTATCCTTGCTGCCAATGCCGGAGCTACATATGTATCACCTTTCCTTGGCCGTCTTGATGATATAAGTGTACGTGGAGTTGATCTCATCCGTGAGATAGCACAGGTTTTTGACATCTATGGATATGAGACAGAGATAATTGCAGCATCAATCAGAAATCCGATACATGTAACTGATTGTGCTCTTGCCGGAGCTGATATCGCAACCATTCCTTACAAGGTTATCGAAGCTATGACAAAACATCCGCTTACTGATGCCGGCATCGAAAAATTCAAGAAAGACTATATAGCAGTTTTTGGTGAGTAAAAGTCTTTCTGTTTTTTTGAGAAAATGTGTAGCCAATTTGTTCTATGTGTGTATCATAGAGAAATAGTTGCAGACATGCTTTTAAAGGAGATAAGGCTCAATGACATTTAAAAAGGAAGGTATGTAGATGGAAAATATAGAATTACAGAAGATGGCTGTGAATGTCAGAAAAGGCATCATATCATCAACACATAGTGCAAAGTCAGGTCATCCGGGCGGATCCCTTTCTGCGGCAGAGATATTCACATTCCTTTATTTTGAGGAGATGAATATAGATCCAAAAAATCCAAAAGACGAGGATAGAGACAGATTTGTTCTTTCAAAGGGACATACTGCTCCGGGATACTATGCGGCACTGGCAAACAGAGGATATTTTCCGGTTGAAGATCTTCTGACACTTCGTCATACAGGAAGTTATCTTCAGGGACATCCTGATATGAAGCACATTCCGGGAGTTGATATGTCATCAGGCTCTTTAGGGCAGGGTGTTTCAGCGGCTGTTGGTATGGCACTTGCAGGTAAGCTTTCAAAAAAAGATTTCCGTGTGTATGCACTAACGGGAGATGGTGAGATTCAGGAAGGTCAGATTTGGGAAGCTGCCATGTTTGCAGGACACAGAAAGCTGGATAACCTTGTTGTGATTGTGGATAACAATAATCTTCAGATTGACGGTGCAGTAAGTGATGTATGTTCACCTTATCCTATAGATGAGAAGTTCAAGGCATTCAATTTCCATGTTATCAATGTGGAAAACGGTAATGACTTTGACGAGCTGCGTGCAGCATTTAAAGAAGCAAGAGAGACCAAGGGTATGCCGACAGCTATCATTGCAAAAACAATAAAGGGTAAAGGAATATCCTATATGGAAAATCAGGTTGGCTGGCACGGTAAGGCTCCTAATGATGAAGAGTATAGTATTGCCATGGAAGAACTTGAGAAAGCAGGTGAAGCATTATGTCAGAAGTAAAGAAAGTTGCTACCAGAGATGGTTATGGAAATGCTTTGGTTGAGCTTGGAAAGCAGCATGACAATGTGATCGTATTTGATGCGGATCTTGCGGCAGCCACCAAGACAGGTGCGTTTAAAAAGGAATTTCCTGAGCGCCATATCGATTGTGGTATAGCAGAGTGTAACATGACAACTATGGCCGCAGGTCTTTCAACTTGCGGATTTGTACCTTTTGTCAGCACCTTTGCCATGTTTGCGGCAGGTCGTGCTTTTGAGCAGGTGCGTAATTCCATAGGATATCCAAAGCTCAATGTCAAGATCGGAGCAACTCACGCAGGTATTTCTGTAGGAGAGGACGGAGCAACTCATCAGTGTAATGAGGACATCGCTCTTATGCGTTCTATACCGGGAATGACTATCATCAATCCATCTGATGCTCTGGAGGCAAGAGCAGCAGTTTTTGCAGCATATGAGCATGAAGGTCCTGTATATCTCCGCTTTGGCCGTCTGGCAGTGCCTGTTATCAATGATAAGCCTGATTATAAGTTCGAGCTTGGTAAGGGCGTGGAGCTTCGTGACGGAAGTGACTGCACTATCATAGCTACAGGAATTGAGGTTTCAGAAGCCCTTGAGGCTGCAGAGATGCTTGCTGCGGAAAATATCAGCGTTCAGGTGATCAATATCCATACCATCAAGCCTCTTGACGAGGAAATCGTACTTAAAGCAGCAGCAAAAACCGGAAGGATTTTTACAGCGGAAGAGCATTCTGTTATAGGAGGTCTGGGATCAGCAGTATCTGAGCTTCTTTCAGAAAAGTGCCCGGTGAAGGTGACAAAGATCGGTATGCAGGATATGTTTGGAGAGTCCGGTCCAGCCGGGGAGCTGCTTCATAAGTATAGGCTCGATGGTGCTGGCATTGCTGAGCAGATAAAAGAAGCATTGAAATAGAATACATTAACAAGGAAATATTGACTCTGGCAATATGAGATTTTGTGCGTGAGTTTTTTCGTGCTTAAAGATGGTTTCGATATAGAGAAGTATCTTGTTTTGTTTCTGTGGAACCGTCCGAAAGGGTGGTTCCTTATTTATTGGAGGGAAAGTATGAAAAAGGAAAAGTTTACACTGCCATCCGGCAGAGAAGTAGAAAGAGTATACATTAAAGGAACAAAGGTAACGGTTAAGGTTCTGAGCCTCGGAGCTACGGTAGAAGATATTACTTATGAAGAAGGTAACGGAGACAGACATCTGGTACTTGGCTATGAGGATAAATCATTATATGAAACAAATCCTTATTACTTTGGCGCCTGTGTGGCACGTGTCGGCAACAGAATAGGCGGCGCCAGGTTCACATTAAACGGCAAGACCTACGATCTTGAGAAAAATGACGGTAACAATAATCTCCACAGCGGTAAGGACTGTCTTTGCTTCCGTGACTGGAAGATAAGCACGGTTACCGATAACAGCGTGACTTTTGAAATTGAAAGTCCCGATGGTGATATGGGATTTCCGGGTGAGATGCATCTTTGCGTCACATATACTGTTACAGAGGATGATGCCCTGATCATCGATTATGAAGGAAAGAGTGATGTGGATACTCTGTTCAATCCCACAAATCATTCTTACTTTAATCTTGGGGAAGATACAACTATTCTTTCCGGAATGCTTAAGGTTGATGCTGAATACTTTACTCCCGGAGGAAAAGAGTCAATTCCGGATGGTGATATATGCTCTGTTTCCGGTACACCGATGGATTTTCGTGCCTCATGCAAAATCGGATACAGGATTGATGCTGACTTCGAGGAACTAAAATATACCGGTGGTTATGATCATAATTACGTGCTTTCACATAAGGATGTCTGCAAGAGATATTCTCAGGAAAACATGGATGTATTTTTCGCTGCAGAGCTTCATGACGACAAAACCGGACGTAATATGGAGGTCTATACATCACTTCCTGGGCTTCAGGTGTATACAGGAAACTTCCTTAAGGGTGATGTAACAGGATTGAAGGGTGAGAAGATACCTCATCGCGGCGGTGTATGTCTGGAAACACAATACTTCCCAAATGCGATCAATGTACCTCGGTTCGCACAGCCTGTCATAAAGGGCGGCGAGACAGCGAAGAGCAGGACAGTATACAGATTTTCATAAAACAGGCATCATTAAGACTCTGATTTTAAGACACGGGTTCTCTCGTACTGTTGAAAGCTTAAAGGTCTAAAGGTCTAAAACAAATATGCTTTCAGAAAAGTCTTGCAATAATAATACTTATATATTAAAATATGTCAGTATTTTGTGAGCTTGAATGCCAGTAGAGGCTTATTATGAAGCCACAAAGCACTATTATTTAATAAAAATTAGATAAAAACAGAATAGAAATATTCGGTGGTTTCATTATTTAGGAGGATTTTATGGTATCAGCAGGTGATTTCAGAAACGGTGTCACACTCGAGATCGACGGCCAGGTTGTTCAGATCATTGAGTTCCAGCACGTTAAGCCAGGTAAGGGAGCAGCTTTCGTAAGAACAAAGCTTAAGAACGTTATCAACGGTGGTGTAACAGAGCGTACATTCCGTCCAACAGAGAAGTTCCCACCAGCACATATCGACAGACAGGATATGCAGTATCTTTACGATGATGGTGAGATGTACAACTTCATGAACCCTGAGACATTCGAGCAGATCGCACTTTCACACGATGAGATCGCTGATTCCATGAAGTTCGTTAAGGAGAACGAGACAGTTCGTGTTGATTCATACCAGGGTAAGGTATTTGCAGTAGAGCCACCTCTTAAGGTTACTCTTGAGGTTGTTCATACTGAGCCGGGTGTAAAGGGCAACACAGCTACAGGTGCTACAAAGCCTGCAACACTTGAGACAGGTGTAGAGATCCAGGTACCTCTTTTCGTTAACATCGGAGACAAGGTTATCGTTTCTACACAGACAGGTCAGTACGAGTCTCGTGGCTAATTAAAGATATATTTACGGAGAAATCTCCGTTATGAGAAAGGTTTCCCGCAGGAAGCCTTTTTTTTTCGCGATAAGGCTTTCATGCGGACGCCGTGCCCGCACGAGCAGACATATGAAGGCTGACGTGGAATCGAGTGATGTTATTTCACACTACCCGATGATTGAAACCCTGTTTTCGTTGGACAGGCATTTTCTCTTTGTTTTTGAAAGGAGTTATACATTGATTACAATTCTTAATGTTATAGGCGATGCTGTAAGAACCGGTTTTGCTCTTGCAGGATATGATTCCGAGCTTGGAAAGGTCACAGTTTCAAACCGTCCCGATCTTTGCGAATATCAGTGCAACGGTGCCATGGCAGGTGCAAAGCAGTATCACAAGAAGCCTATAGATATCGCCAATGAGGTCGTTCTGAAGCTTAAGGACATGAAGCGTGACGATGTTATCATGTTCTCAGAGGTCACAGCCGTTATGCCGGGATTCATAAACATTAACCTCTCTGAAGAGCTGGTTAAGAAGTATCTCAACGAGATGACTTTCCATGAGGATCTGGGACTTTCAGCCAGGGAAGGAAAGAAGATCATCGTTGATTACGGCGGAGCAAACGTTGCTAAGCCTCTTCACGTAGGTCACCTTCGTTCAGCGGTTATCGGAGAGACTATCAAGCGTATGGCGCTTCAGCAGGGCAATGAGGTCATCGGTGACGTTCATCTCGGTGACTGGGGACTCCAGATGGGTCTTATCATCGCTGAGCTTGAGGACAGAGGACAGCTTGATGCAGAGCTCAATATCTCACAGCTTGAGGAGATTTACCCGTTTGCTTCAAAGAAGGCAAAGGACAAGAATGAGGACGGAACACTTGTGAACCCTGATTTTGCAGAGCGTGCACACACAGCCACTGTAAAGCTTCAGGAGGGTGATCCTAAGTATCGTGAGGTATGGAAGAAGATCATGGAGGTTTCAGTAGCAGACCTCAAGAAGAACTACGGAAACCTGGATGTTCATTTCGATCTCTGGAAGGGTGAGAGCGACGCTCAGCCTTACATTCCGGGACTCATTCAGGAACTTCAGGACAAGGGGCTTGCATACGAGTCACAGGGCGCTCTCGTAGTGGATGTCTGTGAGGAGTCAGATCCTAAGGAGATTCCTCCATGTATGGTTCGTAAGTCAGACGGTGGAGCCCTTTATGCCACATCAGATCTCGGTACCATCATTGAAAGAGAAAAGCTTTACAAGCCGGACGAGTACATTTACATAGCAGACAGCCGTCAGTCCCTTCACTACACTCAGTTCTTCAGAGTTGCCAGAAAGGCAGGCTTCGTAAGACCGGAGGAAGAGCTTAAGTTCATAGGCTTCGGTACCATGAACGGAAAGGACGGAAAGCCATTCAAGACCCGTGAGGGCGGTGTGCTCCGTCTCGAGAACCTCATCAGAGAGACAAACGATAAGGTTTATGAGCGTATCAGAGAATCAAGAGGTGATGAGATAACAGAGGAAGAGGCTAAGAACATCGCTTCCATCGTCGGACTTGCAGCTCTTAAGTATGGTGATCTCAGTAACCAGGCTACCAAGGATTACGTATTTGACCTTGATAAGTTCACTTCGTTTGAAGGAAACACAGGACCATATATCCTTTACACTATAGTTCGTATCAGCTCTATCATCCGTAAGTTCATGCAGGAGCAGGGTGTTTCGGCAGATACAGAGGTTCAGAATTATATCAGAGATCACGCAGTTGATTTCTCGATACTTCCTGTTCAGGACAAGAGCGGCCGCGGACTTCAGACACTTCTTACAAGATATCATGATGAGATCAACGGAGCATGGAGAGATCTCGCTCCTCACCGTATATGTTCATATATCTATGAAGTGTCAAATGCATTCAACAGCTTCTACCATGATGTCAAGTTCCTCAGCGAGCCGGATGAAGCAAAGAAGCAGGGCTATATGGCACTTCTCATGCTCACATGGAAGGTACTTAACATCTGTATCAATACACTTGGATTTAGTGCGCCATCTAGAATGTAAGTGGAGGAGTTTTCCGAAGGAAAATCTGCACCGGTGGACAGAACCGGTGCAGACCCCCCAAAAAAAACGTGCATGGTCAAGCAGATTATTAAAGAAGGAGAAAGAAATAATGAAATACTTTATCGCAAGTGACATACATGGCTCTGCATTCTGGTGCAGAAAGACTCTTGAAGCATTTTCCGAGAGCGGTGCCGAACGCCTTGTTATATTGGGTGACATCCTCTATCACGGGCCTCGCAACGAGCTTCCTAAAGAATATTCACCAAAAGATGTGATTTCTATGCTTAATCCTTTGAGGGATCGTATCTGGGCAGTACGTGGAAACTGTGATGCGGAAATAGACCAGATGGTCCTTGAATTCCCTATTATGTCTGACTATGCCGTGCTCGTATTAAACGGTCACACCATTTTCACCACACATGGTCACCTCTTCAATGAGGAGGAGCTTCCTCCGATCATGGAGGGAGATGCATTGCTGCATGGTCACACCCACCTGCTTAAGGCTGAAAAGCTTGAGAAGGACGGAAAGAGTTTCTACCATCTGAATCCGGGAAGCACATCACTTCCCAAGGGTGGAAATCCAAACAGCTATGCTATTCTTGATGGTGATGATTTCACGGTTTATGATTTTGAGGGTAATGTTTTAAACAGCATAACTCTTAAATGATCCGGCAGCAAAAATCATCATAAAGATGTGAGTGTCAAAAGTATTTGCCACTCACTGATAGTGCCAGCGCACACATTCGTGTGTAATGCCCTTATATCATTATAATTTGACATTAACAAAAAATTGTCATAGACTTGTGTGTGGCATATAAGTAAATTGCATTAAAGAATTAAAGGAGGATACAAATGGACAGTTGTGATAGTCGAAGTCGAATATTTCATAACGATGGACAGACTCCGGGTGCTGCAGGTGCCTGTTTGTATACCCTTATTCTGTAAGGCTTCGCTGCCTCATATTCATTAAGTCTCATCCATCGTTTATTTTCACGACATTTCACATCTGTTGTGTAATTACGCGATGGATTTTTTGCGCCCTTTTTCGGGCGGAGAGGAGGCATGAAATGAATAAAGAGATATTGAACGAACCTGTATTTGTAAGCGATATAGTTTCCCTTATAAGGAGCGGATGCTCCGACACTGAGCTTAGAGAAAAGCTTGAGGACTATCATGATAATGATATCGCAGAGAGCCTTGAGCAGTTAGACCCTTCCGAGAGAAGACGTCTGTTTTCCGTGCTTGGGACAGAGTGGTGTTCCGAGGTATTTGCATATATAGATGATCCCAAGCCTTATATCAAGGAATTCGGAGCAAAGCAGATCGCAGCCTTCATCAACGAGATGGATTCAGACGATGCTGCCGACATTCTGGAGATGCTGGATGAAAGCACACGGAGTGAGATAAGCTCATACCTGGATGAAGATGTGAGGGCGGACATCAACCTCATAAATTCCTATGATGATGACGAGATCGGCAGCCTGATAACCCTGAACTACATCGAGATAAAAAAGAATCTCACCATACCAGAGGCAACCCAGGAGCTGATACGGCAGGCTGGTGATAATGACAATATTTCAACCATTTATGTCAATGACGAAGACGGGAAGTATTGCGGAACCATAGACCTTAAGGACCTTATCATTGCCAGAAAAACTGATGAACTGGATTCCATCATATCCTATTCATATCCGTATCTTATGGATAAAGAAAAGATTTCGGATTGTATCGACAGAATAAAGGACTACGAAGAGGATTCACTTCCGGTCCTTAATTCCGAGAAAAAACTGGTGGGCATACTTACACCTCAGAGTGTGATAGAAGCCGTGGATGATGAACTGGGAGATGATTATGCAAAGCTGGGCGGTCTTTCTTCCGAGGAGGACCTCAGGGAAACCACCGGGGAAAGCGTGAAAAAACGCCTTCCATGGCTTATTGTGCTTTTGTTCATGGGAATGTTCGTTTCCACGGTTGTGGGTGCCTTTGAGGGCGTTGTAGCTATTCTTCCCATTATAATCTGTTTCCAGTCCCTGATACTTGACATGGCTGGAAATGTGGGAACCCAGTCCCTTGCTGTGACCATCCGTGTCCTTATGGATGAGAATCTGAAGGGTAAAGACAAGCTTATGCTGGTCGTAAAAGAGGCAAAGGTAGGTATAGGGAACGGAACGCTTCTTGGAGTCATGACAGTGATTTTCCTGGGAATATATATATCCATCGTGAAGGGCTACGGATGGAATGAGGCATTTCTTATCTCAGCATGTGTAGGAATCTCACTGCTTCTCGCTATGGTCATCTCAAGCCTTGTGGGGACGCTGGTGCCTATGTTCTTCCATAAGCTGAACATAGATCCTGCGGTTGCTTCAGGACCGCTTATCACGACTCTTAACGACCTTGTTGCGGTAGTTACATATTATGGCCTTGCATGGGTATTTCTTATTAAAATGATGAACCTTGCCTGACAGGCATACAAAAAGTGCAGCTGAGATGATCAGCTGCACTTGATATTTTTATATAGCCATTTTCCGGTTCTTCATCACAAATACATAAGCCGGCGGAAGATTCCACATTTCTTTCAGGGTATCGTTAATGCTGAGATAGCGCTCAAAAAAGTCACGCTTAACAAGGCTGTACTGAAATGTTATGAACTCACCTTTGTCGCCCAGTGCTTTCTTTGTAGCGGTAAGGATATTGTCGGAAATCTCACCGGGAAGAGAAGTGAAGGGAAGTCCCGAAACGATGTAATCCGCATGATCAAAACCGTAAGCTTTCAGATATTCCAAAACATACTCGGCGTTTCCGTGTATGAGATACATATTTTTCTCGCCCCTGAACTCATGGGACAGCTGTTTACAGAACTCTTCATTCTGTTCTATGAGAAAAAGCACGGTATCAGGTCTTCTCTTTGCTACAAGCTCCTTTGTAAAGGAACCTGTTCCCGGACCGTATTCAACTATGACTTTTGCAGTGTCAAAATTTATCGGTTTCATCATCTTTCGTGAAAGATTCTTTCCGCTTGGAGCCACTGCACCTATTTTACGTGGATGTTTGAAATATTCATATAAAAAGCTCATAACCATCTCCGCCTGCCTTGTTCATTTTTTTATATAATAACAGCTGTGGTCATATAATTACTGTGAAAAATATATAAAAAACTATATTTTGCCAAAAGCACCTCAGTTTATGTTATGATACATCTATATGGTTAACGTAAGGATTCGTTGATATAGGAGCATTACCATGAATTTAGTTGAAAATAATAAAAGTGAGCTCACAGTGAACGCAGAGACTGAGGAACTTGAAAAGGTTCTTGCTTTTATAAGTGATTATCTTTCCGAACAGGGCTGCAGTATGGCTATGGAGATGAGGATAAGCGTTGCCTGTGAAGAGATTTTTGTAAATATCGCTCATTATGCATATAAAAAGATTTCTCCCGATCTTCATGGAAATGCCCGGATTTCGCTTTCTATGGATGAAACCGGGGAGAATATCCAGATCATGTTCAGGGACAAGGGCATAGCCTATAATCCTCTGGAGAAATCCGATCCCGATGTCAGCCTCAGCGCCGAGGACAGAGACATTGGCGGACTAGGTATCTTTATGGTGAAGAAGTCTATGGATTCTGTGCTTTATGAAAGAGAAGGGGATGAGAATGTTCTTGTTCTTGTGAAGAATCTGAGAAATAAATAAATTAGGGAACAGCCATCAGGTCATGATGAAAACGTTATGATCTGATGGTATTTTTTATGTCCTATGGCTTCGCATATACGTATCTTCCAAACTAAATACTATTAACAGAGTAGTATCAGATAACGCGTTAGGTCGGTTTATTATGTAAAATTTTTCTAAAAGGGTAACATTTCCTTCCTGATTTGCTGATAAAAAAAGAAGAAAATAATGAAGGTCGGTTATCCTCTCGAGAAGACAATGGAATGTCTTCTCGGGGGGTATTCTTATAGGTTATGATTTCATGTAAGTATGCCAATGTTTTTCTTTAAGCAAAAACTTTAACCGAGAGGGTACTCTTCTATAGAGTTTGATACTAGTTTGATATTTTGATAAGTTTCAAATATATTTTTGTTTTCAGTGACATTTAAGCTTTAAGTAATAGACTACGCCCGTACGAATAACAAATCTTGTCGAGGCTTCGAATAAAATTGTTCATGCACTCTCCATAAAGCATCGGCAAGTAATAGAAAGGTGGGATTATGTCTAATTATTTTTCATTAAATCTTGCTGCTGCAGCAACCCAGATGCATCATGTGCAAAACCTTCAGAAAGCTGCTCTTATGAATCTCTCAAGAGCATTAAAGGAAGAGAATGTTGATGCCGCTGAGAATATACTGGAAAACATGGAAGACCTTCCGGATCCATATCTTGATCTGGGCACTAATTTCGATTATCGAGCTTGATGTTTGTTTATTCCGACTCTTGCAGGAATCATAAATAAAAGTTCTAAAGCTGAATCTTAAAGGATAGCCATCAGGTTACAAAGAAAAAGTTATGATCCGGAGCCGGGGGCATCCATTTAAAAACTTTTTTAAATGGATGCCCCCGGCTCCGGATAAATCGTCCACCCGTCAGAAATATGCCACTTGCCATTAAATTGTAAAAAATCCATTGACACATATACCCCCCTGGTGGTATAACTCTGATATAAAAATAGGGTACAGGGGTATATGCAAGGCATGATAGCCCTCTGCCCAAAAGAACATGTTTAAAATCAGATCAGCCTGTAAAAGACGCTTCGGAGAGCCGCTTTTACAGGAACACCGGAGGACAATATGGAACAGTATATAGTAACAGGCATGAGCTGCGCCGCCTGCCAGGCAAGAGTCGAAAAAGCCGCGAAGACCGTGCCGGGAGTAAAAGAGGCCAATGTCTCACTGCTGACCAACACACTTATGATAGAAGGTGAAGCCGACGCAGGCGAAGTCATAAAAGCAGTAGAAACCGCAGGATACGGCGCAAGCATAAAAGGGGCAAAACCGGATGCCGAAAATGCAGCCATTGACAGTATAGCGGCCCAGGAAGACGCCCTTAAGGACAGAGAGACACCGGTGCTTAAAGCACGGCTTATCAGGTCACTGGTACTTCTTCTTGCACTTATGTATCTGTCCATGGGACACAACATGCTGGGATTTCCGCTGCCGGCTATCCTTTCAAACAGTGTTTCCAATGCAATGACACAGATGCTTTTAAGTATCATGGTCATGTACATAAACCGGAAGTTCTTTACTGAAGGCTTCCGCACACTGTTTTCGGGATCTCCCAATATGGACGCCCTGATAGCACTTGGCTCCTCCGCATCCTTCGCATATTCACTGGTATCCTTGTACATCATGATAGAAGAGCTTGCGGTAGGAAACATGGAGACAGTACATCACTTACAGCACAATCTCTATTTTGAGACAGCTGCCATGATTCCCACACTTATCACTGTGGGAAAACTGCTGGAAGCCATGTCAAAGGGCCATACCACGGATGCCTTAAAGAGCCTTATGAAGCTGGCACCGAAGACGGCGGTTCTCTATAAAGACGGAAAAGAAACAGAAGTGCCTATAGCTTCAGTAAAGGTAGGAGACATCTTTTCGGTGAGACCGGGTGAAAATATACCTGTAGACGGTATCATAGAAGAAGGTACAACTGCTGTTAATGAATCCGCACTCACAGGCGAGTCCATCCCGGTAGATAAAAAGAAAGGCGATATGGTTTCTGCGGCCACTGTGAACCAGTCGGGATATATCAGGGCAAGGGCAACCAGAGTAGGCGAAGATACGACATTGGCACAGATCATAAATATGGTATCAGATGCCGCTGCCACAAAAGCGCCCATCGCAAGAATCGCTGATAAGGTGGCATCGGTCTTCGTACCGGCCGTTATATTCATCGCTGTTGTGACCTTCTTCATCTGGATCTTCGCCGGAAAGGGAGTGGAATTCTCTGTTCCGAGGGCTGTAGCGGTTCTTGTCATTTCATGTCCCTGCGCCCTCGGACTTGCTACACCGGTGGCCATCATGGTCGGAAGCGGTATGGGAGCGAAGAACGGAATCCTGTATAAGACAGCATCTTCCCAGGAGCAATCGGGACGCATCGAGATAGTTGCCCTGGATAAGACAGGAACCATCACAAAGGGTGAACCCGTGGTGACGGACATCATTCCCGAACAGGGGATAAGCCGGGAGGAGCTTCTCAGGATCTCCGCGGCTCTTGAACAGAAATCGGAACATCCACTGGCAAAGGCAGTAGTGAAGTGCGCTCAGGAAGAGAATATCAGCATAACGGAGGTCAGCGATTTTACGGCCCTTCCGGGAAACGGCATCAGAGGAAAGCTTCAGGATGCAGAGCTTGAGGGCGGTTCAGGCAGGTATATGTCTGAAAAATACTCAGTTTCAGAGGCTGTGAAAATGCGGTATGATGAGCTTGCCTACCAGGGCAGGACCCCGATGTTCTTTGCAAAGGATGGCAAATTCATAGGCATTATAGCTGTGGCTGATACCATAAAGGAAGATTCCTATGAAGCCGTAAAAGAGCTTAAGGGAATGGGTATCGAGGTCTATATGATCACAGGTGACAATCAGAAGACCGCAGAAGCCATCGCAAAGCAGGCAGGAATAGAGCATGTCATTTCAGGAGTACTTCCGGACGGAAAAGAAACTGTCATAAGGGAACTTCAGAAAAAGGGCAGGGTATGTATGGTTGGCGACGGTATCAATGATGCTCCCGCACTCACAAGGGCGGACCTTGGCATCGCAATAGGTGCGGGTACGGATGTTGCTATAGATGCTGCGGACGTGGTCATAATGAAGTCAAAGCTCACCGATGCTGCAGCAGCCATAAGACTCGGCAGGGAGACCATAAAAAACATACATCAGAATCTTTTCTGGGCCTTCTTTTACAATGTCATCTGCATACCTCTTGCGGCAGGATTTTACTCAGCCCTCTTCGGATGGGACTTTGAGATGAACCCCATGGTGGGAGCGGCAGCCATGAGCATATCGAGCTTTACGGTATGTATGAATGCCCTGAGACTTAATATGCTTGATGTACATGACCCCCGTCATGACAAAAAGATAAAGAGAAAAACTATGGCTGAAAAAGATGAGGCCTGGTTATATAAAACAAAGGAAACACCTGAAACAAGGGAAAAGGAGAAAAAAACTATGACAAAGACAGTTAATATCAAGGGAATGATGTGCGGACACTGTGAGGCAACGGTCAAGAAAGCACTGGAGGCCATCGACGGAATCGATACAGCAACGGTATCTCATGATGCGGGAACAGCAGTGATCGAGCTTTCAAAGGATGTTGATGATGCTTTGATCAAGGCGGCTGTTGAGGATAAGGACTTTGAGTTCATTTCCGTTCAGTAAAAAGGAGAGCGATTATGCCTGATTGCTGCAGTGCCGAAGAGAACGGCAGACATAAACATAAGCCCAGGACACCTGAGCAGGTGAAGGCCCTGGTGAACAGATTGAACCGCATAGAGGGTCAGATAGGCGGTATCAAAAAGATGATAGAGGAAAACCGTTACTGCCCCGATGTGCTTATACAGGTCAGTTCTGTCCAGGCATCACTCAATTCCTTCAATAAGGAGCTTCTTTCCGCTCACATAAAGTCCTGCGTTGTGGAAGACATAAAGGCGGGCAATGAGGCTGTGGTGGATGAGCTCTGTGAGCTTTTGAAAAAGACCATGAAGTGAGAATTATCGTTTAAAGATGTATCGGTACGACCGGTATAAAAAGCTTTGTCTCTAGGTATATATCCGGGGCAGTTCTTACAAAAGATAAAAGTATCATGAGCATTAGCAGTCGGGATTCCCGACTGCTAAAATTTTATCTTTTATTTATGTTTTTTCACAATGTATACACATTTAATCGTTATATTTGTTATCATTAAATCCACACTTATTTACATTTATGAAACATAGGGGATGAGAAGTAGCAGAAAGGGCATCGTATGGTAAATATCTTCAATGTATTTAAAAGGAAAAAGCTTTCATCGCAGATGAATCTTGCGAATGAGAATTATTCCGGAAACAATCAGAATAATCAAAATGACAACGGGTTCAACAATTTCAATGATTTTTTCAATCAGTTCAACCGGAACAATCAGAACAACAACGGTAACAGCTATAAGCCGCGAAACAGAAAACCTCTTATTTTCTATTATTTCGTAGCGCTTATCATCATTCTTCTGCTGAACACCTTTGTTTTTCCGTCACTTCTTTCACGCTCGGTTCGTGATACCACATATTCGGAATTTATCAATGCTGTGAACAACGGCGCTGTCACCAAGGTGAATCTGGATGATGATTCAATAATATATATTGCCAATGTTAACGGGCAGGCAGTCACCTGCCGTACTGGACGATTGAAAAACCAGTTCGTGGAGGCATCGGTTCTGGACACTCTAAACGGTCAGAATGTCAACTTCGAAGAAGAGATACCTGTGGAGACCAGCCCCATACTTTCCTTCCTTTTGAGCTGGATCTTCCCTATCCTTATCTTCTGGGCGCTGGGCAACTGGCTTTCCAAGAGGATGGCTTCATCCATGGGCTCCATGGGAGGCGGCGGAATGTTCGGTGGATTCGGAAAGTCCAATGCAAGAGAGTACGAAGCTAACGGCGCCAACAAGGTGAGCTTTAAGGATGTTGCCGGCGAAGACGAGGCAAAGGAGCTTCTCAGCGAGATGGTAGATTACCTGAAGGAGCCGGATAAGTATACAGAGATAGGTGCTCACATTCCAAAGGGCGCTCTTCTCGTAGGTCCTCCGGGAACAGGTAAGACTCTTCTTGCGAAAGCAGTTGCAGGAGAAGCCAATGTACCTTTCTTCTCTATTTCGGGTTCTGAATTCGTAGAGATGTTCGTTGGTATGGGTGCAGCCAAGGTAAGAGATCTTTTTGATCAGGCAAAGAAAAAGGCGCCATGTATCGTATTTATCGATGAGATCGATGCCATCGGTAAAAAGAGAGGCGGCGGAGCAGTAGGCGGTAACGATGAGCGTGAACAGACATTAAATCAGCTCCTTACCGAGATGGACGGTTTCGATTCATCAAAGGCCATCATCATACTTGCAGCCACAAACCAGCCGGATTCTCTGGATCCTGCACTTCTCCGTCCGGGCAGATTTGACCGAAGAGTTCCTGTTGAGCTTCCGGATTTCCAGGGCAGAATTGATATACTTAAGGTTCACGCCAGAGATATTAAAATGTCTGAAAATGTTAACCTTGAGGCGATTGCAAAGGCTGCAGCAGGTGCCAGCGGTGCCGAGCTTGCCAATATCATCAACGAGTCAGCCTTAAGAGCCGTTAGAGCAGGACGTGAAAGAGTCATACAGTCAGACCTTGAAGAGTCAATCGAAGTTGTCATCGCCGGATACCAGAAGAAGAACAAGGTCATGACAGATAAGGAAAAGCTTATCGTTTCCTATCATGAGGTAGGTCATGCTCTTGTGGCTGCCCTTCAGAAGAACAGTGCACCTGTTCAGAAGATAACCATCATTCCGAGAACCTCGGGTGCACTCGGTTATACCATGCAGGTTGAGGAAGAGGGCAATCATTATCTTTACTCAAAGGAAGAGCTGGAGAACAAGATCGCAACTCTTACCGGCGGACGCTGTGCCGAGGAGCTTATCTTCCATACTTGTACCACCGGTGCAAGCAATGATATAGAGCAGGCCACAAAGTATGCGAGAGCCATGATAACCCGCTACGGTATGGCGGATGAGATCGGTATGGTTGCCATGGAGCAGCTTCACAACCAGTATCTCGGCGGAGATGCATCTCTCACCTGTTCACCTGAGACACAGACAAAGATCGACAGGATGACTGTTGATCTCGTAAAGTCACAGCATGACAAGGCATACAAGCTTCTTCAGGACAATATCAACAAGCTTCATGAGATCACAAAGTTCCTTTATGAGAAGGAGACCATCACCGGTGCTGAATTCATGGAGATACTGAACAGAAAGGAGATCGATCCTTCCGTTATAGCTCCGGCTCAGGAATCACAGATGTGATCATCCGGTGATCGGGAGCCTGTAACCCACTTCGTGCTCGATGCCGGGCAGGGCATTAAGCCTTGTCCCAACCGTCAAAAAAGCTTGTCGTGGGAACTGGATTTTGACCCTTATATCAGCATATTTATAAACAAAACAATCAGTCACAGACCTTTATCGTAACATCCGGTTCAGGTCTGTGACTTTTTTGTTATTTTTGCGTCAAAAATGTTACTTTTTTGACAATTTCACACTGCTATGGACCGGCTGTATGTCAATCGATTGCTAAAAAGGTAGTGATTATAAGAATTGTTAAAAAATTGTTGAAATTTGGTTCTTTTAGACAAACAATAGTCACTTTGTATAGATATTAAAGGATTTGCCCTATATAATTAGGACATGTTTGTTGACCTTTTAACTTTCGGGAAGTAGTTAAAAGTATTAGGTCTAACCCAAAGAGATTTGTTAATGGAGTATTGAAAATGCGCGATCTTGATTATTTGAAGTTATTAGCCAAGCAGTTTTCTACTGCGACAGATGCAGGTGCGGAGATCATCAACCTGCGTGCCATTTGTGCCCTGCCTAAGGGAACAGAGTATTTCTTCTCGGATCTTCATGGCGAGAGTGACGCCTTCATTTACCTTATGCGTTCTGCATCCGGTATCGTAAGAGATAAGATCGATGAGACCTTCGGAAATCTTTTGCCTGAAGAAGAGCAGCTGGAGCTCGCAAATCTTATTTATTATCCACGGGACATCCTGTCCTCCCCAAAACATAAGGAGAAGGATTCACCGGAGTGGCAGAGAATAACCATTCATCGGCTCATAAATATCTGCAGAGTGGTTTCCTCAAAGTTCACCCGTTCAAAGGTGCGTAAAAAGATGCCCAAGAACTATGCCTACGCAATAGACGAACTTCTTCACATCGACAGTCACGATGAGGATAAGAAGGGGTATCTCCGTGAGATCATGAATGCAATCATAGACATTGACATGGGAGATGATTTTATCATCGCTCTCTGCGAGCTTATACAGAACCTGGTAATCGACAATCTCCATATCATAGGAGATATCTTCGACAGAGGACCTCATGCCGACCGTATCATGGAGGAACTCATGAGTTTTCATGACGTTGATATACAGTGGGGAAATCATGATGCTGACTGGATGGGTGCGGTATGCGGCAATCCCGCCTGCATCGCCAATGTTCTCCGAATCGCCACTTCCTACAACTCCTTTGATGTTCTGGAGGACGGCTACGGCATCAACCTGAGACCTCTTTCCATGTATGCAGAGGAGGTTTACGGAGACGACCCCTGTGATTGTTTCCAGCCCCATCTTCTGGATGCCAATGTCTCCGACTCGGTATCCCCTGCCCTTGCTGCAAAGATGTGTAAAGCCATATCCATCATCATGCTGAAGGAGGAAGGTCTTCTTATAAAGCGTCATCCGGAGTATCACCTGGAGCACAGACTTCTGCTTGAAAAGGTGGACTATGAGAAGGGTACAGTGAACATTGACGGTAAGGTTTATCCTCTTAAGGATAAGAATTTCCCCACCATCGATCCAAAGCATCCCTACAAGCTTACCGAGAGGGAAGAAGCTCTGATGAAGACCCTTATTTACAGCTTCACCCATTCACAGCTTCTTCAGAAGCATATACGTTTCTTCTTTACCAACGGATCTATGTATAAGGTTGTCAACAACAATATCCTCTATCATGGATGCATCCCTATGGAGAAGGACGGAAGCTTCAGGAAGATAACCACACCGGACGGAACATTCTCCGGAAAGGCACTTCTTGATTATTTTAACGATAAGGCTATAGACGCCTATTTCCTTAACGGTGAAAATGACCCTCAGGGCAAGCTTTATGCAACAGACTTTTTCTGGTATATGTGGTGCGGCCCTAACTCACCACTTTTCGGAAAGGACAAGATCACTACCTTTGAACACTGCTTCATAGAGGATCCCGCAACTCACAAGGAAAGATTCAATGCATACTATGATCTCGTAAAGGAAGAAAAGTATGTTGACAAGATATTTGAGGAGTTCAGTGTTAATGCAGAGGTGGGCCATATCGTGAACGGCCATGTTCCTGTAAAGACCAAGATGGGAGAGTCGCCTATAAAGGCCAACGGAAAGCTGTTCATCATCGACGGCGGTATCTCCAAGGCATACCACTCAAGAACAGGTATCGCAGGCTATACCCTTATCTTCAATTCACGTCATCTCGCCCTTGCCGAGCATAAGGGCTTCAAGAAGGGCTCCGAGAACACACCTGAGATTCAGATCGTTGAACAGATGAAGACCAGAGTACGTGTGGGTGAGACCGATAACGGTAAGGAGCTTAAGAAGCAGATCGGAGATCTGGAAGAGCTTCTCAGGGCATACAGAAATGGTGACATACTCGAGCAGGGAGAAGTCATCCCGAAGAAAAGATAGGATGTAAGGGAGTAAAAATCCTATCTGTACATACAGTAAGTAATACAAGACCTTTTGTGATGAAAATGTCACAAAGGGTCTTTTTTGTCTATGAAAAGGGGTATAAATTGTACTACAAATCAAAGCACACATACCGGAAAAATTCATAAATAAATCAATAAAACATGATTTGGAGACAGATAAATAGTGTATAATGCACAAAAAGTGTTAGACAAACATAGGATGAAGTGTTACGATAATGACAGATGATTTAGTGTTTTCGATAAGAAAACAGAACGAGAAAAAAAGATCCAAGGAGGAAAAACATGAAAAAAAGACTTGTGACAAGAAAAATCATGGCGGTGGCTACTGCAGCTGCTATGGCAGCAAGTGCACTGACAGCCTGCGGTTCATCAGGAACACAAGCTACAGAAGCGGCGAAGACAGAAGCAGCTAAGACTGAAGCTGCGACTCAGGCTCCGGCAGCAGAGACAGAGAAGGCTTCAGAAAAGGACGCTTCGGAAGCTGTCACAATCAAGTTCCAGTACTGGGCAGACAACACGGATTATTCCGCACTTATGCAGGATATCATCAAGAAGTTCAATGCTGAGAACGGCAAGGGAATAACCGTAGTCGGTGAAGAGCAGCCATGGGACGGCGGTGCCTATGCAGAGAATCTTTTCAATGCCAAGATGGGCGGTTCCGATGTTGATGTATCCACATGGAAGCTTACTTCCACACCTCTTTTTGTGAACAACGATCTGCTTCTTGACCTTACGCCTTATGTAGACGCTATGGAAACAAAGAGCGATATAGATGATAACATTTACAATGTCATGAAGCAGGCAGGCGGAGATGATTCAAAGATGTTCGTTATGCCATGGAACATCCAGGTACTGTATGTTTACTACAGACCCTCTATCTTTGAGAAGGCAGGAATCACAGAGGTTCCCAAGACCTACGAGGAATTCCTTGAGGATATAAAGAAGTGTACTCTCGACACTGACGGAGACGGAAAGACAGATGTTTACGGCTTCGGTATGAGAGGTGCAAAGGGCGGACAGGAGCCTTGGGGATCATTCATACATGGTGAAGGCGGAAGCTTTGAGGATCTTACATCTGAGGCATCTGTAGCGGGTATGCAGGATTTCATCGATCTCTACACAAACGGATACGTTCCGCCAACCGCTACATCAGACGGCTTCAACGAGATCATCGCTAACTTCCAGTCAGGTCTTACAGCTATGACTATTCACCACACAGGATCATCTGCAAAGATGGAGGAGATCTTCGGTGACGATGTATCAGCATTTGCATTCCCTGCAGGAAAGGGACAGTGGACATCAATGGGTGATACAGAGACTGTTATCTTCAGTTCCTGTGAGCATCCTGATGCAGCCTTTGAGTGGGTCAAGTACCTTGCAACAGGCGAAGGACAGAAGATGTGGTGTGAAGGGACAGGAAATGTTCCTGTATCAAAGACTGTAGGTGCAGGAGAGTTCTTCCAGAACAACCGTTTCATGAAGGCTTCTCTCGACGGCGAGAGCTATGCAGGTATCCTTCCTATACGTGATACAACAACTGAATGGATCAGTGACCTCTGGCCAAATACAGTAGCACAGGCTCTTACAGGAGACATCACTGCGGCTGATGCTATGCAGATCCTGCAGGATGGTCTTTGGAAATGATTAATTCTCATAGGGGATTGAGTATTTATTCAGTCGGGGTTTAGTCCCCGACTGAGCTTTGAAAAGAGATAAGAGATCTTCTTTATATAAGTACCGTTTCCTGTGATATCGATTCCGAACCGACTTAATCTTAGAGACATTTAAGGAGATTGACATGACTAAAAAGCGTTCTATATGGCCTTTTCTTCTTGTGGCTCCTGCGACACTCATCATCCTGTGCGTAGTGTTTGTTCCCGTGCTCAATGCCTTTCTGATGAGTTTTCAGAACTATGATCTCAGGCGCCCAAAAGATATAGCATTTATCGGACTCGAAAATTACTTAAACGCATTTCTCGATAAACAGTTTTTGAATGCTGTTTTGAGAACCATACTGTGGGTCATCTTTGGTGTAGGCTTCCAGTTCTTCTTCGGATTTGTGCTGGCGCTTATACTCAATTCACAATTCAGAGGAAGAGGCTTTGTGAGAGCGGTGAGCATGGTGCCCTGGGTTACCCCCGGAGTCCTTATCGGTCTGATGTGGAGATGGATATATGATGGCAATGCCGGCGTTCTCAATGATGTACTCATGAGGCTGAACATCATAAATGATAAAATAGCGTTTCTTTCACAGAAACCGACGGCATTTCCTTCTGTAATCGTCACTATCGTCTGGCAGGGTATTCCCTTCTTTGCACTGATGCTTCTGGCTGCGCTTCAGGGCGTATCTACGGATATGTATGAGGCGGCGGAGATAGACGGAGCCAGCAGAATTCAGAGGCTTTTCTACATTACTATCCCATCCATAAAGAATACCATCTTTGTAACGGGACTTCTCAGAATCATCTGGGTCGCAAACTCTGTGGATGTTATCTTTAACATGACTGAGGGCGGTCCTGCTTATTCCACTCAGACATTGTCTGTATACATCTATAACAAGGCCAATGCCCTGAACCTGGGCTATGCATCTGCTATGGCCATCTGCCTGGCGTTGCTTCTTCTTGTAGTTGTAGTACCGTATCTGAGGATGAATTTTAAGGAGGAGAAGTGATGAGAAGAGAACCTGTAGCACTGACTATTCTTAAATTCGTGGTTATGTTCCTGATGCTGCTTTTCCTGCTTTTTCCGTTTTACTGGACATTCCTTACATCCATAAAGCCCTATGATGAGCTGTATGGAAAGGTGGTGACATACTGGACGGCACATCCTGATTTTTCAGCATACGGAAAGCTGTTCACGAGTACGGTTGACTTCTTTTCAGCCATGAAGAACAGCTTTATAGTGGCATTTTGTACTACGGTAGTTACTCTGACAGTGGCAACTATGGCGGCATATGCATTTTCAAGGTACATATTTCCGGGCAGAAAGGTGCTCATGAGTATCTTTCTCTGCAATAATATGTTCCCTACGGTGCTTCTTCTGATTCCTCTTTATTCCATAATGAGAAATCTGCATCTTTTGTATACGCCCACATCGCTGGTACTAGCATATACTACCTTTACCATTCCTTTCTCGGTCTGGCTGCTCATCGGTTTCATAAATGATCTGCCCATGTCTCTGGAGGAAGCGGCCATGGTGGACGGATGCAACAGGGGACAGGCCTTTATGAAGATAGTATTTCCGCTTTTGAGACCCAGTATCATAGCAACAGGTGTATATATCTTCATGCAGTCATGGAATGAGTATACTTTTGCTATGATGTTCACGAATACGGCTACAAGGACCATACCTGTAGCGCTGAAATCACTTATAGGTCAGCTTGGCGTGCAGTGGGATCTTCTTACTGCAGGAGGAATTCTGACCATTATTCCGGTTTGCATCATGTTCTTCTTTGCTCAGAAGAGACTGGTTGAAGGCCTTACCGCAGGTGCTGTCAAGGGATAGCGGATATTTAGGGAAAGTCGATATCGGACCGCTTCGCGCTATGCGCTCTCGCGTCTACGTTCCACTTCGGTCGGCGCTAAGCGATGATCCACTGGATCATCAGCGCCCTCCCACATTCCGCACTCTCAGGCCGATAAATCGTCCTTTCGTGCTCCATGTGGGGCGTGTCATGAAGTCTATCCTCCACTTTTGTGCAAGCACAAGTGGAGGAAGACTTATGACACTAATATAACAAATAGACAACATCTACAAAGTCTTTTTATTATTAGTACAAAGGCAGATTTATGTTGACATAATTTCTGCATATATTAAAGTTTACTCTAGCTGTTTTTTAATAGCCGAACATATTTAGGAGGAGTTTTATATGGATTACGAAAAGAAAGCGAAAGAAATCCGCGCTGAAATTTTGAAGATGCTTTTTGCATGTCAGTCAGGACATCCGGGCGGATCTCTTTCATGCGTAGAGATGCTGATGGCTCTTTACTATGACACAATGAAGGGTCTTGATCCCAAGAATCCAAAGAACCCTGAGCGTGACAGATTTGTACTCAGTAAAGGACATTCCTGCCCGACACTTTACGCAATACTTGCTGATCTTGGATATTTTCCTAAGTCTGATCTTGCAAGCCTTCGTCAGCTTCACAGCCATCTTCAGGGACATCCTGACTGCAAGAAGACACCCGGCGTAGATGTAAATACCGGTTCCCTCGGACAGGGCGCATCTATCTCAATCGGACTTGCACTTGGAGCTAAGCTCAAGAAGCAGACATGGCAGACTTATACTGTTCTTGGCGATGGTGAATGCCAGGAAGGTCTCGTTTGGGAGGCAGCGATGTCAGCAGCTCATTACAAGCTTGACAACCTCACATGGATGCTTGATTACAACCATCTCCAGATTGACGGCTCAAATGAAGATGTTATGAACCTTGGAGATATCAATGCTAAGTTCAGGGCATTCGGCTGGGAAGTATACGAAGTTGACGGACATGATGTCAAGGCTATCGACGAAGCTCTTCAGGCTCCTCACAACGGAAAGCCAAAGTTCATCTGCTGCCATACAGTTAAGGGCAAGGGCGTTTCATTTATGGAGAACCAGTTCGGCTGGCATGGAAGTCCTATTAATAAGGAACAGTTCGAGAAAGCATTTGCGGAGCAGGAGGTTTGATGCTATGGGAAAGTCATTAAGAGTTGCATTTGGTGAGACACTCGCAAAGTTAGGTGAGGAAAATGAAAATATAGTGGCACTCGATGCTGACCTTGCCAATGCTACACAGTCAAAGTACTTCAAAGAGAAGTTCCCTGAGAGATTCTTTGATATGGGTATCGCAGAGGGAAACATGGTGGATACAGCAGCAGGTCTTGCACATGCAGGATTCACTCCTTTCGTATCAACCTTCGCTCTTTTCGGAGCAGGACGTGCTTATGAGGAAATCCGTAACTCCGTAGCTTATGAGAACCTCAATGTAAAGTTCGCATTCTCACATTCAGGCCTTTCAGTTGGTGAGGACGGTGGTTCACATCAGTCTGTTGAGGATATCGCTCTTATGAGAGTTATGCCTAACATGAGAGTGATCGTTCCTGCAGATCCTAAGGAGACTGAGAAGGCAGTACGCTGTGCAGCGGAGCTTGACGGTCCTGTATATGTACGTGTAGGAAGACCTGTTGTAGATGATATTCCTGAACTTGATGACAAGCCTTTTGAGTTCGGCAAGGCTACAGTTATCAAGGATGGTACAGACGCTGCTATCATCGCATGCGGACTTATGGTTCCTATTGCTCTCGAGGCTGCAAAGACCCTTGAGGCTGAGGGTATCAGCACAGCTGTTATCAATATGCACACCATCAAGCCTATCGATGCTGAGACTATCCTTAAGTACAACAGCAAGGTAAAGGCTATGGTTTCCATGGAAGAGCACAGTGTTATCGGGGGCTTAGGATCAGCAGTAGCAGAGGTACTTGCCGGAAATGCAGGAGCAAAGTTCTCCATCATCGGAATCAACGATCTTTTCGGTCAGTCCGGTAAGCCTGACAACCTTTTTAAGGAGTACGGCCTTACAGCAGAGCATGCAGTTACAGATATCAAGAAGATGCTTGGAAAATAAAGTTTGAAAGAAGGGCTTTAATATGGCAGAGATCTTAAATTATGAGTTCGGCGGCGAGGGTATGCACCGCGTTTATGAAAATGAAAAGTGGACAGTAGGTATTAAGAACTGGAAGCCGGCAAATGATATCACCGGCATAGCCAATGTTGAGAGACACAACACTACAGACGAGATGTTCGTTCTGGTGGAAGGAAAGTGTACACTTGTATTTGGAAATGAGAATGCTTCGGGCGGACTTGATTTCGAAGGTGTTCGTATGGAGAAGGGCAAGCTTTATGTGATACCTAAGTCTTTATGGCACAATACCATTACAGAAAAGGATACCAAGATGTTCCTTATCGAGGATTCAAATTGTTCGAACCAGAACAGTGATGTGAGAGATCTCAGTCCTGAAGAGATTGAAGCTGTAAAAGCACTTGTATAAAAAAGGTTCGGTCCGGGATGATCTTTACCCCGGTTAAGACTGTGATTTGAATAAACAGGATAAGAGTAATCCTCTTATGGATCTTTTTTTGAGGCGGAGTTGCCCCTTTTGGGCGCTCCGCCTTTTGTTATACAAAATATATAAATACTAACAATAAAATTACATAAAATATTATATAATTTGGTTGAAATGACATTATAATTGTTCTAAAATAATATACAGAAAAAAGATTGTACGACATTTTTGGGAATATTGTATGACAATTATGCAAGGTGCTGAGTGATTACCGGGACCGGTATTAAGCACCGGTCATGATATTCCCAAAAGAAAAAAGGAGGAAAAATGAAAAAAAGAGTTGTATCATTTGCGCTTGCAGCGACTATGGCAGTAACTTCACTTGCTGCATGTGGCTCTTCTTCAACCGGTGCTACAGCGGCTGCAACAACAGCTGCGGCTGAAAAAAAGGAAGAGACAAAGGCTGAGACAGAGAAGGCGGCTGAACCTGCAGCCACAGAGGCACAGAAGGAAGCCGGCGGAGATCTTGCAGGACTTGAGCCTGTTACATTGACCATATATTCACCGGGTAATGAGAATTCGGTACCTACAAAGACCATTGCAGAGTATGCAAGACTTGTCAATGAGGCTTCAAACGGACAGATCACACTTGAAGTTCACAGCTCAGGCGAGCTTGGAAATGATGCAGAGGCGCTGGCTTCCACAAGACTCGGAACCATTGACCTCATCTTTGCAGGAACTTCAGGATTTACAGAGTTCTATGACAAGGCAAAGATCCTTGACATGCCTTTCCTTTTCAAGGATGCTGACCAGGCTTATGAAGTAACCAACGGAGAGCTCGGTGACAAGATCTTCTCAGGATTCGAGGATGTTGGACTAGTTTATCTTGCTGAAGGTGACAACGGTATGAGACAGGTTTCTACCACTGAAGCCGGCGGACCTATTCATTCAGCAGCGGATGTAGAAGGCGTAAAGCTTCGTGTTCCTACCAGCCAGGTTTATCTTGATGTTTGGCAGACACTTGGCGCCAACCCTGTAGCTCTTGCACTTAACGAGCTGGCAATCGCTCTTTCAAACGGTACTGCAGAGGGTCAGGATAATGCCACATATCATCTTGTAGCCAATGCCACATATGATGATATCAAGTATTTCAGCTTCATAAACTACATGTGGATGGGCTGCACCATGGCAGCTAACAAGGACAGCTTTGATGCTCTTCCTGAGCAGTATCAGACTATCCTCAGAGAAGAGGCAAAGAAGGCTGCTAAGTACTCCTTCGATACAATCAAGGAGGATAATGTAACAGCAAGAAAGACACTTGAAGAGGCAGGCGTACAGTTCGATGATGACCCTGATATCCAGTCCTTCAAGGATAAGCTTGATATCCCTAACTTCTATAAGAAGTATGAGGGTGAGAGCTGGTACGATCAGGAGCTTCTTGATGCACTTCTCGCTGTAAATAAATGATGGGGAACATAAGTTGTCAGATGGTTTATCACATCTTTAGTCTTTACAGATTAATGATGTGAGATCTTTGACAAGAAACAAAAAAACAGCAGGAGTCATTACAGATATCCTGCTGTTTTTATACAGATAATCCGCCCTGAAGCGGACATTATCGAGGTGGAAAGCAGGAAAGAAATATCATAATGAAGCTTCTGCTTTGCCCGATGAAACACAGAAAGGGAAGAGTTGTGAGACTATATCGTAAGTTATTGGACATTTTAAAACTGATCTCCACAGTGATAATGCTGGTTTGCATACTTGGCATAGTCTGTCTCATGTTATCGGAGCTGATAGTGAGAAATACCATCAATATTTCCTTCAGATTCTCTACTGAGCTGAATGGATTTATGTTCATGTGGATGGCTTTTATGGGACTTATCATACTCGTTGATGAAAGCAGGATGATAAATCTCGACATGATTTATGCCAGAGTTCCTGATAAGGTGAGAGAGATTTTCTGGGTGATCATAAGGGTGGCAACTATTTTTTTGGGTCTTATTATGATCATTTCCTATAAAGACATGTATCCCATCCTGGCAACCAGTAAGTTTTCTACTATGCAGAAGCTTACAAAGGCATGGCATTACCTGCCTTCAGCCATAGCCGGAGCTTATTTTGTCCTGGTATCTGTCTATGAACTTTTGAATAAGCTTATGGGAAATAAAGAAAATGAGGGAGGTAAAAAGAAATGATAGTATTTTTGATGACATTCCTCGTTCTTCTTCTTATAGGTGCGCCTATAAGCATCGCAATAGGTGCCGGCGCCACAGCGGGCTGTATAGCTCTTGGATATCCGCTCCAGATCGTAGGTCAGAAGATGGTTACAGGAGTTGATTCCTATCTTCTTATAGCGGTTCCGCTTTTTATCTTTGCGGGTAATCTCATGAATGAAGGCAAGATCACGACAAAGATCTTTGACTTTGCAAAGAATCTGGTGGGCTGGATACCCGGCGGACTTGGTCATGCCAATATCGTAGCAAGTATCATCTTTGCCGGAATGTCAGGTTCTGCAGCGGCAGATGCGGGCGGACTAGGTGTTATCGAAATGAAGGCTATGCGCGATAACGGTTATGACGATGAGTTTTCTGCTTCCGTAACATCTGCCTCCTCTGTAATCGGACCTATATTCCCCCCAAGTATTCCTCTTATCATTTACGGCTCTGTTGCATCCGTATCGGTTGCGAAGCTCTTTATGGGAGGAGTATTGCCTGGACTTCTCATGGGTGTTGCCCTCATGATTCTGGTTTTCTTCTTTGCGGTTAAGAGAGGATATGAGAGAACGCCATTCAGCCTTAAAGCTCTTCTGGAAAGCTTCAAGGGGTCCATTCTTTCACTGGTCACACCGTTTATCATTCTTGCCGGATTTACAACAGGATGGATAACCCCTACAGAGGCGTCCTGTATAGCGGTAGTATATTCCCTTGTGATAGCGGCTTTCGTTTACAGATCAATAGGCATCAAGGATTTCATCCGCTGTGCCAAGGACTCGGCAGTGGGCGCTGCAAATACGCTTTTTATCATAGGAACCTCAACTCTTTTCACTTATGTAATGGTAAAGGAGGGTATCTCAAGAGATATAGCGAATTTCATTCTGGGAATCAGTTCTAATCCTGCAGTAATTCTTCTTATCATAAACATCATCCTTCTTATTCTGGGAATGTTTATGGAACCGGGTGCCATACTTACACTTATGCTTCCTGTACTTGTTCCTATAGCTCAGGGCATAGGACTTGATCTGGTTCACTTTGGTGTAATCATGGTACTTAACCTTATGATAGGACAGGTGACTCCGCCATTTGGCGTATGTCTCTTTATAATCAGTGATCTTGCTCATTTAAGACTTGAAACACTTTATAAAGGTATACTGCCTTTCCTTATCCCGCTTCTTGTGACACTTATGATGTGTACATATATTCCGGGACTGGTCACATGGCTTCCTAATGCACTTCTGGGAGCGTGACACGGATTGTTAAAAGCTGTGTCTTATTCATGGATGCAGTGAGTTTTAAAAATTTTGGTGCCGTAATGATGACGGTGGAATGGAGATCTTATGAACAGACTTTCAGCTACACAGAAAACGATAAATGAGTTAAAAGAGTATCTGCTTTCTGATGAAGCAAAGATCGGTGACAAGCTCGCCACCGAAAAGGAGGTGTGCGAGAGACTTAAGGTCGGAAGAGGTACAGTGAGAGAGGCCTTCAGAAATCTTGAGGCTGAGGGATATCTTTCCATAAAGCCGGGGAAAGGCGCTTTCATAGTCAGAAAATCACAGAATGATAATGATGCTCTCGTGAGCTGGTTCACCAAGAATCGTGGAAGGATTCAGGATTATGTGGAGTTTCGAAACATTATCGAGCCCGCTGCTGCGCGTATGGCTGCAGAAAGAGCTCTGGATGAAGACATTCGCACTCTGACGGATATACATGAGTCCTTTATAGAGACTTCCATGGTGATGGATGATGAGAAACTTGCGTACCTGGATGAAGAATTTCATACCATGATCATGAAGATGACCGGAAATGAAGTCATGGAAATGATCAATCAGAGCATGAATAAGAAAATAATGAATTTCCGTTTCCAGACATTTAAGATACGTCACAATGTCAGGAACGCAATAGAAGCTCACGGAAAGATACTTCGCGCAATAACCGACAGAGACGCGGATGTGGCGGAGATGTACATGAAGAGACATATCGAGCTTATCGATGAGGACATGGAAAGAATTATCGTAATGTAATGTATGTGCAATATAACCACAGGGAATATGCGCCATAATAATATGGCAGTGGATTTTTTTGGAAAATCTTTATTTAAAACATGGAACCTGTAATTGTAAAGTGACATAATATATTTTATGAAATTTTTATAAAGATATACGAGGAGGAATGAAATGAGATTTTTTATTGATACCGCAAATGTAGAGGAGATCCGTGAAGCTAATGACATGGGTATTATCTCAGGAGTAACAACCAATCCGTCACTTATTGCAAAAGAGGGACGTGATTACATGGCTACTTTAAAGGAAATCACTGAGATCGTTGACGGACCTATTTCCGGTGAGGTAAAGGCAAGCACCACAACTGCCGAGGGAATGATCGAAGAAGGAAGAGAAATTGCAAAGCTTCATAAGAACATGGTAGTAAAGATTCCTATGACAGCTGAAGGTCTTAAGGCAGTAAAGGTTCTTTCAAGTGAGGGAATCAAGACCAATGTAACTCTAATTTTCTCTGCAGGACAGGCACTTCTTGCTGCAAGAGCAGGAGCAACTTATGTTTCTCCTTTCCTTGGACGTCTTGATGACATTTCAACTGACGGTATTGCTCTTATCCAGGATATAGAGGACATATTCCAGATGTATCCGGATATCGAAACAGAGGTTATCTGTGCTTCTGTACGTCATCCGATGCATATTGTTGATTGTGCAAAGACAGGTGCTGATATTGCCACAGTTCCATACAAGGTACTTATGCAGATGGTTAAGCATCCTCTTACAGATATCGGAATCGATAAGTTCAGGAAGGATTATGAGTCTGTCTTCGGAAAATAATCCATGACAGTTTTCTTCGCCGGTGATTGATTAAGGGAACCGGAATAAAAGAGTAAATTTAAAAGCTCCGGAAACAGTATATTTACTGAATCCGGAGCTGTTTTTCGTGATTAAAGAACAATATATTTTGGTATGCCGTTCTCATATTTACAGCTCATCTCACCCTGTACAAGAGGGGTCAAATAGCTGATCATTTCTTCCCTGACGCCGTTTCCTTCCTCATTGATCCATTCAATGGGTACTTTCTTCTCACGGTCTGCGATCTTTGAAATATCCGCTGAACCATAACTTACCTTATAGCTGTCTCCAGGGATACGTGTGAGGGTTGACATAACACCGTTTTCTCCGTTTGCTGCAAGGCGTACTGCGTTTCTTCCGAGTTCAAGAGACTCCTTTATGTCTGTCTCCGAAAGAAGATGACCTGCGCAGCGCTGCAGGAGATTGAGTTCGATATAGCGGACCTTGCAGCCAATGTTGGATCGGATGGCATTTTCCAGCACTCTGCCGGCTCCAGTAGCGATGGTATGACCGAAGGCGTCCTTTGACTGGTCTCTGTCAGCGTAATCACATATCATCTTTCCGCTCTTGTCACGTATTCCTTCACTGATGGCTACAATCAGGTTGTTGCAGACGGAAAGCTCCCCGCGGACATCTGAGATGAACCGGTTGAGGTCGAAGGGGTGCTCTTCGAGATAAATGAGGTATGGAACATTGCTGTTGTTGCCTTCTGCAAGAGCTGCGGCTGCTGTGAGCCAGCCTGCGTTACGCCCCATCATTTCAACTACTATGACATAAGGAGTATCGTATACTTCGAGCTCACGTTCAAGCTCTGAAATGGATGTGGCTATATATTTCGCTGCAGAGCCAAAGCCCGGGCAGTGATCTATACCGTAAAGGTCGTTGTCAATGGTCTTCGGTGCGCCTATGACAACGATGTCCTCGATGTGATGTTCCTTTATGTACTCGGAAAGCTTCCATACAGTGTCCATGGAGTCGTTGCCTCCTATGTAGATGAAGTATCCGATTCCGTTCTTTCTGAAAATGTCAATGATGCTTTGAAACTCAGATGGGTCAACAGATGGATCCTGCAGCTTATACCGGCAAGAACCAAGGGCTGCGGCAGGAGTGACTGCAAGGGTTTCGAGCATAATATTTATATTTTCTATTCCACTGAGCTCAATGAAGTTTTCGCGCAAAACTCCCTGAATACCGTATTTTGCTCCAAAGACCTTGTCAACTGCAGAAGATTTCAGAGCTTCTTCGATAATGCCTGCAAGAGTTGCGTTTATGGCTGCTGTAGGTCCGCCAGACTGTGCTACAAGTAAGTTCTTATTCATTGATGCTCCTTTGTGATGTTAGCTAAATTAAAAAAATACATTTTCAATAGATTATTACAGTAAACAGGTATGTCTGTCCATATATAAAAAGCTGATAAAATGAGGCTGAAAATTCCAAAAAGAGTAAAAAACAATAAAAATCAGAAAAATAAAAAACCGGATTCCAAAATGAATTTTTTAGGTCATAAGTAAAGATACGTGATCTAAGATGTGTATTTTTCAGCTTCCTTATCAGAAAGCTCTCTGACGAAAGAAGCCCGCTTCTTCATATTGACGTATGTTTCTTCTGAATTATCGCTCTTATCTAACTGAACAGATCCGGGACCGTAGTTCTTATATTCGAAGAACCTTACTGTGGATTCGGCATCTGTTTTATTCCAGTTATGAAAGCCTTCAGGCTTTATCTGAGGCCCCAGAAAACAGTTCAGGACTGCCACATGGGCATAATTTCTCCATGGTCTTCCCAGATAGCAGCTTTCCTTCGGACAATCGGACAAAAACCTGCAGTTTCTAAATATGTAACCGTATTCCTGCACCTCGGGGGTTGAGGCTGCGGTGGCATAGCTTCTATGCTCTCTGGCTTCATCTTCCGCCAGGATACTATTTAGTACTTCGGGCCCGGAATTTCTGTACTTTCTTTCCAACAGCCCGGCTCTATCTTTCTGAAAAATCACGCAGTCATCGAAATAAGCTGTAGCTGAACCAAAGATAAAGTCGATATCACCCTCGATATAGCAGTTATTATAGTATTGGACACCATTTGTTCTTTTGGCAAACTGCTTTGGACCTATGAAACCGTTTTTTTCTATTTCTTTTGGCGGGAGAGGACCGGTAAAAAGCGTATCCTGCCATCCCAGCAGTCTCACATTCTCAAATTTCAGGTCATCGCCTTCTGCGTACAATGCTATGGCCTGACCGATTTCAGGACCTGCACCTGCGCTGTTCTCTACAGTGATATTTTTTAGGCATACACCCGGTGCATCTATGAACATGGTATAGGTTCTGAAGGTGCCGAGTTTTCCGATATCTTCTGAGGGCATTTTGGCGTAAAGACCGAAACTTATGATGGTCTTATCTGACTCGAGATAGGTGTTTATGCAGGATTCATCATCCGGGTAAAGAGCTTTTGCAGGTCTAAAATCCGTGTTGCTGCCTAAGATGGTCAGGGAGGGAGTTGTGACTGTGACGCGCTCATGATATATACCTTCTTTAATATATATAGTATCTCCTTCCGCTGCATGGTCCACTGCTTCCTGGATAGTGTTGTAATCTCCGTCATTTGATTTGGAAACGATAATCATACTTAGCTCCTTTTTTGTTTGCAGTAACGACTCAATCAGGCACCGGGTTTTAGTTATAGGTTATGGTTTATACGACCGGCTGACCTCAAAAAGTCCTTCTGCATTTTGAATCACATGATGTGAGTGGCAAAAGTCGATATTGGACCGCTTCGCGCTATGCGCTCTCGCGTTCCTCCCACATTCCGCACTCTCAGGCCGATAAATCGTCCTTTCGTGCTCCATGTGGGGCGTGTCATGAAGTCTATCCTCCACTTTTGTGCAAGCACAAGTGGAGGAAGACTTATGACACTTATATCATTATATATTTGCGGAGCCGTTATTTATTTATAAAATCGGATACACTTGTGAAATCGGATACAGGATTGATCCCGCTTTGAGATTTTTAATGTAAAGTTATACAAATTACGAAATTCACATAACAGTGTCAAAATAAAATGATAAAAAATGATGGTGTAAAGCGTTTACAAATTTAGTATAACTATGTAATGTGTATAGTGGTTGATGACGGAATATGACTGTTTTTATGGCTTTACGAAACCCATAATTATCAAAAAGGATATAAAAAACAGCTCTAAAATATCAAAATATAGTCACAAATGTATCCGATAAGATAAAATACGGCAAAATAAGGTCTGATTTTGTGAGTATTTTCGTAGATCTGGTGATATAATCATTGATGTCAGATAAAAAAAGACAAAAAACACAAAAAATCAAATGGTCAATTATATAGATATATGACACGACAGCATTGTCAGGACATCGGAAAAGAGTCATATTTTATAATTAAAGGTCATTCGGTATAAGCGGATACTGAAAAGGAGCATCATGGAATTTGAAATAAGCGCCGTATTTAAGCGGAGTGTAACGATAGAACTTAAAAACAGTACTATATGCTACACACCTGAAGAGTACAGTGTACTGATAGACGGGGTGGAGAAGCTTAGAACAGATTTAAATGTTGTCACAGTAGACGGTCTTTTACCGGACAGGGATTATACCATTTCTGTGGAGGATAAAGAAGGAAGAACAGAAAAGACATTCAGGACTGAACATGAATCATTTCTTCTTGATGTAAAGGCTTTTGGTGCCCGGGGAGACGGACAGCATGACGATACTAAATTCATCCAGGCGGCCATAAGCTCGTGTCCTGATGAAGGTACGGTACATTTTCCTGAAGGAACATATCTTACGGGGCCGTTATTCCTGAAAAGCAATATGAGCCTCTTTGTAGATGAAGGAGCGGTACTTCTTGGCGACACTGACAGAGAAAGGTATCCTCTGCTTCCGGGAATGACCGAAAAAGGCAACGGAAAAGATGAATACAATCTTTCCAGCTGGGAAGGAAATCCTGAAACAAGCTTTGCTTCACTTATTACCGGTATAAACATTGAGAGGCTGGACATCTTCGGAAAAGGTACGATTGATGGAAACGGTGATAAGGGTGACTGGTGGAAGGATCCGAAGGTAAAACGGATGGCCTGGAGACCAAAGACCATATTCTTTAATCATTGTAAGAATGTAAGACTTCAGTCAGTGACGGTGAGGAATTCACCTTGCTGGACCATTCATCCATATTACACAGATGATTTTTCGCTTTTTAATGTCAGCATCTGGAATCCATCAGATTCTCCCAATACAGATGGAATGGATCCGGAAAGCTGCAGAAGAGTTCTGGTTCTCGGAACCAGGATTTCGGTAGGAGATGACTGTATAGCCATCAAGTCCGGCAAATATTATATGAGTGAAAGATATCACAGACCTTCCGAAAACATCGTTGTCCGTAATTCATTTTTGGAAAGAGGACACGGCAGTGTGACTGTGGGGTCGGAAGCGGCTGCAGGTGTAAAGAATGTTACGGTAGAGAAATGCATCTTCGACGGGACAGACAGAGGGCTTCGCATAAAGACGAGACGAGGCAGAGGTCCTGAAGCGATATATGACAATATCCTTTTCCGCGACATCACCATGAAGGACGTTCATATGCCATTCACATTTAACATGTTCTACTTCTGTGATCCGGACGGACACAGTGAATATGTTCAAGATCAGAATGAAAGGCCTGTGGATAACAGGACTCCTTCTATAGGAACCATAAGAGCTGAGAACATCGAGGCTACAGGCGCCGATCAGTGTATGCTGGTGGCTTACGGACTTCCGGAAAGATACATTGATAACATTGTCCTGAGAAATGTAAAGGTTTCCTTCAGACCGAAATCTGAAAGAAAACCGGGTCAGACCATCATGATGGACAATTTCAGGGATATGACGGGAAAGAGCGTTTATGCAAGAAATGTAAAACGCCTTGCCATGGAAAATATTGAGATTAAGGGCTCTGACGATACTCAGACCGAGCTTATCAATGTCATTGATTTTGACAGTTACAATGTGGTCTACGTAAATGACGTGGCTGCAGAATTCTGATGATTATTTGATGCACGAACATCGGTACTGGCACCGGGTACGGCATTTTAAATAGTAATAACAACAAAAAACTCAATTAAATCAGGGTGCTTGAAGGGGCATCCCAAGGAGGTAAAAATGAAAAAAATGGTAACAAGGATTCTTTCAGGAGGCTTAGCTGCAACAATGGTAATGGGACTTGCAGCATGCGGAAGCAAGGTTACTCCTACAGAGGCTCAGACTGAGGGCGCAACAAAGGCAGCTGAGACAGCCAAGGAGACTGTAGCGGCAGCAGCTCAGGCAAACGGAGGAGATATCGTACTTCGTATGTCATGGTGGGGCGGTGATTCAAGACACAACGCGACACTCAAGATGCTTGATGAGTATATGGCAGCTAATCCTAATGTTAAGGTTGAATCAGAGTATGGCGCATGGTCAGGATGGCAGGACAAGATCGCAACTCAGATCGCAGGAAATTCCGAGCCGGATCTTTTCCAGATCAACTGGAACTGGTTATGGCAGTTCAGCCCGGACGGAACAAGATTTGCAGATCTTAAGGATCTTTCAGATTTCGATCTTACTCAGTATGATCAGTCACTTCTTGATCTTATGACCATTGACGGACATGTACTCGGCGTACCTGTTTCATCAACAGGACGTGTGTTCTACTGGAACAAGGCTACATTTGAGAAGGCAGGACTTGAGATTCCAAAGAGCTTTGCAGACATCCTTGCTGCAGGACCTGTATTCAAGGAGAAGCTTGGCGATGACTATTATCCTCTTGCTACAGGAACATATGACCTTATCATCCTTCTTACATACTACATGCAGGAGAAGTACAACAAGCAGTGGGTAGTAGACGGACAGCTTAACTACACAGTTGATGAGCTTGCAGACGGTTTTGATTTCCTTAAGAGCCTTGAGGCAAATCACGTAATTCCTACACAGGAGAAGCTCACAGGTGACGGTGCCGATTCTCTTGATAAGAACCCTAACTTCATCGACGGACACTATGCAGGTCTTGTTGAGTGGGACAGCTCCATCAAGAAGCTTACAGATGCGCTTGATCAGGATCAGGAGCTTGTAATCGGTGAGTATCCTGCTGATTACGGTACACCTGCAACAGTTTATAAGATTTCCATGGGATTTGCAGTTTCTCCTAATTCAGCAAATAAGGAAGAGGCAGCAAAGCTTCTTAACTACATGTTCAACGGTGACGGTGTAGAGACTCTCGCTCTTGAGAGAGGTGTTCCTGCATCTAAGGCAGCTCAGGAGAAGCTTGCTTCTTCAGGTGCTCTTGAGGGTCTTACATTTGAGGCAAACAAGGCAGCAAGTGCAAATGCACCTTTCCAGCTTTCTCCTTACTATGAGGATGCAGCTCTTAAGGACAGTGCAGAGGGTGCTTACCAGGAGATCATCAACGACATGTCATATGACGGAACTGATTCCAAGGAGCTCGCACAGGCACTTATTGATGCTGTAAATGAGGTAGAGAGCAAGTAATTAATCCTTGAGAGAGGAATGGGACGGACCTTCGGTTCGGAGGTCCGTTTCATATGCTTAGAGAATTTGAAAAAAGGAGTAGACAATATGTCAAATACAAACACTAAAAGTGCTCCGAACAACTTTTGGAAAGAAAATAAGGGCTTTATCTTTATTATTCCCTGGTTGGTAGGATTTCTTGTTTTTAAGGGATATCCATTCCTTTCATCATTGGTGTACAGCTTCAGTGATTACTCACTTTTCGAAGGTATTCACAAATGGGGTATCTTCAACTATCTTGATATTTTTACAAACAAAAAAATACAGGAAGGCTTCGGCATTACATTTAAGTATGCTTTTATGACAGTGCCTCTTAAGCTGGTATTTGCTTTGTTTGTTGCTTACATCCTTAACTTCAAGATCAAGGGAGTTAAGATGTTCAGAACGGTCTATTACATTCCTTCGATTCTTGGATCTTCGGTTGCTATAGCAGTTCTGTGGAAGGCCATCTTTAAAGACGACGGAATCATCAACATGATCCTCGGATTCATCGGTATAGAAGGACCACACTGGCTGTCAAACAAGTCAGCAGCACTTTTTATAATATGTCTTCTTCGTGTATGGCAGTTTGGTTCTACCATGGTTATCTTCCTTGCAGCTCTTAAGGGCGTTTCACCTGATCTTTATGAGGCGGCTTCCCTTGACGGTGCAGGCAAATGGAGACAGTTCTTTACCATTACAGTTCCGATGATCACACCGGTTATTTTCTATAATCTGGTTACACAGCTGGTTCAGGCATTCCAGGAATTTAATGGACCATATATCATAACAGCAGGCGGACCGAGAGGTGCTACCACACTCGTTTCACTGCTCATTTATAACAACGCATTCAAGAAATACGCAATGGGTCTTGCAAGTGCACAGGCATGGGTACTGTTCATCATCCTTATGATCTTCACAGCTATCTTACAGTACAGCCAGAAGCACTGGGTATACTATTCCGACGAGGAGGCTTAAAATGACACTTGAAAAGAAAAGACAGATAGCCACAGTCTTTAAGTATGTAGTTCTGGTTTTGGTGGGTATCATTATGATTTATCCCCTGGTATGGATGATCGGAGCTTCCTTCAAGACAAACTCTGAGATTTTCTCCAGCATCGGATTCATACCGAAATCTCCGACTGTTCAGGGTTATATCGACGCCATGAACGGCTACGGCGGAGACATTGACATCTGGAAATCAATGCTTAATACCTACAAGATCGTAATTCCGAAGGTACTGCTTACCATCGCTTCATGTACACTTACAGCATACGGTTTTGCAAGATTCAAGTTCAAGGGACATGATCTTCTGTTTGCTCTTCTTATGGCTACACTGTTCCTTCCAAATGTAGTACTTAATGTACCTCAGTTCATCATGTACAACGGCTGGGGATGGGTAGATTCACCTGTATATCTTCCTCTTATTGTACCTACATTGTTCGCTCAGGATACTTACTTCGTATTCATGCTTATTCAGTTCCTGAGAAACATTCCGAAGGAGCTTGATGAGGCAGCGAAGATCGACGGATGTACTGCTCTCGGAACTCTCTGGCATGTAATCGTTCCTGTTCTTAAGCCTGCCATGACATCAGCAGCTCTGTTCCAGTTCATGTGGTCATCCAATGACTTTATGGGACCTTTGCTCTACGTTTCAACACCGAAGCGCTATCCGGCAGCCATCTTCGTAAAGATGTCCATGGATGCTGATACAGGATTCTCCTGGAACAGAATTCTGGCACTTTCACTGATTTCCATCATCCCCTCACTTGTAGTATTCTTTATTGCCCAGGATCAGTTCATCGACGGTGTAACTGCCGGATCTGTAAAGGGTTAAAGAATGGATGAGGAGTAGTAATGATGCGGACTGGCTATCTGGAAGGTGGCAGAGAAGAGACAGAAAAACTGCTTAACGAATATATAGAGTATCTTATGAACAATTCAGATTCCGAGCATCCTGCCTGGAATCTGGAGGTCATAAGAAGCGGTAAAGAGAATAAATGGAATTACATAGACGGGTGTATGATAAGAGGCATTCTCAGTCTCTATGAGATCACAGGGGATGAGAAGTATCTTAAATTTGCGGATGATTTTATGGGAGGCTTTGTGAGGGAAGACGGCTCCATAAGAACTTATGATGCAGAGGAGAAGAATCTCGACAACATAAATCCCGCAAAGAATCTGTTTATGCTTTATGACCACACAGGCAAAGAGAAATATCTGAAGGCGATGAATAATGTACGTTCTCAGATTGATATGATGCCCAGAACAAAGGCCGGTAATTTCTGGCACAAAAACATTTATCCCAATCAGGTATGGCTTGACGGATTATATATGGCTCAGCCTTTCTATCTCGAGTATGAGAAGAGATTTGATGATTCTCTGAAGGTGATGGATGTGTATGAACAGATATGTAATGTGGAAAAGTTCATGCGTGACAGTGAAACAGGACTTTACTATCATGGCTATGATGAGTCCAGGTCCATGTACTGGGCAGATAAGAAGACCGGGTGCAGCCCTAACTTCTGGCTCAGAGCAGAGGGATGGTTCATCATGAGTCTTGTGGATGTTCTCGAGATAATGATGGATATGGATATGAGATCACAGTTCAGACATCTTAAGGCAATGCTTATTGATCTCACTGAGGCGCTTTCGAAGTATCAGGATGAGAGCGGTCTCTGGTATCAGCTCATCGCACTTCCGAAGCTTCCCGGAAATTATCTTGAGACCTCAGGAACAGCTCTCATAAGTGCAGCGATACTGAAGGGGGTAAGATTAGGGTTACTGCCCGAAAGGTTTAAGAGTATAGGACAAAAGGCTTTTTACGGATTAGTAGATAAGAGGTTATCAAAAGGTGAGGATGGTAATCCAAGGGTTACGGGAATATGTCTCGTGGCCGGTCTCGGTGGCAAGACCCGTCGGGACGGATCGGTGGAGTATTATCTGTCCGAGCCTGTAGTGGAAAATGATGCAAAGGGAGTAGGTCCACTATTCCTTGCGTATACAGAAATGTTGCGATAATATATGGGATGTGTGTCCGATCGGATAATTTCCGAGCCGACATACGTCCTATTTACGTATTTGTATCAGATTGAACAGAATTAAGAAAACTATTGGCGGATACCGGCATATTGCCTTTCAGGCGATTTATGTCCGGGAATTCGTGATAACAAAGAGGAACCTTATGTCAGATGAGAACTTACACAATTCCCGGTTGGAGCTGGTTTTTGAAAAAAGAATACCCGGACTAAGAGTGAACGAGGCGGTGAGACATCAGCGTTTCATAATGCGTAACAGGCACTTTCATGAGACCATCGAGCTTCATTTTATCATTTACGGACAGCGTCTTATGTTCGTGAATCAGGAGACCTACAGACTGACTCCCCATACAGCCATCATGGTAAATCACAATATCATTCATAAGACTTCAACAGCCCCCAATATGCCCCCTGATCATCATAATTTCATCCTTCAGCTGGACAGAAACATTTTTGATGAGAAATTCAGGGAATTCGGACTTAAAGGCTTTGATGATTTCGGATCCAATTACGGTGGCCTTGCAAAGTTCAATGATACCGAATGGCAGCTGGTACAGTCCATCATCGATGAGTTCAAGGCTTCCTGTGACGATGAGAGAAGAGGAATGACTTCATCCATGGAGGACCTTCATTCCTTCCTGTATCTTCAGGCGGTGGAGCTTGCGTGTATATTTGCAAAAAGCAGAAGAAGAGATATGCAGAGAAAGCTTATGGAGCAGGGGCTTGAGACAGCGGAACAGCAGTCGGTGGTAAAGACAGGCGTGCACCAGAAGGTCAGAGATATCGCCATGTATCTGCAGGGACATACGGATGAAAATATGTCGCTGGATGATCTGGCAAAGAAGTTCTTCATGAGTAAATCCTATCTTACAAGGGTATTCAGAAATGTAACCGGCTTTTCTGTTGTGGAGTATATCACTTACATTAGAGTGCAGAAAGCCCAGCAGCTTCTAAGGGAATCCGACAGCAGTATTACTGAGATTGCAGAAATATGCGGTTTCGGAAACATCACCTATTTTGAGAAGGTATTCAAGCAGATGACGGGATTTTCACCGGGAAAGTATCGTAAGAATCCGGAGATGGAAGTTAAACTCAGGCTGAGATAAAAGGCTGAAACTTGTTGAAGTCCATCCATGTCCTGTTTTGCACAGCAAAAGGACCATTGTATGAGTGTTCGGCAGCACATTCACACGAATGTGTTGGTTCTGCTATCAGTGAGTGGCAGATACTTTTGACACATATGTAATATTAAATATAAGGAGACAGATTATGATACAGTTTGGGATGCGTGTTCATGATATTTGCGGCAGGGGTACGGTGACAGAAGTTCTCGATAAGGTTCAGGAACTGGGAGTTCATTATGTTCAGCTTGCCATGCAAAAGAGCTTTTCGGATGTTGACACATCGGTTGGACATTACAATGCCGGTCTTGGGGATTATGTCGGAGAGGAGCTTCGGAAAAGAAACATTCACGTTTCCATCCTGGGATGCTACATAAATCCCGCTCATCCTGATGATAACAAGAGAATGCTGGAGGTTCAGAGGTTTATAGAGCATCTTAAGTACTGTAAGCGTATGGGGGCTGATATGGTGGGCACGGAAACAGGCCGTGCGGATGCCAACATGAAGATAGTTCCTGAAACCTATACCGAAGAAAACTATCTTCGTGTACTTGATTCCTTTAAGCGAATCAGAGATGCGGCAGAGAAGCTGGGAGTCATGGTGGGAGTTGAGGGCGTTTTCAACCATACAATTCATTCACCGGAGCTTATGAGGAGATTTCTTGATGATATAGATTCTGTGAATTTTGATGTAATTCTTGATTCTGTGAATCTCATTACTCCTGAGCTTGAAAATGATCCGGATGGTCAGAATGCACTCATAAAGAAAGCATTTGACCTGTACGGTGACAGAATAACCACACTTCATCTTAAGGATGGGGTTTTTGAGGGCAATGATCAGAGATTCAGGCATCCAGGAGAGGGCTTTTTCAATTATGAGGAGCTCATGAGACAGGTGAGCCTGTGGAAGCCTTATATCGTAGGCACACTTGAGAATTCAACACCTGACAGGTACTATGAGGACTGCAGATACCTTGAGGAGCAGTACGAAAGATTCAGAGTGAAGTGAGCCTGAATATCTTAGCGAAGTAAGTCTGATGATCTTAGTGAAGTGAGTCTGACGATCATAGCGAAGTGAGCCTGATGATCATAGTGAAGTAAGTCTGACGATCATAGCGAAGTGAGCCTCATGATCTAATGAAAGTAAAATACTTTCCGGCAGTCTTATAGTCGAAAAGCCCGATTTGACAAAATATAAGGCTTCGGATACACTGATAGACATAAATTTCATTGAAATGATACAGAGTATTTAAGTTTCTATAGTTAAATCTTTTTTGTATCTTTTGATGATAAAAAAGGAGAAATTAACATCATGGATGAAGGCGGAGCCGTCAGTGGCTTGACCTCACAGAACATATAGTTAAAACAAGGCATAGTCGGCACAGAGGGTAAGCTGATTAGGCCTTTTTCTCGTATTTAAAAAGTTTTTCCGGTTCATGTATAGAATGAGCCGGTTAACAAATGAAGTATAGTTTATAGTACCCTGATTACCGCTTGGAGGGCGGCATCATATTTTATGATCAGAAGTTTTGTTCTTCTTATAATTTTGATATTTATCAACGGACTTTTTTCCTGCGCTGAGATAGCCGTGCTGCAGGTAGGAGATACGAAGCTGAAAAGGCTTGCGGAGGACGGTGATAAAAGAGCCTACACACTTTTGAAGCTTACGGAGGAGCCGGCCAGGTTCCTTTCCACGATACAGGTGGCCATTACCATGGCGGGCTTCCTTTCATCTGCTTTTGCTGCGGACAGCTTTGCCGCTCCTGCTACAAGGCTTCTTGTAAAGTTAGGAGTTCCGGCAAGTGAAGAGGTTTTAAACCCCATCGTGATCATCGTTATCACACTGGTTCTTTCTTATGTAAACATTGTTTTCGGTGAGCTGGTGCCCAAGAGACTTGCCCAGGCCTATACTGAAAAGCTTTCTCTCAGTATGGCGGGGATCCTTAAGGTGGCTTCGGACATATTCAGACCCTTTGTATGGCTTCTTACAGTTTCCACTAACGCTGTCATGCATCTTATGGGAATTGACCCTGAGGATGTGGAGGATAAGGTGTCGGAGGAAGACATTAAAATGATGCTGGATGAGGGTACTGAGAACGGTACCATCGAGTCTGCCGAAAACGAAATGATACAGAACGTGTTTGAGTTCAATGATATCACAGTGGAGGATGTGTGTACCCATCGTACGGATGTTGCCATGCTCTATACTGAAGACAGCGACGAAGACTGGCGTAAGATAATCTATAGCAACAGATTTGCGAACTATCCTATCTGTGGTGAGGATGACGATGATGTTATAGGTATTCTGGATACCAAGGACTACTTCCGCCTGGATGATCAGTCACGTGAGAATGTGATGAGGAATGCGGTGGATAAACCCTTCTTTGTTTCCCAGAACATGAAGGTCTCAGATCTTTTTCAGACCATGAAAAGGGAGCGGAAGTACTACGCGGTCGTTATAGATGAGTACGGCGGAATGACCGGTATAGTGAGCCTTCATGACCTCATAGAGGCCCTGGTGGGTGATCTTCAGGAGGAGGATGCCATTCCTGAGCCTGAGCCTATTGAGGCTATAGGTGAGAATGAGTGGATTGTGCTGGGAATTGCTGATCTTGAGGATGTTAACGAAGAGCTCAAGGTAGACATACCCACAGAAGATGCGGATACCTTCGGCGGCTATATCATGGGTATAATCGGCAAGGTTCCCGATGACGGAAGCTCCTTCCATGTGGAAACCGATGAGCTCAGCATCGATGTTGCATATATTAAGAATCATCGTATAGGAAAGACCATAGTAAGAAAGAAGATTATTTCTACATAAAAATCAATATTCTGTGCTATACTACAGATTCGTGTTTAAAAAGCACACAGGGGAGGTTATTTTATGCTCAATCAGGATAATGCAGAGAAACCTGTAAAACTTATAGAAAGAAAGCTTGCCTACAAGGGCAAGGTCATCACCGTTTATGATGACTATGTGGATGTGGGAGGTCATAAGACCCACTGGGATTTCATCCATCATATGGGAGCTGCGGCAGTTCTTCCGGTTCTTCCTGATGGACGTATTCTCATGGTGAGACAGTACAGACACGCTCTTGGGCGTTATACTCTTGAGCTTCCTGCCGGAAAGAGAGATGCGGAGGATGAGGATTTTCTCATCTGTGCAATGAGAGAGCTTGAAGAGGAGACCGGATACAAGACGGATCACCTGGAGTTCCTTCTTTATGTAAATACTACCATCGCATTTCTGGATGAGAAGATAGGAATATATGTTGCGGATAATCTTGTGAAGGGCAATGTGCATTGGGACGAAGATGAGGAGCTCGGTGTTGAGGCCTGGAAGATAGAAGATCTGAAACAGCTTATTTATGAAGGCAAAATGACCGATGGTAAGACTGTGGCAGCAATTATGACCTATGCTGCAAAGTATAACAAGTAAGTTGACGGTCAGTGCCTGGATAAGGATACTGACAGTGTAACGGGAAATGATTTAAAGAAACAATGGGAGTTTACCCAAACAGAGAGGATAATAAAATGAAGAGAGAAAGATTAGAAGATTATGTATTGACCATTCCTGATTTTCCGGAGCCCGGTATCATGTTCAGAGATGTAACATCTATTCTTCAGGATCCTGATGGATTCAAGGATTCTATCGATGGACTTCTGAACGCCCTTAAGGATGTGGATTTTGACGTAGTTATGGGACTTGAGTCAAGAGGATTCATATTCGGAACTCCTGTTGCCTATGCACTGGGCAAGGGCTTTGTACCAGTTCGTAAGAAGGGCAAGCTTCCGAGAGAGACAGTTTCGGCAAAGTATGATCTTGAGTATGGTCAGGCTGAGATCGAGATCCATAAGGACTCTATCAAGCCGGGAGACAAGGTTGTTATCATCGATGATCTCATCGCTACAGGCGGAACACTTGAGGCCTGCTGCAAGCTTGTTGAGCAGCTTGGCGGAGAGGTTGCTGAGATTGCAGTAGTTATGGAGCTTGCAGGTCTTGAGGGCCGTAAGAAGCTTGAGGGCTACAATGTTAAGTCACTTATAACCTACGAAGGAAAATAATCGGGTGATTTAGATGGGACAGGAATTAACCAGGTCGGATGTAAGAAGGATTCAGGAAGAAATCGACCACAGAAAGCTGGTACTGAGACCTCAGATCACAAGAGAGATCGCCGAGGCTGCAGCTCAGGGAGACCGTTCCGAGAATTTTGAATACTATGCGGCCAAGAAAGCAAATCGTGAGAATAACGGACGTATTAATTATCTGGAAAGAGTACTCAGATTTGCACGTATTATAGATGATTCTTCAAAGGAAGATGAAGTAGGTCTTAACAATACTGTCACTCTGTATTTTGAGGAGGATGACGAGGAAGAGGTTTACCGTATCGTTACGTCTATACGCGGACACAGTCTTGAAGGACTCATATCCAATGAGTCTCCCATAGGACGGGCAGTGATGGGACACAAGGTGGGAGACAGATGTGAGGTTACGACTGAGAACGGAATGAGCTACTACGTTGTCATAAGAAAGATAGAGAATACAGGTGAGTCAGAGGATGACTATATCAAGTCTTTCTGATGAATTGAAGAATATGATAAACGAAAACCGTCCGGAAGAAGGAATAAAAAGATACCTTTTTCCGGACGGTTTTACTATGGAGAAGATTGATTACGCAAGTTCACGAAGATCCCGTATGATATTGTCTCTTTGATACTCATTACCCGTATCCACGGGAAGTGGGAGACTGGAATGTGCATACAGGTAATTGATAAGCTCTTTTCTTCTTATGATTCCTATAAAATGCCCCATATCATCTACAACAGGTACGAAGTTCTGCTGAGATGCCCTTTCCATAAGGTCCTCCATGGTGGCGTTGACATCCACGGGGTTGTAATGGTTCTTCATGGGTATATCCGATACCCTGACCTTTTCTAAAGAATTTATATTCATGTTCAGGTCGTTTTTGATTTCATAGAGCAGATCTCCTTCTGTCATGGTTCCGAAGTACTTTCCGTCCTTGGTAAGGATGGGGATGGTGGAGTAGCGATGGAACTCCATCTTTTCAAGAGCCTGCCGTAGAGTATAGTCTTCCTCAAGATAAGCAACATCACATTTAGGTGTCAGGAAGAATAAAATATTCATTTATAATGCCTCCAATTTGTAAAAACATTTTCGACCTCTGATATAATAGCATATTTTGCATAATACATCCTATCAAAAAGCAAAATTGATTATTAAAATTTACTAAAACATCTCGGGAATAAAATTAAGAAGTTTTATAGTGAAGACCTTTGATGATTTATTATGGGGTCACATCAGCCGAAAATATATAGAGGAGGGATTAATTGAGACAGTAATAAAGTACAGTTTAAAACATGGGGGGAGACAAGGGTCCTCAGAGATGGGAGACATTAGGTTCTCAGAGATGAGAGACATTGGGACCTCAGAGATGAGACGGACATTGGTTTTGACAATATTAATATCCGATAGTAAAATTAAGGATTATATTGGGAAAAAAGGATTTTGTTTAACCTTAAGCCATAGGGGAAGAGTAATATGACAGAAGAAGTAATCTTGGAGAGACCGGATGACAATACTCCGCCGGAACAATTATATAAGAGTCTGATAGATACCATCACATCCTATCATCCCTCAGACGATCTCAGTATGATTGAAAAGGCATACAGAGTAGCCAGAGAACAGCATAAGGATCAGAAGCGCAAGTCGGGTGAACCCTATATCATTCATCCTCTTTGTGTTGCCATAATCCTTGCTGATCTTCAGATGGATAAGGAAACTATAGTAGGCGGTCTTCTACATGATGTGGTTGAAGATACGGGTATGACTCTTGATGAAGTATCAAAGGAATTCAATCCGGATGTTGCCCTTCTTGTTGACGGCGTTACCAAGCTGACTCAGTTGAACCTGAATACCGATAAGGTGGAGATGCAGGCTGAGAACCTTCGTAAGATGTTCGTTTCCATGGCGAAGGATATCCGTGTCATCATCATCAAACTGGCGGACCGTCTTCATAATCTCCGTACACTGGAGTATCAGACTCCCGAAAAACAGAGGGAGAAGGCCAGAGAGTCTCTGGAGATATATTCACCTCTTGCCGAGCGTCTCGGTATCAGCAAGATAAAGATAGAGATGGATGATCTTTCTCTCAAGTATCTTGAGCCTGATGTTTACTATGATCTTGCGGCAAAGGTAAACCTTAAGAAGGAAGCCAGAGAAGAGCGTATCAGAAACATCGTCAAAGAGGTTTCTTCACATATTACGGAAGCAGGCATAGATGCGGACATAAACGGACGTGTCAAGCACTTCTTCTCTATCTATAAAAAGATGGTCAACCAGAACAAGACCATCGACCAGATCTATGATCTTTTTGCAATCAGAATTATCGTAGATACAGTCAGGGACTGCTATGCCTCTCTCGGTGTTATCCATAAGATGTATACGCCGATTCCGGGACGTTTCAAGGACTATATCGCCATGCCGAAACCCAATATGTATCAGTCTCTTCATACCACCGTCATCGGAAGGGACGGCGTGCCTTTCGAGATACAGATACGTACCTTCGACATGCACCGTACAGCCGAGTTCGGTATCGCGGCACACTGGAAGTATAAGGAATCAGGCGGATCCAAGGAAAATGTTTCTCAGAATGAGGACGTAAAGATGAACTGGCTCCATGAGATCCTTGAGTGGCAGAAGGATGAGTCAGACTCCAAGGAATTCATGAACATGGTAAAGTCTGACCTTAACCTGTTCAATGAAAATGTTTACTGCTTCACTCCGTCGGGTGATGTAAAGAATCTTCCCGCAGGTTCATGTCCTATTGACTTTGCCTACGCCATTCATTCTGCCGTGGGAAACAAGATGGTCGGCGCCAAGGTCAACTCAAAGCTGGTTCCTGTTACTTATAAGCTGCAGAACGGTGACCGTGTTGAGGTTATTACCTCACAGAATTCCCATGGGCCCAGCCGTGACTGGCTTAAGATATGTAAGTCCACTCAGGCAAAGAACAAGATCAATCAGTGGTTCAAGCATGAGCAGAAGGATGAGAACATCGATCATGGAAAGGATCTTCTTTCAAGCTATGCGAAGTCAAGAGGCTATAATCTCAGCGAACTTACAAAGCCTGAGTACATCGAAGGTGTCATCAGAAGATACAGCTATGTGGACTGGGAGGCTATACTTGCTTCTGTAGGACGGGGCGGTATAAAGGAATCACAGGTCATCGCAAAGCTCATAGAGCTTAAGCACAAGTCCGAGGAGACAACTGTTTCCGACGAGGATGTTCTTCAGAATCTTGAGGGCATGACCAAAAAGCCTGAGATCATCCGTAAATCAAAGTCAGGAATCGTTGTCAAGGGCATACATGATCTTGCCGTTCGTTATGCGAAGTGCTGTTCACCTGTACCGGGAGATGAAATTGTCGGTTTTGTGACCAGAGGCCGTGGTATAACCATTCACAGAACTGACTGTATCAATATGATGAATCTGCCTGAGGATGAGAAGGCGAGACTTATCGAAGCGGAGTGGCAGTCTGACATCGCAGGTGAGACTTATTCCACAGAGCTTGAGATATTTACCAACAACAGAGTCGGTCTTCTTGTAGATATCTCAAAGATGTTCACGGATTCAAACATCGACATCAAGGCACTTACATCAAGAGTCGGCAAGAACGACAAGGCTACCATCACGGTTTCCTTCGATATACACAACAAGACTGAGCTTCAGACTCTTGTGAGCAAGATTCATAAGATAGCGGGAGTTGTGGATATCGTAAGAGCCCAGGGATGAAAAATTACTGATTCGGAATGATCACCGGAGGTTTTATGCTTAAGATATCTAAATATACTACCGGGATGCTGGAGACCAATGTCTATTTTTGTTATGACAGTGATACGCGGGAATGCGTTATCATTGATCCGGCTGACAACGGGGATCACATCATTAACATTGCGGAAAATGAGCTTTCGGTGAAGCCTGTGGCTATCCTCCTCACCCATGCCCACTTTGACCACATAAAAGCTGCGGGAGAGGTAGCAAAGCATTTCGGCATCAGGATTTATGTTTCGGCTTCTGACGCTGACATGATGACTGATCCTGAGGCAAACCTGAGTCTTGGTTTTATGTATTCTCCTATAGAGTACAGTAGAGATGAGTTTGAGACCTTTTCTGGTGATGAGAGCTTAGCCTATCTTGGCAGGGAATGGAAGGTCATAGAAACTCCGGGACATACAAAGGGGTCTGTGTGCTTTTATATTGAGGACGGTCTATCCTATATTCCTAACGGTGCAAGTGAAGCAAAAATCGTACCTGTACTGTTTTCCGGGGATACACTTTTTCAGGGCTCACATGGAAGAACAGATTTTCCGGGCGGATCTCAGAGAGAAATTGTTTCAAGTATCAGGGAGAAGCTCCTGACACTTCCCGTTGAGACTTCCGTGTTTCCGGGACATGGTCCTCAGACCGGTATAGGAATCGAAAAGAGATACAATCCGCTGGCCAGAGGTTTTGACTTTATTTGATTATTGAAGTTTAACTCTTTGAACCAATGACAATTATTAACACGGTACATTAATCACACTGGTTTATACGCGTATCTGCGTTTAAACCAGATTTTTATTCGCAAAAAGGTGGGTCCTTGAGTTCGCAGGAACACACATGGGACATCCAACACGAAAAAGAGTAATATGCTTTTTCATACTCAATTAAAGAGGTTTATATGATAAGACTGATTTTGGATAAGGCTTCGGAAAGCTTTGAGCAGGATATAAGAGAGCTAGTACAGGAATTCTATCCCGGTGAGGATTTTGAAATCCGTACAGGTGATGAAGTTCGTTTTACAAATACGACTCAGGAAGAGAAAAATGCCTTGAAACAGGCAAAGGCTACGGGAGAAGTTACCGAAGTAAATAAAAAGTCCACAAAGAACAGGGCAAAGATGGCTCATGAGGTGACTCCGGAGGGAGCATCTGAAGATAAGATAAGGCTGACTCTTGAAATCACGGCTTCCGAAATGCCGCTTACAGGCGTAAGAAAGGACGATAAATCAGTGATCAAGGCTGAACTGTATGATACTCTGGTGGGAATGACCGGAAAGGAACTACCCTGGGGAGACCTTACAGGCATAAGACCGGTTTCACTGGTGAGTCCAATGGTGGAAGCTGCAGCGGAAAAGAACAAGAAGATCATTGTTAACGGTGCAACTGAAAAATCCGGTTTCAAAAAGCAGGATACATCTGATGGGAGAACTACAAAAAAATACGCCCTAGATTCAAAACAGAAGAAAGAATCTTATAAAAGTTATAAAGCGGATTCAGGGGAAATGATCACTGAGGAAGATATCAAGGGCATAAAGGAAGCACTGACTGCAGAATACTGTATTAAGGGCGAGAAGCTTGACCTTATGACTGATATAGCAGTGAGGGAGCATCATATACTGAACCGTGTTTTTGAAAAGACAGGAAAGACCCACAAAGAGGGCTGGAGCTTGTACATCGGCATTCCATTCTGTCCCACCAGATGTCTTTACTGTTCATTCCTCAGCAATACCATAGATATCTGGGAGAAGCGTCTTTACGAGTACATGGATAATCTGCGCCGGGAAATAAGATTTACCGTATCGGAGCTTTGCGGAAAACAGAAAAAGCCCCTTCAGACTATTTATATCGGTGGCGGTACACCTACATCTCTCGATGAAAAGTGGCTGCAGGTTCTCATGGATATAGTTCATGAGGAGTGTGGAAAAGCAAATATTCCTTTACTTCGTGGTGATGAGTCAGGAAGCGGGAATGCAGGATCATCCCATGACTTTATGAATACAGTTACCGGTATGCCGGGAATAGTGGAGTTCACGGTTGAAGCGGGAAGACCCGACTCCATCACAAGAGAAAAGCTCGAGATACTGAAGGCTTCAGGGGTAGACAGAATCTCTGTAAATCCTCAGACCTTTAATCAGAAGACTCTTGATCTCATTGGAAGAAAGCACAGTGTAGATTCTGTTATAGAGAAGTACCTCCTTGCAAGAGAAGTTGGATTTGAGAACATAAATATGGATATAATTCTCGGTCTTCCCGGGGAGAAGCTTCCTGAGGTCACCCATACTCTCTGCGAGATAGCGAAGTACAAGCCTGACAGTCTCACTGTTCACAGTCTTGCAATCAAGAGAGCAGCCCGCCTTACTCTGGAAAGAGATTTCTGGGCCGGGGTCTACCGTGCCGGGGATGAGAATGAGATAGTTGCCGAAACAAGACTTCAGGAGGAAGCATTGGCAGCGGGTATGAGAGGAGAGAATACTGTTTCCGCGGGTGAAAAGGCACCTGCATTCAGATATCCTGAGATAACCCGTATGATGAAGGCATCCGCGTATACCGCTGAGGTACTGGGTCTAAAGCCATATTATCTCTATCGTCAGAAAAACATGGCCGGAAACCTGGAGAATGTGGGTTACTGTGAAGAAGGCAAGGAGTGTCTCTACAATATACTTATGATGGAAGAAAAGCATACTGTGGTTGGCTGCGGAGCAGGTACCAGCAGTAAGGCAGTACTCCCTTCAAAGGATGGAGATCCTACGCATAAACGCGTGGAGAGATGCGATAACGGCAAGTCTATACCGGATTATCTCGATAATATTGAAAAGTTTATAGAAAGAAAGAAACAGCTTTTCGATTTGTTCGATAAGGCTATCCATATTGTGGAATAAGAAAGAAGAGCTTCGCCGGAGAATATAATTTTCCTTTATATTTATACAGAAAAAATTGTTATCAAATGTAATAAAAATATTCTTATAGTGTGACAGTTTTGTGATTGAATAAAATGTATGATGTTGTCATAATAAGAATGTACCTGATATTTATTCATACAGCGATAGGAGTTTATGACGATTATATTCGATGGCATATCTTTTATGGATCGGAGGGCACGGTGATGAAGATAGCGGAGACCAACATCATAGCAGCTTTTTTATTACAGTTAAAAAATGAGCACAGGACTCCCTTTGTGAATGTGGGTACACTGGTGGATTTTTCCAAGTATCTTGACAGAATAGCTAAAAGAAGAGGATTCGAATACGAATTCACGACAGGCAAAAAGGCCCTTATCGCTGCTGTGCAGGCTACCCCCAGATATTTCCATATCATGAAGGTTCACAATGAAACTGTGGGCACTGAGACGTTTATACAGCTGAATTATGATGCCAATCTTGATAAGCTTTATGAAAGCTGTATGGGATCCTGCGAATTTGACATAAGGAGAATACTGAGTAAGGGAGCTCTGGACTATATAGATCAGATTGCAAAGATAGAAAAGTCAACTGCCGGAATAGAGATGGGCATGTGCAGCTGAAATTAAGTGAATAAGTAAAATTTCGGCATAAACTAAACATGGAGAATTTTGAAATTCACGGATATTATAGGCAGGAACATACCCGAGGGGGTATGTATGATCAGGGGATTGCGGTAAGAGGAATATCTTACCGCAATTTTTTAATGGGATTTTTTCTGAAAGAAGACTGAACAATAATAAAACTCAAATAATTCTTTATGAATTATTTACAAATAGTCGTATATATATTCAGAGATTCCGACAGGAATGTATAAAATATCCGAATTGATTGCAAAGAATGGGAAGTGCGGATATACTTTACCCCTGCAAAGTAATAAATAGGAGATATAATCAAAAATGAATAAAGAATTTAAGCCTTATATTCCTGCGGATAAGGTAATTCCCGAGATGACTCCCACATCTATCATTATGGGTCTTATCCTGGCTGTTATCTTTGGCGCAGCTAATGCATATCTTGGACTGAGAGTCGGAATGACAGTATCTGCTTCCATTCCCGCATCGGTTATTTCCATGGCTGTTATCAGAGGAATCATGAAAAAGGATTCTGTTCTTGAGAGCAACATGGTTCAGACTGTGGGTTCTGCAGGTGAGTCACTTGCCGCAGGTGCGATTTTTACCATGCCTGCACTGTTCATCTGGGCCAAGGATGGTGTGATGGACTATCCTCAGCTCATCGCACTTACAATTATAGCTCTTTTCGGAGGACTGCTTGGAGTTTTCTTTATGGTTCCTCTTCGAAATGCACTTATCGTTCAGGAACACGGTGTGCTTCCTTATCCGGAAGGAACAGCATGTGCTGAGGTACTTCTCGCCGGTGAGGAGGGCGGTTCTTCAGCAAAGTCTGTTTTCTACGGCATGGGACTCGGCGCTGTTATAAAGTTCGTGGTTGACGGTCTTATGGCTGTACAGAGCGTGGTTTCATTTAAAATTGAGGCTCTTAAAACAGAGTTTTCAGCAGAGGTTTACCCGGCACTTATCTCAGTCGGTTACATCTGCGGAGCACGTATCTCTGCATATATGTTCGCAGGCGGTGTTCTCGGCTGGTTCGTACTTATTCCTGCCATCGTGACATTCGGCGGTGATATAGTAATGTATCCTGCAGAGGTTTCTGTCAGTGAACTCTATGCCGCAAATGGAGCTTCAGGAATCTGGGCAAATTACATCAAGTACATCGGTGCAGGTTCCGTTGCATCGGCTGGTATCATCAGTCTTATAAAGACTCTTCCGCTTATAGTAAGAACCTTTGTTGATTCTATAAAGAGCATTAAAATGGCAGGAAAGGTTTCCTGTGAGCGAACAGCCCTTGATATGGACATCCGTTTTGTACTTTTTGGTATCGCAGCGATAATTGTTGCCATCTGGCTCGCACCTATGCTTCCGGTAACCTTACTTGGTGCTGTACTTATAGTTGTCTTCGGATTTTTCTTCAGTGCGGTATCATCACGTATGGTAGGACTGGTAGGAAGCTCCAACAACCCGGTTTCCGGTATGACCATCGCAACTATCCTTATAACAACTATCTGTCTTAAGCTTTCAGGCGACATCGGAGTACACGGCATGCAGGGAGCCATCGCCATCGGTTCTGTTATCTGTATAGCTGCATGTATGGCCGGAGACACTTCACAGGATCTGAAGACAGGATACATACTCGGTGCTACACCTAAAAAGCAGCAGATAGGTGAGATTTTCGGCGTTATCGCTGCAGCTCTTACCATCGGCGGAGTTATGGTTCTTCTTGATAATGCTTACGGATTCGGTTCAGACAAGCTGGCTGCTCCTCAGGCGACTATGATGAAAATGATTGTTGAGGGTGTTATGAACGGAAACCTTCCATGGTCTCTTATTTTTATCGGTGCCTTTATCTCTATCACAATTGAGATCCTCGGAGTACCTGCACTGCCTGTATCTATCGGACTTTATCTTCCTCTTGAGCTTTCATCAACTGTCATGATCGGAGGACTTATAAAGCTGTTCGCTGATAAGAAGTTCGGTGCAGAGGATGACGAATCAGGAAAGGGCATTCTTTTCTGTTCCGGACTTATCGCAGGAGAAGGTATCATAGGAGTGCTTCTTGCTGTACTTACTGTGGCCCGCATTACAGAGAGGATAAATCTGAGTTCGGTTATACCTACCGGCAACATTCAGGCGCTTATAATTTTAGTTATAGCTTCTGCAGCTGTACTTAAGGCTGCCATCGGTAACAGGAAATGAGTAAAAAAGAAAATTTCTTAGATTACATATTTGAGATAAACAGTGACCTCAGGCGGACGATTACTTCGTCCGGTGAGGTCATTGTTGAAATGGAGAACAAGGGCTTTACTAACAGGATAGCCCAGAAATTCTTCGGAAAACCTGCAGTATCCCACATTCATATTCAGGGGATGGGAAGCTTTATATTCAGGAGCATTGACGGTGAAAAAAGTGTGTTTGAGATCGGAGTTCTCCTTAAGGATGAGTACGGAGAAGCTGCGGAACCTCTTTATGAGAGGCTAAGTCTTTATATGAAGCAGTTACAGAATACAGGATTCATAAAAAAGACCGGTATCAGGGAAAAGGGATAAGAAAAAATTTGATTAAATCCATGGCATGCAGATTAAAAATCTGTATATATAACACAAACATGAATTAAAAAATAATAAACTTCCATCAAATCACTTCCATTTTTTGAAAAATGTCTTATACTATGTCAAACGGTTAATCTGAAACCTTACTTTTTGTATTGATAAATTGATTTAAGAAAGGCTTTAAAAACGATGAACACTAAGTCAGTAAATGAGGAAATGGTCAGGAATAACAATCTCGTATGTGTAACAGATTGCGAAACAGGCGATAAGAGAAGATTCCTTGTTAAGGGATTCAACAATCCATTCTACGGGCATGAAATCGGAAATCGTGTTAGAGTTGGAGTCAGCAATTACCTTATAGAAGGAATCATTGCACAGTAAAAAGTAATATATGGACATTACCCTCCGGACACTGATTCCGGAGGGATTTTTTATACGCGAAACGGTCGGCCCGGTTCATCGAGCAAGGGGCTCTCCTATACTCGATTGATATTGAAACATTAGGCTTGTATTTTGATAAATCAAGTGGTATCTTATAGAACGTTGCTCAATGAGCAAAGGAAATACATGAGTTCGAGACCTTCCTCATGAAAAACAAAACTAAAGGAGAAAAAATGAAAAATAAAGGTGTTCTTTTTGTAACACAGGCCGGATTAATTGCGGCTCTGTACGTGACGTTGACTTATGTTTTTGCAGCCATCTCTTTCGGAGAGGTGCAGCTTCGTATAGCAGAGGCTCTTACCATACTTCCGATGTTCACACCGGCAGCCATTCCGGGACTGTTTGTGGGATGTATAATCGGTAATGCCATGGGAGGAGCTGTTCTTCCGGATATTATATGCGGCAGTCTTGCAACACTTGTCGGTGCTTTTGGTACATGGATGCTCAGAAAGAAGTCTCCTCTTATAGGCTGTCTTCCTCCGATCATCGCCAATATGATCGTGGTACCTTTTGTGCTTCGTTACGCCTATGCAGTGAGCCTTCCATTATGGTTCATGGCCCTTACTGTAGGCGGAGGTGAAGTCTTAGGCTGCGGAATACTGGGCTGCGTCCTGTATTACGGTCTCAATAAGCATAAGGACGTTATGTTCAGACCTGAGATGGGCGAGAGCGCATAAAGCGAAGCGGTCCGGTATGGACTTTTGACATCCACATCATAAAATAATTAAGATAAATCCCTTTAATAGATTGAGAGTATTGCCTGCCCTCTGTCTGTTAAAGGGATTTTTTTTTACTAAAAAATGAGAATAATAGATTATGTCTTTTATAAATCTTTTTTGTTGTCGATTATCAAGATATAGGAATCGGCTGGTGGGTTTCTGACTAAAGGGGATTTTTACCCGAAATACTTTAAGGTGATTAATGAGATTTGATGTCGAATCTTACACTCGCGTTATATTTCAGGAAAGATGGTAAGAATGAGGGCAGAATTTAGCATCGACAATTTAAAAATAAATATTGAGCGCTTGATAAAGGGTCTTAATATCATGCCCGGTGGATGTTTGATCTATTGCGACTATGGTAATGGAGACATAATCTATGCCAACAAGGCTCTCATCAAAATGTACGAGTGTGAAACCATAGAGGAATTCATGGAACTCACCGGCGGTACATACCTCGGAATGATATATGAGGAAGACGTGGAGATGGTTCAGGAAGGTATAAAAAAGCAGTTTGAAAGAAATGATGACTGCTTTCAAAGAATGACCTTCCGCATCATGACTAAAAATGGGAATATCAAGCATATAGAGGATTACGGAAGGTACAGTGAAGACACGGAAGAGGGTCCTGTTTGCTATGCCTTTCTGTCGGATCTTGAACAGGTTCCGGATCCTCTTACAGGGCTTCCCACCAGAAACAGTTTTTTGAACCGTGCGGAAAAATTTATTAAGGCGGGGCTTGAACACGGAACAGGACCTGTGCTGATCAATTTTAATCTCAGCGGTATGAAGGGCTTTAATGCAAAGTATGGAACCAGGGAAGGAGACAAATTACTGTGTATATTTGCCGACATACTTAGAAAATATTTTCCTAACGAAAACTGCTCAAGATTCGCTGAAGACAAGTTTTTTGCATTCAGTCACCAGATTGATCTTGAAGATAAGCTGAATGACTTCATTCAGGATCTGTACGGAGCAAACGGCGGGAAAACTCTGCCTGTAAAGATAGGAATCTGTTATGTGGAAGAAGGTATGTCCGTCAATCTGGCCTGTGATTATGCAAGAATGGCCTGCCAGGCGCAAAAGGCACAGTATGGGTCACGTTTCGGAAGCTTTGATGAGAAGATGGCCCAGCGTTATATCAAGGCTGAATATATTATCACTCATTTTGATCAGGCTCTTGACGAAGGGTGGATACATTTATACCTTCAGCCTGTGGTACGTACATTGTCAGAGAGAGTGTGCGGATACGAGGCATTGGCAAGATGGATAGATCCGGTATACGGATTTATATCCCCGGGAGACTTTGTTCCTATTCTTGAAGATAACGGTCTTTCATACCGTCTTGATACATTTATTGTGAAACGTGTTGCCGAGTTTCAGGCAAGAAATAAAAGTATAGGTAATCCCCTGGTACCTGTTTCTGTCAATATCTCCCGTTCGGATTTTGACAACTGCAGTCCTGTGGATGTCATCATAGAATCATTGGAAGAGTATGATCTTCGCAGGAGCTGTATCTGTGTGGAAATCACAGAGACCGCTCTTATGAACAATGAAGATTTTATAAAGCAGGAAATTACGAGATTTAATGAAGCCGGTATTGAGGTCTGGATGGATGATTTCGGTTCCGGATTCTCATCCCTCAATCTTCTCAAGGACTATCAGTTTGATGAGATAAAGATAGACATGCTGTTCCTTAGGGATTTCAGTGAGAAATCCAGGATCATCATGAAGATGGCTGTGAAGATGGCAAAGGAGCTTGGTATACACACTCTGGCCGAGGGTGTTGAAACAGAGGAGCAGATTGCGTTCCTTAAGAGCATAGGTTGCGAGAAGATTCAGGGATACTACTATTCCAAGCCCCTTCCTGTGAATGAAATATATAAGAACATGTCCGACCGGGGCTTTAGGTTTGAGACAAGGGAAGAAAAATCTGTTTATGAAAAAACAGGTCTTATTGATGTTGTCATGCAGCAGGCACTGGCACTGATCTTTTTCGACGGAACCGGATTCAAGGTAATGTTCTATAATGAAAAGTGCTATCAGATGGCAGTTATGATGAATGAAGGCAATGAAGTGGATCTGGAGACAGTCATGAACTCGAAGGGGGCCTTTGCACATCAGAAATTTACGGAGCTTGCCACGAGAGCGAGAAAGAGTCATCAGGAAGAGGTGATGACTTATATCGCCAACGGCAGGTATTTTTACATAAGCTTTACAAATGTGGCTGACAGCCGACAGGGCTGTATGATACTTGCGGGCATAGACGGTAAAGAGTTCGAGGAACAGGAACGACAGGAGAAGAATGACAGTATCATGCGCAATGTTGTCTCCATCTATGACTGCATCTATGTTCTGGATTTCGTCAAAGATACAAGAACTGTTGTGTACAGTAATCTGCCCTATGAAAAGGTGGGTGCTGTTGTCAACGGACTACATGAATTTTATCAGAATTATTCAATCAGGTTCATTCATCCTGATGATAGTAACAGATGGAGTGATTTTATAAAGTCGGAGAATTACAGGAAAAAGATAGTAGAACAGAGTGAAGCTGCCTTTTTTGATGTATTCAGGGTGAAGCATCCGGACGGAAACTACAGATGGACGGAATTCCAGATAGTACTTGTTTCAGATGTTGATAACAGAAAGGCAATGATATGTGAAAAACCTTTCGATATTGATACCATAACCAGGGTTTTCAAGGATAAGGTAAAGTATTTAAAGCTGGGAGATGAGGGCTACAATATAAACGATGACCTTATGGAGGCTATCAGACATCACTCGGATATCAAATTTTTCTGGAAGGATAAGAACAGAAGGTTCCTTGGTGTTACGGATGCTTTCCTGAAATACTACGGTTTTAAATCCCAGGATGTGGTTCTGGGCAAAACCGATGAAGATGTGGGCTGGCATATCGATGATGTACCTTTCAAGTCGGATGAGGAGAGGGTACTTGAAGAAGGTGAGATCATCAGAAAGAATGTGGGTCAGAATGTGGTAAATGGTGTTACACATTATATTGCCGCCACCAAGTTCCCTGTATACAACAACGGTGAGATCATAGGACTCATGGGCTATATGATAGATATTGAGCAGGATGTGGAATCAAAGGACGATCTGAAGAAGGAAAGTCTTATAGATCCTGTTACCGGTTTTATGAATGCTTACGGTCAGATACTTACTCTGACCCAGCTTGATGATAATTTAAGGACCAATGGTGAAGACTTTGCCTACATCGTTCTTGAGGTGCCTGAATTTGAGGACATAAGAGTGGATTACGGACGTGAAATAGCCGAGAAGCTTGTTAAGGCTGTTGCCGACAGGCTGGTTGAATGCTTAGGATCCGTGGCTTCCATCTTCCGTTTATTCGGATGCCATTTTGGAATCGCAAAGCGTCATATGGATGTAGAAGAGATCATGTCAACTGTCAATGCATGGTCGGAAAGACTTAAGTCCATAAGAGAGATTGATGGCCGGAAGGTTATGATCCATGGGGAATATGCATTTGCAAAAGGAACCGAGAAGGAAACTGTTCAGGAAATAGTGGAACTGGCAAGCAGAAGACTCAATCAGAAGCTTACAGGTGGAGCTCAGGGACTTGATGAAAGAACAGATATCATAAACGGTTACCTTGACAGGATGCCTCTGCCTTATCTCATTGCAAAGCTTATCATGAACATGGAAGGAAAGAATCCTGTGGATATCGAGATTCTTTATGCCAACAAGAGATACTGTGAAGTAACGGGAAAACGTTCCCAGGAGCTTACAGGCAGGAAATATACGGAAGTATTTCAGAATATGAAGAAGCAGAAGTGGCTTGATATAGGATACCGGGCAGCATTTGGTGAATATATATATTCACGGACCTACAGCTATTCCATGAAGCACTGGGTAAATTTCATTGCAGCACCTTCAACAGGTGCGGGAACATTTTCCACTGTGTTCATAAAGATGTTCGATGAAGCAAAGCTGTCGGAAGAGCCTATGGCTGAACACATAGTTAATGAAATAGGTTTAAAGGATAAGATGATCAGACAGGGAAATATGCCTGACAGAAGCATTAACACCCTGTTTAAGAATCTGTCACAGAGTATAAAGGCCGACAGAATTTACATCATGGAGCTTCAGGGAGACAAGCTGAGCAATACCTTTGAATGGTGTGCAAAGGGTGTGGAATCCGTTTTGGAAAAATGGCAGAACATAGATTTTGAAGTCTATGTATCCGGAAAAGAAGATTTTCTTCCGGGCACCAGTATGGTCATAAATAATGTAAATGACTGTAAATATCTAAATCCGAAGAGGGCAGGCCTCATGTCGGGAAATGGTATTAAAAATATAATCGAGATACCGTTCTACATTAACGGAAAGCTCTTCGGATTTATAGGTGTGGACAATTATGATCCAAAGGAAGAGAAGAACGTCAGGCTCCTTCTCGAACATACTTCCTATTTCCTTGAATACAATGAGGAACTGAGAAAAGCAGAGGTTCAGAATCCTGCCACACCGTAAACAACAATTCCCATAACTGCACTAATGATGATAACAGTGGGTATCCCCAGCTTCGCAAAGCGGAGCAGGGCGATATCCACTATGCTTATGATTATGGCTACAGGTGAGATGCCGGCTTCTGTTATGTAGTTTGACATGGACAGGGTAAATATGACTCCGATGACCATGGCTATACAGGAGGGACGTACACCCACAAGTATTCTCTGCATGACTGTAGATTCCTTAAATTTTGCAAAGAATATGGCTGCCAGAATTGCGAGTGTGAAGGATGGAGTTACCACACCGAGATTTGCAGCGCAGGCTCCGACAATCCCTGCAGCCTTGAGACCAGCAAAGGTGGCGCAGTTAAGGCCGAGGGGACCCGGTGTCATCTCTGCGATGGCAACTATATCAGAGATTTCCGAGGCTTCCATCCATCCGTGTCCCATCATTTCACTTGTGATGAGAGGAATCATGGACATTCCTCCGAAGCTGGTGAAGCCGATTTTTAAAAAGCTCCAGTAGAGCTGTATGACTGTTATGATGTCGAACATATCAATTCTCCTTACGGGCATAGATTTCGCTGATTATAAGACCTGATACAGCACCGAATATTACAAGGTAGACACAGCTCACATTAAAAACCACATAGAGCAGTATGCATATCAGGGTGACTATATAGCAGGGTGGGAACCTGAAGGCTCCGTCGAACATCTTGAGTGCAGCAGTCAGGATAATGGGCACAACAGCGCATCTGATACCGCTCATGGCAGAAGCGACCCAGAAGTTTGTTCTGAAGGCTGTATAACAGCCGGCGACTATGAGAAGAACCAGAAAAGGCGGGAGTATCATGGCAAAAAGTGATATAAGAGCTCCCGGTATACCCTGCTGGCTGTATCCGAAAAGTACGGCTATATTTCCTATCATGGTCCCGGGAAGGCTTCTTCCTACACTTGTAAGGTCCAGAAGCTCATGGGAGCTTACGACCTTTCTGTCCTCAACGTAGATTTTTTCCATCTGGGCAACAATGCTCCAGCCGCCTCCGAAGGTGAATAGACCGAATTTCAGAAAGTCTGTAAAAAGAATTCTGAGGGGTGTCTTTCGGCTTATGGTTCTTTTTTTCTGTTCTTTGATATTATCCACTTCTTTTTTCATAATTTTCCTCCGGGAGTGAAATCTGCACTTTATTATACTCTTAAAGGAGAAACATGAAATGACATTTTTGTCATAATAAAAAGATGTTAGTGTCAAAAGTCGATATCGGACCGCTTCGCGCAATGCGCTCTCGCGTTCCTCCCACATTCCGCACTCTCAGGCCGATAAATCGTCCTTTCGTGCTCCATGTGGGGCGTGTCATGAAGTCTATCCTCCACTTTTGTGCAAGCACAAGTGGAGGAAGACTTATGACACTTATATCATAAAAAAACAGTGAAAAAAATTTAAAAAAATAATACATGATTGAGGTCAAAATTAAGTTTTATTTCAGTGAAAGTTGCTATAATTAAATAATAATTCCCATATTTTCGGAGGAAAAGTTATGCAGAACAAGAAGTGGTATGAATGGTTGCTTGCTGTTGTTTTTATAGCGATGGTCGGACTATGTGTTTATCTCAATGTCTTTTCGGGAAAGGGAGAAGGAATCTCAAATATTGCCGTTAACGGTGCGATGTTTCTGATAATTGCCATCATTCTGATAAGTTGTGACCGGAACTGCTTTGTTCCTGTAAATGATATAATTGCCGATCTTTTGCGTGTCACATATAAGATACGTGACGACGCCATGAACAGTCATGCCTTTTTATATGAGAGATACAAGGAAAACCAGGACATGCTCTTTCTGGACAGTCATCTTCTGGAGATATATAAGGATTACCAGTATGAGCTTGACCGTATAAATGAGATGAAGGAGCACAGCTATAAGTGTGACATTCAGGATTACTTCAATGATGACATCATTGATAAGACCATGCACAGAAACCAGCTCAACCAGGTACCGGGGGTCATGACCGGACTTGGAATTCTGGGAACCTTCATCGGACTGTCCATAGGTCTTCAGGGCTTTAATACGGGATCATCACAGGAGATCACCAGCAGCATCGCTCCTCTTATGAACGGAATCAAGGTGGCCTTTCATACTTCCATCTACGGTATGATTTTTTCACTCACCTTCAACTATGTCTTAAAGCGCAAGCTTGACGAGGCGGAGACGGCCATCCGTGATTTTGCATTGGCATATAAGAAATATGTACTTCCCGACAGTGAGTTCGATAGTGTGAACAGGCTGATAGAGCTTCAGGAAAAGCAGCTTGGAACTATCGATGATCTGGGAGTCAGGGTGAGCGAGAATCTCTCAAAGGTCCTTGATCCTCAGTTCGACCGTATGAACAGAACACTCACAGAATTTGTCAATATTGCCACCCAGAATCAGGCCGATGCTCTTAAGTCTGTTGTCAATGCCTTCATCATCGAGATGAACAAGGCTATGGACGGAGCCTTTGCCAATATCAATGCCACTATAAATGAGTGCTATAACATTCAGAACAACAATGCCACACTTATGAAGCAGGTGCTTGAGGAAACCGGAAGTACCAGGGAAATCGCCCACAGGATCAATGAAGAGTCAAAGCTTCTCGGTGAGCAGCTTGCAGGTTTTACGGCTAATGTTATCGAGATACAGCAGGATCTGAAGCGCAGCATGAACGATCTCTGGGTATCCAACGGAACCAATCAGAAGCTTATCGCCGATGACCGTCAGTATCTGCGTGACCTTGAAAACTACAGAAATATGCTCAATCAGTCTGTTCAGGTGTTCCAGAACGAGCTTAAGGCTCAGAAGGAGCTTCTGGATTCCATAAGACTTTCAGTGAACCAGCTTCCAAAGAACATAGACAATACTTTCAAGGTGATCGACAGTAATCTTGTCAATGTTGAATCTCATCTGGTTCAGCAGGTGGCGGAGATCAAAAAGGCCAACGATCAGCTGCCTAAGCTCATGAATAACAGCTACAGAGATCTTCAGGATGCTGTAGACCGTGCATCATCTTCTATAAATAATCTTGCTCTGGCTATGGAAGATGCAAGAAGGAACACAGGTATATCAAGAAGAGTATAAGGGCGTTGTAAGATATGTTTGATATAAAAAAGAAAAACGGACATCAGCGCAAACAGGATGGAGAAACGACCTACTGGCTGTCATATTCCGATATGATGGCTGGGCTTCTGCTTTGCTTTGTTCTGGTCATAGCGCTGACCACATTACATTCTCAGATACAGTTCGATCAGAAAGAGCTGGAGCTTAACGGTAAGGAGCAGGAGCTTCTGGTACAGGCTACGGAACTTGATGAGCAGAAAAAGGTGGTAGCCACCCAGAAGGAAGAGCTGGAGGATCAGAAGGCAGAGCTTGCCGCACAGAGAGAGCTTCTTCTGACTCAGGAGGATAAGCTCAATTCACAGGAGGCTACACTTAATGAGCAGTCTAAGCTCCTTGCGGAGTTTGAAGAGATCATGAAGACGCAGCAGGCAAAGCTTGACAGGATCATAGGAATAAGATCCGAACTTATCGAGGAGCTAAAGGAGGAGTTCTCGGGCTCCAATTTAAATATCTCGGTAGATGAAAAGACCGGTGCCATCACCATGGATTCCAGCATCCTGTTCGAGTACAACAAGGCTGAACTAAAGGACAGCGGTAAAACCTTTCTTGCGGAGTTCCTTCCGAGATATGCCAACATACTCCTCAGCGATAAGTATAAAGAGTATGTATCCGCAATTTCCATAGAGGGTCATACGGATACACAAGGTAATTATCTCTTTAATCTGGATCTTTCCCAGAAGAGAGCCTATTCCGTTGCTGAATACTGTCTCGGGGACAATTCGGCTGTCCTTAACGGTCCTCAGCTCACAGATATGCGAGATCTTATTTCCACAAACGGAAAATCATATACGGATCCGATCCTGAATGAAGACGGAACCGAAAACATGGAGGCCTCCAGAAGAGTTGAATTCCTGTTCACTCTGAAGGATGAGGACATGATAAGAGAGATGATTGAGATCCTTAACGAGCAGGAAAGTTCCGAAGCATTAAAATCCGGAGAGAAGACTGAAGAAACCATAGAGGCGGGTCCTGTTGCGGGTCCTTCTGCCGGCCACTGATTAAAGTCATAATAAAACTGCATAAATATGAAAACTGTGCATATATAACCCTTGAATGAATGGTTTGATGATAGTATTATTATGAAATCAAATTTTTACACAAAGGGGAAAAACATGGATAAAAAGAGCAACCGCTACTTTACTTTCGCATCTCTCGGCATCGTGGTAGCTTTTCTGGTTGTAGCAAAATTTGTGACTAATCAGGATACTGTCCAGCAGTCTTTTTGGGCGCTCATACCACCGCTTATCGCTATAGGACTTGCACTTATTACCAAGGAAGTCTACAGTGCTTTGTTCATGGGCATACTTACAGGAGCACTTCTTTATTCCGGATATAATTTTGAAGGCACTATAAACCATATATTCAAGGATGGTATCATTTCTGTTCTTTCAGACAGTTACAATGTCGGTATTCTGTGTTTTCTGGTTATACTCGGAGCCATGGTCCAGCTTATGAACCGAAGCGGAGGTTCAGCAGCCTTCGGAAGATGGGCTTCAAGTCATATAAAGACAAGAGCGGGAGCTCAGCTTGCCACAATAGCCTTTGGATGTCTCATTTTTATTGATGACTATTTTAACTGTCTTACAGTAGGTTCGGTCATGCGTCCGGTTACGGACAAGCATAAGGTAAGCCGTGCAAAGCTTGCATATCTCATTGACGCAACAGCGGCTCCTATATGTATCATCGCACCTATTTCCTCCTGGGCAGCAGCTGTATCGGGATTTGTTGAGGGTGAGAACGGAATGAAGCTTTTCCTTCAGACCATACCTTACAACTTCTATGCGATCCTCACTATAGCCATGATGATATGCCTGGTTGTATTTAAGGTAGATTACGGTCCTATGCGTAAGCATGAGCTGAACGCCATAGAAAATAACGATCTTTTCACCACAAGTCAGAGACCTTTCGATAAAGATGAAACCGCTGATGAGAGAAAAGACGGTCACATCCTTAACATGCTGGTACCTATAGTTTCACTTATCATAGGCTGTGTTATAGGTATGATATACTCCGGAGGTTTCTTTGAAGGAGTGAACTTTATTGATGCCTTTGCAGGATCCGATGCTTCGGTGGGTCTTGTACTTGGATCATTCGGAGCACTTGTTATCACTATCGTGTATTACATGATAGCGAATGTTCTTCCTTTCAATGATTGTATGGATTGTCTTCCTGATGGATTCAAGCAGATGATCTCACCTATTCTTATTCTTACATTTGCATGGTCACTTAAGGCTATGACAGACAGTTTAGGTGCCAAGGAGTATGTAGCGGGAGTGGTACAGGGTTCGGCTTCCAACTTCCTTTCATTCCTTCCTTTCGTAATTTTCCTTATTGCAATAGGTTTAAGCTTTGCATCAGGTACATCATGGGGAACCTTTGGAATCCTCATTCCTATAGTTGTTGCCTGCTTTGAGGGAACTGATCACACTATGATGATCATCGCCATGTCAGCATGTATGGCAGGAGCTGTATGCGGAGATCATTGTTCACCTATTTCGGATACAACGATCATGTCAAGTGCAGGTGCCCAGTGTGTGCACCTTAATCACGTTTCAACACAGCTTCCGTATGCATTGACAGCTGCAGCGATATCAGCACTCACATATCTGGTGGCCGGGCTTACAAAGAATGTATATGTTTCACTTTTGTTCGGAGTTGTCCTTATGATAATCACACTGTATGTATTACAGAGGCTCACCGGAAAAGAAAAAGAATAATCTTTGATATAAAGCTTCCGTATTTTTTATGATACGGAAGCTTTTTTTAATAAATCTGTGACTGTTTTGTGATACTTCCGGTCGTATGATAAGCAATACAGGAAACCTTTTGAATGGTATTTGGAGTTATATGGATACTATCGTAAAAAACAGAGAATTGAATATGATGATTCCCTGGAAATCACTTCTCATGGATTTTGAGAAGCTGAAGATATGGGGAGATTCGGAAGAACCGGAATTTAAAACGGTTTATGTTCCTCCGGTTTATCATAAGATGATTCCTCCTGAATTCGGATTCGAAGGATATTTAAGAAATGTTATAAAAGGTTCTCAGTCTCAGGAAAAGCACGAAGAGTTTCTCACTATAATGTATAAGCCTTATGATGAAGAGGGTGATGAGGCAAACGGTTTCTGGTGGGGAAACGACACCAGTGAAAGACCCAAAAATCTTATTGAGACTTACTCCAAGAGATTTACCGAATGTTTTGGAGAAAAGGGAAGAAATCTGGTTTCTGCACCTGTTACCGTGAGAGAGATAGTTGACAGTATACTTGTAAACGGAAAATCATATTCCGAGTATTACGGTATAAAACAGGTCAACAAGATGAATTTTCTTGAAGTGGTGTGTGAGATCATAGAGAACATTAGCCGGGGTGAGATAGCCAGGAGCTTTTCGAGAGATTCGGAGAAGCGGCTGATAGTAACATTCAGACCTATAGGGAAAAGATATGTAAATATCTACCTTCCGGTAAAAGCCTTTGCAGACTTCGGCAAAACAGTAATTGCCTGATAGATAATAGAGAATAGAGGGAAGACCGTTCGAGCTAAGGATGCTGTTCAACATTCCGAGCTCGGACGATTTTTCTTTTTATGAATAAATCAGAAAAGAATATTGGTTTTTGTGATATATTTAGAGGTAACAGATGATAAGACAGTTATGTGAGGAAAGCAAATGTTATTAGTTAAGATCAGCTCAGAATTTTATGCGGCACTAATCGTTTTAGTGCTGTTTTCGGGCATCATTACGACATTTGAAAGAAACATTAAAAACAACTGTCTGATGATCATTCTGGTAGCCAATTTCCTGATGCTCATTCTTGATGCTGCAACCTGGCTTTTGGAGTATAACGGGATGGTGAATATTCTTTATGTGATACTGACCATCAGCTCTGTTTCTCTGCTATATATTATCATTGCGACATTTAATTATTATATTTATTTTTATCTCAGCGAGAAAACCAGAATTTCTGTCTGGATGGGGCATTTCGGTCTGCCTATATGTATCGCGGGGATTTTCATGTGGGTCACATCTCCTGTACATGAGCAGGTCTTTTACATCGAAAATGGAGTGTATGTACATGGACCCTTGTATGCTTTTTCGCAGATTCTCGGTGCCAGTATCATACTGTTTGATGTGATACTGACTGTTAAATACAGAAAGAAGCTTGAGATTCCGGATTTTGTGGCCATCATCTCATATATGTTCCTTCCCCTAGTTGCACTGGTCATAACCATGAAGTACCCTCAGGTAGGGTCTCTTCTCATTTATCTCTCTGTAACCCTTAGTATGCTTATGGTTTATACATTTATCCATGTTCAGCAGAGCATCGAGCTTCGGGAGAAAGAGAATGCTCTTACCCAGGAAAGACTGTCTATCATGATGAGTCAGATTCAGCCGCACTTTCTGTATAACTCATTAAATGCTATTTATTATCTCTGTACCAAGGATCCTGAGATGGCACAAAAAGCCATAGGTGAATTTTCGGATTATCTGAGAGGCAATCTTGACTCTCTGCGTACAAAGGAACCCGTACCCTTTGAGAAGGAGCTGGATCATATAAAGAACTATCTTGCACTGGAAAAGATGAGATTTGATGATGATCTCAATATTGTCTATGATATTCAGGCCAAAAATTTCAAGCTTCCGGCACTGACAGTTCAGCCTATTGTTGAAAATGCTGTCAAATACGGGGTCGGAAAGTCTCCTGACGGCGGTACCGTGACCATAACTACCCGTGAATATGATGACAGATATGAAATAATTGTGGATGACGATGGTGTAGGAGGCTATTCAGAGAAAAAGAGAGAGTATGACGGTCGTTCCCATATCGGTATTCAGAACGTAAGAGAGCGTCTGAAGATGCAGTGTGACGGAAGTCTCAAAATAACCAGTGAAATAGGCAGGGGAACTACGGTCATAATCAGTATCCCAAAATCCAAAGACTGAATTATCGGTATTGGGGAAAAAATCTCAAAACAGAACGGTTATTTGTTACGTTTTTCTGACGAAAATTATAGTATATAACATTTTTTCGTTTTAAATGAGGAGTGTAACATTGGAGCAGTTTGATAATCGGGACAGATATACAAAGATAAAAAACATAAAAAGTATAAAACCTCCGTATGAAGCCTTAAAGAGATTCAAAAAGAATACCTGCGATGATATTAAGGCTCTGAGAGCAAAGGATGTAAGCCAGGCTATGACCGTATTTATGGACATCATGAAATACCCGGTCATTTACCTTTTGTGTATTTGGGGTACACAGAAGCTTGGCATGATAATGGGACAGAATATGCCAGGAGATTTTTTAGGTATAGGTATGGATAATATCCTGTATCTTTCCGGGAATTTGCTGTTCCTGCTGGTTCTTCATGTTGTCCTTAAGGCATCAGGAAGATCTTTGAGAGCTGAGTTCAGTCTGTTCAGGGACTATAGACTGTTGCGGCACTCGAAGGGGAAAAGCCTGAAAGCAAAGTTCAAGGGTCTTAAAAACAAAGGTAAACGGATATTGATGAAGGGAGTTACGGCAAAGAGTGTAGGAACCCAGTATTTTCTGCATTTTTTCGCCGGTGTTTCTCTGGGAGTCTTGTTCCTGGGACTTTTCCTCATGGTGTCCGATGTGGATGCTTTTTCAAGGTGTATGGAAGAGGCAGGATATATTCGTGGTGACAGCAAGGATTTGTCATGTATCATAACCTTTGCTTTCATTATCCCATTCATAGAGGAACTGATTTTCCATGCACATAACATGACAGTGCTGAGAAAGGATGTTTCAGTCTATACCGCATCAATAATTGTTACAGTGCTTTATGTGTTATTCCACACAGGAAAGACATTTTCATTACTTTTTATACCGGTCATGTTACTTATAAGCTTTGTATTTGACCGTACTCAGAATACCCGTAATATAGCGGACTATGTTGCGGGAAGATCTTCAAAAAGTATGTTTACCGGATCCGTAAGTCGGGATAAAATTATCTCTATAAAGGACAGGGCCGGTAAAGGAAGGAAGCTAAAGTTTACCGGAAAAAATGCAAACAGGGCTTTGAATCTTGAAGAGACAAAGGGTGTCGAAATCGATGGAAACATTGAAATGGAAACAAACCTTTGTGAGGCTGTGAATGACCTGAGCGGAAGAAAGGATCTGAATAAAGAGTACAACATAACTGATTTCAGGTCGGAAAGACCTGAGACCGCAAAACCGGATATTACGTACAGTCTGTTGATGAATGTGGGCTTTCATCTTATGCTGGGCGCCGGATGGATATACATAAGAAGCCGTGGTGCTGCCGTGGGCGGAATTTTCAGCAGACAGGCACTTATGTTCATGGTCATTGTTTCAGCTTTGATTCTTTACAAGTTTGTAAAAAAGCAGCATCTTTTCGAAACAGAGGAAAAAGCCGGATGATGGAGCTTCACCGGATTTTGACAGCAGGATGTTTTATTTACAGCATAGAAAAAGGGTATTTCCCTGAGTTAGGAGTTGAATTATGCAGGTACTTGCAATTGATGACGAGAAGATCGCATTGGAAGGTCTGACGGATATTATAAAGAAGGCATTACCCGACGCAGAGGTATTTCCATACCGTAATGCTTTGAAGGCTGTTGAAGAGCTTGAAAATAAGCATATAGATATCGCCTTTCTGGATATAGAGATGAGAGATATAAACGGTCTTCAGTTTGCAGATCATCTGAAGGAACGTTTTCCCAAGATCAATGTAATTTTCACAACAGGATACAGTGAATATGTGGGCGATGCCATGGATCTTCATGCCAGCGGCTATATCATGAAGCCGGTGACTCTCGAAAAGGTAAAGAGGGAGATCGAGGATCTGAGATATCCTCTGGAAAAACCGGAGGAGAATAAGGATGTTCTCAGGGTACAGACCTTTGGTAATTTTGAAGTTCTGAAAAACAACCAGGTACTTCATTTTCAGTACAATAAAACAAAGGAACTGTTTGCATATCTTGTGGACCGGTGCGGTGCTCTGACAAGCAACGGAGAGATCCTGGGAGTTCTGTGGGAGGATGATGCGAATCCTGAAAAGAAAGCGTCTTATCTGCAGAATTTAAGAGCAGATATGGTTTCCACACTTACAGAGGCGGGATTTCCTGATGTTGTAGTGCGTCAGAGAGGAACCATAGCCATAGTTCCGGACAAAATAGAGTGTGACATGTATGAGTGGAAAAAGGACAGAAAGAATGCAAAGAGCAGATATACCGGAGAGTATATGAACCAGTTCAGCTGGGCTGAGTACAGTAAGGGTGCTCTGGAGTAAAGGGACTTGCGGGAGTCCTTAGGCAGGTCTACGGGAAGAAATGGATACTGACTGAAGTGAATAAAATCTATATTAAAAGAAGCACTCACTGTGGGTCAGGCAGTGAATATCGTTTAAAGAGTGGTCGGAAACGGCCACTCTTTGTTTGTGAAAAAACAAACGAAAAATGGCGGAATTTCAACGATGAAAGGGCTTACATAAAAATAAAATATCTGCTATAATGTCGAAGATTTGTTGGATCACAGGGCATAAAGCTCTATGTGAATAGACTATGGAATTTTGTCTTTTATGTACAGGAAATAAGTAAGACCTGTATCACAAAAGTATCTTAGGTTCCGAATGACGAGGAGAAGAATTATGAATTTACCATTTAAGATCGATCTTTCAGGTGAAGTTGCAGTTGTTACAGGAGGTACAGGTGTAATCGGAGGAATGTATGCAAAAGCCCTTGCTGCCTGCGGTGCGAAGGTTGCTGTTCTCGGAAGAAGCAAGGAAAACGGAGACAAGGTGGTTTCGGAGATAGAAGCAGATGGCGGAGAAGCCATGGCTGTTTCAGCAAATGTTCTCGACAGAGACAGTCTTCTTCAGGCTCGTAAGGAGATCCTCGATAAGTGGGGACACATAAATATCCTTGTTAACTGTGCAGGCGGTGCAGTTAAGGCTGCTCAGGTACCTCAGGACCATTTCCATGAGGCGGAGGAAGGGGCAGAGACCTTCTTTACAAAGGATCTTGAAAACGTTCACAAGGAGCTCGACCTCAACATATACGGAACCATGCTTCCTACCCAGGTATTCGGTGAGGTACTTGTAGGTCAGGAAAATGCCAACATAATAAATATTTCCTCCATGTCAGCTTACCATCCACTTACAAGAATACCTGGATATTCTGCAGGTAAGGCAGGAGTTGCAAGCTTTACAGAGTGGTGCGCGATCTACTTTGCAAAGAGCGGCATAAGAGTAAATGCCGTTGCGCCGGGATTCTTCCATACAACACAGAATCATGCACTTCAGTTCAATGAGGACGGAACTCCTACCCCTAGAGCAAAGCATATCGTAGATGCAACACCTATGGAGAAGTTCGGTGATCCTGAGGATCTTGTGGGAGCACTTCTTTATCTTGTAAGTCCTAAGGGATCCAATTTTGTGACAGGTGTTATCCTTCCTGTTGACGGAGCTTTCCATATCTTCCAGGGAGTATAATTAAGCGATTTTCCCCATGGCGAAAAAGTTATTTTCCGGAAATTAAATAATAGTAAGCTTTATAAAAAACAGCACTCAATTTTACACAAAATATGAGTGCTGTTTTATTTTATTTGAGTTATTCTGCACAAAATATTATTTTCATAATGTTTCTGCGGTGGTATAATTTTTCTTGTTGGTTGATTTGAGAAATTTTCATCCACAACAATTATTTTTTTCATTAAAAAGGAGGGGAATCATATGAAAAAAACATTAGCTGTACTTATGGCTGCGGCAATTACGGCTGCTTCCATCGCCGGCTGCGGAGGCAGCTCTTCATCCGGCAGTACTTCCGGCAGCGCAGAGACAACACAGGCTCAGGAAAAAAAGGCTGCTGAGACCAAAGCAGCTGAAGAAACAAAGGCAGAGGGCGACGGGGCCGCTGCTTCGGATGATCTTGTTGAAGCTGCAAAAGCAGACGGAGAACTTACTGTTTACGGTTCATGCGAGGAAGAGTACCTTGCGGCAGCCTGCAAGAACTTTGAAAAACTGTATGGGATAAAGGTCCAGTACCAGAGACTTTCTACTTCTGAGGTTTATACAAAGATAAAGGAAGAGGGTGGAAATCCTTCCGGTGATGTCTGGTTCGGCGGAACCACAGATCCATACAATGAGGCTGTAAAGGACGGACTTCTTGAGCAGTATGATGCCAAGAATGCAGTAAATCTCATAGGCGATCAGTATAAGGATCCTACAAACTGCTGGTACGGAATTTATAAGGGAATCCTTGGATTCATGGTTAATAACGAGGAACTTCAGAGACTGGGTCTTGAGGCGCCTAAGTCATGGGACGATCTTGCCAAGGAGGAGTATAAGGGTCTCATTATGCTTTCGAACCCTAATACAGCCGGAACCGCTAAGCTCGTCATCAATACCATGGTACAGATGAAGGGCCACGACGAGGCTATGGAGTATTTTAAGAAGCTGGATAAAAACATTACCCAGTACACAAAGTCCGGTTCAGGTCCATCAAAGATGGTAGGCCCCGGAGAGTGTGTTATCGGTATAGGCTTCCTTCACGACGGTATATATCAGATCCTTCAGGGATATGACAATATCGGTCTTGTAGTTCCATCAGACGGAACATCATATGAGATCGGTGCTACAGCCATATTCAAGGGAGCAAAGCATCCTAACGCTGCAAAGCTCTGGATAGAATATGCCCTTTCACCTGATTGCGTAAATCTTGCCAAGGATAACGGATCATATCAGTTCCTGGTACTTTCCAATGCTGAACAGCCAAAGGAAGCTACAGAGTTCGGTCTTGATATGAACAACACTATCGATTATGACTTTGAGGATGCGAAGGCTAACACAGAGAAGTACATCGAAGACTTCTTCGAGGCTCTCGGAAGCACAGCAGATACTGCAGATTCAGGCAGATTCCTTACTGAATAATCAGACCATTTACGCTGCGTGAAGCCTCTGACTTTACGCAGCTTTTTACTTGCGAGAAGGCTGTCGGGCGGAGACGTACTTGTACGTACATGCATTTGACAGCCGATGTGGAATCGAGAGGGCGCTTTATCCCTACTCGATTTAATGCTAAATCGGGTTTAGGACATTTCTCTGCCCATATAAAAGGGGGATTTATGGCTGGTTCACAGAGCGCAAGGCTCGAACGACAAAAATTCTTTTCTGATCCCATTATGGTAAGTACTATAGTGGTGCTCATAGTTTTCCTGCTTCTGTTCATACTGTATCCTTTGTTCATGCTGCTCATAGACAGTATCGTGGTAAACGGAAAGGTATCGGTGGAGGTATTCAGCAGAGTCCTCAGCATGGAGCGGTTCCGCACTGCCTTTAAGAACACACTTGTGCTGGGGTTTCTTGTAGGCATCGCATCCACCGCCATAGGGCTGCTTTTTGCTTACGTTGAAGTATATGTAAAGCTAAGATCCGTTATTCTGGAAAAGCTTTTCAATGTGGTGTCCACACTGCCTGTGGTGTCACCGCCCTTCGTACTTTCTCTTTCCATGATCATGCTCTTCGGAAGGTCCGGAATCATCACGCGATCCATACTTCATATCTATGATTCCAATATCTACGGACTCAAAGGAATAGCCATCGTACAGATACTTACCTTCTTCCCGGTATGCTATATGATGCTTAAGGGACTTCTGAAAAATATCGACCCGTCTCTGGAGGAAGCAACAAGAGATATGGGAGCTACACGCTGGCAGGTATTTGCCACAGTTACGTTCCCGCTGATGCTTCCGGGGCTTGGCAATGCTTTTCTCGTTACATTTATAGAGTCGGTTGCGGATTTTGCAAACCCCATGATGATAGGTGGATCCTATGATACTCTGGCAACCACAATTTACCTTCAGGTAACAGGTGCCTTTGACAGTACAGGTGCGGCTGCCATGTCAGTAGTGCTTCTGTCCCTTACCGTCATACTGTTCCTTATTCAGAAGTATTATCTGGAGAAACGGACAGCCGCCACACTTACGGGAAAGGCCACCAGAGGAAGGATGCCTATAGAAGACAGAAGCGTCAGGGTACCGCTTACTGTATTCTGCAGTATAGTTGCTGTATTTGTAACACTTATGTATATCATGGTGCCCTTCGGAGCCTTATTTAAGCTCTGGGGAAGAGATTACAGCCTCACCCTTAAATGGTTCCAGTACATGATGAAGACTTCGGGACTGGAGGCTTTCCAGGATTCTTTTGTGCTTTCCTTTATAGCTGCTCCGGTGACAGCGCTTCTCTCCATGATCATTTCATATCTTGTGGTAAAGAAGAAATTCAGAGGAAAGGGGTTCATTGAGTTTGTTTCCATGCTGGCTATGGCAGTTCCCGGAACGGTTCTCGGTATAGGCTATATAAGAGGCTATGCAAACGGACTTTTCAGAACAGGAGCGCTGCAGCAGATCTACGGAACAGGACTCATACTTATTATCGTTTTCGTGGTACGTTCCCTGCCTACAGGAACCCGTTCAGGTATTTCGGCACTGAGACAGATAGACAAGTCCATAGAGGAATCAGCTTATGACATGGGTGCGAACAGTGCTGAAGTATTTACTACGGTGACACTTCCGCTGATCAAGGATTCTTTCCTGAGCGGTCTGGTAACAGCCTTCGTAAGGTCCATAACCGCTATCTCAGCCGTTATCCTGCTGGTAACACCGGATTTCCTCATGATAACCTGTCAGATAAACGAACAGGCCGAAAAGGGTAATTACGGAGTTGCCTGCGCCTACGCAACGGTGCTCATAATGATCACATATACTGCTGTTGCGGTAATGAATCTCATCATAAAACATTTCGGAACCAGCAGAGCAGTAAAGGAGGAAGACTGATGAAGACTTCGGAAAAGAAGGGTGTTGTGCTTGAGCATATCTCTAAAATATATATTGACCCTAAAACTAAAAAGCAGTTTTATGCCGTAAAGGATATGAATCTTAATATCGAGCCCGGTACATTTGTGACTTTACTGGGACCATCAGGCTGCGGCAAGACTACAACCCTCAGAATGGTGGCAGGCTTTGAGTCACCGGATGAAGGACAGATTTACATAGGCTCAGAAGCTGTAAATGAGCTTACCCCGAACAAGCGTGATACAGCCATGGTATTCCAGAGCTATGCCCTGCTTCCTCATTACAATGTTTTTGACAATGTGGCTTATGGCCTGAAGCTTAGAAAGCTGCCAAAGGAAGTAATACATGAGAAGGTCATCAATATTCTGAAGCTGGTTGAAATGGAAGGCATGGAGTCCAGAATGACTAATCAGCTTTCGGGCGGTCAGCAGCAGCGAGTAGCCCTGGCCAGGGCCCTGGTCCTGGAGCCGGGAGTACTTCTGTTCGACGAACCTCTCAGTAATCTTGACGCAAAGCTACGTGTGACCATGCGTACAGAGATACGACGTATACAGCAGAAGGTGGGCATCACTGCCATCTACGTAACACATGACCAGTCGGAGGCCATGAGCATATCCGACCAGATCATCATCATGAGCAAGGGCAGGATGGAGCAGGTAGGTTCGCCCCGGGAAATATATTATCATCCTGCATCAAAGTTCGTCGCGGATTTCATTGGGGAGGCGAATTTCATACCTGCAAAGGTGGAATCCGTGGATGACGTTTTCGGCACAGCTGATATAGATGTTTTCGGAGAAAAGATCACTGTCAGGAATCATATAAGTGTAAATGAAGGAGAGGAGGCATTACTGGTCATCCGTCCGGAAAACGCAAAACTGAGCGACAAGGGCATCCTTAAGGGCGTTGTAACCCTCTCTACCTTTATGGGTTCCTATCAGTACTACCGCCTCAAGGTTGGGGATATGGAGATACAGCTTTCCGACTATAACCCTGTGAACCGTAAGATTTACGAGGTATCGGAAGAGGCATATCTGGATTTCGATCCAAAGGCAGTTTACATACTGAAGTAAGTACATATTTAAATTATCAAAGTGCATCTGAAAGAGGCATCCCTTTAAGAGACCTTTCGGATGCACCTTTTTTATAAGTGAAAGTCTGAATATAAAGTACAGGTAGTCATATCTGATATACTGACTGAATATTTTCGGTTTCCTGAAAAAGGTTATGGTTTATATGTCCTTTGATTACTTGATTTTATGGCTTCGTGAGACTATACTTTCAATTATGCGGCCGGTAGGTACGGAGTTTCGTATGGGAGCAAGCGTTCTTATGCGAAGTATCACAGGTCCAGGGGAAGGGTAGATATGAAGACCCTCGCATGAAAAGGAGAGTAACTATGGGATTTGAATTCAGGACTAAGCTTCCGTCAAGTGCGGAAATCAGAGAGCAGATTCCTCTTTCAGCAGAGCTTGCGAAGATCAAGGCAGAGCGTGACGAGGAAATCAAGGCAATTTTCAGAGGAGATTCAAAGAAGTTTCTTCTCATCATAGGACCATGTTCAGCGGATCATCCGGATCCGGTACTTGATTACTGTAACCGCCTTAAAGAGGTTGCCGATCAGGTCAAGGACAGCATCATGATCGTACCCAGAATCTATACCAACAAGCCTCGTACCACAGGACAGGGCTACAAGGGTATGCTTCATCAGCCGGATCCTGAGAAGGAGGCCAATGTTTTAGGCGGTATAGCAGCCATCAGAAAGCTTCACATGGAGGTCCTTGCACAGACAGGCATGTCAACAGCGGATGAGATGCTTTATCCTGATAATTTACGATATCTGAGCGATATCATGAGCTATGTTGCGGTTGGAGCCCGTTCGGTCGAGAACCAGCAGCACAGACTCGTGGCTTCGGGAATTGACGTTCCTACAGGAATGAAGAACCCTACATCCGGAGATTTCGGAGTTATGCTGAACTCTATTTATGCAGGACAGCATCCTCATGATTTCATCTTCAGAGAGTGGGAAGTAAAGTCAGACGGAAATCCTTATACACATGCGATACTCAGAGGATCACAGTCAAAGCACGGCCAGATCCTTCCTAACTATCACTATGAGGATCTGAAGCTTCTTTACAATCTCTATACAAAGAAGGAGCTTATGAATCCGGCTGTGGTTGTTGATACAAATCACTGCAACTCCGCAAAGAAGTATAAGGAACAGCTTCGTATAGCTCAGGAGATCATGCATTCACGTAAGTATTCCACAGAGCTTGCCCGCTTTGTAAAGGGACTTATGGTTGAGTCCTATATCGAGGAAGGCAACTGCAAGGTTGAGGATCACGTTTACGGAAAGTCCATAACGGATGCATGTATCGGCTGGGAGGATACAAAGAGACTTATTTCAAACATTTACGATTATATCCAGATCACAAAATTTGAAGACTGATGATTCTCAGGCTATTCAGTTACAGGCATTAAACTGTGATCTTTAAATCAAGAAAAACCAAAAACTGACAGTGCCCCAAGTTGAATGCTTGCATTTGGCTTGGGGTATTGTATAATATGTTACCAGGGTCAAAAGGACAAAACAGGGGTTCTTTTGCCGTGATAAATTCATTAAGCCCGTTCATGGGTCTCGTGAAAGTAGGAAGCTCTTTTTTTACGGGAAGACAGGTTCCTGTGTTTTCAGGATGAAACCTTTCACTTTGATCGATGTACCGGTACATGTATGATTACTCTGAAAGAAAAAGTAATAAGGAGAAATAATTCGATGGGTGTTTACGAAGAATTAGTAGCCAGAGGCCTGATCGCACAGGTGACAAATGAGAAAGAAATCAAAGAGCTCGTTAATAACGGCAAGGCTACTTTCTATATTGGTTTTGATCCGACTGCTGATTCTCTGCATGTTGGACACTTTATGGCTCTGACTCTTATGAAGAGACTTCAGGATGCCGGAAACAAGCCTATCGCCCTTGTGGGCGGCGGTACAGGAATGATCGGTGATCCTTCAGGCCGTTCAGACATGCGTTCCATGATGACCATCGAGCAGATCGATCATAACTGTGAGTGCTTCAAGAAGCAGATGAGCCGTTTCATAGAGTTCGGAGAGGGCAAGGCTCTCATGGTAAACAATGCCGACTGGCTCAGAAATCTCAATTTCCTTGATTTCATGCGTGAGATCGGACCATGCTTCTCAGTCAACGATATGCTTCGTGCAAGATGCTATGTGAACCGTATGGAGCAGGGACTCACATTCCTCGAGTTCTCATATATGCTCATGCAGGGATACGATTTCTACCGTCTCTACAAGGATTACGGATGCAATATGGAGTTCGGCGGAGATGACCAGTGGTCAAACATGCTTGCGGGAACAGAGCTTATCCGTAAGAAGGAGGCTAAGGACGCACATGCTCTTACCATCACACTTCTTACAAACAAGGAAGGCAAGAAGATGGGTAAGACAGCAAGCGGAGCTGTATGGCTTGATCCTGCGAAGACATCACCTTACGAGTTCTATCAGTACTGGAGAAATGTTGACGACGCTGATGTTATCAAGTGTCTCAAGCTTCTTACATTCATCCCTCTTTCTGAAATCGAAGAGATGGAGAAGTGGGAAGGTGCCGAGCTTAACAAGGCCAAGGAGAGACTTGCTTACTCACTTACAGAGCTTGTACACGGAAAAGAGGAGGCTGATAAGGCCGATTCGGCCGCAAAGGCTATTTTCGTAGGCGGCGGTGACAGTGAGAATATGCCTAAGTACACACTTAAGGCTGAGGACTACAGAGACGGTGCCATCGATATCTGCGGTATCCTTGCGGTTTCAGGACTTGCCAAGTCAAGATCCGAGGCTCGTCAGAATGTTCAGCAGGGCGGTGTTCAGGTAGCAGGTGAAAAGGTTACAGATATTAAGACATCTTACACAGCAGAGGATTTTAAGGACGGTGTTGTTGTTCAGCGTGGAAAGAAGAACTTCGTTAAGATCTTTTCCTGATTGACAGAAGATTATTTTAAAATAAAGACTTACTTATAGATTTCATCATTTTATGAAACTTTCAGTATAAATACCTACGTAGTCTTAAGTTTAGTTTACATATAGGCGGATTGACTTGTGTCAATCCGCCTTTTAATTTATAATGCTAATATATAAAGAATTAAATTTATCTGCATATCGTAGATTTTTACATTTAACATGAAGTCTTAAGAAGGAGCTTTTATATTCATGCTACTGAAAAATATCATAAGATGTATGGTTGCGGCTGCGGGGATGATCATGACTCTCGGTTCAACAGCATTGGCACATTCAAGTATAAAAGGTGTCGGAGCCGTTTGCCCCATACAGATAGTTGTGGACAGTGAACATATCGTTTCAAAGGTTAACGATCCTGTAACAAAGAAGGATAAGACAGCGTTTATCGTATCAGATAACGCAGCATTTCATCTTGTGTCCGAGTATTATTCGGATGTAGATGTTATTTTCTACATCAATGAATATGTGGAAGAGCAGGATGCCGGCGTTTCAAACAGGGTTCTGAAGAAGGTTGTAAGTATGGGCGAAGAGCTTACCATGCTTCCGGATGATGTATATACGGAGGATGTTGAGGATGGCACTGCCTATAAGTTTACAGACCGCTGCTATGATGTAAGAGTTTACTATGGACCGGATCATAAGAATTATGAGGATTTTTATTTCGGCCTTGTAGATGAAGATACCTATGAAAAAATTGCAAACTCTGTAGAAGCATGAGACTTCCGGGAAGAGATGACGATTTTTGAGGGAGTATCCGGGATTCCGTATATTTCAGACTTATATTACAAGTGATTTTATTCGAACTACACTTAAGGAACTTTATCCTTTTGTGTAGTTCTTTTTTATAATCTTAATCAAAAGGTTTTTAAGCTTAAGAAAAAAGCTATAGGATGAAAAAAACCATGATGCTATCCTTAGTCAAAGGGCGGAGGCAGTGGTCTCTTTCCTTGAAGTTCATTGATTTATCGAAAGGAAAAGTAAATGACATTAAAACTAAATAAAAAGAGTATGCTCACTCTGCTTTTGACCGGAGTCATCATGACTGCTTCAGGAACTTCAGTCTTTGCGGATGTTGTGGGAAGAGGAGTGGATGTTAATTCAGTGAATGGGCCTGTAGCAGGTACATCAGTGACAGCTTCAGCATCAACAGGTTATGAACCCGGAGCATCAGCTTCAAAAACCGCATACAGTTATAAGATTGACTATACAACCAGGGATTCCCTCAATGCTTCTACGGTAGTCTCAGGCTATGCGGGAGTTAAAAGCGTAACACTTAATCCTTACGATCCGACAAAGATAAACGTGACTGTCGATGCATCGGCAATTGCAGGTCAGGTCAATGAGGTTTATCTCTTTGATATGAAACCATACGAGACGGATCTTTCCGGCAGAAATGATTATCTTGTATCCAGAAACATCAGTGACGGAAAGCTGACCTTTACGGTGAATCTTTTCAGGGAGGATGGAAGCAACAGACTCTATGATGCTTTCGTGCTTGCCGTACCTCATAACGACGGATACTATATCGTATCGAACAGATGCTATATATCGAACCCTGAGGCTATAGCCGCTGACCAGAGTCCGGCTCTTAACCTCGGAAAGAAGGGTCTGATGGTTGACCCCAATATTATAGATGATGCCATCGACCTTAACATTAAGCATGCGTTCATAGCCATAACCACAAGCCAGCTTTTCGGTAATGGAATAAATTACAACTTCGAAGGTACTACCTATTCATTTGATTCTGGGCTTATCAATCAGCTGGATCAGGAGATAAACCGGCTCAGTGCCAGCGGAATAGCGGTTACTGCAGGAATAGTAAACGGATGGAATGCCCAGTATCCCGATCTTTACAGACCGGGAACGGCAGTGCAGTCACAGGACGCAGCACTGTACTACGGGTTCAATGTTGAAACTGAGGAAGGCTTCCGGATGGTGAAGGCCATGGCTTCTTTCCTGGCCAACAGGTATAACGGCCATAACAGTCATGGAAAGGTGACCAACTGGGTCATCGGAAACGAGATAAACAACCAGTACTGGAATTATGTCGGAAATTACAGTGTTACGGAATATACAAGAATCTTCCAGAGGACTTTCAGGGTATTCTATAATGCGATTAAATCCGTTTCTGCCAATGACAACGTAATGTTCTCTCTGGATTATTACTGGACCATTCCTACAGAGTCAGGTTCTGTAAGGAAGTATCCCGGTAAGGATGTGCTGGATACCTTTGCATCTCTCGATGAGGAAGAGGGCAGAACCAACTGGGCTCTCGCCATACACCCGTATCCGTATCCTCTGACAGATCCTGTTTTCTGGGATGATGAGTCATCCGGAAAGGTCACACAGGATGTGACATCGCCTGTTGTAAGTTACATAAATCTTAGTGTACTTACTAACTATATGCATAATGCTCAGATGCTTGACAATAATGGTTCCGTCAGAAACATTTTCATGACAGAGCAGGGATTTAGTTCTGTAAAGAATCTCAGCAAGGATGCACAGACTGAACAGGCTGCGGCAGTTGCATACGGTCATTACATAGTAGAGAACAATCCTGATATTGATGCCTATATGCTTTCACGTCAGCTTGACAATGCAGGAGAGACAAAGGACGGTCTTTACTTCGGGCTCTCAACTACAGGATCAGACGGACTGCTTCTTGCAAAGCCGGCAAGAGAGGTGTTCAAATTTATAGATGATCCGGCCAGTTCCCTGCAGGTTTCCGAATTTGCAAAGGGGATAATAGGTATCAATGACTGGTCAGACGTGATACAGGGATTTCATTTATAAGGCGCCCGGAAGCATTGATCCGATAAACGGGTTTTTGTAAATGTAATATAATTGCATATAAAGGAAAAACTCTTCTGAAGGAATTAAGAACCTTCAGGAGAGTTTTTTAATGTTTAAATAAAACTTTCGGATTAAAAATACCTTATGAATCGAAGAACTGACGGCCGTCATCTGTGACGAGTCTTTCTGTCTTAGGATACTCGAAGATAAGATCGTTGTTTTCGTTCTCCTTTAAATAAGCGGCGAATTTAGCTGCATGCCACTTGGCTATAGGAAGATTATGCATGAGGCAGTTTCCACAGTTCTCGGCTGTTGATCCCGGAACCTCTTCGGAGTTCTTTACGGAGTCAAAAGCTCTGTAGAGAAGATCGAATATTTCCTTAGGTGCACGACTGCCCTTCAGGATGAGATAGAAACCTGTAAGGCATCCCATAGGACCCCAGTAAATGACTTCATCCTTCCACTCAGGATCGTTCCTTAAATATGTTGCGATGATGTGCTCAAGTGAATGCATGGCGGCAACATCAACAGCAGGCTCAACATTGGGTTTGGTGACTCTTATGTCATAAGTTGTGATCTTTGAACCGTTCACATCATCTACTCTGCTGGTGAAGATGCCGGGAATGATCTTGGTATGGTCAACGGAAAAGCTTGGTATCAGATCCATGGTAATTCTCCTTTTTTTCTATGATATAAAAAACGTGAGTGGCAAATATTCTTGACACTCACGTCATTATATCACAGGAAATGAAATTTCCCCATAATTTCAATATGAGTAAAAAAAGAAAGATTTATTCGAAAATAAAAATATTGAAAGTATCTATTATTGTTAGTGGAAAAAAATTGTTTTATAATAAATGACAAAGGGAAAAAGTTTCGGGTTGTGTATTTATGCCATGATCTTCGAGCTTCTTAACCCACAAGAGATTATATAGTTTAGAGGAGGAAGTTTTATGGGACTTTTGCAGGTTGCTGCGGGTGCGATCAATACCGTTCTTGCCGATCAGTGGCGTGAATACTTCTATTGCGACTCAATGAGTGAGAACGTTCTGATGAAGAAGGGAACACCCCGCAAGGCGAAGAACAATTTCAACACAAAGGGTTCTGACAATCTTATTTCAAACGGAGCTGTGATCGCTGTAAATGAGGGACAGTGCATGATCATCGTTGATAACGGTGCCATCGTGGAGTTCAGTGCGGAACCGGGACAGTTCACATGGGATTCATCAACGGAGCCTTCTATTTTCTACGGCGGACTCGGTAAGGGAATTATCGATTCCTTCAACCAGTGGAAAAAGCGTGTGGCATTCGGCGGTGATACAGCCACAGATCAGAGAATCTACTTCTTTAACACCAAGGATATCATCGGAAACAAGTACGGAACACAGAATCCTATTCCTTTCCGTCTTATCGACAGGAACATCAATCTTGATGTAGAGTTCGGAGTACGCTGCCATGGTGAATACAGCTACAGACTGTCAGATCCTATTCTTTTCTACAAGAAACTCTGCGGCAATGTAACAGATGAGTTTACACGTGACCGTATCGATTCACAGCTTAAGTCTGAGCTTCTTACAGCTCTTCAGCCTGCATTTGCCGATGTATCCGCCAAGGGCATCCGTTATTCTGAGCTTCCTGCTCATGCAGATGATATTGCTGCGGCACTTAATGTACATCTTACAGAGACATGGGGAAAGAATTATGGCGTTGAGATCGCTGCCTTCGGTCTTAGCTCAGCTACTATTTCCGAGGAAGATGCTCAGAAGATCCAGACCCTTCAGCTCAATGCTACACTTCGCGATCCAGGTATGGCAGGTGCTACACTTGCAGCTGCTCAGGCTCAGGCAATGAAGGATGCTGCCAACAATACAAGCACAGGTCCTATGATGGCATTTGCCGGCATGAACATGGCAAACATGGCAGGCGGCATGAACATGAACAATCTTTACGGCATGGCTCAGCAGAATCAGATGCAGCAGCCACAGATGCAGCAGGGTATGCCACAGGGTTCACCTATGATGGGTCAGGCACCTCAAGGTGTTGTCGGTGCCATGGGTCAGGGTCAGGCACCCGCCGCTCAGGCAGAGCAGCCTAAGATGCAGGCAGGTGGATGGAAATGTGAGTGCGGAAGTGAGAACAACGGAAACTTCTGTACAAACTGTGGAAAGCCGAGACCAAAGCCGGCTAACTGGTTCTGCCCTGAGTGCGGTACAGAGAATACTGGTAATTTCTGCACCAACTGCGGTACCAAGAGACCTTGATGAGTTTCGGAAATAATTGATGACCTTTGTGGTTGATTTTTCAGATCATGGAGATGCGGTTCTTTAGGACCGCATCTTTTTTCTGCAATTTTAAATCAGGAATGGGGATGGGATGAAGTGCTGGACTTGATTTCACCTTTGCTGTCAAATGCATATACTTGCAGGTACGACATGCGTTTTAACTTATCACGAAAAAAAGAACCCGGAATCAGTGATCACCGGGTTCTTTGATGTTCCTAGACGGACTCGAACCGTCACTACAGGCGTCGGAGGCCTGCGCTCTATCCTGTTAAGCTATAGAAACACATTAAATATTTAAATTCAACTGCTTAATTATAAGACATTAAAATGAAAAAAACAAGGCATGGATGAAATGATGCAGTAAGGAATAAATGAAAGTGATATTTTTTAATACTCTTTTAATTGAAATAAATTTTCGATAGTGATATGATTTAAAAAGAAATTATTTCGCGTATTTGTTGTGTTTAGAGTTTGACACGTTGAGAGGAGAAAAGGATGCAGGAGGATTATATTACTAAAATTCGTTCGGCATATAATCAATTCACGAAGGCAGAGAAAAAGGTTGCGGATTATATTCTGGCAAATCCGAGGCAGGTTCTGTTCATGTCTATTTCAGATCTTGCAGAGGCCTGTGATGTTGGTGATACATCTGTCTTCAGATTCTGTAAGACCATGAATGTTAAGGGATATCAGGAATTCAAGATGATGCTGTCCCTCAGCATGAGGTCCAATGATTCCGCGCTTTCGGTTACAGAAGATAAGACTATTACATTGGAAGATGATATTGCTGAACTTGCAAAGAAGGTTCTTTCTGAGAATATATCCGCCATTCAGGAGACTTATTCTCTTATCGACAGTAAGCAGATGACTGAGGCTATGGATGCCCTTACTGACGCCAAGAGGATTGTATTTTTCGGTGTTGGAACTTCCATGCTTACTGCCATGAAGGCTATGAATAAGTTTCTTCGTATCGAACCTAAGGTGGCTTGTAATATGGATGCCCATATGCAGCTTATCATGGCGTCTACTTTGACGAGTAATGATGTGGCTCTTATTTTCTCTTATTCAGGTTCTACCAAGGATACTGTTGAGATTGCAAAGTATGCTAAAAAAGCAGGGGCGAAGACCATCGTTATAACGAGATTTACGAAGTCTCAGCTTACTCAGTATGCGGACATCCTGCTTCTTTGCGGTGCCAATGAGGGTACGCTTCAGGATGGTTCTACTTCGGCGGAGATTTCGCAGTTGTTCCTTGTGGATGTTATGTACAGTGAGTATTACAGGAGACATTACAAGAAGTGTAAGCCGACCTGGGACAGGACGAGGGATGCGGTGAAGGACAAGAACTATATGTGATTTCAGTTTAGAGGGTTGCGGGTGCGACCCTCTTTTTTCGTGAAAATGCGGGGAGTGCAAAATGATACGGAAAATGCGGCGGGACCGCACCGGCTCACTCGGTTGAAAGTACAGTCTTCTTGCCGTGTTCGTTCCGGTTGTACTTCGTACACCCGATAACGTACACGTCATCGAAGCCGGTTCTTTCAACTCGCAAGCTCAGGTGCATGTCCCTGCCGCATTTTCCTTACATATGTTGTGTGCCTCATACATCCGATAAAGAGCAGATTGCTCTTTCAACAAGTAAGACTTAGTGCAGTTAACACGGAATTTTCTGGAATCAGTCTTCTTTGTTCATGTTTTTTCGGATTTCTTCTATCTTGTCGCGGTATTTTGCGGCGTCTTCGAAATTGAGCTCGGCAGCGGCGGCACGCATTTTCTTTGTGAGTTCTCTGATAAGTTTATCGAGTTCCTGATGAGTCATGGATTCGATATCCTTCTTGAGTCCGTGCTTGTCCTCGTCAATGTTGGTTGCCTTTGAGATGGCTATCAGGTCTGCCACGGCCTTTTTGATGGTTGTAGGGGTGATTCCGTGTTCCTTGTTGTACTCTGTCTGGACTTTTCGGCGGCGTTCTGTTTCTGTGATGGTGCGTTTCATGGAGTCGGTAATGTTGTCGGCATACATGATTACGTGTCCTTCGGAGTTTCTGGCTGCTCTTCCTACAGTCTGTATCAGTGATGTTTCCGATCTCAGGAAGCCTTCCTTATCGGCGTCGAGGATGGCTACAAGTGCTACTTCCGGAATATCCAGTCCTTCTCTCAGGAGGTTGATTCCCACAAGTACGTCAAATTTGTCCAGGCGCATGTCTCTGATGATGGAGGCACGTTCAAGTGTATCTATATCCGAGTGGAGATATTTGACACGGATGTCTGCATCTTTAAGATACTTGGTGAGGTCCTCGGCCATTCTCTTGGTAAGTGTGGTGACAAGGATTTTGTTTTTCTTTTTAATTTCCTTATGTATTTCTGAAATCAGGTCGTCTATCTGGCCTTTTGTGGGTCTGACATCGATTTCCGGGTCAAGAAGGCCTGTAGGTCTTATGATCTGTTCTGCTCTCAGAAGCTCGTGTTCGCCTTCATAGTCTCCGGGGGTAGCGGAGACGAAGAGCATCTGATCAACCTTCTGTTCGAACTCTTCGAAATTCAATGGTCTGTTGTCGAGAGCAGAGGGGAGTCTGAAGCCGAAATCCACAAGAGTTGTCTTTCTGGAAAGGTTTCCGTTATACATGCCCCTTACCTGAGGAAGGGTGACATGGGACTCGTCTATGATGATCAGGTAATCATCAGGGAAATAATCCATAAGTGTGTAGGGCGGTTCTCCGGGCTCGGCAAAGTTCAGGTGCCTTGTGTAGTTCTCTATGCCTGAGCAGAAGCCTGTTTCCTTAAGCATTTCCACGTCATAATTGGTTCTTTCGGAAATGCGCTGTGCTTCTATGAGCTTATCATTGTCCTTAAAGTACTGTACTCTTTCTTCCAGTTCTGAAAGTATGTTCTCACAGGCAAGATTAAGCTTTTCCTGAGGGATTACATAGGGGCTTGCCGGGAAGATCATGATATGCTCCATAGTGGCTGTTGCTTTTGCGGTGAGGGCATTGATACGGGTGATACGGTCTATTTCGTCTCCGAAGAATTCAACTCTGTAGGCTTCTTCACCTTCGCTGGCAGGGAATACGTCTACCACATCCCCCATGACACGGAAGGTGCCGCGTTTAAAGTCCATATCGTTACGGTTGTACTGAATGTCGATGAGCTGCCGGATGAAACGGTCACGGTCCTTCTGCATTCCGGGACGGAGTGAGATGGCCATATTGAGATATTCGGTAGGGGCACCGAGTCCGTATATGCAGGAAACAGAGGATACAACTATGACATCATCTCTTTCCGAAAGTGATGCAATGGCGGAGTTTCTCAGCTTATCTATTTCATCGTTGATGTCTGAGTCTTTTTCTATATAAGTATCGGTTGAAGGTACATAAGCCTCGGGCTGGTAGTAGTCGTAATAGGATACGAAGTATTCCACTGCGTTTTCCGGGAAGAACTCTTTCATCTCAGAATATAGCTGGGCTGCCAGAGTCTTGTTATGGGAAATGATAAGTGTGGGTTTCTTTACAGCCTGGATGACATTTGCCATGGTGAAGGTCTTACCTGAACCGGTAACACCAAGTAGGGTCTCAAACTGATTTCCGTCTTTAAAGCCGGACACCAGAAGGTCTATGGCATGGGGCTGGTCACCGGTGGGAGCATAGTCTGAATGTAATTTAAATTCGTGATGTTCCATAATTCCATCCTTTAGTCAGATTTATAAAAAGATTAATAATTCGATTCTTTGACTTGGTCTCATTTTACAGAGAAACAATGAAATGAGGTCTTTGTAACATACATCATAGCATATATATGATACAGGTGTTATAAGTCTCTAATGTACATATTTTTGTGAGCGTAGAGTGAGGATTATAGTTTCTGCAAAAATCAAAAATATCCGGAGCCGGAGGGCATCTGAAAAAACGTTAAGCGAGCGGCGTGAAAAATTTAATTCATCCCCCTTATATGCACTTAGTTTGTTTTCTTTGACACCCTCGTCAACGCTGAGTTTCCATCAGGGAAACTCAGTGATTGACGAGGGCTTAGTGCATATTGGGGGATGAATTATTATTTTTCCGCCCTGAGCGACCCGTTTTTATCAGATGCTTTCCGGCTCCGGATATTAGTAATACAGGAACTGTTACGAGTTCGTAAAGTGATAACAGTCATAGCGGAAATATATTTGTACTATCAGAATAGAACTGTAATATAATATACATAGGAGTTATAACGTATGGCAGGCGTGGATAACGCTCGAAATAGAGGAGAAAATACTTATGAATTTTAAAATCACAACTATTCCGGGAGACGGTATCGGACCGGAGATCGTAGCAGAAGCCCAGAAGGTCCTTTTGAGGGTTAGTGAGGTTTACGGACATAGCTTTAACTTTGAAAAGGTGCTGATGGGAGGCTGTTCCATTGATGCTTACGGGGAACCTCTTACAGATGAGACTATAGAGAAGTGTAAGGCTTCGGATGCTGTTCTCATGGGTTCTATCGGTGGAAAGGTAGGTCAGTCGAAGTGGTATGAGCTTCCTCCGGAGAAGCGTCCGGAGGCGGGGCTTCTTAAGCTTCGTAAATCCCTGGGACTTTTCTGTAATCTGAGACCTGCACATCTTTATCCTGAACTTAAAAAGGCATGCCCTCTTCGTGAGTCCATTGCCGACAAGGGATTTGATGTAATGATGGTCAGAGAGCTTACCGGCGGACTTTATTTCGGTGCCCGTAAGACAGAGGTAGTGGATGGTGAGGAAGTCGCTACAGATACATTGGTATATCATGATTACGAGATAAGACGTATAGCAAAGAAGGCTTTTGAAATCGCCATGAAGAGAGGCAAAAAGGTGACCTCCGTCGATAAGGCCAATGTTCTCGATTCTTCCAGATTATGGCGAAAGATCTTTTCTGAGGTGGCAGCAGAGTATCCTGAGGCAACTCTTGAGAATGCCCTTGTGGATTCTACAGCCATGCAGCTTGTGAGAAATCCGGGGCAGTTTGATGTGGTTGCGACAGAGAATATGTTCGGAGACATACTTTCGGATGAGATGGCTGAGATAGCTGGTTCTCTCGGCATGCTTCCGTCGGCTTCTCTTCGTGAGGACAGCTTCGGTCTTTATGAGCCATCGGGCGGATCTGCGCCTGATATCGCAGGGATGAATATCGCAAATCCTCTTGCGACCATCCTGAGTGCGGCCATGATGCTGAGATATTCTTTTAATCTGGCAAAGGAAGCTGATTCCATTGAAAATGCTGTGGCAGAGGCATTGGCACAGGGATTCAGAACCGGAGATATCATGGATGACAGCGTAGAGGGACTTAAAAAGCTTCATACGGATGAAATGGGGGACAAGATAGCGGAACTGATAAAGTGAGGACCGTGTACCTGTCAAAATACATAAAAATATTTTATATATAAGATAAAGCAAAATGGTGCTATAGTATGGTCATGACCGAGAGGAAAGATAATAAATGACAAATATAACCTGTTGTTATCAAATCTGGGTCAAATTCTTAAATGATGAGTTTTTCTGAAACTCAATAATATAGTGCATAGTCGGAACAGTTAATAAAACCCGGGTGCGACGGTATAACCGACATGACAGAATCAAAGGAGATTATGAAGATGAGCAGAGTTTACAATTTCAGTGCAGGACCTGCAGTTTTACCGGAAGAAGTTCTTAAAACTTGTGCAGCAGAGATGCTTGATTACCATGGATCGGGTATGTCAGTCATGGAGATGTCCCATAGATCCAAGGAGTATGAGAACATTCTGGATACGGCAGAAGCTGATTTTCGTGAGCTCCTTTCTGTTCCCGATAATTACAAGGTGCTTTTCCTTCAGGGTGGAGGAAACACACAGTTCGCCATGGTTCCCATGAACCTGATGAAGAATAAAGTTGCTGATTACATCGTTACAGGCCAGTGGGCAAAGAAGGCTGCCAAGGAAGCCGAGATGTACGGCAAAGTAAATATCGTTGCAAGCTCTCAGGATAAGACTTTCTCATATATTCCTGATTTAAGTAACCTCACTATAGACGATGATGCGGATTATGTTTACATTTGCCAGAACAACACTATCTACGGAACTACCATAAAGGAGCTTCCCGACACAAAGGGAAAGCCGCTTGTTTCCGATGTATCTTCCATGTTCTTAAGTGAGCCTATGGATGTTTCAAAGTACGGAGTTCTCTGGGGCGGCGTTCAGAAGAACGTGGGACCTGCAGGCGTGACCATCGTGGTAATTCGCGAGGATTTAATAACAGAGGATGTTCTTCCGGGTACTCCTACCATGCTTCGTTACAAGACTCATGCTGACAACAAGTCACTTTACAATACACCTCCATGCTACAACATTTATGTATGCGGACTTGTATTCAAGTGGTTAAAGGAAATGGGCGGTCTTTCAGTTATGAAGGAGAGAAATGAAGAGAAGGCAAAGATTCTCTACGATTTCCTTGATGCGTCTGATATGTTCAAGGGCACTGTTGTTCCTAAGGACAGATCGCTTATGAATGTTCCTTTCATAACAGGAAACGAAGAGCTGGACAAGAAGTTCATTGCCGAGGCTTCAGCTACAGGCTTCAAGAACCTGAAGGGACACCGTACTGTGGGCGGTATGAGAGCTTCCATTTACAATGCTATGCCTAAGGAAGGTGTTGTAAAGCTTGTGGAGTTCATGGACAACTTCGAGAAGAACAACAAGTGAGGAGAGCGTTATGAAGGATCGTGAAATTTTCTGTCTTAACAATATAAGCCGTGTGGGAACAACAAAATTCCGTAAGGGCTACACTCTTGTGGATCAGATTGACAACGCAGCAGCGGTTCTGGTCCGTTCGGCAGATATGAAGTCTATGGATTTTCCGCCGACCCTCCGTGCCATCGGACGGGCAGGAGCAGGAGTGAACAACATTCCGCTTGAAAAGTGTGCAGAGCAGGGCATCGTTGTATTCAATACGCCGGGTGCCAATGCAAACGCCGTTAAGGAGCTGGTGGTAGCAGGTCTTATGCTTGCAAGCCGTGATGTGATAGGAGGCGCTGACTGGATAAAGACCCATGCTGACGACCCGGATATCGCAAAGAATGCCGAAAAGGCAAAGAAGAACTTTGCGGGTACAGAGATCAAGGGTAAGAAGCTGGGAGTAATAGGTCTTGGTGCTATCGGTGTTCTGGTGGCCAATGCGGCAGTTGATCTCGGAATGGATGTATATGGATATGATCCCTATCTTTCAGTGGTATCCGCATGGAATCTGAGCCAGAAGGTTCATCATGCTGCTGTTGTGGATGAAATTTATGAGAAGTGTGATTATATCACCATCCATGTTCCAGCTCTTGATTCAACAAAGGGCATGATCAATGCCGACTCCATCAGCAGAATGAAGGATGGGGTGCATATCCTGAATTTTGCCCGTGATACGCTGGTAAATGATGACGACATGGCAACGGCTCTCAACAAGGGTAAGGTAAAGACCTATGTTACCGACTTCCCTAATGCAAAATCAGCAAACATGCATGGAGCTGTGGTTCTTCCTCATCTTGGTGCTTCCACAGAGGAGGCAGAGGATAACTGTGCTGTGATGGCTGTTGAAGAGGTTCAGGATTATCTGGATAACGGTAATATCCATCATTCTGTGAACTTCCCTGATACTGATATGGGTGTTTGTCAGAGCGGAGGAAGAATAGCGATACTTCACAGGAATATTCCCAATATGCTTGGCCAGATCACGAAGGCTCTCGGTGATGCCGGCATAAACATTGACGGACTTCAGAATAAGTCCAAGGGCAATTTTGCTTATACTCTTATGGATATAGATCAGCATCTTACAGATGACGGTCTTGATAATCTCGGAAAGGTTGAGGGAATTCTGAGAGTCCGTAAGGTTAAGTAGATAGAAAAGGTATAGAATAGTGTTTTATAAAAGACTGCATCGATAGCTATCGGTGCAGTTTTTTTGCCTTTAAAGCGAATTGTTCAGGAACGGACATCTGAATCGGACATCTGTTCTATTTATTAAAATTATTTAAAAAAGTGATATGAGCCTTTTAATTATTTATAATTGATATTAACAAATCATATATATCGTTGATGTTTCCTGTAGCCAAAAAATATAATTTTATCAGCATTTTTACGGGGGTGATCTTTGAAACGCTATCGAATCGTATCATTGTTCACTTATTATAGGGAGGATCCAATATGATTACTTTTGACACAGTAATGTATCTTGTTCCTGTGCTTGGGTTCTGTGCATTGATTTTTGCGGGATTCCAGTCGGGACGCGTTGCCGGAGCGGAAGAAGGTAATGAAAAGATGAAAGAGATCTCCGGAGCCATATCAGAGGGAGCACATGCTTTTTTACTGGCTGAGTACAGAATACTTATTGTATTTGTTGCTTTGCTTTTTGTGCTCATCGGAGTGGGAATAGGCTCATGGACCACTGCGGTATGCTTTCTTGCAGGAGCTCTGTTTTCAACTCTTTCAGGCTTTTTCGGTATGACCGTTGCTACAAGGGCAAATGTAAGAACTGCCAATGCCGCAAGGACAAAGGGTATGAATCCGGCTCTTCAGATAGCATTTGCCGGAGGCTCTGTTATGGGAATGTGTGTTGCGGGCTTTGGCGTTCTGGGAGTTTCTGTAATATACATCTTCACAAAGGATGTGGGGGTGCTTTCGGGATTTTCTCTCGGAGCAAGCTCCATAGCTCTTTTTGCCCGTGTAGGCGGAGGTATCTACACAAAGGCAGCGGATGTGGGAGCTGATCTTGTTGGTAAGGTGGAGGCCGGTATTCCTGAGGATGATCCGAGAAATCCGGCTGTAATTGCGGATAATGTCGGAGACAATGTCGGCGATGTGGCAGGTATGGGTGCAGACCTTTTTGAATCCTATGTGGGGGCTCTTGTATCGGCTCTTACACTTGGGATTGCGGCATTTGCAGACGGAAGGGGAGTACTGTATCCGCTTTTGATAGCAGGATTTGGACTCGGTGCATCCATCTGGGGCTCTTTGTTCGTCGGAAAGGCTGTAAATAAAAAGAAGAAAGTGGCAGCCGGGAAGGAATCGGACAGTTCGGGAGAGGAGAGCGAGGGAGCCGAAACTCCGGAATTAAAGGCCGAAGGAGCTCAGGGTGAGGAATCCCCGGTCGAAGGAACTCAGGGTGAGGAAGCTAAGAGCGATGGCCCTCAGACTGAGGAAGCTCATGCTGAAACAGTACAGGGGGAGGATGCCGTTACTGGGACAGTTCAGACACAGATCGCAGAAACCGGTGAAAATCATACTGAGACATTAGAGACTGAAGCCGCCCGGTCCGATGAAAAAGATAAGGCTGATGAAGCCATGAATCCTCACAAGTCACTTAATCGTGCCAGCTATATGGCAAGTATAGTGGTTTTCATTGTATCTCTTCTGGCAAGCCTTATCATATTCGGAAATATCAATGCGGCCATTCCTGTAATAGCAGGACTTATAGTGGGAGTTCTCATAGGAACTGTAACTGAAATCTATACATCCGGTGATTACAAGCCTGTAAGAGAGATAGCAAAGGAATCTGAGACCGGAGCCGGAACAAATATCATTTCAGGACTTGCTGTTGGCATGAGATCAACTGCTGTCCCTATTTTGCTTATATGTATTGGAATATATATAGCATTTGCTGCTATGGGACTTTACGGTATCGCTCTTGCAGCAGTCGGCATGCTCAGCACTGCAGGTGTGACTGTAGCTGTTGATGCTTATGGTCCTATTGCTGACAATGCCGGCGGAATCGCAGAGATGTCAGGTCTTGATGAGTCTGTAAGGAACATAACCGATAAACTGGATGCTGTCGGTAATACTACAGCAGCCATGGGTAAGGGATTTGCCATAGGCTCAGCGGCCCTTACAGCATTGGCACTTTTCGTTTCTTATGCGGATTCTGTCAAACTGGACAGCATAAACATTCTTGAAACGAGAGTGACCATCGGACTTCTTATAGGAGGTATGCTTCCGTTTATTTTCAGCGCCTTCACCATGAATTCGGTGTCCAGAGCGGCTTATTCCATGATTGAGGAGGTTCGCAGGCAGTTCCATGCAGATCCGGGAATCATGGAAGGAACCTCACGTCCTGATTATAAGTCCTGTGTGAGCATTTCGACCACAGCCGCACTTCGTGAGATGATAATTCCGGGTGTTCTTGCAGTGGCAGCACCACTTCTCACAGGTGTTTTGCTTGGCGTGGATGCACTGGGGGGCCTTCTGGCGGGTGCCCTTGTGTCTGGTGTCATGCTGGCCATATTCATGTCGAATTCCGGCGGCGCCTGGGATAATGCAAAGAAGTATATAGAGGATGGAAATAACGGCGGAAAGGGCTCAGAGGCACATAAGGCAGCTGTTGTGGGAGATACTGTAGGTGATCCCTTCAAGGATACTTCGGGGCCATCCATTAATATACTTATTAAACTCATGACTGTGATTTCGCTTGTTTTTGCACCTCTGTTCCTTTCAATAGGCGGATTACTGTGAGATTATCAAATTGATAAGTTCATACTTAGGATATACAATATTCAGTCGGAGGAGTTCCTCCGGCTGTTTTTATCTTACATAAGCAATCAATGAAAGGAACAGGTGAATCATGGCAATTATAAAACCATTTAAAGCTATACGTCCAAATAAAGAAGTAGTCAGTGAGGTGGCTTCACTTCCCTATGATGTTTATTCGAGACAGGAGGCAAGAGAGAAAGTTAAGGGGCATCCTCTGTCTTTTTTAAATATAGACAGACCGGAAACACAGTTTCCTGAGGAGTTCGATATGTACAGTGATGAGGCTTACCATAAAGCAGCAGAACTCCTTAACAAAGAGATTTCGGACGGAATCTTCTTGAAAGAGGATACAGCCTGTTACTACATATATGAACTTACTATGGACGGACGCGCCCAGACAGGTATCGCTGCCTTAAGCTCCATAGATGATTATCTCAACAATGTCTGCAAAAAGCATGAGAATACCGTGGAAGAGAAGGAGCAGGACCGTATAAGACATGTGGACACATGCTCCTGTCAGACCGGACCTATATTCCTTGCATATCGTGAAAGAAAGGAAATCACAGACATAGTCAATGCAGAAAAGCAAAAGGAAGCTCTGTATGATTTTGTTTCCGAGGATAATATTCGCCACAGAGTATGGAGGATAGATGATGCAGAAACGGTTTCTGCACTTTTAAAGGAGTTCGAAGTGGTGCCTGCCACCTATATAGCAGACGGACATCATCGTGCAGCCAGTGCTGTAAAGGTAGGACTCAAGCGCCGGAAGGAGCATCCGGGTTTTACAGGTGAAGAGGAGTTCAATTTCTTCCTTTCCGTGCTGTTCCCGGATAATGAGCTGAAGATCATGGATTATAACCGTATAGTTAAGGATATAAGGGGGCTTTCACCTGAAGATCTTATGCTCAGCATCGAGGAGAATTTCATTGTATTTAATGTTAAGGAAGCGTTTGTTCCCAAGGTGAAGGGAGAGATGCTGATGTATATTTCCGGGGAATGGTTCCTTCTCAGGGCCAAAGAACAGGTAGTAGAGGAACGTAAGGATGATCCTGTAAGGTCTCTTGATGTTTCCATACTTCAGGAGCTTGTGCTTTCACCGCTCCTTGGAATAAAGGATCCGAGAACCGACAAGCGTATAGAGTTTGTGGGAGGGATCAGGGGCATAAAGGAGCTTGAAAAGAAGGTGAGCCAGTATACCTACGGTCACGTCATGGACGGAACTATCGAGGAAACCGGACCTGCAGTGGCTTTCGTTATGCATCCGACAGGAATTGATGAGCTTATCAATGTTGCGGATCATCAGCTTCTCATGCCGCCGAAGTCCACCTGGTTCGAGCCCAAGCTTCGTTCAGGTATATTCATACATGAATTTTAAAATATTAGCAAAAAATATCAGTTTTTGTGAAGCTATGCTTCACTCCGCCGCCTTGATTTTAACTCCTGCCTTCTTTATAATTATAATAACTGTTAAAAGCAGTAAGTATAACTTCATATCAGGGGATGGAGAATCAGATGGATAACAATAACAGCAAAGGTAATGACGGGAAGAGATTTAATCATTCCAGCCAGACATTTATCATTTTGATCATCGCGGCGGTTATTACTTTCTTTGTATACACATTGATAAGAGGATTTTTCGTATCCGGTGTTACACAGGAGGTGAGCTATACAGAATTTATTTCCATGATCGACGGAAATCAGATTTCCCGAGTAGAGTGGAGAGATTCTGATATCACGATTTTTCCCAAGTCAACTGTGGACAAATCAAGTATAGGCGATTCATCAGGCATGGATCAGTACAGTCAGTACATTAATCAGATGAACATCAGGTATTTTGTTGTTCCGATCAATGCTGATGCCGAAAATCTGGTTGATCGTATGTTAAGGCACGACATCGAGATATACAAGTCTAAGCCTGACAATTCGGGATATATCATGGAAGCGATGATAAGCATCGTTATTCCCTTCGTACTTATATTCATTATCATGAATATGACCATGCGACGTATGGGAAGCGGCGGCGGTGGAATCATGGGAGTCGGAAAGTCTACTGCCAAGATGTACATGCAGAAGGAAACAGGTGTTACCTTTAAGGATGTGGCAGGAGAGGATGAAGCCAAGGAGTCTCTCGTGGAGATTGTAGACTTCCTTCATAATCCAACCAAGTACACAGCTATCGGTGCCAAGCTTCCCAAGGGTGCCCTTCTCGTAGGACCTCCCGGAACAGGTAAGACACTTCTTGCAAAGGCAGTTGCCGGAGAGGCACAGGTTCCTTTCTACAGTCTTTCCGGTTCGGACTTTGTAGAGATGTTCGTAGGTGTAGGTGCCAGCCGTGTAAGAGACCTTTTTAAAAATGCAACACAGTCTGCACCATGTATCATTTTCATAGATGAGATCGATGCCATCGGTAAGACCAGAGATACACGTTACGGCGGTAACGATGAGCGTGAGCAGACTCTCAATCAGCTGCTTTCGGAAATGGACGGTTTTGATGCCTCCAAGGGAATCATGGTCATGGGTGCTACCAACAGACCTGAGATTCTTGATCCGGCTCTTTTAAGACCCGGACGTTTCGACAGACGTATCGTTGTTGAAAAGCCGGATCTCAAGGGACGTGTCAATATCCTGAAGGTTCATGCCAAGGATGTTCAGCTGGATGACACTGTTGATTTCAATGAAATCGCACTTGCCACATCCGGAGCGGTTGGTGCAGATCTTGCCAACATGATGAACGAAGCTGCCATAACAGCAGTTAAGCATGGACGCAAGAAGGTATCCCAGGCGGATCTTTTTGAGGCTGTAGAAGTAGTACTTGTTGGTAAGGAAAAGAAAGACCGTATCCTTTCTCAGGAGGAGAGACGTATCGTATCTTATCACGAGGTCGGACATGCCCTGGTATCCGCTATTCAGAAGGATGCAGAACCGGTACAGAAGATCACTATCGTTCCGAGAACCATGGGTGCACTTGGATATGTAATGCAGGTTCCCGAAGAGGAAAAATATCTGAATACAAAGGCTGAGCTTCACGCCATGCTTGTTGGATATCTCGGTGGAAGGGCTGCAGAGGAGATCGTTTTTGATACAGTCACAACAGGTGCTTCCAATGATATCGAGAAGGCAACAAAGCTTGCAAGAGCCATGGTCACACAGTATGGTATGACCGAGAAGTTCGGACTTATGGGACTTGCAACTCAGGAATCTTTGTATCTCAATACCGGACGTTCAGTTATGAATTGCGGAGACGATACAGCTACTCAGGTTGATATCGAGGTAATGCGCATACTCAAGGAATGTTACGAAGAGGCAAAGGATATTCTCAGCAGGAACAGATTTGCTCTTGACCGTATAGCAGAATATCTTATTGAGAGAGAAACCATTACCGGTAAAGAGTTCCTTCATATACTTCATGATGTTCAGAAGGAAGAAGATATGAAGCTTCATCCTGAGAAGTATGCATCGGCAGAGACCGAAGAAAGCCATGTCGAAGCTGATTCCACAGGCGTTTATGTTTCATCTGATGCCGAAAGCACAACGGATGGTTCATCTGATTCAGCCGGCACTAAGTCAGAGGGTGGGAAGACACCTTTTGAAGAAGTGAGAGCTATGTATGCGGCCCAGGAAGTGACTGAGCAGGCAGAGAACAGCGGGAATTCAGAGAATTAAAAAACTTAGAACATAATATTAAGTGTCAGGATATACAGAATCCTGACACTTTTATTTTTTGAAGATAATCAGTTAAGACATATAAGAATCTGTTCAAGAGAATCAGGAAGATTGTGACTAGGATCATTTACATGACTGTAGTCACAAATATGAATCATATATGCTATAATTAAGCATGTTTTTCTCCGTTTATGCAGAACTCAAAGACGTCCGTTGGCGGGACACCCAGTCTTGCACACAACATGGCAATTGATTTCAGTGTAAGTGGTTTGTCAGTACGGAGCTTTTGTACCATGCTTGAAGAGATCTCCATTTTGTTGACCAGATCGTATTGGGAGATTTTCTTCTTTTTCAGAGTACGCCAGAAGGGTGCATAAGAGATCATGTCGTCATAAGATGTCTGTTCGAAAAAATTGAAATCCATAATTATATCCTTTAATAAATGGACAAGTTTTTCAGATGGAAAAACTCAAAGTGTTAAGATACCGGGAGTGATCGACCACCGATATCATAGGGCTGCGGTATGCATCATAACTGAGTTTCAAATCCTTTTGATACCCACATCACTTGATTTTAATTCCTGAATACGGAATTACAGATGATTGTTCAATGACGCCATGTTCCCCTCTAGGTCATATCTTCGGTTTATCAGATTAAATCGAATGATGCACGTTGGTTATTATAAAGGCATAAATAAAATGTTATCTATAGCAATATTTTTAATAATTTTTATGGTGCTATGTAGCATTATCACCATAACTATATCAGAATGGGAAAGAAATAAACTTAAAATATTTGAATATAATATATTTTCTAAGAAGATTAAAAAAGAACACAGATTTGTTTTTATATCGGATCTTCATGAAAAAGAGTTCGGCAAAGATAACGAGGAGCTGATAAAAAGGATAGATGAATTAAAACCGGATTTTATACTTATAGGAGGAGATCTTATCAGGTCTCATAAGGTTCATAAGAACAGAAAATATAAGGATAGGGATTCGGTTGTAGTAAGTATCAAATTACTTGAAAAGCTCAGTAAAAAGTATAAAATATACTATTCTTACGGAAATCATGAACAGCGTCTGTTTCAGAAAGCGGGTTTCGATGATTGCAAAGATGCCGTAAAATATGATAAATATATACAGGATCTTTCAAAGGGACGGGCAGAGGAGCTGAAAGGTACACTTAGGGAAGTTTGTGTACTTGATAACAGCTCTGTTTCTTTTGAGGATTTTGACATTACCGGTCTCACCCTCCCCATGAAGTATTACAATTCCCTTTTTTTAAAAAAGGGTGAAGACTTAAGGGTGGAAGATATTCAAAAAATGACGGGTACACCGGATAGGGATAAGTTCCATATCATGATGGTCCACACTCCCAGGCATTATAAAAATGTTATTGAATACGGGGCGGATCTTGTTTTGTCCGGACATTATCATGGAGGTACCGTTTATATTCCTTATTTCGGTGCCCTGATGACGCCTCAGTTCCAGTTTTTTGTCAAGGAATGTGCCGGAGAGTTTAAATACAAAAACGGTACGCTCATAGTTAACCGCGGTTTGGGAACTCATTCTGTGAATGTAAGAATCAATAACAGACCGGAGATAAGTTTGATTACCATAAAACCTTATAGGGAAGATTAGTATGCCTGAAATCACATATAAACTTGATAAATTTGAGGGTCCTCTCGACCTTCTCCTTCATCTTATCGAAAGAGATAAAATTGATATTTTCGATATTCCCATAGTGCAGATAACCGCAGAATATCTGGACTATGTCAGTCACATGGAAGAAGAAAATCTGGATATAGTTTCCGATTTCCTGGTAATGGCGGCAACACTTCTTGAGATAAAATCAAGGATGCTTCTGCCGAGAGAAGTGGATGAGGAAACCGGTGAGGAAGTGGATCCGAGAGCAGAGCTTGTGGCGAGACTCCTCGAATACAGAAAATATAAGCTTATGGGGCAGATACTTCAGGAAAGGGAGGATCTGGCGGACAGATATTTCTATAAAGGTCCTACTATTCCGAAGGAGGTTGAGAAGTACGTTCCGCCTATAGATCTTGATGATCTTTTGAAAAAGGTAACCCTTGACAGTCTTAAAACCGTGTTTGAAGATGTGATGAGACGTAAGGAGGATTCCATTGATAAGGTCCGTTCAAAGTTCGGTGTTATCAAAAAGGAAAAGATCTCTCTTGAGGGTCGTATACGTGACGTTCTGAAATATGTCAGAGGTCACCATAAATTTTCCTTCCGTCATATGATACGAAAGAAAAAGGATAAGATGGATGTGGTGGTGAGCTTCCTGGCCATACTTGAGCTGATGAAGATGGGGCGAATCACTCTGGTACAGGATACACCTTTCGGAGATATGGATATAACTGAGGTTCTGGATCCAAATCAGTCAGATGAAGATCTTGATCTTACAAATCTGGAGGACTTGTAATCAATGAGTAAAAATGAACAGTTGAGATTACCTATCGATGATGATCTGGAGCTTGATTCCATAGAGAAAAAGCTCGCTATGGAAATCGACAGAGAATTCAATGATGAGCTTACACAAGAGGAAAATATCGTAGAAGCGCTTTTGTATACAAAGGGTAATTCCGTTAGTCTGGAAGAGATAAAGACAGCTCTTGACTGCGGTGAAAGACCGGCAAAGAAGGCCATCGAAAGACTCATGAAGAAATATGAGGAGCGAAAGGGCGGAATCATCATACAGATGGTGGCAAATCATTATCAGATGGCCACAAACCCCGAGTGTTTTGATGCTCTTATAAGAGTGGCAAAGCACCCTAAAAAGCCTGTGCTTACAGATATCATTATGGAGACTCTGGCCATAATCGCATACAAACAGCCTGTTACAAAGGCTGAGATCGAAAGAGTAAGAGGTGTTTCATCGGATCATGCGGTAAATAAACTTGTGGAGTACGGTCTTGCCTATGAGGTTGGACGTCTCAATGCTCCCGGAAGACCTGCACTTTTCGCAACAACAGAGGAGTTCCTGAGAAGATTCGGAATCAGTTCTCTGGACAATCTTCCTGATCTTAATCCTGAGATGGAAGAAGAAATCAAGAAGGAGGTCAACGAGGAGGTCGTTGATATCATGGGGGCTGCACAGCCTGAAGAGACTGATGAGGATGCTGATACGGAAGCATTGACACAGGAAGAAGAAAAAACAGAAACAGATATACAGGAAGAAGATACAGAAATGCAGGAAGAAAATGCCTAAACAGAGGAATGAGAGACTGCATCAATCTGATAATAAGGAGAATTATGGAGAAGACAATAAAGATAAAGTATCATTCACAGGAGATCGAAAAGCTTGAATATATAGCGGGTAAGAGCGACTGGATCGATCTCAGGGTTGCCGAAGATGTCAGCCTGAAGAAAGGGGATTTCAGGCTCATCAGTATGGGCATATCTCTTCAGGTGCCTGATGGTTATGAGATGCTACTTGCACCGAGAAGCTCCACCTTTAAGAATTTCGGACTTATCCAGACAAACTCACTTGGTGTTATCGATGAAACCTACTGCGGAGATAATGATATAATCCGCATGCCGGTTTACGCCACACGGGATACAGAGCTTCATGTCAATGATCGTATCTGCCAGTTCAGGATCATCGAGCATCAGCCTCATATCATATTTGATGAGGTTGAATCTCTCGGAAACGAAGACAGAGGCGGATTCGGTTCAACGGGAAAGAATTAAAAGAGAGAACTGATTTTAGTACGCGGAATATGTGAGATGATAGTTTTATTATTCCGCAAGTTACGGACTTATAAAGTTGGGGATTATTGATAAAATGTCAGAATATAGCATTATCATAAAACGTATTTCCATAGGTATGATGCTTGTACTCATGTTGCTTCTTACGGCATGTTCTTCGAAAAAGGTTGATGAACTGAGACTTCAGGGTATAGAGGAGCTTCAGAAGGCCAAGTATGAAAAGGCCGTTGAAACCTTTAATGAGGCTATGGAATTAAGTGACGGACGTGTCAGTGAGCTTCAGTTTGATATACTTTTGTATAGGGCCGAAGCTGAATATATGAGCGGGGATCTGGAGGCTGCCGAAAAATCTCTGGAGACTCTCAGAGAAGTTAACGGAGATAAGGACGAATATATCAAATTTCAGGCACAGCTTGATGCGAAGAGACTTGTTAAGGGTGCAACCGAGGCTCTGGATGCCGGTGACACGGAAGCAGCAAAGGAAAAGATCGATGCTGCCGAAGCTTTGGGCATAAGAAATGACCGGGAGTTACAGTTTGACAAGGTGGTTTATCTGGAAAAGACCGCACAGTGGAAAGAAGCCTATGAGGAGATTAAGGCCTACAGGAATCAGTATCCGGATGATAAGGAAGCTGAAAGGGAAGAAAAGTTTCTTAACACCAGAGTTTCCGCTCTGGAAAATAATGAAGCTATGGTGACAGGCTGAATAAATTTTCTTCAGAATCTATAGAAGCTGTATTTTTAGGTAAGTGTCATGCTGCTTACAGAAAAAAACTATATCAGTATATATTTATCTTCGAAGTTATATCTGTCATAGTCTTAAACTTCGTTTTTTGATGCCCGATGCTTGCATGCATCGGGCTTTTTGATTATACTCGGATATAAAAGTCTGAATTATAATGATCGGACTTTTGGACGGGATCGGAAAAGTCTTAAAAATTAACGTGACCTTTCCGGAATTCCGGAAGGCAAATTTATATTTTGGGCAGGAGGCCACTGATGAAAGCTTACACAGAGATGACAAAAGAAGAGCTTCAAAAGGAGCTGGTGGAACTTAAGAAAGAGTATGCAAGATATCAGGCTATGGAGATGAGCCTTGATATGAGCCGTGGTAAGCCATGTAAGGAGCAGCTTGATCTCAGCATGGGACTTATGGATGCTCTTACAAGTGGAGCCGATATGTACTGTGAGGACGGAACAGATTGCAGAAACTACGGTGTTCTGGGCGGTATAGATGAAGCTAAGGTACTTCTTTCGGACATGATGGAAAACAATCCTGATAATATCATTATCTACGGTAATTCATCACTGAACGTTATGTATGACTCTATCTCCAGATCCATGACACACGGAGTCATGGGCAATACACCATGGAGTAAGCTTGATAAGGTTAAGTGGCTCTGCCCTGTACCGGGTTATGACAGACATTTCGGAATCACAGAGTATTTCGGTATCGAGATGATCAATGTTCCTATGACACCAACCGGTCCTGATATGGATATGGTTGAGAAGCTTGTAAAGGAAGATGAAGCCATAAAGGGAATCTGGTGTGTTCCGAAGTATTCAAATCCTCAGGGTTACAGCTACAACGATGAAACCGTACGTCGTTTCGCAAGACTTCAGCCTGCTGCAAAGGATTTCCGTATTTATTGGGATAATGCTTACGGCATTCACCATCTTTATGACAGGGATCAGGATTATCTTATCGAGATACTTGCAGAATGTAAGCGTGCCGGAAATCCTGATATGGTTTATAAATTTGCCTCAACTTCAAAAATCACCTTCCCGGGTTCCGGAATAGCAGCACTTGCAACATCATCAAACAACCTTGATGATATCAGGAGTCAGATGAAGCATCAGACCATCGGATATGATAAGGTGAATCAGCTCCGCCATGTTCGTTTCTTTGGCGATATCCATGGCATGGTCGAGCATATGCGTAAGCATGCAGATATCATCAGACCTAAGTTTGAGATGGTAGAGGATGTTTTTGCCAAGAATCTTGAAGGACTCGGAGTCGGAGACTGGACAAAGCCAAACGGAGGATACTTCATCAGCTTTGATACTATTCCGGGATGTGCTAAATCTGTTGTGGACCACTGTAAGAAAGCTGGAGTAAAGCTCACAGATGCAGGAGCAACATTCCCTTATCATAAGGATCCTGAGGATAAAAATATTCGTATCGCTCCTACATATCCTACTCTCGATGATCTTAAGACTGCAGCAAATCTTTTTACACTCTGTGTAAAGCTTGTTTCTGTAGAAAAGATTCTCGCTTCAAAAACGGGAGAGGACATAAAGAAACTGGATGCGGAAAAGCCGGATGAAGTTATGGACGCTGAATAAGTTCAGGGATTTCAGCTTGTTAAGAGAAACGAGCAGGGATAAAGGCCCGGGTGATTCCATGTCGGCTTAAAATGTATGTACGTGAAGGAACGACATGCGTCTGACAGTCTTTTGATGAATAAAAAAAGTGTTTCCGTCTGATGGCGGAAACACTTTTTTTATTCGGTTTTTATTCAGCTAAGCAGATTTTTGACAACGAAAGCGTAAATTTCCTGATTCTTTTCACCCCACTTGGCACACATACGCTCTGCGGAATCCTTGTCAGGGACATTGATATCAAGAGCATAGAGGATATTGTTTTCCTCTCTTACCTCGGCATGAACGATGTAATCTCCGGTCTCTGTTTCGTAATAATCAGTATAGTTTGAGGATTCCTGACGAAGCTTCATCTTGTTTTCCTTTAGAAAACGGTTCATATCTTCCACAGCACCGGATGAAATGTCATTGCCGAAAAGCTCTATGGTGTTGGAACCTTCCTGTGTGATTTCATATCTGGTGGACTTTTTGCTTGGATGAGTCTTTATGAGACCCGCATCGTCAAGATCCGAGATGGCTTGTTGAAGTGTAAAATATGTAGTATATTCGTAATCCAGAAAAAAACCGCTCAGTTGATTATTCGTTAAAGGGTAATTTACAGTCTTTAATAAATAAAGAATCATTAGTTTGTATAATGTAAGTGGTTCTGTTATCATACTTATATTTCCTTTATCATGTATTGTCTTAGTATGATATCAAGAAAATGGCTGTATTTCAATGTTCATAACCGCATAAGCTTAGTGAAATAGCGCCAATCC
>SVDD01000038.1:0-33783 GCA_015057945.1 Lachnospiraceae bacterium | reverse complement strand
AAAGCTTAAATGGTAGATTTCATATATACAAAAAAAGAGCTTCTCTTAAAGATTTATGAGAAGAAAAGATCGTAACAATCAGTAAAAAGGATGGGGAATTATGGGTAAAAAATCTGTAACAGGAAAAAGATTTTCCGTTGATGGTATAGCATCGGTATTGATGATCATACCATCAACGCTGATGCTGCTTGTATGCTCGATATATCCGTTTATCTGGATATTCAGATATATCTGCTACAACTATAACGGTTTTACGGCACAGTATACGGGAATGGCAAATTTCAACCGGATGCTGAAGGATAAGGTATTCTGGAAATCAGTTGGTACCACCTTTGAGTATGCCGGATTAAAGCTTATATGTATCATTCCTCTGGCGCTGCTCCTTGCGGTATTTCTTAATATGAGAATGAAGGGGCACAATGTTCACAGAGGAATCCTCTTCATGCCGACGGTTATCTCTACATCCATCTCAGGTATGATTTTCGCATTTATTTTTGCAACGCAGAATGGAATATTAAATGCCTTTCTTCAAAATCTTCACATCATTACAGCTCCGGTAAAATGGCTCAATGCCGCTGAATATGTTATGTCTGCCGTAACGATTCTTGCGGTCTGGGGCGGACTCGGAAACTATATGCTTTACTTCATCACCGGCATAAACGGTATATCCACAGACTGCTATGAATCCGCAAAAATCGATGGTGCCAATGCTTTTCAGACCTTCTTCTATGTCACGCTTCCCATGCTTTCCCCGGTACTGAAAACTGTCCTGATGCTGGCCATCACCGGTGCTTTTAAAGATTACGAAGCGATCATGGTCCTTTCCAAGGGCGGACCCGGAAACAGATCTATGGTCATGTTCCTGTATATCTACAACACCATATTCGGACAGGCAGGAGTGGTTTCGCAGCCGCAGATAGGCTATGGTGCACTGCTGTCCATAGTGGCGGCAATTATCGTTGGAACAGTGACGGTCATCTACCTGTTCGTTTCAAGAAAGCTTGATCACATTACAGAATAGCGTGAGGTAAAAAAATGAGAGAAGATTCACATGGTGTATATTCCACACCGACTAAAATAGGCAGAGCCTTAATATGGCTTTTTATCACATTCCTTTGCGGACTCATGGTTTTCCCTGTTCTTTATATAGTTTTCGGATCCTTTAAGGCAAATCAGGAGCTGCTGGTGGGAGGCTCCAATATATTTCCCAGCCGCTTCGTCATAGAGAATTATATAGACGCATGGAATCAGGCGAATTTTGCACGCTTTACCTTTAACTCGGTATTTATAAGTCTTGGTGTCATGGTGATTTCCCTTATAACTTCCACCATGACAGGCTATGTGTTCAGCCGGAAGGACTTCCCCTTCAAGAAAGCGCTGTATGGATTATTCATCGCCTTTATGTTCATTAATGTAGGCTCGGTGTCCTTAAGACCGCTTTTTGAGCTTGCAGTAAAACTAAATCTCAACAAATCACTTATTTCGGTAATATTTATCTCTGCGGGAACAGGGCAGGCAACCTACATCTTTCTCGCTAAGGGCTTTGTTGATTCTCTGCCGAGAGAGCTGGATGAAGCTGCAAAAATAGACGGCTGTACCTTCTTTGAAACCTATAGTCAGATCATAGTACCGCTTCTTAAGCCGGTCATCGCCACAATCGCACTTCTGTCTTTCCGCCAGGGATGGAATGAATATGTTCTTCCTCTGGTATTCACCATGAGCACACCTGAAATGAGACCGCTGACCGTCGGTGTCAATATGCTGAAAAATGCCGGTGACGGAACAGCTGCATGGAACATAATGTTTGCCGGTGCAACCATTGCCATAGTACCGATGATCCTTATCTACTGCTTCTTTTCAAGATATTTCATGGGCGGAATGGCGTCCGGTGCTGTAAAGGGATGACCCTTGGAGGAAAGTTTGAAAGAAAACTTTCAAACTTAATTAGCGGGCCATATACAAATTCGAGCAAGCTCGATTTGTGCATGTCCCGGGGAGGTAAAAATGAAAACGTGGAAATTGGGATTTGACGGCTATGTGATGCAGTACATGATCAGCGGTCCCGCAGTTACACCCTATGAGTCTGATCTTAGACTCAGGGACCAGCTGGAAACAGAAGCTGCACTTCGTAAAGAGATATCAAGTGAAAAACCTGATGAACTAAAGGACTATCTCTGCAAAAACGGCGGAGATGCCCCGGAAAAAATATCGGAAGGAAATGAAGGCTCAGGTGAAATAAAAGCTGGTTTCATATCCGTAACAGGACAGCCATGGAAGGTTTATGCTCCACATAACAACTGCTTCATAGATGTATCCAGGTTCTATTCGACACTGCAGAAGATAAGGTTTGATGTGGCAACCGATCTTTTGGCCGAGGAAGATATGGATGTAAAAGCCAGAGTTTGGAGCTATATGTCAGTCGCTGTGTATGTACGGGGAGTAAAGGAAGGTGAAATAAAATATCCTGTATATAAGCCTATGGAATGTGTCGATGTGATACTTCCGCTGAAGAAGGGCTCAAACCGGATTTATTTCATCTGTGAAAATCTGGGTGCAAGGGATACCAGAAATATCCTGGGAATGCAGATCCTAGATTCTGAGGAAATAAAAGAGAAAATAAGGGTTTCTTTGCCTGACAGAAATATTCAGGACAGCGTTTATGAGGCAGAAGAATATCTGTCACAGATCACGCTCCGGGGAGAAGAAATCATTCTTCCGAAAGCGGCAGACGACAGAGTGGGTCTCCATATAATAAACAGGAGCCCGGATTACTATAGAGACAGAACGTCATATGAGATCCCCTCACTGGGAAAGACGAGTATAGAAGTGGCAAAAAACATCTCAACGGTAAGAATCACATTAGAAAGAGAACAGTTCACACTGAGTCGGGTGATGGAGTTTGCCGGTCATATGACAAAGTTAAAGAACGATGATGCTTTCCTGCAGGATAAGGAAGCTGTAGAAAAGAATCGTCTGAGAATGTTCAGTGATATCGGAAAAATCAAAAGCCTCGACAGAGGTGAGTTCGGATTCGGAATAATGAATGTTCTCGCAAGGCAGTATATAAAAGAACACGGGAGCGGTATAGCTCATGAGTCTTCAGGCCTGAGCGACGAGGATAGACAGCTCCTGTCTGATGACCTTGCTTCCATCGAAAAACGAGTTGACTGCGCGGATTTTCTTGTGTGCGGTTTCATACGATATATCCATAATTATAAAATGGACTCTGCCATGGAAGCACGACTTAAAGAAGTGCTTTTGGGATTCCGGTACTGGATGAATGAAGAAGGCTCCGATGCCATGTGCTTCTGGAGCGAAAATCATTCCCTTATGTTTTACTCCTCGGCTATGTTCGCGGGAGAAATGTATAAAGATGAATATTTCTCCCGGGCCAAAATGACAGGGCGTGAATTGTATTCCTACGGCAGGAAAAAGGTCATAGACTGGATAGAAGATGTTGAAAAATACGGATTTGAGGAATTTCTCAGCAATGTTTACATGAATGTGACATTGGCGGCATTACTTAACCTCATCGATTACGGAGATGAAGAAATATCAGCACGTATAACCGGGATATGCGATGAGCTCATAAGAAGTCTTTGTCTCCAGTGTTTCAGGGGAACCCTGATAGCTCCTATGGGAAGAGTATACAGAGAGATACTTTATCCCTTCATGGGTAACACCCAGGCTCTTATCAATGCCATCGATCCGTCAGCACCGTACTGTTTCGGAGAGGGATGGATGGCATATCTGGCAACCACAAAGTATACATTCCCGGAGTACTGCAGAGCTCTGATGAAATCAGACTGTGAGGAGGAGTATACATCCGGAAATGCCTGCATCAGACTCAGAAAAACACAAGACTATATGCTGACTTCAGTTCAGAGTCCGAGATGTGACGGCTGGAAAAGATGGCCGAATATACGGCTTAGTGCAGAGGCGGAAGAAAAATCGGAATCGAAACAACCACATAACCCATCCCCTGTTGCAGAGACTGGATCGAAACAACCACATAACCCATCCCCTGTTGCAGAGACTGGATCGGAACAACCACATATCCCATCACCGGCTGCAGGTTCCGGATTAAAAATACCAGAGGATACAGCTCCGGTTGTATCTGAAGAACAGAGTAAAGCTGATCCGGACTCACATGAGTACAATAAGTCCCTTAATGAGAGCTTCCATGGAACCAGCCTTTTTACACCCGGAACACATGGATACCAGCAGCATATGTGGATGGCGGCATTGGATGAGGAAGCTGTACTTTTTGTGAATCATCCCGGAACCTCCAGTGAATTTTCGGATATGAGACCGGGTTACTGGAACGGTAACGGAGTGATGCCGGCGGTCCTGCAAAAAGGAAGAGAGCTTCTGGCTGTTTACAGTATTCCTGAAAAAGACCCAATCCATTTTATTCATATGTACTGTCCGATAGAAAAATATGATGAAGTAAGGTTCTGTCCTGAGGATAAGCATGAAGGCAAGGGTGAGTGGATATTCCTGCGGAAGGGGAATGGATATATGGCATTCTGGACCGGCGAAAAGCCGGAACCATGGAGTGAAAAAATATTCAATTGCGAGTACAGGATGTATAGCCGTGATACCGGCTGTTATGTGAAAATGGGTTCTTTATCTGAAGACGGTTCTTTTGATGAGTTCTGTAAGGAGGCATTAAGCTGCGAACCTGAATTTGACAGGGAAACAAGAACTCTGAAGACCGGGTCGGGGCTCAGTCTTCGCTTTGAAGAGGGACACGACAGAACACAGTATATCGATTAAATAGGTATCCGGTAATTGTGAAGTGTTGTGATGGATAGCAGTGTGTCTTTTCAAAAGGATAAGAAGAGACATATTGTGAAATTACGATAAAAAGTGGCATCTAGGTAAGTTGCGAAAAAAAGGATATGACATAATGGAAAAAGATAAGGTGAAGTATCCGGAATGCGGTGTGATCTATGACGGCGATTACTATCGTCCGCTGCCTTTTTCGGATTATATACATAAGGAAACTCTTGAAGAGTGGCTCACAAGAAAGGAGATTGTGAATCCCATCATCATAGACCCAAGGGATTTCGGCGCAGTCCCGGACGGACAGACACTTTCTACGGAAGCATTGCAGGCAGCAGCTGATGAAGCGGGTAAAGACAGTATTGTGGTCTTCCATATTGCGGGAGGGCACTATGTGTCAGGGTCATTAAGGATTCACAGTGGTACGATACTGTATATCGAGGCGGATTCTGCAATAGCTGCGTCAAAAAATCCGGACAAAATGAATCCCACTGCATTTATCTCATTTGATAAAGCTGAAAAAGTCATTTTGACCGGAGGAGGAAAAGTTATCTGTAACGGTGAATATTATGTCAATCTTCCACTTAACAGACCGCGGCTTACACCATTGCCTTATACGAAGGTGCCTCCGGTGCTTTTTGACAAGATGGGATATCCTGTGGACACCATAAGATACGCATATCGGAGCCGCATAAGGTACGCGGGGGATCCCTACAGCGTTAATGAAGACGGGAACGACGTAAGCATTGAAAGATACAGACCTGCGTATTCCGTTTTATTTTCACACTGTAAAGATGTGGAGATTGAGAACATCATTATAGAAGATGCCATGTCATGGACTCTGGTCCTTGATAATTGTGAGCATGTAAAAATCAGGGATACGGTCATCAACGATAACCGTCATGTTGCCAATGCTGACGGCATAGACATTATGAACTCCTCTGATGTGTCCATAAACCACTGCTTTATTTCCTCGGCGGATGACGGAATATGCCTGAAAAGCCCGCGGATACGATCAGGAGAAGGAGCGGAAGCGGAAAAGCTCAGAAGAGAGGCCAGTGTACGGACTGATACCGGAAAAAGAAAGACCGGATGCAGGGATATAAAAGTCAGAGACTGCACCGTCGTTTCCGTTATGAACGGAATAAAGATAGGAACAGAAACGTATTTTGATATTGAGGATATCGACATTTCCGATTGCCGTCTCATGCTGCCGGATATATACCCCGGTATGACAGGAGGGATAGCTGTGGAATCCTGTGACGGAGCCCTCATCCGTAAAGTCAGGATCAGAAACATTACGATGGATAAGGTTGTATGCCCGCTGATGATTTTGCTAAATAAAAGAAATAAATACGGATTCCATAACGATGATGACAAAAGAGAGAGGGAGAATGGCGGAGAGATACGAAACGTTCTGATAGAAAACGTAAGAGCCACAGATGCTGAAATCCCGTCTCTTATTACGGGATTTATGTACAGGCAATCAAACCGAAAGGAAAATCAGATGTCCGATACACCTCTTACCGCTGCCATGTGCAGGGATTTATCCGCCGGTGACGATTCAGTGACCGAAACCACTGAAGGAACCCTGACAGAGAGAAGAATAAAAGATACAGTTATCCGAAATTTTGAAGTCATATACAACGACAATAAAGAATCCATAAGCTTTAAAAATTCTGTGGCGGAGAATGTGGATGACTATCCTGAATCAAACGCCTTTGGTGATTTGCCTGCCTACGGATTGTATATAAGACATGCCGATAATGTGAAACTGGAAAATGTTCATATAAAACCGAGAAGCATGAATACAAGACCTGAAATCGTAAAAGAATTTGCTGACTAGGAGACATCGGACATGAAGAAATACGATATGAAGGAATATGGCATAAAGGAATATGACAATAAGAAATATGACATAGGAATAGATCTGGGAGGCACCAATATAGCCTGCGGCATAGTTGATGAACACGGAAAACTGCTCCATAAGGATTCTGTTCCGGCGGATCTTCCGAGATCACCTGAAGAAATAGTTGATTCTATCTATGAAGTTGTTTCCCGGGTATTGAGGAAGAAGGGTATAAGGCTTGGTGAATGCCGGAGTATAGGTGCCGGTATACCAGGTACTGTGGATAGTGACAGAGGAATCGTTGAGTATGCAAATAATCTGGAATTTTATAACGTTCCCTTTGTAAATATGCTGAGGGACAAATTCCGGATGGATGTATACGGAGAAAATGATGCAGTTGCAGCTTCCATAGGAGAGTACATGTATGGTGCAGGAAAGGGAACAGGTTCCATGGTCATGCTGACTCTGGGCACCGGTGTGGGAGGAGGCATAATTATGGATGGACGCTGCTGGCATGGAATCAATGGCGCAGCAGGGGAAATAGGGCATATGGTCATCCATACCGGCGGGCGGCAGTGTACATGCGGAAGACGTGGGTGCCTTGAAGCCTATGCCTCTGCTACAGCGCTGGTACAGAAGACAGAAGAAATGCTTAGAGAACAGGAGAAAACCTTCGGAAGAAAAATGCCGGGGTGCGGTGAGATGAAAGCAGTATCCGCATTATATGAACAGCTTTCCCGGGGGCAGAAGCTGGATGGAAAAAAGATAATGGAAGCGGTAAAAAGCGGTGATGAAATCGCGAAGCTTTCCTACGGAAGTTTTCTTTCCGATCTTTCGGAAGGTATAGCAAATATCATAAATATCTTTCAGCCGGAATGTCTGGTCATAGGCGGAGGTCTGAGCGGAATCGGAGAAGAACTGCTCCTGAAACCCGTCAAAGAACAGGTTGCTACGATGATATATTCACGTTATTCGGAAAGGAAAACGGATATAAGACTGGCAGAGCTTGGGAATGATGCAGGGATAATCGGTGCCTCAAAGATAAGGGCTATGAGATAAGATAGCGACAGGGAAAAACCCGGTGAGGAAATAATGTGAAGGAAAGTAGAACTTTCATCACTGTTTGCGCCTGCGGTTTGCCCGCGGAATGGAGATTTATATGAGAATATATAAAGCAAAAGACTATCAGGAATTGAGCAGAAAAGCGGCAAATATTATATCGGCGCAGATCATCATGAAACCCAATTGCGTATTGGGGCTGGCTACGGGATCTTCCCCTGAGGGCACATACAGGCAGCTGATAGAGTGGTATGAAAAAGGAGATCTGGATTTCAGTGAAGTCAGTACAGTGAATCTTGATGAATATGTCGGGCTGGAAGAGTCAAACATTCATTCATACAGATATTATATGAATCAGCATCTGTTCAGCCACATAAATATAGACTTTGATCATACTCATGTTCCCCACGGAAACTCAGCTGATATGTCGTCTGAATGTAAAAGGTATAATGAACTGATTCAGTCATTGGGTGGTGTGGATCTGCAGCTTTTGGGAATAGGCAGAAACGGACATATAGGTTTTAATGAGCCGGAAGAATCATTTGCAAAGGAAACCCATCTGGTAAATCTTACGGAGAGTACTATCACTGCCAATGCCCGTTTGTTCGATGATCCCGGTAAGGTGCCGAGGCAGGCTGTAACTATGGGGATAAAGACGATAATGCAGTCCAGAAGCATTCTACTGATAGCGAGCGGAGAAGACAAAGCTGATGCATTGCAGCAGGCACTCTATGGAGAAGTGACTCCTAAAGTACCGGCATCTATTCTGCAGATACATAATTCACTGACGGTGATCGCTGATGAGGCGGCATTATCAAAGTGCAATGTATAGCTTGGTAAATGCTTTTTTTCTGATCAAAAGGCAGAAAAGGAATGACGGACATAAATGAACTTTAAAAGAGGCAGATATGGCAATGATAAAATTACAGCCGGGATTTAAGGACTATATATGGGGAGGAAGCCGTCTCATAGATGAATATAATAAAAAATATGATGGAGAGGTTCTGGCTGAAAGCTGGGAACTCAGCTGTAACCGGGATTGCCCAAGCAGTGTTTCTTGCGGTGATGAAAAGGGGCTGACATTAGAAGACTATATAACGAAATATGGTTTCATAGAGACTTTGGGAGAAAACTGCAGAAGATTCGAAGATTTTCCCATATTGACCAAATTTATAGATGCAAGGAAAGCGCTGTCCATACAGGTTCATCCTGATGAAGAATATGCATCCAGAGTTGAGCATCAGCATGGTAAGACTGAGATGTGGTACATAGTTGATGCGGAGCCGGGGGCGTCGATCTATTATGGATTTGAGCATGAAATATCCAGGGAAGAGTTCATGAAACGTATAAACGATAATACCCTTCCTGAGGTGCTGCATAAAGAAGAGGTTCATCGCGGGGATGTGTTTTTCATTGAAGCAGGTACTCTTCATGCATTGGGAGCCGGGGTTCTGGTGGCGGAAATACAGCAGAATTCTGATGTCACTTACCGGATATATGATTATGGACGCATCGGAAGAGACGGTAAGCCCAGAGAGCTGCATGTGGAGAAGGCTCTTGATGTAACAAGACGTATAAGGTCGGATGCACAAAAGGATTACTATCCTCACATAGGAAGCTGTGACTATTTTACTGTTGACCACCTGATACTTGACGGCGCAAGGATCAGTGAGGTACATGGTAATGTCAACGGCGATAGTTTTTTACATGTGCTTGTCACGAAGGGCTCCGGAGAAATACAAAATCAGGATACTAAAATGAGCTTTAGTTCCGGGGACAGTATATTTTTCCCGGCAGGCAGCGGAGATTACACTATTCACGGAACCGCAGATATTCTTTTGACTTATGAGGTATGATAGTCTTACCATGACTTAACAGAACGTCCGGGGGAAACGGATTCCCCCGGACGTTCTGTTTTTTTACAATAATGCCATCACATCGGTGTAAATGAACATGTGGTGGCTATCGTGAGTCGAGTAGGGAGCTGTTTCCCTACCTGATTAATTACAAGGCTCGTAGTCTCTTTCGAAGCCAGTTCTTTCACACCATACCCAGTTACAATTTGGCTTGTACTGGACCTTATATCCCTCGATTGAACCCATATCGTAACGAACTGCAGTTACTTCGTGAGTTCCGTTTTTCAATCTGAATGTCTTCAAAATCAATACCCTCCGGTAAAAATAAATTTTCGATACTATACACGTTATGTACGGTATTGGCAAGTTTTGACTGAAGATGATGAAACGGGTGAAAAATCTGCATTTTTTATAAAAAGAGAATAGCGGGCAACCGGCAGAATTATCCAGCTTCCACAGCGGATGATGAACATTTTCTTAAATGTTTGCCTGTCATTTGGTCGTAATATAAAAAATAATCCATCAGATTGAAGAGATAATCAGATGAAAAGTCTAAAAGGGGTTATACATATTCTTATTTAAATAGTTATGAACGGCGGAAATGGGGTGACCCTTTCCGCTGTTTTAATTGGAGGTTCAGATGATAGTTGATCACATTGAAAATATCGAAAGATACAAAGGAATAAATGATACTGTGCTGAAGGCACTCAACTGTATTAAAGAATTTGCAGCAGAACCGTCGAAGGAAGACGGAATATATGAAGTTGTTCCCGGGGAGATCATACTTCATGTCATAACTAAAGAAACTCATGAAAGAAGTGATGCAGGGCCGGAGATCAGAACAAAATGATACGAAAGATCATCGCAAAGGTGAAGATGCATTAAATTTATACAATATCACATATAAATTAAGATTTGTTGGCACGAATACTATCAAAATTATGTATTTAATTAAGAAATTAGTAATAATTCTAAAAAGGTTTTTGGAATTTAAGTGAATCGTTAATGCGGTGACTGATAAAATGCCCCGAGTGATAATGAAAAGTCAAAAGGGGTTTGGCTTCGATTGAGGTAGTATATGAGAAAAAGAGTAATTCGTACAAATGATATCAAAAAGGGGATAGCTGCGCTTCTCGCTGCAAGCATGGTATTTTCTCATGTTGAGATACCAGCATTTGCCGGCAGTTCAGAAGAAACAGAAGCAGCAGAATCCGGAGCTTCCGTTAAAGGGGGCACCATCAGCCGCAAAGACATTACTCTTAATCTCCTGAGTGATGACCTTAGAGAGGCTGCTCTTACAGCCATTCGCGAGAATGAGCTTTTCGATGCACAGGATTATCTCGGTGCAACATCAGACAGTAAAAAAGCGATAAAAGAATATGAGGCATTTTTCAATGAGAATCCCGGACTCTATGTTGTAGAAGTTCCAGGTTCTGTATCCGAAACCCTTGAGAATGAGGCAGAAGCAGAACTTCGTATTTTCGTTCAGAAGGACGAGAAGATGCGTAAGGCTATGGACATAGCAAGTGCCAGTGAGCTCACAAGAGATGAAGCTGCATCTTCCAAGGATGTAGAGTTCCGTTACGGTACAGAGAAGGACATCATCCTTTACGAGCCTGCAACAGACGTTGATACATTGATAAACGGCGGAGAGGATGCTTACTATAAAGAGCCTGAACAGGACAGTGCTGATAATTCTGATTACGAGCTTACGGGCAAAGAGAAGATCACCTTCATGTTCGTGAACAATTCCGATAAGTCAGTTAATTTCACACTTAATGTTGATGACATTACCTATGACAAGGTTACGGTAAGCGGAAAGGACGCGGCTCTTAAAAAGGTTCTTGCTGAGGCAGGAAAGAAGAAGGCTGACGAAGAAAAAACAGAGAAAGCTTCTGAGACAGTAAAGGCTGTTGAAACCACAGAAGCAGCAAAGACAGCTGAGATAACAGAAACTGCAGAGACAGCAAAGACAGTTGAGACAAAAGAAGCTTCTGAGACAGCAAAGACTTCGGAGGCAACAGAAGCTGTTGAGACAGCAAAGGTTGTTGAAACGACATATACTGTGGCGGCAGCTGAAAGCGTTGCTGCAGAGACTGCAGCAGAAGAGACCACACCTGATGCTGAGACAGAAGAAACTGTAGCTGAGACAGTTCCGGGAACTACAGAAGAAACTGCTGAGGCAGTTGAGACAGCAGCGGAATCAACCGAGGCAGAGACGGAAGAGAGTATAACAGAGTCAAGAGAGACATCAGAGACAGAAACTGCTGAAGTTGAAACAGAAGAAACTTTGGAAGTATCGGAAGATACAGAATCAGGTATAAAGGTTGAAGTCACTGAGGCATCTTTAGAAACTACTGCAGAAGCAGATGAGACCGAAGATAAGACAGAGATTGAGAAGACCATTCCTGAGAAGATAGCAGATGCTTTCCGGGGATTTACAGATGATGTGACCGGATTGTTCAGCGGTGACAAGGAAGAAGCTGAAGAAACAGAAGCTGCTGAATCTGCAGAAGAAACAACTTCAGCAGTGACAGAAACCGCTGAGACTGAAACACCTGAAACTGAAGCTGCTGAGACAACAGGCGCAGAGAAAAAAGAAACCGCTGAAGTTAATAAGACAGATGATAAGAAATCATCTGACGGAAAGAAATCATCAAGCAAAAAAGCATCAGCTTCTGAGATAGATGAGACCGAGTATGATGAATTCGCAGAGGAAAAGATAGCTGAAGCAAAAGAAGCTGTAAAGGAAGATAAGGATGCAGCCAAGGAGAACATCAAGGTAGCAAAGATCGCACAGTACACACTTGATGAACTTGGAAAGATTCATTATGAGACAGAAATCGACGGATTCAAAGTAGATGTATTTGCATCAAGAGATGCATTTGAGATTTCAGATCCGAAGCTTTCAGTAAAGAAGCTCTGTAAGCCTGAAGAAAAGGACGGCTCAAAGGATGTCCTTTCCGATGAAGAGATAGCAGAGCTTAAGAAAAACGATATCTATGACCATTCACAGTCACTGGATGTGAGCTTCACGGATTTCTGGGGCAAGGAGGTTGAGCCTCAAAAGCCTGTAAAGGTAAAGATAACAATTAGTGATGAAAGTCTTCTTGGAAAGATCGATGCATCATCTCTTGAGATTCACCACTTAAAAGAAACAGAAAGCACATTGAAAACCGAAAAGGTAGCAGCAACTGAGGACGTTAAGCTTCTTGATGAGAATGACGAGACAATCTCTGATTCTGACCTTGAGACAAATACAGAGGAAGATGCGGAGAATGATGACAACACAGTTAACGTAGCCAGTGCAGTTGCTGAGTTCGAGGTTGAAAGCTTCTCGGTATTTGCTATTACATGGAAGGCAGAGGGTACTCCTGTAGCTGATATCAGGGTTCACTATGTTGATTCTGATGGTAATCCGATCAAAATTAACGGACAGGAAGTGAATTCCAGAGGCTTGAATTTGGGAGTTTATCATCAGGCACGTGATTACTATATCGATTGGGATGGTTACTACGATTATTACGCTTACGATGTTTATAGTGATATTAAGCTTTCTGATGTTGAGGGAGGAATTACAGGTTACGAATATAAGGGTGCAAGACTTAATTCCCCTAAAGGACAGGAGATAACTGATGTAAAATCAGTCGAGAATAGTTTCATCGTTAAATATTATAACGATGGTAAACTTGTAGGTTCCAATAATTACTATAATTGGAAACAATCTGACTATGGAGCATACGCTTCAGGAGATAAACACCCCAAATTATATTACTATGATGGGGATGAATCAGCGTTGCCTCAGGATGATGATGGATATTATGTAAAAGATGATAATTCTGCATTTAAGCTGATAAATAATGATCTAATAGAAGGGAAGACCTTATATATACAAGGTAAAACTGTACGCGATTGGGAGTGGGATTGGTTCAATTCTAAATATCATTATTATTATCATTACATTCCTTATGATGGAGAAAGATATGATCAATTAATATTAGATGAAATATATCTTATCTATGAGAAAACACCATATTCTGATAGTACTCTTCCTGATTTCGGAGATTTAAATGCCATAGATAGCGATAAAAATCTTCAGGATAATGGCGACGGTACATATACACTGTCACTTAGCGTCACAGGACAAGCCAAGTCAGCAACAGCTGATGTAAATGCAGATGTTCTTATAGTGTTTGATCTATCCAGCAGTATGGATGATTCGGCCGGAGAAGGTTATGCATTTGCAAATAATGGCTCTTACAAATATGTTGACGGGGAATATGTATTAATTGGCGGGCGCGAAAACTATACCGGTGAAAGATATGATAAAAAGTCAAGTATTTCAAGGCTTGAGGCAGCTAAGGTATCCACATGCCACCTGATTGATCAATTACTTGCAAACAATAAAGGTGGAAAAACAAAGGTTGAAATCGGACTGATTACCTTTGGTGGTACCGTTGATCTCCCCGTTGGAAAGTCTGGCGATGCAGCTGAGATAAAAAAAGCAATTAAAGCCCTGAAGGCTAAGAGTGAGAAAACAGTAGGAGGAGGTACAAACTGGGAAGGCGCTCTGATAAAGGCAAATGAGTATAGCTTTAATGATACAGATCCTGAGTATGTGATTTTTGTATCAGATGGTAATCCTACATACAGGGTAAATGCCAATGGCAGATACACCGATAGTTACGATAAAAAATATTATGGCGTTTATGGTACCGGAAATAGTGATCCCGGGGATTATAACCTGAAAGCAGCAGAAGCGGCAGCGGATGATCTCATAAATCACAATAAGCAGCTTTATGCCATCAATATTTTCGGTGATGCTGGAAATATGCAGAATCTGGTAAATAACAATGGAAGTTTTTACCGTACCGCTGCAGATCAGGATGCCATAAACAGTACATTTAAGGATATAGTCAAAGTAATCAAGGGGAATTTGTCTTATGCAGATGTTGAAATCACTGACGGAATTACCGGTCTTACTGCTTCAACACTGATCGCTGGTTACACATCAGGATTTACATACAGTGTTGTGGACAAGGATGGAAATGCCTTATCTTCCGAGCTTGAGAAGATTAAAGCTTATCCTGCTTCATACAGCAAAAATTCAGATGGAACATCAAGCGTTGACTGGTACATAGGAGGTAAAGATAATAATTTTAAACTTGTAGATGGAGCTACATATTCAGTGAGCTTTTTAGTATGGCCCAATCAGCAGGCTTATGAAGACATTGCAGATGGAAAAGTAACCGATGAGCACTTGGTTCATGGTGACGATGGCTGGACCTATGAGACAAACACTGAAGCGGTAGTTAATTATTCGGTACTTAAAGAAGTAACAGGACAGGATCCTGTTCCTGAAAAGAAAGATCCATATAAAATGGATAATCCTGACCCTATAAAGCTGAAAGGCACAGGTATCGGGGTTGAGAAGGTCTGGAAGATGTCTGATATAAAGACTCAAAAGACCTATATCGAAAATGACTCCATCACCCTTGATTTGATCAAGGACGGTGATACTAAAAAGCCTTATAAGAAAGCCATGGTACTTTCTTCAGAAGGTGCCGTATCTGATGAGGTAAACAATACCATTACCTGGAAGGGCGTAAGTATCGATCTTGCCCCCGGCAGATTAGTCAGTGTGTATGATAAGGATGGCAATGAGAAACATACTGAGCTCAGAGGATATTCCACAGTTACTGATAAAGATAACAGGGAGTATTACAAACTAGGAGAAGGACACACTTACTATTTCGCCGAGAAGAGTGATAACCACAAGTTTGAACTTGAAGAAAAGACATATCATCCTATGCTTGTGGACGGTAAGCTTAAGAATGTCAAATTCAGTGCGGACGGTAAGAAATTCGAAGTTCTGGAGTCCATGGAAAATTCAGATAATGAAGAGGTAATCACAGCTTGTAATGAGCTTAAGTTTGAAACTCTGACAGTTTCCAATACCTACACAGGAAACATGGCGGTGGCTCAGGAAACAACATTTGATCTTTATCTTTTCAGGAATAAGGTTGATGAAATCACAAAGAAATCTGAGCTTGAAGCTTATACTGATGATGATATCGTAAGTCTTAACTTTGATGAAAATAAGAAATCAGGCATCAAATTGGTTCCTCAGAAGGATGGTGCATACAGATTCATTATAAAACCTGACTTCGTCGATCAGCCAAAGTCTGTTTCTATCAATTTACCGGCTGGTGTAAGCTATCAGATCGTTGAGGTGAAAGATGGAAAGCCTTATGCAGAATATGAGACTAAGTGGAAACAGGAATCCGAGAGTATTTTAACGAAACTTGCAGGCTATAAAAAGTCCAGCGTCACAGATGTGCTTGAGGTTAGCAGTGTCAACACAATTAATTTTGTAAATACGCTTAATGCTTTGATTCCTACCGGTTTTTATGACAATATGCTTCCATTCATCGCGATAGCGATTGCCGGAATCGGTGCTCTTGGTTTCCTTGCATTTGATTTCAGAAGACGTCGTATGTTTGAGGATTGATTAATAAGAGGCGGAAGAAAATGGCATCGAGAACATTTGAAGATATAGCTGACTTTATTGAAAAGATGAAGTTCCGGAAATCCCTCTTCGGAGGGGTTTCGGAGAACAGTGTCTGGAAAAAAATTGATGACCTGAACAACGAATACAAATCAGTATTTGATGCTCAGGAGGTTAAGTACCGGACGCTTCTCGAGGAACGTGATCAGGAAATAAAGTCTTTGAAAGAAAAACTGAATACAGTAAACGGAGGACGGTAATGAGTAAAGAATACAGTGCTCATGACGACAGTTCCCGGAAGTCAGAGGCCACAGGAAAAAAGGGAACAGTTGTTGATGAAGCTATCAGGAAGAGACGTAAAAGACTAAGCCAGATAAATGACATCAGTTCCTTTTTCTCCAGACTTACAGTCATGATCATCATGATGTACATCATGTTCTTCGTGATCTTCGGACTAAAGCCTATGGCCAATGACGATATGAAACCAAGAATCAGCGCAGGAGACCTGATGCTTTTCTATAGGCTTGAGACACGGATCAATTCCGATGATGTGGTGGTTTTTACCAAGGATGGAAAAACTTACACAGGAAGAGTTGTGGCAAAGGGCGGAGACAAAGTTGAAGTAACCGATGATTCAACACTTAAGATCAATGATAGTACCATGATTGAAAGTGATATCTTTTACAGCACACCTAAATATGAGGATTATGTTAAGTACCCGTTAAAGCTGCAGGATGATGAATATTTCATCCTCTGTGACTACAGAAACGGTGCCAGGGACAGCCGTTATTTCGGAGCTGTAAAGAAAAATGAAATAGAGGGTAAGGTCATCACGATCATAAGAAGATCGAGTCTGTAAGACCTGTATCCGGAATAATCTCATCAAATAAAGTATCTGTGCGGGTGCTTATTTGAATATAAAAAAGGTAAAAGAGTAGTTTTTATTAAGAGAGGGCAATTAATTATGAGAAGGAATGTAAACAAACTTGCAACACTTGTTATGACAGGTATGCTTGCTGTATCAATGAGCTTCGGAGCTTTCGCTGACAATGAAGGAACAACTGGAACAACAGTAGAAACAGGAGCAGCAGAGCAGACAGTTTATGAAGGAGAGATAGCATTCAAGAAGATTCTTACTAAGACAGATGAAAATGCACCTACACCTACAGCAAAAATAACTTTTAGTGCAGAATCAGTACCTGAATTAGCAGTAGCTGCAACAGCTACAACACCCGAGATTAAAGCAGGTGTTGGTACATTAACATTTACAGAAGCAGTATTTAATACAAATGCAGCTTTAACTCAGAAAATCACAGGTACATTCGGTAACACACTTCCATTTACTGAGCCGGGTATCTACAGATACACAGTTACTGAGGCATCTAATAACAAAGCAATCACAAATGATACCAATGCATCAAAGACTCTTGATGTATATGTAGAAAGAAATAGTAATAATAATTTAGAGATTAAGTATTCTGTTCTTTCAAACAGCACTGCTGCACCTGATAAAAAGGATGGATATACAGCTAAGACAACAGGTTTTAAGAACACTTACACAACTTATGATCTTACACTTGAGAAGCAGGTAACAGGTTCAATGGGTGAGCTTACTAAGGAGTTTGATTTCACTATTGCACTTGCAGGTGGACCAAAGAGTGCAACAATAACTGCAAAGAAGAACAACACAACTGATGTTACTGTAACATTTGATGATGCTGGAAATGCAAGCATCACAAATCTCAAGCTTGCTGATGATGGTACTTTCAAAATTGCCGGACTTCCTGATACAACAACTTATACTATCACAGAGAATCTTAATGCATATGATGGATACACAGTAAGCACATCAGGCAGCGCATTAGAACAGCTTACTAACGCAACAACAAACCTTTCTGTATCCGGTAATCTTTCAGACCATCCTGCAACAGGTGCTGAGAAGATCACATTTACAAACAACCGTAATGCTGTAACTCCTACAGGTGTAGCTATGGACATCGCTCCTTATGCTCTTATGGTAGCTCTTGCAGGCGGTGCAGCATTTACATTCCTTCGCAAGAAAGAGTCTTTTGAGGACTAATCTGTAGCTTAGCGTATTACAGAAATTTAATTTGCAGTATTCGGTGAAGCATCCTACGATATGATGCCAAGGGCATTAGTGAGCGGCAAATATTTTTGACACTCACATCATAAGGGACATGCTTCACCGAAAAAATAATCTGTATATCAAAATTTCAGGGGAGGTCCGATGGAGAGAGCGGCAACATTGGCCAGGATCGGCAATCAGATACTTGGATTTATAGCTTCAGTCATGATCGTGTCGATGCTTGCGTATGGCGGTTATTCTCTTTGGGATGTATATGTCACCTACAGCGGCGCATTCGTGTCAAGTGACCTTCTGAAGTTAAAACCGGGTATGGGTGGAGCTTCCAATGCTCCCACATTTGAAGAATTAAGAGCCATTAACAAAGATGTTAAGGCCTGGTTAACCATAGACGATACTCATATCGACTATCCTGTACTTCAGGGGCAGGATGACATGGAGTATGTCAACAAGGACGTTTACGGTGAGTTCTCACTTTCCGGAGCGATCTTTGTATCGGCTTACAATAAGCCGGATTTCAGTGATCCTTATAACCTTGTATACGGACATCATATGGACAATGGCGGTATGTTTGGTGACGTCATGGAGTTCATTGCTGAGGATTACTTTGACAAACACCGGACCGGAAATCTTTTCCTTCCGGATAGAACTTATGATATCGAGCTGTATGCTATAGTTGAGTGTGATGCATACCAGAGTTTCATCTACGATATCACAAAGAACAATTCGGATATGGGGGCATTTCAGGATTATGTGAAAGAAGCTGCTACACATTATAGGGATATAGGTGTGACAGCAGAGGATAGAATTATCAGTTTATCGACTTGTGTCGATGCAGCAACGAATGGTCGTGCGGTTGTTTTAGGCCGTATCGTTACAACAGAGCAAACTGGTTAGGAGGCTCGTGAAGATGAGTAGGGTATTTAGAAAAAGCTATATAGGAGCATTCCTTTTTTGGTTGTTTGCTTTGCTTCTTAACATTAGTGCATTTGCGGCAACAAATTATCAAACGGATGTAAAGATTCCCGTAAAGGTCACCATGGAGGGAGAGAAGGCTTCCTCGGAGGACGTTATCATAACGATGACTCCGCTGGACGATGCTGAGGAGTTCGATCAGACATCGATCACAGTGAAAGCAAAAAAGGGTGAAACAGTTGAGGCTGAGTTCACGAAGACCTTTACAAAGCCTGTAGATTTCAGATATGAGATCAGACAGACAGCAGGAAGTACAGACGCTTATGTATACGATGAAACAGTGTATACTGCTGTTGTATTTGTAGAGAATGATGAAAACGGTGGTTTAAAGGCTTCCGTAGTCAAGGTTTATAAAGATGAAGATTCAACGAAGAAGCAGGAAGCTGCTGAGTTCGTTAATGTATATGCGCCGTGCTTTATTGATCCTCCTGTAAACAAGGTGGTCATCAATGACTCAGGCACAGCTCCGGATGATGTGAAGTTCCATTTCACCATGAGAGCAGATGACAGGACATTCCCGATGATGGAGGGAAGCTCTGATGGAAAGAAGACCATTGAGACCGGTGTAGGTTCCTATGAGTTCGGAAACATCTATTACGAGAAGGAAGGAACTTATACTTATACTGTCCTGGAGGAAAACGACGGAACAAAAGGCTTCACATACGATGATACGGTATTTACGGTAAAGGCAATAGTAGAGAAGATTGATGGAAAGCTTGTTGCTACAAGAATCATAACAAAGGGTTCAGAGAACCTTGATTCGATCACCTTTACGAATCACTATTCGGCGGGCACTTCAGGCTCAGGAAGCACATCCGGCGGCGGTTCATCCTCCGGTGGCGGCTCATCTGCCGGAGCATCAGGATATGATAATGCTTCAGATTCTTCTGAGGGCAGTGTTCTCGGTGCAGTAAGAGAGGCTATCGATAACAGTCCTGTCGGTGAAGTACTTGGTGCGACCCGTGAGATGATAAACAACTCCCCTGTCGGAGAGGTTCTTGGAGCTGCCAGAGGTGCGGTTCAGACCGGTGATAACAGTTTTATGATGGTTTCGGCACTTTGCTTCCTTGCTGCAATTGCAGTTCTTGCAGGATGGACCAGGGCATTCATAAGACGAAGAATGAACTGATTCTGATTGAAGAAGTGAACAGGTCCTGTACTATAAAAGTTTGGATATTAAAGCGAGCTGATCGCCTTTAACAGGGGCATCGCCATTCATTTAAGGATGTCGATGCTCCTTTAACATATCGGCCCATTGTAATGAATGAGTGCGGCAGCCCTTGCAGTTAGCTGCAGGAATGTTTGACACGCACATCTAAGAGGAAATAATTTGGATACTATATCTTTTGTGGCAAGAGCAGGAAACAGAATATTGAATCTTATGGTTGCCATGTTCGTTGTGGTGGCTATGAGCTACAGCGGCTATGCGCTGTGGGACACCTACAATGTCTACAGAGGAGCATTTCCAAACGGTGAGCTGCTTAAGTTCAAGCCATCCGGGCAGCCGGGAGAGGACAATCCTACCCTTGAGGAGCTTATGGCCATAAATCAGGATGTTCTCGGCTGGCTGGTCATCGATGATACGCACATCGATTATCCTCTTCTCCAGGGTGAAAATGATATGGAATATGTGAATAAGGACCTGTATGGAGAATTTTCATTGTCCGGAGCCATATTCCTTGCGGCCCAGAACAAGCGTGATTTCAGTGACAGATACAACCTGATCTACGGACATCACATGGATAACGGCGCCATGTTCGGGGATATCATGGAGTTCCTTAACGAAGGATATTTCGATGAGCACAGAACAGGAACACTGTATCTTCCTGACACGACCTGTAAGGTAGAGCTTTGGGCCTGTCTCGAGACGAATGCCTATGATGACCATATTTTTATTTTGGCGGATAAACAATCAGAAGCCGGTTTTTCCGAATTTATTGACTTTGTAAAGAATAATGCTCTCCATATCCATGAGGATATGGATGTTTTATCCGATGACAGAATCATCGCCATGTCCACCTGTGTGGATGCAAGCACCAACGGAAGGGCAGTTATGCTAGGACGTCTCGTGCCGTAGATTTTATATGGACAGTAATTAAGATGTGAGTTTCGATAGCATTTGCCATTTGCCGATGATACCACCGCACACTCTCGTGGGCTATGTGCTTACATCATAAATAAAGCTCCCGCTTTATCAACTTTCTGATAAAGCGGGAGCTTTGTTTCGTCATATTAGGGGGTGTTTTAAAACAATCTATAAAATGTCAGTCATTTTAAGGGTAAAATGAGCCAATTCTTATTTGTCTACAACGTTAACTTCTTCAACGCCTGTAACTTCCTGGAACTTTGACTCATCAAGCTGGCTTGGATCCTGACCGATGTAAGCAAGGATACCGCCGTCGATGTAAACGACCTGTCCGTTGATGAAATCTGATGCAGGTGAAGCAAGGAATACAGCAAGACCCTGAAGATCCTCTGTCTCGCCCCATCTCTGTGCAGGTGTCTTTGAACGGATGAAACGATCAAATGGAGCCATGGAACCGTCAGCCTGCTTCTCACGAAGAGCAGCTGTCTGAGGTGTAGCGATGTATCCCGGTCCGATAGCATTGCACTGGATGTTGTACTGGCCGTACTCTGAGCAGATGTTCTTTGTGAGCATCTTGAGGCCGCCCTTTGCAGCAGCGTATGCTGATACTGTCTCACGTCCAAGCTCTGACATCATGGAACAAGCATTGATGATCTTTCCTGACTTCTTCTCGATCATCTTTGGAAGAACAGCCTTTGCGCAAAGGAAAGGACCTGTGAGGTCAACATTGATAACCTGATCCCACTGCTGCTTTGTCATCTCTGTCATAGGGATTCTCTTGATGATTCCGGCGTTGTTAACGAGGATATCGATACCGCCGAACTTCTCCTCAACGTCCTTTACGAAAGCGTTGACCTGCTCCTCGTTTGTTACGTCACATACAGCTCCGTAAGCGTCGATTCCTGCCTTCTTGTACTCAGCGAGACCTCTGTCAACGAGCTCCTGATTGATGTCGTTGAAAACAACCTTCTTTGCGCCTGCTTCTGCAAATGCCTTTGCATAAGCGAGTCCAAGTCCGTAAGATGCACCGGTTACCCATGCAACCTTGCCGTCAAGTCTGAATTTATCTAAAATTCCTGCCATGATATTATCTCCTTTTTTTAAGATCTGTATTAATGATAGATTATTCACAAAGACGATTCAAGGGTTTGGACCAAAAAATGTAAGCGATTTCAAAACTTTGTGAAAAGTGTTGTAAACCGGTTCACCATTTTTGTCTACTTCTACAATTATGTGAGTGTCAAAAGTCGATATAGGACCGCTTCGCGCTATGCGCATCTGGGAACGTCAGCCCATTTAGTTCGCTTCGCGAGGGCTGACGCTACATGCCAGGTCCTTTGGACCTGCCACAAAGCTCGCGTTCCTCCTTCGATTAAAAATCGAAGGCAGTTGTGCTTACATCATAATATAGTAAGATTGTACGACATCTGTCAGTTCATCTATGGAAGGGCAGAGTGGTATGATGTATAATAATAAAGTGTTTTATTTATGATTTTTATAGTTTATTAATTATTACAGAGAGGGGAAACATGGAAATTGAAAAATTCGTTGAGGGCGATACAGTTACTTTGGCATTGAAAGGATGGCTTGATACACAGTCCGCGCCTGATCTGGAGGCTGAGCTGGCAGAAATCGGAAGTGATATATCATCCATAGTATTTGATTTCAAAGAACTGGAATACATTTCATCATCCGGTATAAGACAGATCGTATCGGCATACAAGCTGATGAACGGAAACGTTGTACTTAAATCTGTTTCGGGAGAAGTTTTGGAAGTTCTTAACATGACGGGTATAACCAAGAGAGTAAATGTTGAATGAGTTTATGACGACAGGGTCAAAGGTACCTGATCTTGTGCCCGCACTGGGATGTGCCGGGATGTCTGCTTTTGACCCGCCCGGTGACCACACGGGTTATAGTATATATGTGACAGGCTGGGAAAAACCATGGCGGAAAAAGGAAAAAAACTAAGGATATCCATACTGAAAAGAATTGCGCTTTTGTTTACGCTTTCATTGATTGTTTCTTCGCTTCTTATAGTGGTGATACAGTATATCTTTACCTTGAATGAGATACGTGAAGAGGGAACCATCGCAGCAGAGGCTATAGGCTCCACTGTGAAAGCAGCTATTGATTATGAAGGCAGCCTGGATAAACTTAGGGAGGATGAAGAGTACAGAGTACGGACCCATGACATCTTACGGGAATTATGCTCTGGTTTCAAAGCCAAATTTATCAGTTTATATACCATAGATGAAGATGAGAACAGGCATAATATCTTAATTGCAGCCGGTGATCAGAGTGATGATGTACGTATGAATGAGGATTACGGCTATGATAGCGGTAATGTTAACAGTGTCCCGCTCAATAATTCAGAAAAGAATGTTCTGAGCGGCATAAAACCAAAGGATTCTGAAATAATAAATACCATATACGGAGATATCTTTCTGCACATTGTTCCTGTAACCGATACGGATGATAAGGTGGTGGCACTTATTGGGATCGGCTTTGATACAAACCTCCTGATGAAGCTCGCCCGTGAATATCTGGCAAGTACCTTTATACAGGAAATGGTTATCAGCGGACTTACTTTCGTCATAGCACTTATGCTCATAAGAAGGATGGTGATAAAACCGATCAGGGTACTATCCGGTAAGATGAAGCATTATGTCACTAACAGGGATTTCGATGTAGGGTCTCAGCGCAGAAAAACCTTTTTCAAGGATGAGGTAACTGACATAGAGGAATCCTTTGATGAAATGGCAGTAAGTATATCCGAGTATTTCAATGTTAACAAAAAGCTCACCGCGGAAAAGGTTCAGTTAGGAACACAGCTTGAAATCGCGAGAAAGATACAGTGCGGCATAGTTCCCTTTGAACACGGGCTTTCCGGAAATGGCTATGAAGCCTTCGGCTATGGACACCCGGCAAGAGAGGTAGGCGGTGATTTTTACGATATTTTCAATCTGGACAATGATAATGTCTGTGTTGTAGTCGGTGACAGCTCAGGGAAGGGTATTTCGGCAGCCCTTTTTATGGTTATGGTGAGAACTGCCATTAAAGATAATCTCCGAAGGGGATCTTCCCTTTCCGAAACACTTAATTTTGTTAACGGTGAGATCTGTATGTCCAATCCCGAGAATATGTTTGCTACAGTACTGGTCGCAAAGCTTAATACCAAAACCGGCATCCTGACCATTGCAAATGCAGGACATATCCCGCCTGTTCTTATCAGCAGTAATCCGTCCTTTATAAATGTGGACACAGGTATGGCTCTTGGATTATTTGATGATGCGGTCATGACGGAAGAAGAGATAGCTCTCAAGGATGGGGAAGGTATTCTTATATACACAGATGGTGTGACGGAAACATTGAACTCAGAAAAGGCACAATACGGTGATAAAAGGCTTATTGAGCTGGTAAATGATAATTATCAGAAGGGATGCACCGATGCCCACGTATTTATACATTCCATCGTGGACTCGGTAAGACATTTTTCTCAGGGCCTTGAACAGTTTGATGATATAACATGTACAGCTACTATCTTTAAAAATAACGATATGAGCAGTAATAATCTTACACCGGAAATGGAGTCATTTAATACAGTAAAGCAGACCATCATTACATCTCTTGGGGATAATGCCGGTTCCAGAAAGATTCTGCTTGCCTGCGAGGAGATTTTTTCAAACATCGTTAAATATTCCGAAGCAGAGAATGTCAGCTTTTCCTGCGAAAGAATAGGTAATGTATATTATGTCACCTTTTATGATGATGGAATTCCTTTCGACCCGATGAAAAAAGCCGTGAAGAAAAAGGAATTTGATGAGATTGATAAGGGTGGTTTAGGCTTGATGATAGCCCGAAAGAATTCAAGGGAAATGATTTACAACCGGATCAATGACAGGAATATACTCAAACTTAAGTTTGAAGTAAAGCCTCTTATAGAGGAATACAACTGAAAACCATGGATAAAGATCTATGGCAGAGTATATGAAGGGTAGGCATCTGGCAGATTATGAGTAATGGAATAGTGATACAAGAGAGCAGGATCATAAGAGATACATTTTATGTTCAGCTCTTGTCGTTTTGTTTGTCCGAGCTTACACACATGCTTGGCAATATAGTGGATGGTGTAATCATAGGACGGTGTCTGGGAGTGGATTCAATGGCCGCATTTGGTATCGTTAGTCCTCTTATGACATGCTTTGCACTTTTCGGAACGGTCATATCCACCGGTTCGAGAAACAGATTCACAAGACTTATAGGAGAAGGAAAACTGAAGGAGGCACAGGGGATTTTTTCTCTGGCCATAACCATGACAGTGGGAACAGCTGCTCTGGTGATGCTTACAGTGATTCCTTTTTCAACGTCTATAGCAAAAATGCTGGGAGCTACTGGAAATGCTGCTGTTCTCTTACCTAAGGCAAGAGCATATCTGATTGGTGTCGCCCTGGGGCTTCCTGCTCTTAATGCCATGAGGATCCTGAACGGTTATTACCCGATTGATAATGACAGGAATCTCCCGGTCATAGCATCCGTAGTGCTTACGGTTACTGACATCCTCCTGGATTTTCTGGTGGCATTTGTGATTCACGGAGATACCTTTGAGATGGGTCTGGCTACCAGTATCAGTTATTATGTGGCACTGATGGTTCTTATGCTTCATTTCAGAAAAAAGGAGATCATACTCAGGTATTCTTTTAAGAATATCAGGTGGAGTGAGCTTAAGGATATAATAGTACAGGGGATACCTGTAGGGGTATTCAGAGTAGGATTTACATTACGAACAGCATTTATGAACAGACTCCTGGCACTCGTGGCATCCTCATCGGCAATAGCAGCATACTCTGTTTATCAGCAGGCGGATGATATACTTTGCAGCCTGACCATAGGTATGGCGGATACAGTTGCCGTAATGGCCGGAATCCTTATGGGGGAGGAGGATCGTCCCAGGATGAAACGACTGCTGCTCACATCATTCCAGGCAACCCTGATGATCACCCTGGGAGTGGCGGTTCTCACTTGGATTTTTGCTCCGCAGTTTGCCTCGCTGTACATAAAGGACCATTCTGAAACTCTGGGACTGGCTACTGTTGCGGTAAGGTCATATGCGGTGGGTATGCCTCTTTACGGTCTTAGCCTTATTTATTTTAATTATTTTCAGGGAATAGGAAGGAGCCGGTTATCCTCTGTTTCCGGCTTCCTGTCCGAGTCGGGTTTTTTGATGCTTTCCGCAGGGGCCCTTTCCTGCTGGTTTAAGGCCAATGCTGTATGGTTTGCATTTCCTGCCACCCAGATCCTTATGTATATTTACTATGCTGTTCTGATATATTTTGAGAGCCGGAGGATAGGCATAGAACATAAAGGGATCATGGATAAGATTTTGCTTCTTCCTGATGACTTTGATGTGCCTGAGGAGGACTGCATAGATCTCAGCACTGATTCCATGAAGGATGTTACCAGGCTGACGAGGGCGGTCTGGAAGTTCTGTCAGGCCCACGGCTGCGACACATACCGGAGATATCATATGGCGCTGGCTGTTGAAGAAATGTGCGGAAATATCATTGAGCATGGATTTAATAAGGATAAAAGAGACCATAGTATAGATGTCCGTGTCCTGAAAAAGGGAGAAGATTATATCCTCCGAATCAGGGATAATTGTCTCATATTTGATCCGGTGAAGCAGTTGGAGATGTATTCGGAAAACGATATCATGCATCATCCCGGAATCAGAATCATCGTAGGTTTATCAAAAGAATTCAGGTATACATGTATACTTAAGCTGAATAATCTTTTGATAAGGATCTGATGGATCACCGGGGGGAACTGAGGATATACGATCGGCAAATATTACAAAATAAGGTTCAAAACCTGAGAAGGGACTATCTGTTTGTTATAACAGATAGTCCTTTTTGATAGATTACAAGCATAACTCCTTGTGATACGATGCTCATATAAAATTATGTAAAGTTATAGCCATGTCGTGATATATCATTATAGGGGAGAATAAGACCATGACTAACATTCTTGAGGACATCGCTGAACATACGAGAAAGCGAGTGGAAAAGGCAAAGAGAATCGTTTCTCCGCAGGAGATGAAGCAGAGAGCAGAGAGGATGAACTGTAACACAGGTTTTCCATTTGAAAAAGCCCTGAGGGAACCGGGGATCAGTTTTATCTGTGAGTGTAAGAAGGCATCACCCTCCAAGGGGCTGATTGCGGTGGATTTTCCATATCTTAAGATAGCTTATGAGTATGAAAAAGCCGGAGCCGCTGCTATTTCTGTACTTACGGAGCCCAAGTGGTTCAAGGGAAGTAATGAATATCTTCGTCAGATTGCAGAAACAGTGAAGCTTCCCTGTCTCAGAAAGGATTTTACCATTGATCCGTACATGATTTATGAGGCCAAGGTTCTGGGAGCCCAGATCATTCTGCTAATTTGTGCCCTTCTGGATGAGGAGACCTTGAGAGAATATATAAAGATAGCTGACAGTCTCGGACTTTCTGCCATCTGTGAGGCCCATGATGAGGAGGAGGTAAAAAAGGCGGTAAATGCAGGCGCCAGAATAATCGGTGTCAACAACCGTAATCTGAAGGATTTCACTGTTGATTTACAGAACAGCATTAAACTCCGAAAGGATGTTCCCGGGGATATACTTTTTATAGCGGAAAGCGGCATCAAGAGTCATGAGGATATCGCAGTTCTCGAGGAAGGTGATGTAAACGGAGTTCTCATCGGTGAGACCCTTATGCGTGCTGCTGACAAGAAGGCTATGCTGGATGAACTGAGATACGGTCCCATGGTAGAAAAGATAGTCAGCTGATAAAACCATATCTGCTATCTTTCGGCGAATTTTCTTACCTTAAATACTATACATATCATGAAAAGGGGAACTTTCCCACCATCGGGAACCTTCCCCCTTTTACATATCCAATACAGCATCTATACAGTAAAGGTATCCCCCAGTTCCTCAAATTTCTGTACCGGCATCGGCTTATAGAAATAGAATCCCTGCATGTCACTGCACCCCTGCTCTTTCAGAAAATCCGCCTGGGCGGGATTCTCAACACCTTCAGCTATGATCTCCATTCCCAGAGAACGAACCATCTTGATTATGTAGCTTACTATGATACGTCCCTTTTCAAGATCTCCCACACTTGTAAAAAAATGGAAATCCAGCTTTATCCGATCTATCATCATTTCTTTAAGCATGGATAATGAAGAGTACCCGCTTCCAAAATCGTCCATTTCCACATGGAATCCAAATTCTCTCAGCTTTATGGTTGTTTTTTTCAGTAGTTCCGGATCCTCGGTATAAGCCGTTTCAGTAATCTCGATACGAAGCTGCTTAGGTTCAATCTCATATTTTCTTATGAGCTCATAGAAGTGTCCGGGAATATTCCGCTCTTCCCGTATATCACATCTGGCAACGTTCACAGACACCGAACGCTGTACCCCCTGATCATTCCACCTGTTCAGATCCTGACACACTCTTTCCCAAACGAAACAGTCAAGCTCATAAATAAGTCCTGCCTCTTCAAGTACAGGGATAAACTCTGCAGGGCTCAGCCATCCAAGCAAAGAGTGATTCCATCTGCAGAGAGCCTCGGCTCCCGTTATCTTTCCGCTGCTGTAATCCACCTGAGGCTGATACCATACCTGAATTTCTCCATCCTTTATAGCCACAGGAAGATGGGAGATGATATCCGCAGTTCTCTTTCCTCTTTCCCACTGCTCGGGATTGTAAAATTCATATCCGTCTTTCTTGTTTTCCCTTACTCGTTTCTCCGCAACTCTTGCAAAGTCAAGCATGTGATCCACGTCTATGTTCTGATGATCTCCGGGTGTCACAACATAGATACCACTGCAGATCTGTACACGTTTTCCTTTACCTCTGTCAATAAAATAGTTTCTTATAGGCTCAAATACATCAGCTTCATCCTTCCGCATCTTTGCATCACCACCGGACTTTCTAAGGACTGCAAAGTGGTCTCCCTCGATACGTCCCATGGCTTCGTCATCCTTCAAAACCTCCATAGATTTATGGGCCCAGAATCGAAGTAAATCATCTCCAGCCTCTTTACCCAGACTGTCATTTATGTATTTGAAATTTTTAATGTTGTTGTAGGAAAGTAGATATGTTGTATCGGGATTGTCACGAAGCAGTTCCCCAACACGCTTTCTGAAACCATGCATACTGAGAACTCCCGTGAGAGGATCCCTGTCGATGAGCTGCCTCATCTTTTCTTCCTGTTCAAGCCGCATCACCCTTACTCTCATAGCAGCTATAAGAACTATGGCAACAAGGAGCACTGCACACAAAAGCAGCAGCAATCCGTACTCATACAGATAATCCGAAAAATCATACTTGTACAGTTTCCTGGATGTGTGATCAAGAACGATAGCCTGACGCCGTGTATCGGGTAATGCCTCTATCCCGGCATTTATGTGTTCTATTATCTCTCGACCTTTTTCAGTATCCAGTGTGCCTGCCCGGAAATCCATGGAAAACATGGCTGATGGCTGGACCGTAAGGTCACTGTAGGAGGGCTTCTGAAGAACATAGCTCCAAACATAGGAATTGTGAAGCAGCGCATTCACTTTCCCTTCACGAAGCGCCTTTACGCATTCCGGCATAGTTTCATAAAATACTATCTCCATCCCGGGATAAAGCTGTTTAACTGTTTCCGCACCGCCTCCCAGAGACTTAAGCATTCCTACTTTTAGTTCATTCATGGGCGGAAGTTTCCCGCCTCCTTTTGTCACCAGGGTGAAGGGGGTCTGTAAAAAATTGTCTGAAACGATGGATGAAGCGCCTTTTGCACTAGGTATGGCACTTCCAAAGGGCATGATGATATCGTACTCCTGATTGTCCAGGGCTTCCTTAAGGTTTGCTTCCTTTAAGCGCTTAAATGTAACCTGATATCCTGCCTCCTGGCCTACTGCCACTATCAGGTCCGCGCCTATACCTGTCACTTCTCCGTCATCATCAAGATAAAAAACAGGGCATCTGTCAACAGGCACACCAACAGTAAGAGGTGTCCCCGCCTTGCCGGCCTCACTCTGAGAAGCAGAAAAAACCTCCGAAGCGAGAAACACCGATATAACTAAAAAAGCAAACAACTTCGAAATAAGCTTTGCAAATCTATGTTTTATAAATCTACCCTTTCTCAAGACAGCGCACCATCCTCTCAAAAATCCATATAGACCGACCTAAACGGTATATCGGACCAAAGAGAGATAAATATAAATCGAGGGCAGCATCCTGTTTTATACCTACACTCGACATAGATCCGGACAAGCTTCTTACTTTTGTCGTTGATGTTACAAAAGAAGATCAGATTAAGGCAATGGTAGAAAAGACCGTTGAAAAGTTTGGTGTACTTGATGTGCAGGTTAACAATGCCGGATATGATGACAAAGCTTGAGAAGCAGGCTCTCGGAGATAATGTTTCTAAGGAAGAGGCTATGAAGATCTTTGCTGCATCATATCCAACAAAGAGATATAGCAGACCTGAAGAAGTTGCAGATCTTGCTTTGTTCCTTGCATCAGACAAGAGCAGTAATATAACAGGTTCACTTGTCACAATGGATGGCGGACAGTCGGCTCTGGGAAGATAATCAGTTGATTAGATGCCTATTCGGCATGTAGTGATTTTTAACGGACACCTCCTCGTGTATTGTATAGTCAGAAACAAATCTGAGATACGGTACAGGAGGTGTTTTTTGATGAAAAGATTTATATATTTGGTTGCGGAGGGGATGGAGAATCCGTGAGAAGAGATGTGGTCAGTGCTGTCTGATATGTCCGTTTTACAGAGAATGCTCGTATATAGAATACAAGGCATCAGAACAGCAGTTGGATAAAATATTGAAAACCATCTGTGCATATGGGAATAATTATTATAACAATGATATTCAATATATTTTTATTGGTGTAGAAGAGGAAAACAATGAAGAACAAAAAGCAATTCCAGTGCTTCCGATTAAAGGGATTGCTGAAGGGAGACTGGAAAAATGCAAGAATACCATTAATTCATTGCGTTCTTTTTTATATCCCAATGTTTCGTTTGAAGTAGTAACGAATATTCTGGATGGAATAAGATATTTACTTATTATTGTAAAGCGTCAGACGGGTGGCCCTTTCATGGTGGCCGAAAAAGCTGAAAAGGACAAAAAGATCAATCTGAAGCCTGGAAGATATGTGAGAATTGAGGCTGATACACGTCTAGCAAGAGTAGATGAGGAATATGATCTGTTACGAAAATTTTCAAATTTTCATTTCAGCTCGATTGTAAGCTCCGGGGCATCGTTTGATGATTTAAGCACAGATTTACTTAGAGAATATTTTTCCAAGACAAGCTCAAGAAAGATTAGTGATGGAATGGAAAAGAAAGAGTTGGCTAAGGCTTTGGACTTAATAGATAAAAATGATCCTACGGATCGACGTGTGAAAAATTACGCTGTCCTCATGTTTTCTGATCATCCTGAGAATCGAATTCCATATGCATATACGGAATTGATAGTTGATATGTTTGGGACTAAAAGAAAGATGGAATCCAAAGTTTTTAAAGGCGCGATCTGGAAGCAGTACTATTCTGCGTTAGAGTACATTAATACAAATTTCTTAAATGAATTGGTTATACGTGTTGATGGAAGCGCAGATAATCGTAAAATCCAGAACTTTACATATGTAGCTTTGGAAGAACTACTTGCGAATGCCATTGTTCATAACAACTATGAAAATGGTAAGCCCATCCAAATATACGTGTCTGAAAAACAGATAAACATTGTGAATTATAACAAGCCGTTGCCCCCCGTTCGAATAAGTGATTTGAATGAGAGAACATTCTTTAATGAGCGAGACACGGAAAATCCTGAGATTAGGGATATGTTTAAAGCATTAGGTATTATAGAATCCTTTGGAACGGGCATTGGGGAAGCTAAAAGATCAATGCGGGAAAATGGATCTCCGGATCTTTTCTATAAGACTTTTGATATAAATGACAACGTTACATCTGTGGTTATACCTGTAAATGAAGAATACTATGAGATAAAAAATGGCACCAAACCAAAGAAAAAAGTTTGGATTGAGAATGAAACCAAAGATTTTAAACAAAAAATCTTGGATTCAAGGTATACAAAGAAAATAAAGCAAAACATATTGAAGTTAAATGAGGAAATAGGTACAGAGGTTTTCGGAAATTCACGTGTGGTTGAAATCCTCGGTTGTTCGGAAGTAACAGCAACTTCCTATTTGAAAAGAATGGAAGATGAACTGAAAATCATCGTTCCGGTAGAAGGAATGGGTAAAGGGAAATACAAGTTTTCTGTATAAATTGAGATGGATATTTAGAGGTTATACTTTTGAAAAAATTATCTAAGGTTGGAAGAAGATTAAATGAATGACAAAAACAAACTTACTTGGGTAAAAAATAATTTTATTTCTAAGGAATTCTACGCACCATTCATAATTGAGAAGGATATTGATTATTATGAAGAATTATCGCAAAAACTTAAGTCTTTTTATGATCGTGCTGCTGAAGTAGGAGCTGATGAAGAAAGCTTAGGTATGGCTAAAATTGATGATGCTGAATATAGCAACATCGTATCGAATAAAAGAATGTGGAAGAACATTCAAATCAGAATACATACTTTCGCAAGCAGTTATGATGGCTTGTAAAAAACTAGGATATGATGGTGTTGCATATTTTTCAAAAAGGGTAACAAATGAGGTTTTTGCTCAATGTGCAATAAATCTGGCTTTATTTGTAAATTATAAAAAAGAGTACTCAGATTTAGTTAGACACATGAAAGTTGATGATGCTTTTAATTTCTCGGTATATAAAAATCTAAATGCTTTAGCAACACACACTATGTATTCGCTAAGGTCTGTTAATAATGGATTAATTACTAATATTGGTAGCTTTGATAGACAGTATGCATACAGGGAAACAGATTTTTTTAAATTTGACCAGTTTTTGTTTGAATCCTGGAGAAAAAAACCAAACGGTAAGTCAAAAGACCAAATATTGTGGGGGGTTCCGGGAACGGAAAAATAATTAACCTTACATAGACCAGTAATGCCGCCATACCTATTGTTCCAATATTGCTAAGTCCGGGATGAATCCGAAAACGCTTTAGTATCTGATGGGGCATACAGACATCGGATCCACGCTTAATGTCTATACTCATGTGAATTTTGAGGATGCAAAGGCAGAAATTGAGAAGCTGAATGTTGTGAGAAGATCTTAAGGTGTAAATGAAAAATAATTACACCTTACTTTACATCATTTGCCGGTGTAAATATACCAAAATATGCATATATTATGCCGGCAAATGGAAATTCAAAAGGTGTTTAAGCCCTGATAAAACAAGGAAAAATGATATGATTAAGATACTGTTCGTCTGCCATGGCATGGTATTAACCAATGGCTAGAAATCCTTTGTTTTCAAGCGTTTGACGGAAGAAAGAAATGAAGTAAGCGTCAAATAGGTGGTGCATATCAAAAATTGCTTCTTTTTACTATGATTAATTCAAGTCATAGTAAGGAGGA
>SVDD01000079.1:0-2642 GCA_015057945.1 Lachnospiraceae bacterium | reverse complement strand
GTTGAGGCAGAGTCAGCTGGAGTTAAATCCAATGATTCATTAAGTGTCAGTTAATTATTATTCAATGTACTAGTGTAGAGCATGAGTTTTTATATCGTCCAATATCAATTAATAGTTCTTCCCCTATTTTTCTATCCGTTAATCCTTCTCTTGTCATTTTAGTTTCAATGTACATGTCATATTCAGGTAAATGAAAGTCTATTCTGGAGTTCCCGCCCGCATATGATGGTGTATTATCTTCCGGTCTAACATCATCAACAAATAAACGCAGTATCCCCTGTAATAAGTCCTGAACATCATATTCATCCTTTATAAGTAAGGTTGATCTACTGGCATGACGATTTTTAATACTTCTTGCCATTTTATGAAATCTGTTCAAAACCATAGAAAGGATACAATCAATAGATAAATCCGTCTTATTAGTCTCTATTCCTTCAAACGATTTCAGTATTCCCATTAGTTTGTCATATTCTGATGAAAAATTGCCATTAGCATTTTTGGCTATCTCTATAAAATCATTTGTTAGTGGATTATCCGGGAAATCACTTAACAATTTTTGACTACAGTTCATTAACCATGTACTGTACTCTTCACCAGATATGGTTTCAATTCCACCCCTACTAATGCATTTTTCTTTTACTTTAGGACCCTGCTCAATCAATTCTTCTAATGTCATTCAAATTCCCTCTATTATCTCTACTGTTTATTGATTTCTGAAACATACTCACCCAATCTTGATGCATAATTTGATACTCTTTCTCCCATCATATCGTTGTTATCAGTCCAGAGCTCACACTGAAGCATAACTGTCTGAACTGCGTCATCCATGCCCTCCGGTGGATATTTGTGATGTTTTAAAAGCTTTTTAATCATCATTCGCATTTTTGCTCTAGCTGAATCACGTTTCTGCCAGTCAATAGTTTTGTTCTTTCGTAATGCCTCTGCTAATTCCTTTGTAATAGCTATTAATTCTTCATTCTCATAAAAATCTTTTATAGCCTGAGGTTTTGTCAGAGCATCATAGAATGCCAATTCATCAGCTGTTAATCCAAGCTTTTGTCCTTCTTGCTGTGCAACTTGGATTTGCTTTGCAAGATTTAGCAGTTCTTCAATAACCTGCTCATTTGTAAGCATTCCGTTAAGATATCTATTCATTGCCTGCTGGATAATTTCACTGAACTTTGCAGACTTAACAACATTCGTACGTTTATAAATAATAACCTGCTCTGAAATCAATTTTTTCAATAACTCAACAGCTAGGTTCTTCTCCTTCATCTTACCTATTTCTTCAAGGAATTTAGGCTCAAATAATGAAAATTCACCATCTACATCTGAGAACAGATTAATAACGCCACTACTCTTAATACTCTGCTCCAGCAAAGCATTAACCCTCGCATTCATCTCTGGTAAGGATATTTTCTTACCTTCACCTTTATTCATAAGGCGCATTACAAGAACACGTACCGATTCAAAGAAAGCAGCTTCAATCCTTAGTTCTTCAGACGCAAGTGATGAGCACAGTGATAAAGCCTGTCGAAGCAATAAAGCTTCCTTAAGAAAATCTTCGCGTTCTCTTTCTCTACTTACATCAACGATAAAGTTTACTGCACCACTAATCGCTTTAGATCTTTCCAAATCTGTACCATTGGTAAATTTTGAATAATCATAACCATGGAATAAATCACGACAAACAGATAGCTTCTCCAGGAATTTTGGATAAGCTACCGTAGCAACATCTGTATCACCATAGTTCTTTTTATCTCTTGTTGTATAGTCATTCATTGCCTGCTTAAGAGCTGATGCAATGCCAACATAATCTACAACAAGTCCCCCTTCTTTATCTCCAAAGACTCTGTTAACACGAGCAATAGCCTGCATCAAATTGTATCCCTGCATAGGCTTGTATACATACATGGTAGCAAGGGATGGAACATCAAAACCTGTTAGCCACATATCTACAACAATTGCTATCTTCAAAGGGCTCTCGTTATCTTTGAACTGTTTTGCTAATTCATCTCTATGACGCTTATTTCCGATTATTTCACGCCAGTCTTCCGGATCTTTGTTGCTCTCTGTCATCACAACAGCAACTTTTTCTTCCCATCCGGGACGAATCTCTAAAATACGTCGATAGATTTTTAAGGCAATTGCACGAGAATAAGCAACAATCATAGCTTTTCCTGTTAATAGATTTTCTCGATGATTCTCATAATGATCCAAAATATCATCAACTAACGAAGCAATGGTCTCGTCATTTCCAAGGATTGCCTCCATCTGACCAAGTTCTTTTTTGCTCTTTTCAATGACCTCTGGATCTGCGTTATTAGCCATGATGTCATACTCTGTATCAATCAACTTCAGAGTATCTGGATCAAGTTTAAGCTTAATAACACGGCTTTCGTAATAAACAGGACGCGTAGCTCCATCCTCTACAGCCTGAGTCATATCATAAATATCAATGTAATCACCAAAAACTTCTCTAGTACTTCTATCTTTCATAGAAATAGGTGTACCAGTAAAACCAATGTAAGTAGCATTAGGCAAACTATTCCTGATGACTCTTGCAGTACCAATCTTAATCTTACCAGTCTCAGCATCTACCTTTTCTTTCAAACCATACTGACCACGATGCGCTTCATCAG
>SVDD01000037.1:0-35227 GCA_015057945.1 Lachnospiraceae bacterium | reverse complement strand
TTTCTATATAGAATCAAGTGTAAGACTAAAATAAACTGAGGATATAATGCAGTGGAATTTAACTTTACACTTCACGGTAATATCCTGACGCGTATTCTTCCTTAATCATTTATTGAAAGCATTAAGCTGCAATGATAGAATCACTATATATGTCAGCACTTATTTTTATATTATTTTAAGAAAGGAGCCGTTTATTTCGGTTCAGTTTTCTCATCTCAGCGAGACTGAAAATTGAAAATATTACTATGGAAAAACGTGAATGGTATGCTCCATCTGCAAATGGTGATGGAAAAATTTATAATTGCTTATACAGAAACGAAAAGCTTGATCAAAAAGCCGTTATGGTTATTGTTCATGGTATGCAGAGCCATTGCGGACGTTATCTTGAATGGACCGGGGAACTGACCGCTCTCGGATACACTGTTGCCATGCTTGATCTTCAGGGACATGGCAAGTCCCAGAATCATTCCGGCAGCTTCGGTGAGAAAAACGGATGGAACTATTTACTTCATGATATAAGACGTTTGATCCTTAAAGTAAAAAAATGGTTTCCCGAGCTTCCGGTCATACTTTTCGGTCATTCCATGGGGTCTTTTCTTACACGGGCTTATGTGACTAAGTTTCCTGCGGATGTGGATGCCCTGATCCTGAGCGGTACAGCAGGGTTTAACTATTCCCTTTATTCAGCCTTAGGTGTCGTAACAGCTGATATGAAGATAAGCGGAGCCATGGCTCCTGCCGACAAGTACGGAAAAATCATTACTAATCTATTTAACAGAGATATCATAGATCCAGTCAATGATGCTGCCTGGTGCTGTTCTATTCCGGAAATATGTGAACAGCATTTATCAGACCCCTTGGGAACAAAATTCACCATAGGTGCATATTATGAGATGTTAAACGGGCTTATCTCCATACGTGAAGATAAATGGGCTGTCAAGGTTCCTATCATTCCTGTTTATATCTTTTCAGGTGGTGCCGATCCGGTTGGTGAGTATGGAAAAGGACCCGCAACAGTTTATGCCTGGCTACATGGAACAGGTCATGACGTAAGCTTACGTATCTATCCGGGAAAACGTCATGAGATGATTTGGGAATCAAACAAGCGTGAAGTAAGGGATAATATTTATGCCTGGCTTGACAGTAAACTTCCAAAGATCAATCGCCTGAAACAGGTTTTATGTGAGTCATAATTATTTATTATTACATAAACTCATATATTTCAAATAATATATATTCGAGTTATTAATAGTTTTTAATTTTGTGTAAAGTAAGGGTGATAGCCTTTTTCCGACTTTCACCACTATCTTTGCCGTATCACACGGCGGAATGGAGATATTATGTATATTACATGCTTGGATGTTGAAGGCGTATTGGTTCCTGAGATCTGGATTGCTTTTTCAAAAGCCAGTGGAATCCCTGAGTTGAAAAAGACCACAAGAGATGAACCGGATTATAACAAGCTTATGAATTGGAGACTTGGTATCCTTAAGGAGCATGGTCTTGGGCTCAGGGAGATTCAGGATGTCATAGCTACCATCGATCCGCTTCCAGGTGCAAAGGAGTTTCTTGACGAGCTTCGTTCTTTTTCACAGGTAATACTCATTTCAGACACTTTTGAACAGTTTGCATCACCTCTTATGAAAAAGCTTGGTAACCCAACCCTGTTCTGTAACACTCTTGAAGTTGCTGCAGACGGCGAGATCACCGGATTCAAAATGCGCTGTGACCAGTCCAAGCTCACCACTGTTAAGGCTCTTCAGTCAATCGGTTATGATACTATCGCCTCCGGTGACAGTTATAACGACCTTGGCATGATTCAGGCATCAAAGGCCGGATTCCTTTTCCGAAGTACTGAAAAAATCAAGGCTGATCATCCTGAGCTTCCTGCATTTGAGGAATACAGTGATCTTCTTGCCGCTATTAAGGGAGCCATGAAAAAGTAAAGTTTACTATGGCTTAATTATCCCAGACGGATTCAGATAATACTGCAAAATAAAAAGTCATCCGCCGTTCTTTATGTTATATCTCAGCTTTTTAAAGCTGCATAAACATAAAGAACGGCGGATGACTTTCTTTGTTTTTCTGTATCATAAATGCCATGTTATATTTCGACAGAACAAATCTGTTTATTGAGAAGCAGCCGGAACATCCGGATAGTACTATATCTGATGGCTTCTTATCCTGTCCAGAAGTCCGCTGCATCCCTCCCTGATACTCTTATAGACATTTTCAAATCTTCGTGTATACCATGGATCCTCTATAATGGCATCCGGAGTATCCGTATACTCCATAAGGTAATGAACCTTGCCCAGAGGATCACCATCGAACAAACGGTTAAGATTATACATATTTTCTTCATCCATAGCGATGATAAGATCAAAGTCTTCATATTCGGACTTCCCGACCCGTCTCGCACGATGAGTACCTATAGGGATCTTATGTGATTCCAGAGTCTTTCTCATGGGAGGGTAAATCTGATTACCTATCTCTTCAAGAGAAGTGGCTGCCGAATCGATAAAGATATCCACATCTCCGGATGTTTTATCCTCAATCAGATACTTCATAATATACTCTGCAGATACAGATCTGCAGATATTGCCGTGACAAACAAATAAAATACGAATCATTCCCGAAAATCCTTCTGTTTCTGCAGTTACTCACAGGTATTCCCATCTATTGCCATTTGGGAATTTACTGAGCCTTCTTAAGTTTTGCCATATGGTTTTCACCCCAGGCAGAAAACTCATCCAGTATGATGATTATTGACTGACCTGCCTGAGTAAGTGAATACTCAACTTTTGGCGGTATCTGCGGATATTCTTTACGATTTATAAGCCCTGCACCCTCAAGCTCCTTTAAATTCCTGCTCAGGGTTTTATATGAGATATCGTGTATGTATCTCTGAAGCTCATTGAATCTCACTGTTGGATATACTGACAAAGTGTACAGTATAGGCATTTTGAATTTTCCTGATACCAGGGACAATGCATACTCAAATCCTGTTTCCGGATTGGCAAGTTTTTCCTTGATACTTATTCTGGTTCTCTCTGTATCTTTTATATCGGCCATATTCACCCCTCCCTTTTCTTTTTATAAAGCTGTATTCCGGAGTTTGAGATCTCTGCACTCCAATGATCCGAATTAATACGGACAGACCTGATCTCAAAAATCAACCTGAAATCCCATGCTTTACATTTTGACCATATAATATGCCATTCACGTATTTCCTTTTCGTAATTGTATCATTTAATTTATAAATAATACAATAATTATTTAGTAATAATTGTGAAATTTTTCATCAATTTTATAATTTTTTTCATGTCATAAAAAATAAGAGGTGGATGTTATACATCCACCTCTTATAAATAGTCAAATTCTTTAAGATTTTAATCAGAGCTGAGGACCTGCAGCAACAAGTGCCTTTCCGTCTTCATTGCCCTGGTACTTAACGAAGTTCTTCTGGAATCTCTCTGCAAGATCCTTTGCTTTCTCTTCCCACTCAGAAGCATTTGCGTATGTATCACGAGGATCAAGAATTCCTGTATCTACACCAGGAAGCTCTGTAGGAACCTCAAAATCAAAGAATGGAATCTTCTTTGTAGGAGCCTTGAGAACATCACCGTTAAGGATGGCATCAATGATTCCACGTGTATCCTTGATGGAAATTCTCTTTCCTGTTCCGTTCCAGCCTGTATTTACAAGATAAGCCTTTGCTCCTGACTTCTGCATCTTCTTTACAAGCTCCTGAGCATACTTTGTAGGATGAAGCTCAAGGAATGCCTGACCGAAGCAAGCTGAGAATGTAGGTGTAGGCTCTGTGATTCCACGCTCTGTACCTGCAAGCTTAGCTGTAAATCCTGAAAGGAAGTAGTACTGTGTCTGCTCCGGTGTAAGGATAGATACAGGAGGAAGAACTCCGAAAGCATCTGCTGAAAGGAAGATAACATTATCAGCCTGTGGACCTGCAGATACAGGATTTACCTTCTTAACATTCTTCTCGATAAAATCGATAGGATATGAAACACGTGTGTTCTCTGTAACACTCTTATCTGCAAAATCAAGCTTTCCGTTCTCATCAACTGTTACGTTCTCAAGAAGAGCGTTTCTCTTGATAGCATTGTAAATATCAGGCTCAGCCTCTGCATCAAGGTTGATTACCTTTGCATAGCATCCACCCTCGAGGTTAAATACTCCGTTGTCATCCCAGCCGTGCTCGTCATCACCGATAAGAAGTCTCTTTGGATCTGTTGAAAGTGTTGTCTTACCTGTTCCTGAAAGACCGAAGAAAATAGCTGTATGCTCACCGTTCATATCTGTATTTGCTGAGCAGTGCATTGAAGCCATACCCTTGAGAGGAAGGAAATAGTTCATCATTGAGAACATACCCTTCTTCATCTCTCCGCCGTACCATGTATTGAGAATTACCTGCTCCTTGCTTGTAACATTGAAAGCTACACAGGTCTCAGAGTTAAGTCCAAGCTCCTTATAGTTCTCAACCTTAGCCTTTGAAGCTGTATATACGATGAAATCAGGCTCAAATGTTGCCTCTTCCTCAGCTGTAGGCTCAATGAACATGTTCTTTACGAAGTGTGCCTGCCATGCAACTTCCATAATGAAACGAACTGCCATACGAGTGTCTTTGTTAGCTCCGCAGAAAGCATCAACTACAAAAAGTCTCTTACCGCTGAGTTCCTTCTTTGCAAGATCCTTAACAACTGCCCATGTCTCTTCTGTCATAGGGTGGTTATCATTCTTGTACTCATCTGTTGTCCACCATACAGTGTCCTTTGAGTTCTCATCCATTACGATGTACTTATCTTTAGGAGAACGTCCTGTATAGATACCTGTAAATACATCTACAGCTCCAAGCTCTGTATCATGTCCAACCTCAAATCCCTCAAGGCCTGCCTTCTTTTCTTCTTTGTAAAGATCTTCGTATGAAGGATTGTAAACTATTTCTGTTGTACCGGTAATGCCATACTTTGTTAAATCAATCTTTGCCATTCTGCTTTTACCTCTTTCTCTTTGAATATCTGCCAGTTTTATGGATCATTTGGATATCATTTAACCCTTTAATCCATATTTTGAATAAACTGCTCGCAAGTTTATCCGCGTTTTATTATACACTATTAATAATCAAAGTCACTAAAATAATCTAATTTTTAACAAATTAAGATTATGTTTTTTTGAGTTTGCAGAAACGTATGTTTTCATTTATTTCATTCTGTGCTATATTTATTTTAAACAGATTAGTTTGCAATATTTAACGGAGACTGTCTTTTATGAATACTATATTTCACATAGATGTTAATTCCGCCTTCCTCAGCTGGACGGCTGTGAAACGCCTGAAGGAAAATCCTGATTCCATAGATTTACGTACCATCCCCTCCGCAATTGGAGGAGATACAGAAACTCGTCACGGAATCATAACAGCTAAATCCATCCCTGCAGGAAGATATGGCATTAAAACTGCCATGCCGGTGGTCAAGGCACTGGAATTATGTCCTGAACTTGTTCTGGCCCAGTCAGATTTCGTTACCTACAGGATGTATTCCCAGGCTTTTATAGATATTTTAAAGAAGTACTCACCTGTTGTGGAACAGGTTTCCATTGATGAAGCTTTTCTGAATCTTACAGGCATGGAACAATCCACAAAATCCTCCATCTATCAACAAATAGTCGATGGGACATTGTATTTGAGAGATAAGTCCTTGGGCCCTCTTTCTGCCTCTGAATGTACACAGCTCTTAAGCCTAGTTGAAGGTCTTACAGCACTTGAGGAATACCGTATTTCAGCTTCGTCGGATACTGAGTCAGACAACTGCACCGTAGATAGATGGGATCATAGTTCTTTTACCGAAAAACGTGAAACACTTTTCCACATTTTAAACAGTAATTATGCACATAGGGCTGACATACTTAAATTACTGCCATTTCCGTTAAATGCTGCCGTTATGATCAAGGATGAAATACGTGACACTTTGGGTTTCACTGTAAACGTAGGCATATCCCTCAACAAGCTTCTGGCTAAAATGGGCTCCGATCTGGAGAAGCCGGATAAGATACATACCCTCTTTCCTTCTGAGATTTCCGAAAAGATGTGGAAGCTTCCCATAGGAAATCTTTTCGGCTGCGGAGGCAGAACAGCCGAAAAACTTGAAAAAATCGGTATCCACACCATAGGTGATGCAGCAAATATGGATCCTGAGATATTAACCGCAGTCCTCGGACAGAACTCAGGAATATACATTCACAATGCCGCCAATGGCCATAGCTACAGTTCTGTTTCAGATCAGGTCGAAGAAGCTAAAAGTATTTCAAACGAGATTACGACTTCTCAGGATATAGATATGAATAATATTGAAACAGAAGGGGAAAAAATACTGAGACAGCTTGCTGAACAGGTTTCAAGACGATTAAAAAAGCATGGTGTCTATGCGGGAACAATTGGATTTACGGTTAAAACCGATGATTTCAAACGTCGTTCCATTCAGAGAAAATTAACCGATTCAACAAATGACGAAGAACAGATCTACGATACAGCTCTGGAACTTATGTATGAGCTTTTACTTGATGCCGATTCAGGTCTTTTTTCCATGGGATATAAAATCAGGCTTATGTGTATATCCACCACAAATTTTGATCATGGAGAATTCAGACAGATGACCTTTGACGACCTGATCAGGAACTCTGAGGAGCTGGCCCGGGAAAAGAAGCTGTCAAAAAAGCGGATGGTAAAAAAGCAGCGTATTGAAGATCTGTCTGAAACCCTGAAACGTAAATTCGGTGACAGCATTGTCAAAAAAGGATTTCATTGATACTTCTATAAAAATGGATGCCCCTATAGACTGATATGTACCCTCTTTACCGGACAAACCGATAAGGATATACATACCGCACTTTAAGGGCATCCTTTTTCATAATCTAAAACCGATCAGCACATTTCTTACATGTAGGTGCTTATCCTGTTCAGGCTCACATCAGTGCAATTCTGCACAACTATATTTGACTTGTTATATATTTTTATCCGGTCAAAATCTATATTCGATATCAATTCAGGATCATCGAAACCTATAATTTCTATGGCATTACAGCTTTTTTTCTTCTTATCTTCGTCCAGATATCTTCCTGAGAGGGCTACATTGGAAAATCTGCAGTCAGTAAATACCGGTCTGTCCTTTGCTGCTTCCCCATCATCATTGTAATTAACGGAATGCATAAGTACTCTTGAAAATCGTGAGTCTCTTACCTTCACACCCCTTACATAGCCGCCTCTTTTTTTGGTGGCCTTGATTTCAAATCCATTTGAGCTGTCTGTAATGTCACAATCCCAAATATTTATATTTTCTATTCCACCTGAAATCTCTGAACCGATTACAATTCCGTGACCAAACCGGCTTATACAATCAAATATGTAGATATTCTTTGTAGGGATGTTAATCTCATTTCCCTCCGGATTCTTTCCGGATTTTACAGCTATGGCATCATCACCTGTACTGAATTCACAGGCAAATATGGTGCAGTCATGACTTGAATCAGGATCCCATCCGTCACCGTTCCATACATCTTCGGAATAAAAATTACAGTGATCAGTTACCACATCCTGGCTGTAAATCATATGAACGTTCCATGAAGCACCATCCTTCAGGTTCAGTCCTGACAGCCTTATGTTTTTGGAGTTGGAGATATTGATTAGTCTGGGTCTTACTCTTCCCGGTAATGTTTCTTCCTTCTCGTATTCGCTGAGTATCAGATTACTTGTATCAATGTGCTTCTTTTCCTCTTCTATGATCCTCTCAGCAAGTTTTTTTCCGCCGCTCTCAATAGTTCCGCTTCCATGTATTATTACATTCTCACAGTTGATATCTGCAGAATGATCCATTGTGCCCATATTGATAAGGCTTGAATAACACATCATTTCGATGCCTTCAAATCTGCTCGGAATTTTCGGCAGGTAATCTCTTGGGTTATCGGTTCCCTTAATGACTGCCCCCTTCTCCAGATAAATATCGGTATTTCCATGAAGATGCAGAGCTCCGGTCAGATACACGCCTTCTGGAATATATATCCGGTCCTTGGGACCAGCCTCATCTATAGCCATCTGAAAGGCTTTGGTATTCATGGTCCTGCCATCACCAACAGCATGGTAAGGTGCTTTGGTCACATCTATGATTTTCTTTTCTTTCGCTGTAACAAATGATACCTTATCTATCTTTCCGGTCTTACCTGATTTCTTAGCTGAGCTGTATATTACTTTTACTCTGTACTTATGATTAGCTTTAAGCTTTTTCAAGGTGTAATGGGTTCTGTCTGTTTGTCCGCATTCCTTCCCATCCAGATATACAGTGTAACTGAGTTCATCTGTCATTTCTTCGGGTTTATACCAGTATATGGTGGCTGTATCTGATGTAACCAGTGTATAGAGCTTATTTTCCTTCATCTTGTCACTCCTGTAGACAGTCTTAATACTTTTATTTTCAGCAAATCGATGATATCATACTACAGATTCTTTGCCAAAAGTTTTGTTTTGGCTGTATTTTTTACATACTTTTTTCTCACCCCCGATTACTTATGATTAAAATTATTTTTTTTGACATAGATGGAACTCTCAGGCCCTTTGAAACAGGCGTAATACCAAAATCCACCCAGGAAGCTGTAAAAAAAGCACACGATGCCGGTATCATAACTGCTATTGCTACAGGACGACACTGGATGGAAATAAAGAATGAAAATCTTATTGAAGGAATGCGCTTTGATGCCTTCGTAACACTGGACGGTGAATACTGCTATGTGCTTGACAGAGCTGCCGTTGATGATGCGGTCACAAAGAATAAGCATTATATCCATCATGATGAATACATATTTGATTCATCACAATCTAAAGAACCAATCTGTTATTTTGATCCTTTAAACGGTACATGCGTACAGAAAATAGAGATAGCCCCGGATCAGGTAAAAACAGTCATTGATCTCTGCAAGAAAAATTCCTACTCCTGTCTTTTTGAGGAGGAACGTATGATATATGCCAACGTCATCACCGATGAGCTGATGGAGGTCCTTCAGGATATTAAATCCGCTGAGCCTCCTGTAATGGATACTGAACGTGCACTTGAAAATCCTGTATTCATGCTGATTCCTGTCATGAGTATGGAAGCTTCAAAGGAACTGGAAAAACTGGTTCCCGGATGCCAACTTGTACGATGGTCCGATGGTCTCAGCTTTGACCTTACAAAAAAAGATATAACAAAAGTATCAGGTATTGATGCCATACTTAAGCATTATGATATATCATTATCCGAATGTGCCGCTATCGGAGACGGATGGAACGATGTTGATATGCTAAAACACTGCGGCCTTGGAATAGCCATGGGTAATGCAAAACCTGAATGTAAATGTGTCGCCGATTACATATGTCCTCCCATACTTGAGGATGGCATCACCGATGCTATTGATTACATTATCAATTACAATATTTTAAAAAAATGAGAGTACCTTGTAAGATACTCTCATTTTTTCGTTACCGGGTCCTTAAATAATCAGGTCGGCCTTAATTCTTATATGACCCATAATTATGTTTTAGATTTAAAATCAGCCTGCAGACTTCGTTTCAGCCTCTTCTTTTGCTTTTTTCTCTTTTTCTTTCAGCTCCTTGGCTTCCTTTGATTCAAAGGCCGCACCCTGATCTATCTGGCCGAACCTGATCATCAACTCTGATTTCTTTTCCAGTTCGTTTTTCTCAAATTCTCTTCCATACTTTTCTGATAATGTCTCTACATCGGAAAACAAATTTGTTCCAAGTCCCAGTCTGTCACCTTCTATCTTTACACCCATGGATGCCAGAGTTGTCGGGAAATCATCAAAGGTTGTATAGTCTCTTCTTTTGTTAAGCTTTGGTGTTACAGATGAGTTAATGTATGCCGTATAAACGGTTCTCTCATACTCAGCCGGAACAGATTTACAGAAATCATGATCCATAGTAGGATGATCTCCGCTTATTACAATTGTGGTGTCTTCAAACCAATCCTGAGTCCTGCACCAGTCAACAAACTCCTTTACCTGCCTCGATGCACAGTTATAAACATTGGCATACTGATCATCATAACTGTCCTTGCATATCTCACACACATAGCCATCCGGAAAATGAGTATCAACTGTAAGCAGTGTAAGATTAAAGGGCTCTTTCTTCCCCGATAATTCAGTAAGTTCTTCCTTTGCATACTCATAGAGCTTTCTGTCTTCGAATCCCCAGTTGACCCAATAGGAAGGATCAAACTTGTGCCGGTTTTTCCAGTAACTGTAGTCTTTTATCGCGTAGTCTCCATGACTCTTAAAATACAGTTTCCTGCCTCCGAAGTAACCTACAGATCCAAGAAGAAATTCCTGAGTATATCCCTCTTTATGAAGTATATCTCCTAGTGTCACTATATCAGGAAAAAACGAGCTTTGTGAATCCATAGCATTTTTATCTATGGATATTTTCAGTGGCAGTCCCGATGTCTCTGCGAACAATGCTCCCATAGTCCATGTTGAACCAGGCATGGAGTATCCTCCGTTAAGCTTATTATCCTCACCGGAAAAATCTTCATTTTCCATTGCGAGTTTTGTAAGCTCAGGAATTACATTCTCCTTAAAAGCTCCTCCCGAGCCTTCATCTGCAAATGTCACTTCTGTAGATTCGAGATAAAGATATATCAGGTTCCTTTTCTTTTCAGGGAACACTAATTTCACATCCCTGGGATTAACATAATTCTCATCTATAAAGCTTGATTTTTCAAATTGTGAAACCAGATAATTCCCGATGTCCAGATCATCCCACGCATCCAGAACAGTGAATCCTGTTGTAAAAAACGCAGCTATGAAGGAAACAATAAGCGCATAGCCATAGGTCTTTTTCTTTCTGTAAGTTATAAATATACCTATTACTACCAGGGCTGCCAGAATAGCAGGTATGGTACAATGGATTGTATATTCCTTCAGCATCGCGGTACTTGTTCCCTGAAGAGGTGCCATTATGTGATATATGATCTCATCCACTGTAAGCTCTGACCATGTGACCAGCAGCCATTTAACACTGAACATGATAAGTGTTGAAATAAAGACCAGGATGACAGCTAAAACCGTTTCCAGTTTGATAATTACACCCTCATATTTTTTTATTATTTTTTTCATATAATACTCTAAATGCTTCTATTCTCCTCATTTTACTAGCTTTAATCCCGTTTAACCCTGACTAGTTTAGACATTTTTTATTTTCCTATCAATGTACATATTTTCTAATAAATCTAAATATTTCCTTTGCTTTTTTCAAAATATTTAATATTTCTTTCATCCTCCGACTTTATCTCATTTCTTATTCATCGACTCAATATTAAATTTTCTAAATTTTTTGCGAAAACACTGATTATAGATTGAAACTATCATTTTCTTGTTTTATATTCTTATTGTTTGAATTACAGTTTATTACTGATATTATTTTTTTGCATTTTCCGGTCTTCAGAATTCCTGTTAAGACCGCTGTTTTTTTATAGGTTTTTTTATGACATTAACAAACAAAGAATTGTTATTTGCTGCGAAGCATAAACATATAACACATAACGAAAATTATCAGAAACTAAAGTCTGTTCCCAGACACGGCAGTACCAACACCTTTGATCATTCTGTCCGTGTCGCCATGATGTCAGCTGCTCTGTCCAAATATATCCATGTAGATGCTGAGTGTGCCGCCAAGGTAGGACTTCTTCACGATTTCTGTCTGGTTGATTATCATAAGGATGATAAAGATGTACATAACGGTAGATGGTATTGTTTCTATCATCCTGAGGATGCGGTTATTAATTCGGAAAATGAAGGTTTTTACCTTTCAAATATTGAGAAGAAAGCTATCTGGAGTCATATGTTTCCGCTTTCGACCTGTATCCCCACTTCAAGACTCGGGTATCTTCTCACTTTCTGTGACAAGGTCGTGGCAACACAGGAATCCTTTGCCAACATACCTGAGTGTATTTTCAGTTTTAAACCTGTATTCAGTAAGCTGTGTGTTCGCATTTCCCATGTTGTAACACATAAAGATTGATTCTTTTTTTATTTTTATGTTTAGAGGTATATGAGTAAATTAATAAATCCACAGGAAACCATTAAAGTCATTCAGGATAATGACTTCAAAATTCAGAAACGCTTTGGCCAGAACTTCCTTATAGACGAAGGTGTTCTTTCCAACATTATATCCAGTTCATCAATCACAAAGGATGATTGTGTGCTTGAGATCGGACCCGGTATCGGTACCATGACACAGGCTCTTGCTGAAGCTGCAGGTCATGTTATAGCAGTTGAGATCGATGCTAATCTCATTCCTATCTTGAATGAAACTTTAAAAGACTATTCAAATGTTACCGTAATTCACTCAGACGTTCTTAAACTGGATTTGAATGAACTGATTGAAAAATATAACAATTGCAAGCCTATAAAGGTGGTTGCAAACCTTCCGTACTACATCACCACACCAATCATTATGGGTCTGTTTGAAAGCAACGCTCCTCTCTGCTCCATTACAGTTATGGTTCAGAAAGAAGTTGCAGACCGTATGCAGGCAGGTCCCGGCACCAAGGATTATGGAGCTTTATCTCTGGCAGTACAGTATTATTCCGTTCCGGATATCGTTCAGCTTGTACCTCCCAATTGTTTCATTCCCAGACCAAATGTAGGCTCTGCTGTAATCAGATTGACCCGCCATTCAGTTTCTCCGGTTAAAGTAACTAACGATAAATGGATGTTTAAGCTAATCAAGGCTGCTTTCGGTCAAAGAAGAAAAACCTTACTCAATTCTCTTCTTTCCGGAGCTGCTGTCCCAAAGGACGCAACTGTTTCAGCACTTCATGACATGAATTTAGCTGAAACCATACGTGGTGAAGCACTGACTCTTGAACAGTTTGCTGTTCTTTCAGATCTTCTGATTAACTATTGCAGTGATTGATCATCCTAAATAATAAAAGAACATGGATACAAGCTTTTAAGTCTTGTATCCATGTTCTTTTTTAGTGAGGTATCACAGCAACAAAATGATAATTGTTTGACTTAAAAAATTCCTCAGCTTCCTCTCTGCCTACAACTGTTTCCAACTGATTCTCCGGATTAAACATCGTAATATTGAACTGGTCATAAGCAATAATCAGATTTATCTGATTATTCAGATAAGCTATCAGTGGATAACCTTTGTTCAGATAATACAATGCTGAATTCATATCCATTCCGGATGCATTAAGAATTATATAATCCTGATCTTCCCTGATAGTTCCTAATCCATCAAGAAGCGGGATAATGTCAACTATCTTCTCATTGTATTTTTTCAGTTTTACTATGGTATTCTTATCTGCTCTGTTCCAAAGTATCTCTCCGTTTTCATTTGTTACATACCCGTAATCATCATAGACAAGTTCATAAGCCCGTCTCAAAGATAATGTACAGCCTCTGTAATGTCCCAGAGAATATGCATAAAACAAAGGAGTTGTTTTTTCTTTTTCTGCCGGATTCAGATCGATTGTTGATGCACGCTCTACCGAGAACTTCCTAGGTGCATAGCTCTTCAGTACCTTATTACCCTGCTCCTTTACATCTATGTACCATACTTTTCCAAATGTACTGTTATTGATAGTCGAAAGTCCTGCAACTGCACTTTCATCTTTCTTATTTGAGATTATTGTTTCGCTTCCTTCTGCGATATATCCTCCCTCAGAATTTAACGATACCTTGTCAAATTGGATTCTTAAACCATTCACAGTAACATTTGTGAATAGCTGTCCATCCTTTGAATAATTAGTCTTCTCTTCAGAATCAGGTCCTAATATATGTATCTCACTTATGGGTATATCATGTTCCATAGTATATTTCTCAGTCATTTCAGGATCTATGATTCCGTAAATCAGATCATCCTGGTTAAATCCCAGTACTCTCTTATAGGATGAACTCTTAGTAATATCTATCGCTTTATTAGTCTCCAGATCTAGGAGTGTTATTTTCTTCGAATGATACATATCCTCTGATTCAGGATCCTGATATGCTACATATCGATGTGTATTTGAACTTATAAACTCAGATTCTTCAAGACCTGATACTATAGTTATTACCTCATAGCTGCTAGTATCTATACCATATACATTTCCATCATAATAAATATACAGCATCCTTTCCATTGACAGATATGATAGTTTTTCCATATCTTCCTTGATTTTTTCAAAGTTTTCCGGCATTGCAATGAAAAAGTTCTCTACCAAAGTATCATTTGCATTGTCATATGTATAGTATACTATTCCGCATTTTCCCTCATGTCTTCCTCTGTTTATATATCCGTATATTAGGAAGTCCACATTACCTTTATCATCTATTCCCAGTATCTTTGCATCATGCTGGCTGTAATTTGATCTGACATCATCATATTTTGATCTGTAACTGAATATATTTTTTACCTTTGCCTCTTTTTCCTGATCAAACAGCCACAGCTCCTGATTTGATTTGAATGCTATATACTGACCGTTTTCTGATTTGGATATTTTGATATCCTCTTCATTACCTACTCCAAGTATCAGTTTTTTATTTACATAGCTTCCCTTGCTTCCCTCATAAATCTCATGAGTTCTTCTGTCAAAGTTCATAATGTATATTCTGCTTGGGTCATATCTCATTACATAATTATCTTCGTTTAAAAATTTCTTCTCCTCTCCGTTCTCATCGGTCATATTTGATTCGTAAGAAATCTGAATCTCTCCCATCACGCCATCAAATTCTTTTAATGTAATATAATACTTTTCTGAGGATACCATTCCTGTATTACCCCAGGTGATCTGATTAAAACTGTTATGGAGATTAACATGTCCAAGTGTTGTATTATCTGCTATCTCGGTTGTTTCCAGATATGATGCTATAGATTTTGCCTCATTTTTATCAAAGGTGGAAGCTGTAAAGCTTAAAGCCAGCTTCTCCATCTCCTTAGTATAATCATGATCCGTCCATAGTATTCTTGTGTAGTAGTTAAGAGATTTCTCTCCGGTATCCAGTGTTATCTTCAGAATATAATCCTTTTCCTTTTTAATAAGGTTTTGTATAGGCAAGACTATATTTGTATTTCCATTTGATCTGTCAATATCAGTTACTGTTCCATTCTCAATCAAATGACTTAAATCCTTGGATCTTATCTCATATTTTACTGACATTACCATATTGTCATATTCCTGAACAATAAGTTCAAGCTTTCGATCTTCCGGAAGCACAGTTAACATGTCTCTTTCGGTATTATTACCCATTTCCTGAATATATGCATGCATCGGATTCAACATATACTCATTTTCCTTCACATATATTATAGGTAACCCGGGTTCATCCATTGAACTATAGACCTCATTCGAATGTTCCATTGATGAATACGACATAAAAAAATAAATAAGAAGAGCAGCAATAAATATGCCGCTCATGATAGTAATTCGTTTTATTTTATTTACAGTTTGCTTTTTCACTTTTGTTCTTTCTCTCTATATCCCAAAGCTTGCTCTAAAGCCAGCCTCTCCTCAGCGCCTAACTCAACTTCCGTTGTTCCGGCATCAACGTCCTTAATATATAGAAAACAACCTTCTCTGGAATGTACAGAATTAATAACGAAACCTGTATTTGTATAATCAAGCAATGCTATTGCGAATGACATGTTTCCACCCATTCCTCCGAATGCATTATATTTGATCAAACCGAATTTCTGAAAAGATGCTCTGATATTTTTATTAAGTATTCTCATCACCTCTTTATTTTTAGCATCCTCTTCTATCAGAACGTCAACTTGATTTTGCAGATTGATAAAATAATCCTGAAGAGTCTGAGCATCTTTACCTCTCATGAAATAATCATATTGTCTATACAGTTTTTTGTATCTTACATTCGCACTTACTGCAATTGATAACGCAATTATTCCTACAAGCAATGCTGCCGAAGAGATCGCAAGCAGAATTAATTCAGTATCTATCATTTTTACCTCCATAACTCGGATACGGTAGGAATATCCATACTCGTATCCGAGTCTTCAATAAAGTCTGAATCTTTTCTTTCAAACCTTTTCTTTCTCTGTATTACTGATTTCTGACTGAATTAAGAATCATATAGATACGATCTAATTCATCCTGTGAATAATATTCTATCTCCAGTTTTCCTTTATCTTTGTTTTTAGGAACGATAGATACCTTTGTTCCCAAATTGGCTTTAAGCTTGTTTTCAATATCTTTATAGATTATTTTTAATCTTTTCAACTCATCTGCTTCAGGTGATGAACTGTTATTCTTCTTTTCCTTAGAAATTTTATCAAGCCTTACCAGGTTCTCTATCTCACGAACCGAAAGGTTTTCCTTAGCGCATCTAAGTGCAATCTTTCTTCTTAATTCAGAATCATCAATTGCTAAAAGAGCTCTTGCATGACCTTGTGTGATAAGTCCTTCTCGGAGCATGTCCAGCAGCTCATCATCCAGCTTTAATAAACGAAGACTATTTGTTATCGTGGTTCTGTTCTTAGAAACTCTTGAAGCTACTTCCTCTTGTGTCAGTCCATAATCATCAATCAATGACTGATAAGCCAATGCTTCTTCCACAGGATTAAGATCATCTCTCTGGATATTCTCAATTATGGACATCTCACGACTTGTTTTTTCATCTACATTCTTGATTACTACAGGTATTTCCGTTAAACCTGCAAGTCTGGCTGCTCTCCATCTTCTTTCACCTGCCACGATATCATAGAAGGCTCCGTTTTCTTTAACTACTATTGGAGATATAACACCGTATTCCCTTATTGAATCCGCCAATTCCTGAAGTTTTGTTTCGTCAAAATCTTTTCTCGGCTGGTTCTTATCAGGCTGAATTCGGCTCAATTTTATTAATATTGATCCATTACCTTCAATATTTAATTCATCATTATTTATTTCTGTTTGATTGCCGAATTCCTGGGTATTATCCTGGCTAATATTTTCCAAATCCTCTTCATATTCTCCAAAATGCTTATTACCCACTGGATTACTAACCGGTTTGTTATCAGCAATGGTTTCTGCAACTGTTTTAAAACTCTTTGCTTTCTTTACTTCTGTTCCTGGATTTCCAAATATTGCACCCAGACCTTTACCAAGACCATGCTCCTGCTTAGCCATAAATCGCGTCTCCCTTACTCATTACTTCCGCCGCCAACTTCCTATAACTATCCGCTCCACTTGAAGATGAATCATACTGTGTTATCGGTAACCCATGACTCGGCGCCTCAGCCAATCGTACATTTCTAGGAATCAGTGTCTCATAAATATTTCCGTCAAAGTACTGCTTTACAGTCTCAACAACCTGCTGTGATAATTTATTTCTGCTGTCATACATAGTTAAGACTATACCTTCAATTACCAGATCCGGATTCAGTCCCTGTTTAACTAAAGATATGGTATTTAATACCTGATTCAGTCCTTCCAAGGCGTAATACTCACACTGGATTGGTATGATTACTGAATTTGAAGCACTTAATGCATTTACTGTTATAGTACCAAGACTTGGTGGGCAATCTATCAAGATATAATCATATCTCTCTGTACAATCTTTGAGCAGATTCTTTAAAATCAGATTCTTATTCTCCTGATCTGCAAATTCTACTTCCACTGCAGCTAAATTCATATCTGCAGGAATCAGATCCATATTTTCTATAACATCCATCAGGATTGCTTCATCAATTTCACATTCTCCTGTCAGAACCCTATATATAGTATTATTGACATCTTCTCTCCCAATGCCAAATCCACTTGTTGCATTGCCCTGGGGATCAAAGTCTACCAGTAAAACCCTTTGATTTGCCTCCGCAAGTGTAGCTGCCAGATTTATAGCAGTTGTAGTCTTTCCTACTCCACCTTTTTGATTCGTAATTGCAATTATTCTCCCCATACTTCTCCCAACTAATCAATGATATACTGATTGCCTTGGCTTTTGTATTTCAAAAAACCGCCTACTTATATTATATATATTATTTCTAATATATTATATTTTGTTTTTTGTGATTATAAATGTGAGAATGTTTCACGTGAAACATCAGAATAGTATTTTATATTTTATATTTCAGAATTAGCATTAAGCAACGATATTTTACTTCATTGTACATGCGGTGTCAATTTTACCGACACATATAATACGGATACTTAATAATTTTTTTAGACAAAAAAAGACTCAGATTACTGAGTCTAATCTTATCTTATTCTTATAATGGTGATTTAGATGGAGTACCTGCTTTACGTGGATAAGTCTTTGGAGTTTTTTTGATCTTCTTAATAAATATAATTGATCTTTCAGATACATCATCTGTCAAAGTAAAGTTAACTTTATTACTAACTTCACCGCCAAGAATCCTAATTGCCTTATCAGCAGTATTTAACTCCTCTTCTATCTTGCCGGATTTATACGCAATGAAATATCCATTACATTTAACAAAAGGTAAATCGTATTCGGCCAGTGTAGATAAATTGGCTACAGCTCTCGAAGTCGAAAAATCAAATTTTTCCCTGTACTCAGGATTTCGTGCTAAGTCTTCTGCTCTTCCATGTACCAACTGCAGTTTATCCAGTTTTAATTCATCAACGACTTCCTGGATAAAATTCAATCTCTTGTTAAGTGAGTCTGATAATACTATATTCAAACTAGGAAAAACAATTTTTAATACAAGACCTGGAAAGCCAGCTCCGGTACCTACATCAATTAAAGATTTACCTTCAAAATATGATTCATCAATAATATTATCTTCTATCTTCTTATTATATATACTCATAGAATCTATAAAATGTTTAACGATAACATCATGTTCTTCAGTGATAGCTGTAAGATTCATTACCTTATTCTTTTCGACAAGCATTATATAAAACTTATATAGTTGTTTAATTTGTATTTCTGAAAGCTTAATTCCTATTTTCTCACTGTGTTTTATTAAGTCATTTCTAAATGTCTCTGTCATGTATAACCTCCTCTATGTTGCCATGTTATCATTTATTATACTCTTCTAATTTCAGTATTATCTATAATATCCTCCGTAATGTTTCACGTGAAACATTACGGAGGATATTATAGTATAATTTATGTCATTAGTTATTTCTTCTTTTGTATGATTCTATATATACAAGTAAAACACTGATATCAGCGGGACTGACTCCGCTTATTCGGCTAGCCATTCCAACATTTTCAGGTTTGATCTTAGAAAGCTTCTGCCGGGCTTCCAGACGTAAATTTGAAATAGAATTATAATCGATATCCGAAGGAATCTTTTTATTTTCTAGCTTTTTAAATGCCTCTACTTGAGTCAACTGCCTATTAATATATCCTTCATACTTTATCTCAATTCCAACTTCTTCTCTCACATTATAAGGTAATTCTGGTCTGTCTTTATCCAAGTCTTTCAAAGAATCATAATCAAGCTCTGGCCTTTTTATCAACTCAGCCAATGAAATACCTGAATTCAAAGAATTTGAACCATGCTTAAGCAGAAATTCATTAACAAATTCACTGTTACCGATAAATGTATTTTTAAGACGTGCTACTTCTTTATTGATTGCCTCAATTCTATCTCGTGTTTTCTGATATTCTTCATCTGACACAAGGCCCACTTCATGTCCTATTTCACGAAGTCTTATATCAGCATTGTCCTGTCTTAACAGTAAGCGATATTCAGATCTGCTGGTCATCATTCGATATGGTTCAAAGTTTTCCTTAGTAACCAGATCATCAATCAAAACTCCAATATAGGCTTGAGATCTATCAAGAATTACAGGCTCTCTTCCCTTTAATTTCATGGCTGCATTAATACCGGCCATTAGACCCTGAACAGCTGCTTCTTCATAACCTGATGAACCATTAAACTGGCCTGCGGCAAAAAGGCCGTCTATATTCATAAATTCAAGATTAGAATTTAACTGGGTTGCATCTATACAATCATATTCAATTGCATAAGCATTTCTCACGATATGTACATTTTCAAATCCTTCCATAGAATGATACATATCATACTGTACATCCTCCGGCATAGAACTTGACATACCACTTAAATACATCTCATTAGTATAGAGACCTTCTGGCTCAATAAAAATTTGGTGTCGTTCCTTATCAGGGAATTTCATAACCTTATCTTCTATTGAAGGACAATATCTTGGACCTACACCTTCAATGGATCCATTGAACATAGGGGAACGATCAATATTATTTCTTATTATATTATGCGTACGCTCATTGGTATAAACCAGCCAGCATTCAACCTGATCCTTTTGAACAGTTTCAAACTTGGTTGAAAACGAAAAAGGTATTACAGGAACATCACCTTTCTGTACTTCAAATTTAGAAAAATCAAGTGATCTCTTATCTACTCTAGCAGGAGTACCTGTTTTAAATCTGAACATGCGTATGTTATTATTTTTCAAAGAATCTGTTAAATGAGTTGCTGCTCTTAACCCATTTGGACCTGTATATTCTATTAAATCTCCGGTTAAACATCGTGAATTTAAGTAAACTCCGGTACAAAGAACTACTGCCCTAGCATGATAAACTGCACCTGAAGTAGTCTTAACACCTTTGATTCTCTTTAATCCGGATTCAGTATCTACATCTTCAGTAATTAACTCAGAAACCTCAGCTTGTCTGATAGTAAGATTAGACTGATTTTCAAGTGTTTTTCTCATCTCTCTGGTATATGACTGTTTATCAGCCTGAGCTCTTAAACTATGTACAGCTGGCCCCTTTGACTTATTGAGCATCTTGGACTGGATAAAAGTTTTATCAATATTTTTTCCCATCTCTCCGCCAAGTGCATCCAGTTCCCTTACGAGATGACCTTTAGAACTGCCTCCAATATTAGGATTACAAGGCATAAGTGCAATACTATCAACACTTACAGTAAAAATGATAGTATTAAGTCCAAGTCGTGCACATGCAAGTGCAGCTTCACATCCTGCATGACCTGCACCTACTATCACAACGTCATAAGTTTCTTCTACAAAAGCCATAAAAAATCACTCCTATTAACATATAGAAAAAGTCAATATTAGATTATTTTCCCATACAGAACTTCGAAAAAATCTCATTTATCAGATCTTCTGAAACTTCCTCACCCAGTATATAACCTAATTCTTCATAAGCACGCATCAGATCAATTGTATAAAAATCCTCAGGCATATTAGCATTAATGGAATTTAATACCTCATGAAGAGCCGTATCAGCATTTACCAGACAATTTTTATGTCTCAGATTGGTAATAACCACCTGATCATTGAAATTTATTTTACTGCTGAAAAACATGGATGATATCTCTGATTCAAGCTTATCTATTCCGAAATTGTTTTTTGCACTAATGGGAATTACTGTTTTATATGTAAGCGTTTCTAGGTCAGACTGAACAATCACCTGATCAAGGTCACTCTTATTAAGTAATACAATTGTATTTCTATCTTTTATCCTGGAAATGATCTTATGATCGGAATCATCAAGAGGTATTGAAGAATCCACTACATATATTATTAGATCTGCATTATCCGCAGCATCTAAAGCTCTTTCTACACCGATTTTTTCTACAGTATCATCCGTATCTCTAATACCGGCAGTATCTACTATAGTTAAACTGATACCTTTTAAATTGATATGTTCTTCAAGAGTATCTCTCGTAGTACCGGCTATATCAGTAACTATTGCTCTCTCACTTCCTACAAGTATATTTAATAAGGAAGATTTTCCTGCATTTGGTTTTCCTAAGATAACTGTTCTAATACCTTCCTTTAACCTCTTTCCATCATCTGAAGAGGCAATAAGGTATTCAATGTCATCTAAAATACCTGTGACATGTTTTTTCAAAACAGATTTAAAACCGTCAAGAGAGATATGCTCAGGGTCATCAAGAGCAGCTTCTATGTAGGCATCATCCTCCAAAATTTGTGCTCTGAATTTCTTAATCTTATCAGATACTGAACCTCTCAACTGTTTTACAGAGGCCTTCAAAGCAAAATCATTCTCTGAATTTATGATATCACCTACAGCTTCCGCTTCAGAAAGATCTATTCGACCATTTAAAAATGCTCTTTTAGTAAATTCTCCGGGTTCAGCTAATCTCGCACCGTTATGTAATGCAACTTCCAAAATCTTTTGCATCATTAAGACGCCGCCATGACAATCTATCTCTACTGTATTTTCTCCTGTAAATGACTTAGGAGCAAGCATGGTCATTACAAGTACTTCATCTAAAATATCTTCGTCTGAATATACAAAACCATATTTAATTCTATGAGATTCAGATATATCAATATTTTTTCCGCTTTTAGATTTAATGAACTTTGATGCTATACTTACAGCTTCTGATCCACTTATACGAATTATACCTATACCAGATTCTACTGCAGCTGTGGCAAGTGCACAAATTGTGTCATTTATCATCTTTTTTCTCCATTTAGTCAATTACATCGGTATTTTAATCAAATCAAGTAATGTTATAAGTTACATTACTTTACTTTTGGAAAGAGTTTATCCACATAACTAAAAACTCAACTAATTCTAATAGTAGCGCATATTATTTGCAAGTATTTCATATCCTACATTAATTATATTATAAAAAAATAACCCTTGATGCTTCAACATCAAGGGTTATCCACAAATTTATAAATTTTCGTATTGAAATGTGGAAATCTTTTACTCAGTGATTTCACTCTCACTATTCACATGTGAGTTGATCTGATATTCTCTTTTGTTTGAGTCTTTAGAAAAATTTCTTCTGTCTCGCTTCTTCATAAAAATTATTACATGTCTAAACGGTTCTTCACCCTCTGACTTTGTAGTAACAAATCTGTCGTTTTGAAGAGCACTGTGGATGATACGTCTCTCATAAGGATTCATAGGCTCAAGAGCAACAGCTTTTCTGGTTCTTCTTACCTTGTAAGCAATATTTCTTGCAAGATTTCTTAATGTAGCCTCTCTTCTTGAACGATAATCCTCAGTATCAATTTTGATTCTAATGTAATCTTCCTTATGATTCTTATTAACCACAAGTGAAGTTAAATACTGAAGAGAATCAAGAGTCTGTCCTCTCTTACCTATAAGAACACCCATATCTGAACCAACGAGGTTAATAAGAAGTTCATTTGTTTCATGATCGAATTCAGACTTGGTAACGACTTCCATATTCATTCCATTTAATACACTTGTAATGAAATGTTCGGCATCATGAATGGCATTTTCAGCATCTTCATCGGAAATAGGCTTAACTTCATGCTGGTTCTTAATGATCTCTTTTGTTTCATCATATGAACCTGAACTATAATCCTTGTTAAACTGCTTATCCTGTCTACGTGCCTTCTTATCCTTATCAGTTCTGGTACGCTTCTCCTTTTTATCAGAAACAGAAGCCTTTGATACAGATGAATTTTCAGAAGAATTTGTATTTTCTTCCTTCTTCTCTGATATGGAACGGGAAGAATCATTATCATTCTTCTTTAAACTTTTAACTGCTACGGATGCAGTGTTTGCTTTTATCTTATCGATATCAGCTTCAAGTTTTTTAATGTCATTTTCAGAAGATGATTCCTTTATAGAAGCTTCGATTATCCATGGCTTGGCACCGATTCCGAATAATCCGGTCTTACCTTCTGCAATTACACGATAATTAAGTCTGTCAGAGGTAATACCAAGCTGAATCAATGCTTTCGTAATAGCTTCATCTTTTGTTTTTGCTGAAACTCTAATATTATCCATACTCTACCTCTTTATTTGTTCTTCTTTTCATTTTTTTCATTGTAAAGACGAACCATATTCGCTTTGGAAGCCAATGAACCTGGCGCAGCATTATTATTATAATATTCTGTGGATTCCTTTGTCTTAACGCTCTGTTTAGCGATAACTTCCATACGATTATTCTCAGTAACTTCTGCCTTCTCCTTAGCTGCCTTAATACGATTTTCAACTAATCTCTCATCAATAGGAGGTAAACCTTTCTTTGCACGTTTTGCATTAGCCTTTGCAAGAGACATTTCAATCATATCCTTATCAGATATTTTCTGGAAATAATTGTTAAGGAATATCTGCTGCAGGATCATTACTGCTGAAGATGCACACCAGTATAAACCAATACCTGATGCAAAGGTAAAACAGAACCATACGGACATAAGAGGCATCATGAGATTCATGCTCTTCATCATCTGAGCTGACTGATCGTTACCTTCTGCCATTGCCTGATTTGTACTGGACATAAGCTTTGTACTTAAATACTGGAATAAACCTGCCAAAATAGGAATTATCCAGTATACATTTGGTACAAACCCCATAGAACTTGGTGCGGTTGAAAGATTGATTCCCAGGAAATTATTGATATTTTCAGCCTGAGTTGCGGCTAAATTGATTTTATCTGCTGCATCAGGGAATGTAACTGCAAGACTATCCCACTGAGAAGGGTTTAATTTATAAAGGAAATCAATTATAAGATTCGAAACTTGTTCTGCTGAATATGTTGTATCCTCACCAACACCAAGATTATTAAGCTGCTTTAAAATAGATTCAAGCTTATTACTTGTACCGAACTCAACAAGCTTCTGAGCTGCAGATGAACCACCGATAGCGTTTAAAACATTTACATAAATATTATAAACAGAAGGAACATAAGCAGGAATATTCATTATGATACGATAAAGAGCAAAAATTATAGGCATCTGAAGTAAAAGAGGCAGACATCCACCTGTCATGGATGTACCGTATTTCTCATAAAGAGCCTTCATTTCTTCCTGTTGTGCCATCATAGAAGCATTATCGGTCTTATTCTTGTATTTCTCCTGAATAGCCTTCATCTCCGGCTGCATTAGCTGCATCATACGTGATGACTTCTGCTGACGAAAACTTGTAGGGAAAAGAATAATTCTCATTACTATTGTGAAAATAATAATGGCAAGACCTATATTACCGATTCCTACATACTCAAGTGAATTATAAATTGTATTCATAATTGCACCAAGAACGCTTACTATCAAATTCCATACAGGACCAAGAATCGGAAGGGTCGATGTATTTTTTGTTAACAATATTAAATTAAAAGTGTCCAAGGATTACCTCCGGCTAAGGAACAGGATCATAACCGCCTTTTGACCATGGATTGCACCTTAGGATGCGCCAACCGGCCAACAATGTACCTTTAATACAACCATACTTTTTAATTGCCTCAATGGCGTATTGAGAGCATGTAGGAGTATATTTACAGTGAGCACCAATATAAGGTGAGATACCTTTTTGATAACATCTGATTAAAAAAATCATCAACTTTGATATCATATATGACCTTTCACTATTTATTAATCATATCTAATTATTTAGATATATAATAAGAAACAAAATAAATATTGACTCACTTCAATTCAAAAAATACGATTAATATCGTTTATAACAAGATATGATGCCTGTCTAAAAGATTGTTAAACTGCAAATCAAGCTGTGAATAATCACAATAATTTGCTTTAAAACGAATAACTACGATGATGTCTAAACCCTTTTTAATCTTATGATCATTCAATCTGAAGATTTCTCTCATTTTACGTGCAAATGTATGTCTTACTACGGAATTACCTATCTTCTTCGAACATGAAATACCTATCCTGTTGTAACTAAGATTATTCTCAATAACATACATTACAAGTGCACCGGTAGCATGAGACCTACCGTTTTTGTAGGTAATCTGAAAATCCTTATTCTTTTTTATAGAAGGAAAACGCTTCATTTTTCAAACCCCCACCTGAATAACTTATTACATGAAAAAAGACCGCTAATTATAAGCGGTCTCAATCATAATTCAAAAATTATTATACTGTTAATGCTGCTCTACCTTTTGCTCTTCTGGCAGCCAGTACCTTTCTTCCGCCTGCTGTAGCCATTCTTGCTCTAAATCCATGAACCTTGGCTCTCTGTCTTGTCTTAGGCTGTAATGTCATCTTTCCCTTATGCATACTGACACCTCCTTTTCTGATAATCTTTCAGGACTCCATTGATTTTTAGTTTTCAATGTTGGACTCCTTAATAGCCCTTAGTCCTGAAGCATCTCCAGATCTAGGGTAAACATCGTTTGTATATTATAAAGAAGGACTTATTTTTCGTCAATGAATTTTTTTGTAATTTTATCAACATTTTTATGCACATTTCCACAGTATAGATATTAATCCACATTATGTGTACAAGTATGTGGATAAGTGGATACATTGTTTATAACAAATCTCTATTTTCCGTGTTTTTATGAATAAATACTGTGGAAAACATCATGTGTATTACACTTATCCACACCCAAGATTGAATTTTTATCCACACTCTGTTATACTTTATTTTGTGATTTTATCTTTAAGGAGACCTCACATGAGTCATTTTGAAACCATACGCAACAACTGGGATGAAATTTTACAGATCATCAAAGAAGATCATGATATATTGCAGATATCGTTTGATACATGGTTAAGACCATTAAAAATATTTGACTTCATAAACGGTGAATTGCTCATAATTGTACCTGAAGAAGGATTTATTAAAGTACTGGAAAAAAAATATTCGCTTTTCCTGAAGGTAGCTATCGAGGAAAAGACCAATATTTCCGTAGAGGTTCGCTTCTTTATAGAAAGTGATGCGCGGGAATACGTTAAGAAGCTTCAGGGCGCCAGAAATGATAAAAGAGACTCCAATATTATATTGGAAGAAACTCTGAAAGAGGCCAATCTTAATGCAGAATATACCTTCGATACATTCGTTGTAGGTTCCAGCAATAATCTCGCACATGCTGCTTCTCTTGCAGTAGCAGAATCTCCGGGTGAAATGTATAACCCGTTATATATCTACGGAGGTGCCGGACTTGGAAAAACCCATCTTATGCATTCAATTGCCCACTTTATTCTGAAGAACAATCCAAAAGCTAAGATCCGTTATGTTACATCTGAAACCTTCATGAATGATTTCGTAGATTCAATAAGAAATAAGAACAACATAACTCCGGACGACTTCAGAAACAAATACCGGGAACTGGATGTTCTATTAATAGATGATATTCAGTTTATAGTCGGTAAACCTGGAACACAGGAGGAGTTTTTCCATACATTCAATACCCTGTATGAGACCAAAAAGCAGATAGTAATCGCTTCAGATAAGCCTCCGAAGGACATCGATAACCTGGAAGATCGACTTAGATCCAGATTCGAAGTCGGACTTATAGTAGACATACAGATGCCGGACTTCGAAACACGTATGGCTATTCTTCGTAAAAAAGAAGAACTCATGCATGTAAACATTGACAATGAGATCATCAAATATATAGCTACCAATATTAAATCCAATATCAGGGAACTTGAAGGAGCATTGACAAAAATAGTTGCTTATTCACGACTAAAAGGTCAATCTATAGAGCTTTCACTGGCTGAAAGTCTGCTGAAGGATCACATAACACCTGAAGGTCCTAAAGAAATAACACCTGAATTGATCATATCTACAGTAGCTGAGCATTTTGGAATCACTAATTTAGAGATAGCCTCACAGAAAAAGAACAAAGAAATCGTATTTCCAAGGCAGATAGCCATGTATCTCTGCAGAAATATGACCGATGCTCCTCTAAAGAATATAGGAGAATACCTTGGAGGCAGGGATCATACCACTATAATGCACGGTATCGACAAGATATCCACAGAATTACGCACAAATGAACAATTGAAATCCACAATTGAGACTTTACGCAAAAAGATCTCTCCATAGAAAAATTTTTATTAACAAGTTATAAAACAGATTTCAACAGAGTTATAAAAGTGGAAAAACCAAGTGACAGCGCCGTAGAAATGACTTTTTCACATTTCCACATCCCCTATTAGTAATACTAAGAATTATAATAATTAATTAATATAAGAGAGGCCTACTTATGAAATTACAGTTCAAAAAAAATGATCTGACTAATGCAATAAATATTGTTTCTAAAGCAGTACCATCCAAAACAACTATGTCAATATTGGAATGTATCTTAATGGATGCTTCCAACGGAAAGATCCAGCTTATAGGAAATGACACTGAATTCGGTATTGAGACAGTTTGTGACGGCACAATAATAGAACCGGGAAAAGTAGCTCTTGAGACAAAGATCTTTTCAGAAATTATAAGAAGATTACCTGAATCTGATGATATGCAGGTAACAATAGAAACAGATGCCAGAAATAACACTATTATTACCTGTGAAAATTCGGTATTTAAGATTGCCGGCCGTGACGGTAATGAGTTTACAGCTCTTCCGAAGATAGATAAGACTCAGTCTGTTTCACTTTCACAGTATACTTTGAAGCAGATCATCTCGCAGACTATTTTCTCAATTGCGGTAAACGATAACAATAAAAAGATGACCGGAGAATTGTTCGAGATCAAGGAAGATACTCTTACTGTAACTTCCCTGGACGGTCACAGAATTTCCATAAGACAAGTAAAGCTCAATCAGTCATATGATTCCGCAAAGGCTATTGTACCGGGCAAGGCATTAAACGAACTTGTAAAGGTATTGAGCGGCGGAATATATGATGAAGTTGTCGTATATTTTTCAAGAAATCATATCATGTTTGAGTTTAATGAAACTCTTGTTGTTACACGACTTATCGATGGCGAATATTTCCATGTAGCACAGATGTTATCAGAAGATTATGAGACAAAAATAGTTGTAAACCGCAAGAATCTTCTTGACTGTCTTGACAGATCCACCATTTTTGTAAGAGATAATGACAAGCAGCCACTTGTTCTCAAGATTGAAGAGAATGTAATGGGACTTAAAATCAACACAGATCTTGGAACCATGGATGCAGAAGTTGCTATAAAGAAGATCGGAAACGATCTTATGATAGGATTCAATCCAAAGTTCCTGGTTGATGCCCTCAGAAATATAGAAGATGAGGAAGTATCTATCTATATGTCCATTCCACGTTCTCCTTGCTTTATAAGAGACGACGATAAGACCTATAATTATATGATTCTTCCGGTAAATTTTAATTCAGACGCAGTGTAAGTATTAAATGATAATAGAGTCATTAGAACTGAAGAATTTCAGAAATTATCAATCATTAAAGGTTAATTTAAGTCCGGGCACCAATATTTTTTTTGGAGACAATGCTCAGGGAAAAACAAATGTACTTGAATCCATATTTTTGGCATCGACATCAAAATCATATCGCGTAGCCCGTGATAAGGACCTGATACAATTCGGCAATGATGAAGCCCATATAAAGATGGAGGTAAGAAAAAATATTGTTCCTTACCGTATCGATATGCACCTTAAGAGAAATAAATCAAAAGGAATTGCAATTGACGAGATTCCCATACATAAAGCTTCAGAGCTTTTCGGAATTGCCAATATTGTAAGCTTCAGCCCGGAAGATCTTGGTCTTATCAAAGACGGACCTGCGGTAAGACGCAGATTTATGGACCTTGAATTGTGTCAGCTTGATAAAGTATATTTATACAATTTAGCGAGATATAATAAAACGCTGAATCAGAGAAATAAACTTTTAAAAGATATAAAGTTCAAACCTTCTCTTATTGACACCTTATCTGTCTGGGATGAAGAACTTATAAAATACGGTTCCAAGGTCATCGAAATCAGAAAAGCGTTCATTGAAGACCTTAAAGATATAATCATTGATATACATCATCAGCTGACGGGTGGTGTGGAAAAATTAAAGATCGCCTATGATGCCAATACCTCCATCGATGGTTTTCAGAGTGAACTTCTGAGGGTACGGGAATCTGAGTTAAAGCAGCAGGTAACCTTGACAGGTCCTCACAGAGATGATCTGTTATTTATGATAGATGATAAAGATATTAGAAAATTCGGTTCACAAGGTCAGCAGCGTACAGCTGCTTTGGCACTGAAATTAAGTGAAATTGAGCTTGTAAGAAAAAAGATAGATGATGATCCTATCCTTTTACTGGATGATGTTTTATCGGAACTTGATTCTAAAAGGCAGAATTATCTTTTAAATTTATTGAGAGATACACAAAATATTATTACCTGTACAGGACTGGATGACTTTGTTAATAATCGTTTTCACATAGATAAATTGTTTCATGTTGTAAATGGTACAATTATGAATGTGAATGAAAAAAGCTGAATTCTTGTATAGGATTTTATGAGGAAAAGATAAATGGCAATTGAAAGAAATGAAAATGAAGATTTGTTAAGAGAAGAAGAGCTTATGAAAGGCTCGTCTGATTATGATGCAAATCAAATTCAGATTCTTGAAGGACTTGAGGCTGTAAGAAAAAGACCCGGTATGTATATCGGATCTACCTCTGTCAGAGGACTTCATCATCTGGTCTACGAGATTGTGGATAATTCGGTTGATGAAGCTCTTGCAGGATTTTGTAATAGTATTCTGGTAATCATAAATAAAGATAATTCCATAACAGTTAGAGATGATGGCAGAGGAATCCCTGTCGACATACAGAAAAAAGCAGGTAAACCGGCTCTTGAAGTAGTATTTACAGTACTTCATGCCGGTGGAAAATTCGGTGGTTCAGGATATAAGGTATCAGGAGGACTTCACGGAGTAGGTGCATCTGTTGTTAATGCTCTTTCAGAACATCTGGAAGTTTCCGTTTTTAAGAACGGAAAGATCTATAACATGAAGTTTGAAAGAGGAAAAGTTATTCAGGAAATGACTGTCATAGGAGATTGTGATCCTGAAAAGCATGGAACAGAGGTACATTTCCTTCCGGATCCTCAGATTTTTGAAGAAACGGTATACAGCTTTGAAACATTGAAAATCAGATTACGTGAAACTGCTTTCTTAACCAAAGCTCTGAAGATCACTTTAAGGGATGAAAGAGATGAACAGAAACACGAAAGTACATTCCATTATGAGGGTGGAATAAAGGAATTTGTAACTTACCTTAACAAGGGTAAAGATCCTTTATATTCCGAAGTAATTTATTGTGAAGGTGAAAGAGAAGGTGTCTTTGTTGAGGTTGCAATGCAGCATAATGACTCATATTCAGAAAACACCTATACTTTCGTTAACAATATCAATACTCCTGACGGAGGTTCACATTTAACAGGTTTCAAAAACGCACTGACAAAAACATTAAACGATTATGCCAGGGAAAATAAGCTGTTAAAGGATTCTGAACCTAATCTGAGCGGTGATGATATACGTGAAGGTCTTACTACAGTTATATCAGTAAAAATCGGAGATCCTCAGTTTGAAGGTCAGACAAAGCAGAAATTAGGTAATTCCGAGGCACAGGTTGCTGTTCAGGGTATAGTCAGTGAGCAGTTAACTTATTTCCTTGAACAGAATCCGAGTGTAGCAAAGGCAATATGCGAAAAATCAGTATTGGCTCAGCGTGCAAGAGCAGCTGCAAGACGTGCCAGAGATTTGACCAGAAGAAAATCTGCATTGGACGGGGTAGGTCTTCCGGGAAAACTTGTAGATTGTAATTCCAAAGATCCTAACGAGTGTGAGATCTTTATCGTAGAGGGTGATTCAGCTCTCGGGCCTGCTAAGGACGGCAGAAATGTAAATACTCAGGCTGTACTGCCTCTCAGAGGTAAAGTCTTAAATGTTCAGAAGGCAAGACTTGATAAAATATATGCCAATGAAGAAATCAAGGGAATGATAACAGCCTTCGGAACAGGAATAAAAGAAGATTTTGATATTACAAAATTAAGATATAACAAGATAATTATCATGACTGATGCGGATGTTGATGGAGCTCATATTGCAACATTGATGCTGACATTTATATATAACTTCATGCCAGAGCTTATAAAGCAGGGACATGTATATCTCGCACAGCCGCCACTTTTTAATATTACAAAAAATAAGAAACATTATTATTGTTACTCAGATGAAGAGTACCAGAATGTTCTGAAGCAGATAGGTGCAGAAGGAGCAGACGTATCAAGATTCAAGGGACTTGGTGAAATGGATACTGAAGAACTGGCTGAAACTACCATGGATCCGGAGACAAGAACTCTTCTTCGTGTAAATATGGTGGATGATGATAAAGCAGATCTTGATGTTACCTTCACAACTCTTATGGGTGATCAGGTAGAGCCCAGAAGAGAATTCATAGAAGAAAATGCCAAGTATGTAACCAATCTTGATGTATAAAGACAGTTCTAAACTGACATAATATTATTTCATATACGTTTTAACGAAGTAATTTGGAGGAAAAAAATTTGGAGCCAAATGTTTTTGATAAGGTCCAGGATGTAGATCTCAAAAAGACTATGGAAAACTCTTATATCGATTACGCCATGAGCGTAATCGTTTCCAGAGCTATCCCGGATATCAGAGATGGACTGAAGCCTGTTCAGCGAAGAGTTCTTTATTCTTTGCAGACTTTGGGAGTAACACCGGATAAGAAAACAAAAAAATGTGCAACAATCGTAGGTGAATGTATGGGAAAATTTCATCCCCATGGTGATTCATCTATTTACGGAGCACTTGTATATATGGGTCAGCCCTGGTCGATGCGTCATGTTCTGGTAGATAAGCAGGGAAACTTTGGTTCTGATGATGGTGATTCTCCGGCTGCCATGCGATATACAGAGGCAAAGATGTCAAAACTTGCCGGGGAAATGCTGGCTGGAATAAATAAAGATACTGTTGACTTTATGCCTAACTTTTCAAATGAGTATGATGAGCCTGAAGTACTTCCGGCAAAATTCCCGAATTTGATTGTAAATGGTGCAACAGGAATTGCTGTAGGTATGGCTACAAATATTCCGCCTCATAATCTCAGAGAGGTCATAAAAGCAGTAGATCTCATAATAGATAATAAAATCAACGACAAAGAGACTACAATCGAAGAAATCATGCAGGTCATTCCGGGTCCTGATTTTCCTACAGGTGGCATAATTCTCGGAAGAAAAGGCATCGAGGAAGCATATCGCACCGGAAGAGGAAAGATTAAACTCAGAGCTGTATGTGAAATTGAAGCAATGCCGAATGGAAAACACCGCATTGTTGTAAAGGAATTACCTTATGTAGTTTATCGTTCAAGAGTTATAGAGAATATAGCGGAACTTGTAAAAGACAAAAAAATTGACGGTATCACATACATAAATGATGCATCAGGTAAAGGATCTACTTCAAAGATCAATATAGAGCTCAGAAGAGATGCAAATCCTAATGTAGTATTGAATCAGTTATACAAGCATACACAGTTACAAACCACTTTTGGTGTAATAATGCTGTGTATCGTTAACGGCGAACCTAAAACTCTGAATCTGATGGAGATATTGGATGAATATCTGAAGCATCAGGTCAATGTTTTCAACCGCAGAACCAGATATGATCTTAATAAGGCTGAGGAAAGAGCACATATTTTGGAGGCTCTTCTTAAGGCTGTGGATCATATAGATGAAATCGTACATACAATCAGAGCAGCAGCCAATACAGAAGAAGCAAAAGCCAATCTTTCAGTAAAGTTCGGATTTGATGAAGTACAGGCTCAGGCTATAGTTGATATGCGATTAAGGGCATTAACAGGACTTGAAAGAGGAAAGCTTAAAGATGAGTATGACGATCTTAAGAGAAAGATCGCATACTACAATGAGCTTTTAAACAATCCTAAAAAGATGCTTGGTGTAATAAAAGATGAAATTGATGTTATTGCAGATAAATACGGCAATGACAGAGTAACGAAGTTTGGATTTGATGATTCTATAGATGATGAAGATCTCATTCCTGACGATGATACGGTTATAGCTGCAACACGACTCGGTTACATAAAGCGTATGTCTCCGGAAAACTTTAAGCAGCAGAACCGCGGCGGTAAGGGCATAAAGGGAATGCAGACCATAAATGATGACATAATAGAGGATCTGTTCATGACAACGAACAAGCACTATATTATGTTCTTCACCAATATGGGACGTTGCTTCAGAATCAAAGCATATAAGATTCCTGAAGCATCACGTACATCCAGAGGAACCGCAATGGTTAATCTATTGCAGCTGGCTCCGGACGAGTACGTGACTGCATCTTTTGCTATTAGTGATGATTATGCGGAATCAGATCAGTATTTACTTCTTGCAACAAAGAACGGTACGGTAAAGAAGACTCCTATATCACAGTATTCAAACATTAGAAAGTCCGGTTTGATAGCAATTGCTCTCAGGGATGATGACCAGCTTATAGAAGCAAAACTCATAGATAAAAACGAAGATATCATGATCGGAACAAGAAATGGTATGGCAATACGTTTCAATGAGAGTGATGTTCGTATTACGGGAAGAAGTTCTTATGGTGTACGTGGAATCAGTCTTGCCGACGATGATGTTGTAGTTGGTATGCAGAAAGTAAGTCAGGGAGATTTTGTACTTGTAGTATCCGAGAAGGGTATGGGCAAGCTAACAAGTGTTTCTGAATTTAAGCTCCAAAAGAGAGGCGGAAAGGGTCTTATCTGTTATAAGATAACTGAAAAGACCGGAAATCTGGTGGGATTCAAGCTTACAGATAAGTCAAGAGAGATAATGCTTATTACCAATGAAGGTGTTATCATAAGAATGTCTCTTAAGGATGCAAAGGATATAGGCAGAAACACATCAGGTGTAAAGTTCATGAACATAGAGGCAGATTCCAATGTTGTAATTGCTTCAATAGCTAAAGTTAGAGAGTCAACAACAGAAGCCGATATGCAAAGAGAAATGGAAGAGCCTGAAAACGAAGATCAGACAGAGAATGAAATAACTGATTAAAATGATTTAGTTCTTTAAGAGACAGGAGGAGCATACTGGAATGTGTGCTCCTCTTTTATATTTCTTATAATTTGACATTTTAGATAAGAATAGCGGAAAAGAACTATTGACATAAATTGAAAAGATTGTTAATATACTAAGGCACCTCAAAAAATGGTGTAAAACGAATCCCAAAGATATAAAACCTTGGTAGGGAACGTTTGAAATGTCAATGATATTGACTATAAGGAGTAGTACTCAAGAGGCCGAAGAGGCGCCCCTGCTAAGGGTGTAGGTCGGATAAAACCGGCGCGAGGGTTCAAATCCCTCCTGCTCCGTTTTAACTTTAAAAAAAGTTAAAAATGTGTTTGACAAATATAAAGCAGTTTGCTAATATAGTCGAGCTGCAAAAAAAACACAGCAAAGAACCTTGAAAATCAAAGATCGATTAATACACAGACCCTGAAGATTCTAAGAATTAGAATTTCAGAAACGATG
>SVDD01000036.1:0-35256 GCA_015057945.1 Lachnospiraceae bacterium | reverse complement strand
GGCTTTGAGCGCTTCAAAGGAATCCGTAAGGATTCCTGCACATTGCGCACGGATGTGTGCGGTGGCGCTATCAGTGAGTAACAAATTCTTTTGACAATGTCATCATATAGGGGGGATTATGGCGTATAGTGCATCGCAGTTATTCAGGATTCTGTTAAAGGACTATTCACTGCTTGATTTTGAGATAGCTCTGTCTAACAATCCCAATTTCAGAGCAGTGCCCATATCGTGGAAAGAAATCAGCATTGAAGGGCATGATGTGGTAGTGAAACATCTGGATGAAGAAATAGTACTGACACAGTCTTCGTTCAAGATGATGAGTGTAAAGGCGTGTATGAGGGATAAAGACAATTACTATCCTATACTCTTTTATGAAGGTGATGCGGCTTATATCACATTCAGTGAAGTCCCGGATCATGCTGACAAAGATACCCTGAGGGAAGCCATCACTGAGGATATATTCTACGAAGTCTGCAGTTATCTGAATATCAATACCAGGAAGAAGCTGATAGAGTTTCTGAAGGGCGGATATAAGTATTTTAAGAACAGTAACGAAATCGAAGACGACTATGAGCTTATCAGTGATACGCAGTACAGTAACAGATGATATAAGTGTCATGAATTCTGTCTCCCGCTTATGCCGGCACAAAAGTGGAAGGAGCGCGAAGCGGTCATATATCATCTTTTTATCTGCACGAGAGTAGAGGGTAGACCGGAGAGAAGTCTTTGAAAGTTGAGTTGTTTTACGGATGAGTTGAGCGATTATACGTAAAGTTGAATAAATGTACGGCCGTATCATGGGGCGATAATTAAAAATGCCCTGTGATACGGTATTTTTTTGCTGATCCTGCCGTTTTTTTCATCAAAAAATATTTGCATTAAGATGATTTCCGTAAAAATACTCACCCAAAACAGATTATCAGGGGGCTTACCGTAAATTTTCTCACAGTTCAGTTTTTTGTTTTTATAGAAGCGGTCATCATCGGGGGTACGATACGAAGTTGAATTATGAAGTGCATCGAAAGCAGAGAAAAATACTTAATTATAAGCGCAATCACGGTATGATTTAATACAATATCTGGGATAACATAACTGTATGGCATGGCTTCGGGCTTTAGTGCTATTCTATAGGTAATACCAAAGTTTCTTTATAGGGGAGGGACTGAAATGAATAGCTTAGTTATCTTACTTGTAGCAGGTGTTGCCTTACTGGGAGGATACCTTCTTTACGGCAGATACCTTGCAAAAACCTGGGGCATCGATGAGAGTGCCATTACTCCGGCCACAAAGTATGAGGATGGAAAAGATTATGTGCCGTCTTCAAAGCTGACAGTATTTGCGCACCAGTTTTCATCAATTGCGGGAGCAGGACCGGTTCAGGGACCGATTCTTGCAGCAGCTTTCGGCTGGGTGCCCTGTCTTCTCTGGCTTCTGTTCGGAGGAATTTTCTTTGGTGCAGTACAGGACTTCAGTGCTATGTACGCATCGGTAAAGAATGACGGAAAGTCAATCGGTATGGTTATCGAGAAGTACATCGGAAAGGCCGGAAGAAGATTCTTCTCACTGTTCTGCTGGCTTTTCACCTTGCTGGTAATCGCAGCATTCACATCCATGGTATCCAGCACATTCAACGGCTTCACAAAAGCTGCAGACGGAACTACGGCTCAAAACTTTAACGGAGCTGCCGCTGCTTCCATTTCAATGCTGTTTATCTTCGTTGCCATGGCTTTCGGGCTTGTTGAAAAGCGCTTCAAAAATATGAAGGAAGGCCTGAGAGTTGTGCTGGCCATCGGACTTCTTGTGGCCATGTTCGCAGCAGGAATGGCTATGCCGATGTATCTCACTGCACCACAGTGGAATTACGTTATCATGGCATATCTTTTTGCGGCATCTGTTATGCCTATGTGGCTTCTCATGCAGCCGAGAGATTACCTTACAACATTTATGCTTCTCGGCATGATCGTCGGAGCGGTTCTCGGACTTGTGGTAGCTCATCCTGAGATGAAGCTCAATGCTTTTAACGGATTTGTGCTCACAGCTGCAAACGGCTCACAGAGCTTCATTTTCCCGACACTTTTCGTCACCATCGCATGTGGTGCTGTTTCAGGTTTCCACAGCCTTGTATCTTCAGGGACATCTTCAAAAACTGTAAAGAATGAAAAGGATATGCTCTTTGTAGGATACGGAGCAATGGTAGTTGAGACACTCCTCGGTGTCTGCGCACTTCTCGTTTGCGGAGCAGTTGCTGTAAACGGTGCAGTTCCTGCAGACCTCACACCCTTCCAGATCTTTTCACAGGGCGTTGCAGGTTTCCTTGAGACCTTCGGAGTTCCGAACACTATTGCCAATGTTTTCATGACAATGTGTGTATCAGCACTTGCACTTACATCGCTTGATTCAGTAGCAAGAATCGGAAGGATGTCTTTCCAGGAGCTTTTTGCAAGTGATGAAACAGACAAGTCAAAAATTCCGGCATGGCAGAAGTTTTGCCTCAACCAGTATTTTGCTACCACTATCACACTTTTCTTCGGTTATCTTCTCTGCCTCGGTGGTTATGCCAATGTTTGGGCACTTTTCGGATCTGCAAACCAGATGCTTGCGGCTCTCGTACTTATCGGTGTTGCGGTATTCCTGAAAGCAACAGGCCGAAACGGAAAGATGCTTTATGTTCCGATGGTAATAATGCTTACAGTGACATTCTCAGCTATTATCCTCAATATCATCGGTAATGTTAAGGCACTTTCATCAGGAACAGGAACATTCCTTGTAAACGGATTACAGCTTGTTGTGGCTGCTTTCCTTATCGTTCTCGGTGTTCTTGTTGCAGTGACCTGCATTAGAAAGCTTCTTTCAACAAAGGCAGAAGGCATGGAAGAAAAATCGGCAACAGCTGCATAAATTAAGGCAATTGACGCCGGACACATATATTCCGGAAATGATAAAACCAGGAGCTTTGCTCCTGGCTTTTTTTTCGCGATAAGGCTGTCGCGCGGGCATCGTGCTTGCACGAATGCACATGGGACAGCCAACGCGGAATCGACCATCCCCGATGGGAGATGCGATAAGGCTGTCACGCGGGCATCGTGCCTGAACGGAACCCCTTTCATACACTTAAACCTCCGGCTTTTCCATCGACTTCAGGTACTGAGTCGGACTCATGTTGTGCAGCTTTTTAAAGCTTCTTGTGAAGCTTGAGTAGTCGGAAAAACCGCTGCAGGTGCAGGAATCCATGATGCTTTTTCCTTCACGGAGAAGCTGGTGGAAGTGCTGCATACGAAGCTCTGTGATGTAGGCATGTATGCTCTTCATGGTGTATCGTTTGAAGAGTCTGGAGAGATGTTCCCTGCTGGAGAAGGAGTCTTTGGCGATGTCGTAAACCGTGAGCTCGGGATCAGTAAAATGCTCACGGATGTAGGATACGGCCTGTTCCACTAGCAGGTTTTTGGCCAGTTCCGGTGCATGCTGCTCATGAAGGCTTTCTGTCATATATATGAAAAGAGTACGGAGCATATTGCCGCACAGTATGGACCGGCTGTCCGGATCTTTGACGTTTCTGCTCAGGTCCATCTGTTCGAAAAATGAGCGTATCTCCCAGGCGGCAACATCTGTGGCACTGAATACGAGAGGTATCTGCAGCTTACAGAGCTCCTGAAAAGGTACTTCGACCGCGACAGTGTCCCAGAAATCCTGATCTATCTGTGCCAGAAGTCTGTCGGATACGTCGGTGGAAATATCATATTTTCCATAGTGATAGACATCGGCCGGAAGGACGATGAGCTCACCTTCGTTAAGGTGAACCAGGGTTCCGTTCACAGAATACATTACTCCGCCGTACAGAGGCAGTATCAGCTCATAATACGGATGGGAATGTACGACAGACTGAACATTCGTACGGTTCGTGTACCAGGTTATGACTATGGGAAGAGGCAGCTTTTGCGTGGCTTGGCCCTTAGTAAGGAGAGAATCCGTAATATGATTGACTTTATGATGTAATGACATGAGTCCCCCTCTGTAACCCGATATGTGATGCCGGTTCGGGATACTTATATCTGATATTCATATCGGCATTTCTAAAAGAGGAGCGCTGTTCATATACAGCAGCTCTTTTTTGCTTGATTGATAGTGAAAATAATATCAGCCCATATCACATTATGCAATATACCTGTCACATACGAATATACGAAAAAATAAAGTTGATGATAGAATTGTGGCAAACATAAACAAATGAAAAGTTTGGAGATGTCAAAAAACACAGCAATTTCACGAAGGGAGATAAATGCATGAAAAAAGCTTCTGTCTATTTTGAAGCAGAGACCGTTTTTAACGATGATGCTATCAGATGGATGTTCCGGGCTGAGTATTACAGCTATGAACGTCTGAAGATTCTTTTCAGGGCAGGGTTAGGCTTACTTTTGCTTTTACTGGCATTTTTCTTTGTGAAGATCACTGCGGTCAAAGGTGTACTTATGCTTATAGGGTGCTGGTTCATGGTCAGTACCGATTTCCCAAGCAGGATGAGGGCTGAACAGCTTATTGAATCCAGAAAGGGACAGACAAGCAAGGTGCGATATCAGTTCACGGGTGATTCGGTGCTTATCGATCAGACAGGAAGATCACTTCCGTATGACAAGATAGACCGGATGCTGGTTGACAAGAGATGTTTCTATCTTTTCGAAAGCCGTCAAAATGCAGTCATGGTTCCGAGAGGCATCTGGGCTGAGGAAAAACAGCAGAGATTTGTGAATTTTCTTTCTGAAAAAACCGGCAAAGAATGGAAACAAAACAGAAGCATGCTGAGCATGAATCTGCGAGAGCTGCTGGATATGATCCACGACAGGCATGTTGAAAAAATCTCTTAAAAAGAGGAATTCCGTACAAGACTGTACTGAAGGAAAAAGATTTTTGGGTGTAGAAAAGACATCCGCATTATCACTGGAGGGTAAGATGAAAAAGAACAGAATTGTAGCATTGGCAGGAGCGATCCTTATGACAGTAAGCATGGCACTTACAGGATGCGGAGGATCAAATGCGTCTCAGACAGCAACTCAGGCTGCAGCAGGCGGTGAGGCATCAGGTGAGAAAACATTCAACATGAAGCTCGGTCACAACATGGCTGAGGATCATGCAGTAAATATAGCACTTAAGGGTTGGGCTGATACAGTCAAGGAGAAGTCAAACGGAACCATCAACATCGAGGTAGTTCCAAACGGTGTTCTCGGTTCAGAGACAGATATGATCTCACAGATCCAGGGCGGTGCTCTTGATATGGCAAAGGTTTCAGCAGCTACTCTCGGAAACTTCTCCAAGGCTTATACAGCATTCTCGGTTCCGTATCTTTTCAATGACAAGGAGTCATACTTCAAGGTACTTGAGAATCAGGATCTCATGAAGGAAGTATATGATGCAACAGCAGATCAGGGATTCCGCGGATTCACATGGCTTGATTCCGGTGCACGTTCCTTCTATACAAAGGACAAAGAGATCAGAAAGCCTGAAGATCTTAAGGGACTTAAGATCCGTACCATGGATTCACAGATGGCTATCGATATGATGAATGCTCTTGGCGGTTCAGCAACAGCTATGGGCTACGGAGACATTTACACAGCTATCCAGCAGGGTGTCATCGACGGTGCTGAGAACAATGTTACTGCTCTTCGTGATCACGCTGACGTTGCAAAGGTATACAGCTACGACATGCACACCATGATTCCTGACATCGTTGTTATCTCTCAGAAGGTTTGGGACGAGATGAGCGACAACCAGAAAAAGATCATGAACGAGACTGCTGCTGAGATGTCTTCAAACTACAAGCAGGCATGGAAGGAGTTTGAGGATCAGGTTATCAATGATGTTAAGGGCAAGGGTGTAACATTTGTAGAGGATGTTGATATCCCTGCATTCCAGGAGGCAGTAAAGCCTATCTATGAGAAGCTTCAGAAGGATGAGCCTGATACATACGCTCTTTGCGAGAAGATTCAGGCTGCTCAGAAGTAAAATCATGACTATAATCATAGACTGACCGGATTGAGTACATGGGGTACGGGATCCTCAGCCGGAGACTGAAAAAGTTTCCGGCTGAGGACCCGGCAGTCGGAAGGATGGATCATTTTGGAAAAATTAGATAAATATCTTACACTTGTCATGCGTTTTCTCATGGCAGCAGCCATGTTCGGGCTGCTTGTCTTCGGAACATGGCAGATCTTTACGAGATGGGTTCTGAAAGATCCATCTACTTTTACAGATGAGCTTTTGAGATATCTCCTCATCTGGGCTTCATTTATCGGTTCAGCATATTGCTTTTACAAGGACCAGCATCTGGCACTTGATCTGGTGACCAAAAAGGCAAAGGGCGGATTTAAGCTCGTACTGGATATCTTCATTGAGGCAGCTATCATTTTCTTCGTAGTATATGTTTTCGTTATGGGTGGTGCAAAGCTTCAGGGCAATGCCACTAACTATTCATCAGTTATGCGTATCCCGTTCAAGACACTGTATGCGATTCTGCCTTTGTCCGGTGTATTTATCATCATTGCAAGAGTACTTAAGTATGCGAAGATGTTTATGAAGAAAAGTGATAAGAAGGGAGGACAGGAATAATGGGTGTTATACAGGCAACAGTCCTTCTGTTCGGTTCTTTTTTCGTGATGCTTCTCGGAGGTGTTCCCATCTCAGCGGGCATCGGAATTGCCTCTATCATAACAGCTCTTGCGAGCGGAATGGATTTCTCCATATTCAGTCTGACTGCAGCTCAGCGCTGCTTCTCAGGTGTTGATTCATTCTCACTCCTGGCACTTCCGTTCTTCTCATTGGGCGGCAATATCATGAACAAGGGTGGTATCGCAAAGCGTCTCGTTCGATTTGCACGTCTCTTCGTTGGAAAGGTTCCGGGATATCTGGCAGCTACAAATGTTCTTGCCAACATGTTCTTCGGAGCTGTATCCGGATCTTCTGTTGCGGCAGCTTCGGCAATGGGCTCCATAATGGGACCTCTTGAGAAGGATGAAGGGTATGATCCTAATTACTCGGCAGCAGTTAATATCTGTTCAGCGCCTACAGGAATCCTGATTCCTCCCTCCGGACCGCTGATCCTTTATTCCATTACAGCCGGTGGTGTTTCGGTAGCAGCCCTCTTCATGGGTGGCTACATCCCGGGTATCATGCTGGGTGTTTTCGTGGCAGGAATCGCCATCATCATGGCAAAGAAAATGGGATACAAGTCTTCAACAATCGTAGAGACAGAGTCTCCATTGAAAGTTGCTTTTGATGCCATCCCTTCACTCCTTGCGGTAATCATCGTTATGGGCGGAATCCTCGCCGGATTCTTCACAGCAACAGAGGCCGGAGTTGTGCTTTGCCTCTACTGCGGAGTTCTGGGAATAGTTTATAAAGAGCTTCATGCCAAGGAGTTTTATGAGCTTCTTGCGGACACCATGGTAAGCTCTTCAACTATTCTTTTCCTTATCGCATCAAGTTCCATCATGTCCTACGTTATGTCCTATACAGGAATCCCTGCAGCCATAAGCGCTGGACTCATGAGCATCAGCAGCAACAGATATGTGATCCTTTTCATCATGAATCTTTTCCTCCTTGTAATGGGAATGTTTCTGGATCTCACACCTGCTGTTCTGATCTTCACACCGATCTTCCTTCCTATAGCAAGGAGCGTAGGAATGAGTGACGTACACTTCGGTGTCATGCTCATCATGAACATGGGTATAGGTTCGGTAACACCTCCTGTAGGTTCCTGCCTCTTCGTAGGATGCGGAATCGCCAAGGTCGGTATCGAAGGAGTTACAAAGTATATCGTAAAGATGTTCGCAGCCATGGTTGTTGCGCTGCTTCTCGTAACATTTATGCCGATATTCACCTTGCTCATTCCTTACCTCTGCGGACTTGTTCCGAGCTTCTGGTGGTAAGAATAGTCAACAAAGCTGTTAGTTCTTGTCTTAGTCGTAGTTTTCGGAATCCACATGAGGAATGCGGTGTTTTCACATGTGCGGCAAGAGCATGAATAAGATTTAACGTACAGCCTGCATTACGATGTTTTGATGACCGGATAAGTGCAGGCTGTATTTTTATACCTAAATTTGAAAGGATAGTTATGGAAATCTGCTCAAAAGTCAAAAATACAGAAAAAATTAATGGGGCATATCTGATCCATACGGATAATGCTGACATAAAGCTTTATTTCCTGAGCGCTGACCTAATCAGGTTAAGAGCTTCTTTTTCCCACGAGTTTCCGGAGGAGTCCTATGTCCTGATGAAGACTGCCTGGGAGGACAGACTGGATCCTCTTTTTGAAGGTGAAAGAAAGAGAGTGGAGCCTGTGGAGCCGGAATTCACGGAGAGCGAGAGTGAGCTTCTTTTCGAGACAGAAAAGCTCAGCTTACATATCGGGAAAGCTCCTATCACTATAGAGCTTAAGGATGCGGAAGGCAGAACACTTTACGGCACAGAAAAGCTGAGTCCCTTCACACTGGATTCTAACCGCCGTATCACTAACTATTTCCGTATGAAGGAGGATGACTGTTTCTACGGATTCGGTGAAAAGGTGGGAGGAATCAACAAAAACAAGACATTCCTTCGCCAGCGTGCGACTGATGCCATGGGCTATGATGCAGAGAAGATGGATACTCTTTACAAGCACATTCCGTTCTTCATCCGCCTCGACAGAGAAACAAAGCAGGCAGTGGGCGTTTTCTTCCATAACTTCTATGAGTCAGTATTCAACATGGGCTGTGAGAAATCAAACTACTGGCCGAGATATGCCTACTGGCAGGCAGATGGCGGAGATATTGACATGTTCCTTCTTGCCGGAGGCACCATCAAAAAGGTTGTAGACCAGTATACCGAGCTTACAGGGCGTCCTGCACTTCTTCCTAAGCGCGCCATGGGCTATCAGGGTTCTTCCATGTATTACCCTGAGCTTGAAAAGGACAGTGATGATGCGGTTCTCGATTTCATTGATACTGTTCATGAGGAGGGATTCCCCATCGACGGATTCCATCTTTCATCAGGTTACACAAGCTATCAGAACAAGCGCTGTGTGTTCACCTGGAACAGGGAGAGATTCAAGGACCCCAAGGCATATTTCAAGGCAATGAATGAAAAGGGCGCTCAGAATGTTCCTAATATAAAGCCCGGCATACTCCTTATGCATCCATATTTCGAGGAGTTCGAGAAGGGTGATGTTTTCGTTAAGGATTCAAAGGATCCGGAGAAGACTGCAGTCGGCATGTGGTGGGGCGGCGAAGGAGCCTTCTGGGACTACACAAAGCCGGAGGCCAGAGAGCTTTGGAAGAAATATATGAAGGAGGCTCTCATAGAAGTCGGTACTAATTCAATCTGGAATGATAACTGCGAGTACGACAGCCTCATGGACAAGGATGATATCGTTGATTTCGACGGAAAGGGCGGTACCATCGGACAGCTGAAGCCGGTCATGAGCACACTTATGTGCAAGCTTTCAAACGATGCTGTAAGAGAGAACGATCCTTCGGCCCGTCCGTATTCGGTGTGCAGATCAGGATGTGCAGGAATTCAGCATTATGCCCAGACCTGGTGCGGAGACAACTACACGAGCTGGAAGACACTGAAGTACAACATACCAATCATTACCGGTATGGGACTCAGTGGTCAGCCGAACGAGGGGGCGGATATCGGAGGTTTTGCAGGTCCCGCTCCCGAGGAAGAGCTGTTCGTCCGCTGGGTGCAGCAGGGTATCTTCCAGGCAAGATTCTCCATTCACTCAGCTTCCAATGACAACACTGTGACAGAGCCCTGGATGTTCCACAATTCAACGGATCTTGTAAGAGATGCAATTCTCCTCCGGTACCGTTTTGCACCGTACCTTTACTCACTTGAAAAGGAAGCAACACTCACAGGTGCACCTGTGATGAGAGCACTTGTTTATGAGTATCAGGACGATCCTGAGGTATATGAGAACAGTTTTGATTTCCTTTTCGGAAGGGATATTCTGGTTGCCAATGTTTTGGAAAAGGGCGCGACCACACGCCGTGTATACCTTCCTGCCGGAAACCGCTGGTATGACTGGAACGACAGTTTCCGCTGCTACGAGGGGGGACAGACAATCGAGATTCCTGTTGATATGTCATCCATTCCTATGTTCCTGAGAGAGGGGGCCATCGTTCCGAAGGCAGAGAACCAGCTTATGAGCATGGAGAAGGACAAGGTCACAGATCTTCTTCTCACGGTTGTTCCCGGGGAAGACAGAGAGTACTGCATGTACGAGGATGACGGTGTTTCCAATGCCTATGAAGAGGGACAGTACCTTGCAACAAAGATTTCCATGACCGGTAAGAGTGTTGTGGATCTCAGCTTCTCCCGGGAGGGTGATTATGAGGACAGCATCAAAACCGTTAAGGTTGAGATGGTGAAGAAGGAGAGAAGCCCGTTCTGGGTAAGTCTTTCCGGAAAGAAGCTTAAGCACTTCCTGAACCGCCATCAGTTCGACAAGGCAGCTGAGGGCTGGTATTACAGTCAGACCAAGAGGAGCGTGGAAGTGAAGTATGAGAATCCGAAAGAGGATTACCATCTTAAGGTTTCTTTTGAGGATTTTGATCTGATAGGGATGTAAGTGAACTGTTCAGTAAATGATATTGGATTCAACAGTACATCCATCAGAACCTGGTCGCTTCGGCAGAAAAATCTGTAATCGCCCCCTAAGAAGCACTAATCCCTGGCCAGTCGCCGAGTTTTCTTTATGAAAACTACGGCGTTGGCCAGGGAACCAAGGAAACAGAATAACTGCTTCTAAAGGGGGCGCTTACGATTTTTCATTTGCCTCAGCTTAAAGGTTCATGATGGCTGTTCTGTTGAATCTTATCTATGCATTTACTGAACTGTTACAAGGAGAAAAAAATGCTTTTAAAACAATTTGAATCAATAGAGAAAACAAGCAACGGCTACATCATCCACGGTGATACTGCGGATGTGATGCTCGTTTTTATGACTTCGGATCTCATCAGAATCAGAGTTTCTTTTGACCGTCAGTTCCCGGAGAGATCCTATACACTTGTAACCACTGCCTGGGAGGATGCCATGGATGAGCTTCTTTCCGGAGAGAGAAAGCGGATAACGGCTCTTGATGTTCCTTTTGAAGAAAAGGATAAAGAGCTTGTCTTCAGGACAGAGACTCTTGAGCTCCATCTTCTTAAGAAGCCGTTTTCCTTCCGTCTCTATACAAGAGAAGGAAAGCTGATCTATTCAGATCTTGCAGAGAGAGCCTTTGAGAAGGACCAGCTGGGAAGGCTTTATCATTACAATAAGATGGACAGGGAGAAGGACCACTTCTATGGCTTCGGCGAGAAGACAGGTTACCTTGACAAGAAGGGAAGACGTCTCAGGATGTCTCCGAAGGATGCCATCGGTCATGATCCGGAGAAGGGGGATCCGATGTACAAGCACATCCCCTTCTACATCAGAGTGAATGAGGATAATCTTCATGCTCTCGGTCTTTTCTATCACAATTCCTATGACTGTCTCTTCGATATGGGAGAGGAGATTTCAGGATATTGGGACCGCTACAGCTATTACCAGACTGACGGCGGAGATATCGATCTTTTCCTGATGAACGGTCCTTCCATTGCCAATGTCCTCGACCTCTACACCAGACTCACAGGCCGCATGGCTATGCCTACCAAGCAGTCCCTTGGCTACTGTGCTTCTACCATGTACTACGCGGAACTGGAGAAGGACTGCGATCAGGAGATCTACAAGGTCATCGATAAACATGAGAAGGAAGACATTCCCATCGACAACTTCTGGCTGGCAAGCGGATATTCAAGCGGAGAAGAGGATAATCTCAGATATGTTTTCAACTGGAACAGGAGAAGATTCCCTGAGCCGGAGAAGTTCTTCGAAGAGATGAACCGCCGAGGAATCAATGTCATTCCTAACCTGAAGCCGGGAATACTTAAGCACCACCCTTATATCGAGTACTTCGAGAAGGAGAATGCTTTTATCAAGACTCCTGACGGAAAAGCAGATTATTACGGACGCTGGTGGGGCGGAGAAGGCCGGTTCATAGATTTTACAAGTGCTCAGGGACGTAATGCCTGGAAGAAGCTGCTGGAGGAAAACATTTTAAGAAAGGGCACCAAGACAGTTTGGAACGATAACTGCGAGATGGACGGTGTAGAGGACAGGGATGCTTACTGCGACAGAGAGGGCCTCGGCGGAACCATGGCGGAGCTTAAGATCCTGCACTCGAACCTCATGGCTTTCCTCGGTAAGCAGGCAATAGCAGATGTATATCCCGGTGAGAGACCTTACATCATTAACCGTGCGGGTTATGCCGGAATCCAGCGGTACGCACAGGTATGGGGCGGAGACAATCTGACAGACTGGCGTACACTTAAGTTTAATGTTGCCACCATCATGGGCATGGGTCTTTCCGGATGCGCGAACATGGGCTGTGATATCGGAGGCTTTGCAGGGCCGGCTCCTGAAGATGAACTTCTTCTCCGCTGGATACAGAACGGTATCTTCCAGCCGAGATTCACCATCAACTCTGCGAACAATGACAACACCGTGACCCAGCCATGGATGTACGAGGAAAACATTCCTTATGTGAGAGCGGCTTACCATCTTCGCTACAGGATGTTCCCGTATATCTACTCACTTATGGCGGAGGCCCATGAGACAGGAATGCCTGTCATGAGACCGCTGTTCCTTGAGTTCCCGGAGGATAAGCGCTGCTACACTGATGAGAGCCTGAGCTTCATGTACGGCAGCAGTATCCTTGTTGCCAATGTTCTCGAAAAGGGCGCTGTGACAAGAAAACTCTACCTTCCAAAGGGCGCTGTCTGGTATGATATGAACGACAACCTAAAGGCTTATGAAGGCGGACAGGAAATAGAGATTCCTGTTGATGCATCATCCATTCCGATGTTCCTGAGAGGAAACGGTATCTTCACAACAACTGAGGATGTTAAGCATATCCTGAGAGATACCATGAAGCATCTCGACATACTTGTAGGAGGAGAGTCTGATGCCGCATTCACACTTTATGACGATGACGGACATACAGAGGATTTCGAGAAGGGAATCTATGCGAAGACTGAAATCACAGTGAAGGCCGGAGACAGAACAAAGATAAGCTTTAAGAAGGAGGGAGAGTATCCGTCAACACTTGAGACCATGATGATAAAGCTTGTCAGCAAGGAAAAGGGTGCATACTGGGCAACTCTCGATGGAGAGAAGATCCCGCGTTTCATCATCCGTGATGCCTATGACGCCGCAGAGTCCGGCTGGTACTACAACATGTCAGACCGTACCATCTGGGTGAAATTCCCGGTACCAAAGAAGGATGACTTTGAGGTAGTTATCTCCAAGGAGAAGTTCGACCTTATCGGAATGAACGAAGACGAATGATATAGTTTGAGTGTTATGAAACCCATTTTCAAATATTGACAGTACAAAGGAAGAAGATAGGTTTCATTGATATCAAAGTAAAACAAAAAGTCCAATCATCTCGAAAAGCTTTGAGATAATTGGACTTTTTTTAAGTGCAAGTTTATGATGATTTCAATACATCGAAAAATAACATTATTATTGAAATTTTATTGTTTTACCTGAAAGTTTTCCACAGGTCTTTACCATCCTGGAAAGCCGAGAGCATAGATAGTTTTTTATCATAGAGCTCTTTCAATTTTGGGATACGGATCTGCCGTTCATAGAGATCTTTAGTATAAATGTCGAAGTCCATCAGAGCTTTATTTATATCTACAGTTTTTCTGTTTTGAACGTAAGAAAGTAATTTACCGGGATGTCTTTATGCATGAGATAGTATTCTTTTACATTTTTTTTTGCCATGATTCTGTTAACTCCAAATAATGTTTTCGTCCTTATCCCATCTGCAATCCTGTTCGAACTTCTCTTTAATCTCATAGAATGATTCAAATAAGTCGGCAACGTAAAGAGGAAGATTTTCAGGTTTGACATTTTCGATATCGAATTTGACCTGAATCGAGTTACCGACAGAATCATACAGGATTCCGGAACTTTCTTCATAAAAGTAGGTTGTTCCATCTTTGGTGATGATTTTTTTCATAATATCTTTTGCTGATGGAAGCAACATGGAAATCATCTTAATGATATAAGGTGCCGGCCTGGATTCCCCCTGTTCCCACTTACGGAGTGTGCTGACTGGAATATTAAAATAAGCAGCAAATTGCGTCTGAGAAAGGCCGGATTTGTTTCTGTATTCTTTAATATTTATGCTCATTTTGATCCTTCATATAATAAAAGTATGCCATAACTATCCAAATTGGATAGTTATGGCATTATACTACCCTAATTGGATACAAAGTTCAACTTTAGCCAGCATGATTTTCATAGAATACATCGGCTTTTTTACATTTTATTTGGGTAGGGTTGATTGTTATATTGGGACATACATCTTCAGGATGGACTATGCCACTCTCTTATACATGTATGAAGCCTTGCCGAAATTTCATTAGAGAATCCTTTAGGGGGGATGTATTTATAAGAGGACCGGGAAATCTTTGGAGGTTTTCATGAAAGAAAAGGTGGCTTTGTTCAAGGGATATACATTAACATTGATCGTATCTGTTCTTATGGTCTCAATGACATCTTTAGCAGGTGAATGGAGGCAGTATAACGAAAAATGGTACTATATAGGAGATGACGGAAAAGCTGTTAAAGATCAGTGGGCAGGCAATTACTACCTTGGTTCTGATGGTGTCATGGTCACAAGTACATGGACGCCGGATGGATACTATGTGGGTGGGGATGGTGCATGGGACGGGCAGCCGGCAAGAACAGGTCAGATCACTTCTCCGTTGGAAGGTATCTATGAGTACTCTTATACGAAGAGTGTTGGTATGCAGCCAACTGTAAAAAGTGGAATCGCGCCTGTGACCGTATCTATAAATCAGGACGGAAGCTTTACTGCGGCAGATGCATATAATAAAGTGTCTTTGAAAAAGCTGAAGGATGGAACCTACAGCGGATGGACTGATTTTGAATATTACCATCTGGACAGCAACGGACTTTTTATCGAATTTGGAGATGGGGTGAATTTCTACAGGAAAAGCTCATGAAATTGAATCATTTATCGATAACCAGATCGTAGTGATGTACCGTTCATATACAGGTGCCGAGATACGTTATTATATTAATACTGTTTCCGGTGATACATATGTAACTGAATTTGTAAAAGGCATTACCGATGGAGAGCAGCGCACTGATGAGACATTTAATGCCTGGGATTATGTGGACGAATAAGGAGCAACCAATGGATTTCAAATCAAACAATTCATGCACCTGGCTGGAAGACGAAAACGGAAAACGTATTGCTATCCTTGAATACCCGGAAGTTAAGCCGGGCGTAGTAAACCTTACTCATACAGAAGTTGACCCGTCTATGAGCGGACAGGGAATAGCCGGAAAAATAACTGAACATGTAGCGAATCTTCTTAGAGAAGATGGCCGTAAGGCAGAGCTTTCATGCTCCTACGCTATAAAATGGTTCCAGAAACACCCTGAGTATACAGATGTTTTAGCAGATCCTGTGGCAGAGGCAGAAAAAGCAATGAACCTCGGCGGTCCTGCTTGTGGGATAAAACGGCCGGAAGGTTAAGATAAAACAATTAAGAATGAAACAAACGTAAGGGGGAGGTTGTGGGCATGACACAGGAAGAAGCAAATACAATTGATGATGAATTTCTGGATGCGATACCGGAAAACTATGATTATTCGGAGAATACTGCAAGAAAAGTTCTTGCAGCGTGGAATCATCTTGTACAAATAATGGCGCGTGAAAACAACATGTCAGACCATCTTGGCATTAGTTCGATAGACTGGCAGATTGGAAACTGGGCGAATGATACCGTTGAGTTTCTTCATAATGCAAGAATGTACGAGGATGAGATCAAGGTCAATGAACAGATTCTCCGGATAAAATGGAGCGGAACTGATAATTTGTTCCATGAGAATGCAAAGAGAGATATCGCAGATGCATATGCGGATATGGGGAATCCTGAGAAATGCCTTAAGCTCTATGAGGAGTATCTTAAGGAGGATCCGTTATGGGGATGGGGTTGGATCGGATATTTCAGGCAGCTTAAGGACTATGCAAATGATAGATTCGAGCCAACATTGGATATGCTTTATCAGAAGACTCTGGATGGCGTCAATTTCAGGGATAAAGACTATTTGTATGAAGAACTTGGTGATGAGTTCAATAATCTGGGAATTACCGACAGAGCCAACTATTTTTATGAATTAGCCAAGAAAAAAAGCAACAATAATAGCCTTAGCTTTAAAACATTAAAGACACCGGCGGTGAAGCCACAGAAGATTTATCCAAATGATCCATGTCCATGCGGATCAGGAAAGAAGTATAAGAAGTGCTGCGGAAGGGGTTCCTTATGATTTCAGCGAAACCGACAGAACACCTGACGGGGATTACCATCGAAGGTGAGTATGATGATTTATATGAAATGGTAGACAGCATCTATCGGATGACAGGACTCGAAGATGATTATGATGACGAATACTGGAGTGTGAAGAATCGGCTTCTTGGGATATGCTATGATATACGGCATGCTTATCAGGGGGACAGAGATGTAAAGCTGATAGATAATGGTGCTACTGATGAACTCATGAAGTGGCACTCAATGATCATGCCACGGCAAAACATTCACTATTCCGTTAAAGTATTATTTCCCGAGACTCTGTTTGTGGCATTTTCGGTTTGGGAATTATTTTTGCCGTCATCAAGCTATTATGGCGAATGGGCAAGAAAGATTCAGAAGAAAGAGGCGAATCCTGATAAGTTTGTCAACAAATACTCTGATTATATTCGAGACAGGGCTATGTTAAGCATGCTGTCCAGTGTGATTTTATCGGCATTTTCTGAAGTTATCGGGGATGAGGATTTTGAGAAGGTAATGAACCTTCAACAAACAAATCTATACGGATTAGGATATGAATATGCGCACTACGCCACACAGTATGTCGATAAGTGTAATATTGAATATCTTAAGACTGCACCTGAAAAAAGAAAATATAAGCTGAGAAACATAGGAAAGAGACTGTTAAAGAAGCCCGAATCCTATAATAATCTTCTAAACGGATTAAAAAGTGCCGCTAAAAAGCATGGTTGCAGCATACATAATTTGCGTGACCCGAAGCTGGAGTATCCGGAGACTATTGAGTGGTAATCTGCCATGAGTCTTTTGGTGAACGGAACATATATCACGACCGGATATATTACATAAAATAGTAACAACTGATGAGGATGAATTGATGAACAGAAAGAATATTATGGGCGTTCCTATATTGTGCTTTTGGGCAGTGACCACTGTCTGTACCATCGGCATAATTATAGGGTCATTTTTTGATTACAGCATCAACGTAGCGCTTGCAAACAAGACGGAAATTGGAGCGTTTTTTGCAACATACGGGTCGTACTTTTCTTACTGCCTTTACCCTGCATCCGGGATGTGCATATATAAAGGTCTCATGAAGAAGGGCAGTCGTTATCAGATGCTGGCCCGCGTGATCATGGCAATCTCATACTTTATGGCCGTTTATTACAGCAACAATTATAACGGATCAAAGGTAAGGGCACTGTTTGGCTATACAGCCGGTGAATCTTCGCCGATTCTGTCTGTGCTAAGCTGGCTATTCTGGGTTGTCCTCTATGCGTGGGTGCCTGTTGTCTGCTACAGACTATTCGATGAAAGTGATGAAGATAAACTAATCGTGACAGGAGCAGCAATTCTTATAGCCGGAATCACAGCTGATAATCTGAATCTATGGCTAAAGCAGGTTGCATCGAGGCCAAGGTTTAAGTATCTTATAACGCTTAATGATCCAGTGTCAGAGTACAGGAACTGGTGGCAGATGATTCCTAATCTTGCAGGTTCTAATGACAATTACAAAAGCTGGCCAAGTGGAAATATGACGATAGCAAGTATGATGTTTTCTCTGCCTATGCTTTCAGATGTTTTGAAAAAACGCTCTGACAAAAAGAATATGGTATGTTTTGTGATTGCCTTATGCTTTGTGATTATTTACGGTTACAACAGGATACATATGACAAATCATTTTCTTTCGGATGTGTGCTTTGGAACCCTGATTACTTATATTCTATATTCGGTTGTAAGTTCGGCATTCCTGGATGCAGCAAGAAAATAGCTTTGTTGGAGGAACCGGAGAAATACTAATTGGAAAATGAGCTGTAGGTATATGTAAAGCGTGAAATCAAGGAGTCATAAAAATGAATAAAATATTGAATTATGTAGTAACAGTTCTTTCCGTTTTGGCGCTGGGCCTCTCTATATTCTGTATGACAAAGGTTATGCAGATTCCGGATCCGGGAAAGAAGGATATACAGTATGTTCTGTATCTAGGCACGAATGATAAGGATACAAATGAGCCTGTATTCCCACAGGAAGAAGCAAAGGAGCAGCTTAAGAAAATCCTGATTCAGCGGTTTGGTGGATATACCATCACGGATGCTAACGGCGGTTGGATCGGTGAAGATGGAACAGAATATCAGGAGTACACGCTTGTCATTTATCTCAGTGACACAACAATAGATGATGTCCATTCCCTTTGTGATGAGCTGGTCGATGTGTATAGGCAGAGTTCTGTGCTAATCCAGGCAAACGAGACAACGACGGAATTCTATTCCGGATAGTTTAATGCATTGGATCACTTTTTGTGAGGTTGGTGAAGATGAAAAACGGAAAAATCCCTAAGCCCAATGCAATTCATCCGATAGCCGGATACAATAAAGAGATATATGTAAAACCTACGATAAAGAATCCCAATATCATTGTCGGAGACTTTACTTATATTGCAGATTCTGATTTTGAGAGCCATGTTACACATCATTATGAATGGAACGGCGATAAGCTGATCATCGGGAAGTTCTGTCAAATTGCGGCAGGTGTAGAGTTTATGATGAATGGGGCGAATCATCAGATGAATGCTGTTTCAACTTTTCCGTTCTATACTCTGGAAGGCTGGAATATGAATCCTCCCGCTGTGTCAGACCTTCCGTTAAAGGGAGATACTGTTATCGGTAATGATGTTTGGATTGGTCAGAATGCAGTAATCCTACCAGGAGTTCATATCAGTGACGGAGCCATAATCGGAGCCAACAGTGTTGTTGGGAGCGACGTTGAGCCGTATTCTATTGTGGTCGGAAATCCGGCCAAGCTGCTCCGTAAACGTTTCGACGATGAACTGATAAGCTTAATGTTACAATTCAAATGGTGGGATAAGAGCAGTGAAGAAATAGACAGTTTGATTCCTATCCTAACGTGTAGTGATTTGGATAAAGTCAGAGAGGAACTGAAGAAAAGAATATGATTATCATCATTACCGGTGCATCTCATACGGGAAAAACACTTCTTGCACAGAGAATGCTCGAGAAATACAAATATCCGTACTTATCCATTGATCATTTGAAAATGGGTTTGATTCGTAGCGGTAATACGGATCTCACTCCGGAAGATGATGACAAGCTGACGGGATATTTGTGGCCAATTGTCTGTGAGATGATAAAAACAGCTGTGGAAAATCACCAGAATCTTATAGTCGAGGGATGCTATGTTCCATTTAACTGGAGAAAGGATTTTGACGGAAGTTACCTTAAACACATAAGATTTATCTGTCTGGCAATGACAGGTGAGTATATAAAGTCTCATTTCAGCGATATCATAGGTCACGCCTCGGAGATCGAATCCAGGATGCCAGATGAGGACTGTACTTCTGAAAGCCTGCAAGATGATAACAAGATCATTATAGAAGGATTTCAACGTGCCGGTGAAGAAGTAACGTTAATTTCAGATGATTATGAGAAGGTGATTAATCAGCTGTTGGAATGATTGATATGAGTAGGAGAATATGAGGATAGAGCATGTAGCCCGGAGGATTCCAGTTTTAAAGCGGTATTTACAAATATGAAGATCACTGAGTGCGCGTGGAAAGCCCATGACGGACAGCAGCCAGATTGATAAATTCATAGTTTAAAGAGGTCAGATCGTGTCAAAAATATATATAAATAATATGAGACACATAATTAAATATATATTTATGCTTTGCATGATATTTTCTCTTGCGGGATGTGGAATTAGTAATGGTAAATCGTCTGATGATCCTAGGCTTTTAGAAAATATCGTCGAGGAAATAGCGGTAGATTATGGAAGCTACGGTGCGGAAGCAAATGACAGGATTGATAAACTGTTAAAAGACCTGACCGATGCAGACAAAGTAACAGGAACAAAGTGGAAGGAAATCATTGATATATGGAGTTCCAAGGAGCTTGGTCAGCCGCTCCATTACGATACTCTGCCTGATGGTTTGCCTGATACGGACGAACTCTGCATTGTTGTTCTCGGTTTTCAGCTGAATCCTGACGGATCTATGAAAGAAGAACTTGTTGAGCGCCTTACCGTTGCCCTTAACAGTGCCAAAAAGTACCCGAATGCGTATATTGTCTGCACGGGAGGCGGAACAGCTTCCGAAAACGAATCCGCTTCAGAAGCCGGTGAGATGGCGAAGTGGCTTATTGAGCAGGGAATTGAGAAAAAGCGTGTCATTGTGGAGGACAATTCCATAACCACCGCCCAGAATGCAATTTTCACCTATGACATTCTGACATCGCTCTATCCTTCAGTAAAGAAACTTGCAATCGTGTCGAGCGACTATCACATTGCGACTGGGGAGCTGCTTTTTAAGGCTGAGTCGATCCTCAGGGCAAATGCTTCTGGCAACGAAAAACTTGAAGTAGTTTCAAACGCCGCGTTGAAGGCTCCTTCCGGTTCACTTTCTACCATGTTCCAGGCGGGAGCGTTAATAGAGCTGTTCGGGGACGTGGAAACGGCCTTTGATATCTACTATGACAATTATGATATCCACGGGCTGCCTCCGCTTCATTGAGTTAATTTTTGAAGAAAAGAAGGGATTGAATCATGGGAAGATCATATTTTGATGGAGGTCTATTTCAGCTAATTGGATATAAGCTTCTTGGATGTATCATTACGGTATGTACGTTCGGCATTTGTCTTCCATGGGCATATACAATGGTGTATGGATGGGAAGCAAAACATACAGTCATAAATGGGGAAAGACTCCACTTTGACGGCAGCGCCGTAGGACTGTTTGGTAACTGGATCAAATGGTTAATTCTTACTGTTATCACCTTTGGGATTTACGGTTTCTGGGTAGGGATAAAGTTAAAGAAGTGGAGAATTGCACATACATATACAGACTCAAGAAGACACCTTGAATCATATTTTGATGGCGGATTGTTTCAGCTTATAGGCTACCAGATACTTGGCTTTTTAGTCACGGTATTTACCTTGGGCATCTGTCTTCCGTGGTCATATACGATGATTTATAACTGGGAGACAAAACATACAGTTATAAACGGACAGAGATTACAGTTTAACGGTTCTGCTGTCGGATTGTTCGGTAACTGGATCAAATGGTTCTTACTTACGATAATCACCTTCGGAATATATGGTTTCTGGGTAGGAATTAAGCTTATTAAATGGAGGACTTCCCATACTTCTTATGCCTATTAGAACTACTTATTTGCCACCAAGGTCGGCAAAATGCCAGTTTCTTATGGCTTTTCTCATTTCTAATATAATTATAAACCAGTTATATATGTACATTTTTTTGCAAAGTGCATAAGTAAAATTAAGATATAAGAACAAATGATAAGTAAATCATAAGGTATATCTTAGTGACAGAACCTGTTCTGTTTTAACTGTGGAGCAAAGATATTTGAGGAAAAAGGTGAGCTAAGCAAAGAACATCATACATGGAAATATAAACCGCTATATAGGAGCGGATAACAGCATACCGTGTTAATTATTAATCATATAATTCCGGGTCATATAATTTAATATATGGAGGAAAGAACCGTGACAATATCAGAGATTTTGAGAAAAATGTTCGCTTATTCCAATGGCAACATTCATGATATCGACCATCTTATCCGCGTATGGACGTATGCAAAAACCATCGGAGAATTAGAAGGGATTGATAAGGACACACAGTTTATCCTTGAGGTTGCCGCGATCGTCCATGATATTGCCTGTCCCCTCTGCCGTGAAAAGTACGGAAATACAAACGGCAAATATCAGGAGGAAGAGGGTGTTCCCATGACGAAAGCATTCCTTTCCGACTGTGACATGAGCGAAAGCCAAATTGATCGTGTTGCCTACCTTGTTGGGCATCACCATAACTTACGGGAGATCGACGGCATCGATTATCAGATTCTGATTGAGGCGGATTATATAGCAAATGCTACGGAAAACGGGTACAGCCGGGAAAACATCGAGAATTTTATGAGTAAAATAATGAAAACAGAAAGCGGAAAAAGACTGGCACAGGACATATTTTGTCTGTAAGAGAAGTCCAGCTTGAAAGGATAAAGGAAAATGAGGACACGGGAAGAAGCCATTGATGACATGATACTGGCACTTATGTATCTTACACGTTTTAATGACGGAGAAGGCAGGCCTTTTAATGAACTTGCGTGGAAGAACTATGATTTTGATGCGATGGATAGACTTGATAAGGAAGACCTTATCATTAATCCAAAGAATAAGTATGCATACCTTACGGAAAAGGGCCGTGAGAGAGCAAGACGTATGCTGTCAGAACTTGATGTAAAAGAACCGGGGATATATAAACGTTTTGAGTTTTGTGAAATCAAACCTGAGTTATCAGATGAAGTTGTGAAGATCGAACAGATATGCTTCCCTCCAAATGAAGCATGCACCCCGGAACATATGAAGGCACGTATCAAAGTTGCGCCGGATCTGTTTTTGGTGATTAAAGACAGGGAAAATGATGGAAAGATTGTAGGATTCCTGAACGGCATAGCAACAAATGAACGTATATTCAGGGATGAATTTTTCACTGATGAAAGCCTTCATGAGCCTGATGGAGAAACAGTAATGATTATGGGCCTTGACGTCCTTCCGGAGTACAGAAAAATGGGCCTCGCCAGGGAGCTTGTTTTCAATTATTGCAGGAAAGAGCAGGCTCGCGGACGGAAGAGACTTGTACTGACATGTCATAAGGAAAAGATAAAAATGTACAGGAAATTTGGATTCGATGACCTGGGAGAGTCTTCATCCAAGTGGGGCGGTGAAAAATGGCATGAGATGGAGATAAGACTTAATTTCTAGATGAATTGAGGCGACAATGTATGTACAGTATCAGGACTAAGAGAATTTACGAAGCACCAGAGGAAAACGATGGGATAAGGATACTTGTTGACCGGCTTTGGCCAAGGGGAATGAAGAACACAATAATGCTTTAGTGCTTAAGGATTTGCTGTCTCATGATAGAAATTCTTAGATTGAGAAATGATGTGTAGCTGCACGACTGATTTTACGGTCGTGCAGCTAGGTACATGTTTTGCGTTGCTAAATCCGCCCTTTTCTTCTTGTCATGCTTTCTTTAATGCATCCATCATTATATCATCATGATCAAATGCTAGATCTTTAAGAGTAAGTTCTGTTTCACCATTCACGAATCGGTAATTGTCATTTTCATGTATAATAGTAAACCATCCGGCATCCGCTGCATCATCCGCGGCAATAGGCTTTACCTTATCAGGATCAACAACAGCCAAATATGCGGCTGAGACGGTCCATCCGCGGGGATCCCTTCCCGGCTTGCTGTAAACTCCTATTAACTTAAGATCTTTCGGTGCCATTTCAACACCGGTTTCTTCCAGAAGCTCTCTCGCAGCTGTTTCCTCAATTCGCTCACCTTCTTCAGAAAAGCCTCCGGGAAAGGCCCATTTCCCGAGACATGGATGATTTCCTCTCTTTATGAGAAGTACCATTTCTTCTGAGAACTTCTTTGTGATTATGCAGATGTCTGCTGTCAATGACGGCTTCTTCCACTTATTGGAATCATAGGATTTCAAATATTCTTCTTCTGTAAGTCCGTTCTTGTCTCTTATTTCACTCATTGTCAACCTCCATTAAGCATTGCATTTCTTTAATTCTTCAATATATTCAAATCCGAATAATTCGATCTGGTCCAATACCTTCCTGAATTTTTCGCCCATTTCGCTAAGGCTGTATTCTACTCTTGGCGGAACTTCAGCGTATACTTTTCTGACGATCAGCTTATCATCCTCTAATTGTCTTAACTGTCTTGTGAGCATCGTTCTTGTTACTTCCGGAATGTTACGTTCAAGCTCATTAAAACGCTTTGTTCCTGTACTTAGCTGAAACAGGATAACTATAGCCCACTTCCCCTGGAGGACTCTCTGGGTTGTTGCATAAGGACATTGACCGTAAATACTTTTCATAAAAATTTCTCCTTGAAAATGCGTAATAGTATCATAAATGTAACTATGTATTATAAATGTTCGTACTTGTTTAAATGATTCTTAGAGATAAAATGATGATACAGCAAACAAAAAGAAATAGCAAACAAATGGAGGAAAACAATATGTCAAATTTTAAAAAAGTAAATGTAACTGAGAATCCAAGAACAGAGCTTCATGATGTACTGGGGCTGACAGGAGCAGAAGTAAGCATCAATCATCTTCCTGCCGGTGCAAGTGTTCCTTTTGTGCATTCACATAAAAAGAATGAAGAGATCTACATCATCCTTTCCGGAAAGGGTAAGGCTTCGATAGATGGAGAGGATGTTGAAATCGCAAAGGGCGATGTAGTCAAGATTTCACCCGAAGGAAAGAGACAGTTCTTTGCGGCTGACGATTCAGAGCTTAGCTACGCATGTATCCAGGTTAAGGCCGGTTCAATCGAGGGCTACACAGCAGATGATGCGGTAGTATACTAAATCAAAAAAGCAGAAAAAAATATCAAGTTTCAGTTTCCTTTCAGCACCCGGTGATATTCTATGACAATCAGATGAGATACATCTGAACCCTATAGAAGTTTTTTCATACTAATACCCATTCCGCCGCCTTTGGTCGGCGGCACAAATAGTGATGAAAAGTATTTTTCACACTACTACTCTAAAGCCGGCAGCCCCTAAACTGCCGGCAACCCTCAGAAAACCGATGATCAAGAAAATATGTACTCTGTCATCTTCATATAATAAACAAACCGGCTAGGATCCATGTATCAGGATATTTAGCCGGTTTTTTGTGGTTAAGAATTTACATTCAAGAAAACATAATATGTAGATATCCCTGTACTATCTTACGTAGGATATCTTCTCAAGCTTATCAGAAAGCATATTACCGGCTATTCTTGTGACCATAGAAAGAGGGACATCTCCATACTCTCCGGATAACCAGTCAAGATATGCATACGCAATGCAGACAGCTGTAAGATCACTTATTATCAGATGTTCTTCTTTAGAGTCTGATGAATCTTCTTTTAGGTCTATTCTTAATATCTGGCTGATAGTGTCTTTAAAGGCTGTGCGAAAGACTGAAAGATTACTCTGCTTTGCTACGTGCCTGAAGAAATCTATTTCCTGATACATTGTATCGCTCAATATGGAGAAGAATTTCTCAAACGAAAATTCATCTTCTTTTGAAATCGCATCTACGATTCCGGCTTTCATATCACCTATAAATTCATCAAAGATATCCTCGATGGTTTCATAGTGTGCATAGAAGGTCATCCTGTTTATATCAGCACGTTCTGCAATATCTTTTATACTTATATTCTGATAGCCCTTTTCTATTGCAAGGTCCAGAAAAGCCCTTCTCATTGCTTCTTTGTTTTTCCTGAAACGTCTATCGTTCGATGTTTTATACATTTGAGCCCCTTTTTTAATCAAAAGTATACAAAGTGATTAATAACTATCATTAAGTATATATTTGCTCATTGTAATCCCTGAGTCAAGAAATATAATCGTAATCACATAAATCGGAAAGAAAAACTTAGTAAGGAGGTAAGTGATGTGTGTTTAGAAAAACTGATTTCAGGTTATCCGATGGGAGATGTAACTCCACAGGACTTTATTGAACATTTGACAATAGGAGCAGACGGATGGTTAGGGGCATGGATCGCAATAGCGCTAACGGCCATATTTGGACTGCTTGTGTATATCATTCCTATTTACCTCACAGAAAAAGATAAAATGGGACCGTATCCTTTATGGCTTCATACCTTCTATTGTGCGGCCGATTTTATGGGCATATGGGTTTTTCTTGATGCATGGAAGAATTATGATCACTTCCCATTATTCCTGATTCTGTCAGTTGGCGAAGCCATATGGGTATGTATGGAGTTATATAGCCTGCAAAGAGCACTTACTTATGAGAAGGATATAATATGGAAACCCGGAACCAGCTTTAAATCCCATCTTACAGACATCATTATCCAGGTTGTATGCTTTTTTACAGGTCTTAATATGTTGAGATTCGAGCTCCATGACGAAACAATGTGGAAGTTTTGGATATTCACACAGGTATTTATCACGATTGTTCCCGGGCTTGTTTTGGAAAAACGCGGATACAGGAAAGGCAATAATATATGGCTCCATATAACACTTATAATCGTAGCCATTTTATCCTTCAATCCCTGGTGCAACATGTGGCTTTGCATTGCGCCTGACTTCTTCTCCTCTGAAGTTAATCCATGGTACTACATTATGGGATTAATATGTCTTATTATGTCAATAAGAGGTCTTTTGATCTATAAAAGTCTTCCTGAAAAGAGCAGATCCAGGAATGACTAAACAAACTTAGAATGATTAACTCAAACTTCCCACACCCAAAAGGTGTGATGCACCTTGAAAACTCTATACTTCAGACAATAAAAAAGGCATAGGTCGCTTTCAAATAAGGTATAATGGATTTGCGACAAAACATTTACCAAGAAAGGACTTACGCCATATGCATAATCAACCTCTCAATCTGTACGAAACATCGATACGTACTGTCTAAGGTAATCGGTCTATATATTATTGCTCAAACAGCCAATCTCTTACTGCTGAAATTTTATATGCATAGTTAAATGAAGCCATATGTTCCATTCCGCTTTGGCCTTCTTTAAATACTGTACCGGTTTCAAATCTAATCATGTTGATCGGAAGATTTTCGGACAGAAGTTCTTCAACTGCGGTGTTCTGCTCATCTTCGCTGTTCTGTGCATTCCATGTGCCATAAGTATACTTAACATCATTTGCATCCAGCATAGCCTTAACTTCGTCCTGACCACCGGAAGCACGCTCGTCACCACCTGCTGTTATATAGAAGAATGTCTCATTCTTGAGAGGTTCCAGTACAGAAATGTCCCACTGACCGGATACAAACAAGCTTGCAGCAAAAAGATCAGGATACTTGCTATTAAGATAGAGAGATGTCATACAGCCCATTGACTGACCTGTTGTATAGAGTCTGTCTGAGTCTATTGAGTAATCTTTCTGAAGCTGCGAGAGAAGGTTTACTAGAGCATTAACTTCTTCAGAAACATCCCAATTATCATTCACCACTGTTTCAGAAAATGCAGGAACAAGAACAAATGATGCATGTTTTGCCTGATCTTCATCAGTAACCCAGACTGTAGCTCCATAGTATTCCTCAACTATTTCGGAAGCAGTTTTTCCGGCTCCTGTTGAATCAGGAATGTACACTAAAAGCGGATACTTCTGTGATTCGTCATAGTTTTCCGGGATATAAAGACTGTACTCTAGTGTGATGCCGGTTGTTTCATCATTATATGTGAACTGCTTGAATTTTTCAGAATTTTCATCAAGAACCGCCTGAATCTCCGGATCATTTGAAGTGCTCATCATTTCGCCTCTGCCCATTGGACCTCTGGCTTTATTATCACCGAATGAGACATCTTCCTGAGTATCAGATTCAATTGTTTCTTCATAAGTGCTTTCGTTCTCATCCACATCACTTATAGCTTCCATGGTAAGCTTTGTTTCGGCACTACTGCTTAAGGGGATGCTTGTACTATTACAAGCTGCTAATGCGGCACTCATGAAAACAGACATTAAAATAGTAGCTGACTTTAATTTCTTTATCATACTTGTTCTCCTTTGGGGTATTATATTTTCTCAATAGTGGAGTATTTTATAAAGCGAGCTACCATTCGCTGATTAGTATAATAATACACTAACCTTAATTAAAGCTGAAAATAATCATATTATTTCTAAGTTAACTCAAACTTCCCACACCCAAAAGGTGCGATGCCCGCTATTTATGTGGGAAGTTTGAGTGATTAACAAGAAAGACCGGATAGGGCAAAACTTGCCTTTTCCGGTCTTTAGTAAATTTTAATCTGTTTGTACGAATCCCATACCTTTATAAACTCTCACCGGATTGCCCCTGACAATCCTTGTATGCTCACGCCAAGCATCATTGGTTTGTTTTGCTTTGTTTTCTGCCTCTTTTTCCGAAAGGATGGCGTTAAGTTTCTGGAGGGCATCTTTTCTGTTAAGCTGCTGGGTCCTCTCTGCTGTGGAAGTCACTGTGATACCGGTGGGGATGTGAATGAGACGGACACCGGTCTCTACTTTATTTACATTCTGTCCGCCGTTCCCGCCGGAATGAAAACGCTCAAAGCGGATGTTCTGATCCTTGCAGATCTCTTCTGCATCAGGGATGATGCTCACATCCACGAACCAGTTCTTTCTCTTGTGGTTAGGTCTGAAGGGACTCTGGCATATCCATTGCACTGTCCCTTCAATCCCGGAGAGATCGTTGTCTGTTTTAAACATGATGGATGTATTGCATCCTTTTGTCTTTGATGTATGCTGCCGGATCATTTCAATGTCAGCATATTCTTTTTTCAGGGAATCATAGAGCTTTGTGACACAGAGCTCACATTCTGCCGGTCCCTGTCCGGAACTAATCTGTAATATCATATATTTTAAATCCTCTTATTTGTTTGATTATTAAGTTTTGGGCGGATGATATATAAATGGATTCTGAAAATCCTCTTTATTCTCCGCCTGCCTTGAAGTTATAAACCGGTCTTATGATCTTATCGATCTTTACAGTATCGCTTATTACATCAGAGATTTCTGTGATCGGTCTGTATGCAAATGGGGCTTCATCAAGAGTATCCTTACCGATACAGCTCGAGTAAATGCCTTTCATTTCTGATTTGAAAGATGAAACAGTAAAGCTGTTCTTCACATCTTCACGCTTCATGATCCTTCCGGAACCATGAGGAGCAGAGCAGTTCCAATCCTGGTTGCCAAGGCCTGTTCCAAGGATGATGCCGTCACGCATGTTTATGGGAATGATGACCTTTTCGTCCTTCTTTGCTGATATGGCACCCTTTCTTAACATTGGAGCATAGAATGTTTCCAAAGTTTCCGGTGTTGCATCTACATAATTATGGATGCATTCATATGTATCAAGGACTTTCCATTTCATCCCTCTTACAAGTTCATCAAGGATAATCTGCCTGTTAAGGGTAGCGAATCTCTGAACTACCTGCATGTCATGAAGATAGTCATCCTTTAGTTCGCCTTCAAGCCAGGTGATCTCATATGGAACGTCCAGGCCCTTTTCCTTTAGGAACTTTTGTCCTTCGTTAATGTAATATTCCGTTACTTCCTTACCTAAATGCCTACTACCTGTATGTATGACGATGTAAAGATTGTTGTCATCATCTTTATCTACCTCGATAAAGTGATTGCCACCGCCCAGTGTTCCCAGGCTGAGACGTGCTTTATCAGTTCTTATATGGGATGCACACTTTAGTTCAGAAAAAGGGAATGCTTCAGCAAGTCTGTGAGGCTTTTTCCTGGTGTTAAACCCTGCAGGAACACAGTCTCTTATTACTGTATCAAGCTTTTGTCCTTCAACTTTTTTACCTTTTATCTCGGCCAAAGTCATTCCACATCCTATATCGATACCGATAAGATTTGGGATGATACGATCTCCGATAGTCATGGTAAGCCCGATGGTTCCAACTTTTCCCGGATGGACATCCGGCATAACCCTGATGAGACAGCCTTTAGATAATTCGTTGTCACAGATCATCTGAAGCTGTGCTCTTGCATACTGATCAAGCGCAGTATCGCTGTTGTTTGTAGTGAAAATATGAGCTTCTGAATAAGCTCCTTTGATAATCTCCATAGTTGATATCCTTTATTTATATAAAGGGAAGCATAAAAATACACCCCTCATTTCAAGGAGGCGCTGATCATCCTATGAAAACTGTGAATAGATAGCCTTTACCTATCTTAGAACAGAGAAAAGGATAACCATACCTCCGGCTACATTTACGTTTGTCAAAGTGTTCTTTGTCATGATGGTCCTCCTTTCTGAAAATCGAATTAAAAGTTACTGAGATAGATATTATCACAATCGGCAGGTTATATTCATTACACTTTTATAAACATCAGGTAAGATTTCATCTGCTTGTGATGGTTACATATTAGTCTGCGAGAATGACAAAAAATGTCATTGGACAAAAATAAAATCGAAATATCAAATGGAAAAATACCTAAAAGCTTTTCTTTTGGAAACACTTAGCCAATTTTTACTTGAGGATTATTGATTAGGACTATAGGAAACAGATAACGATTTATAAAAGGAGACCTGAACCATGAGGATTAAGTCAAAGGATGATTTATTAAAGAAAGTACGTAATGCAATCACAACATTATCAAAGGATGGAAGATATCCAGAGAGTCTTGCATCGCTTAAAGATGCTGAATATGAAATGGATATAAACGATTTTGCGGAAGCTAAGAAACTTCTGTCAGATAGCCTGCATGATGATGACAGGATACACCCTATGCATCCGGAGATTGCGGGACTGTTGAAGGACATATATTTAGATGGAGTTGAGGAAGGTGATCCTGACTATATCTGCAAACTGGGTTCACTCTACTATACAGGAAGAGCCGGGGAGCAGGATTATGTAAAGGCAGCTGAGTATTATCATATGGCTGAAAAAGGCGGTAATGATCAGGCAGTCGAAAATCTTGGTTACATCTATTATTACGGAAGAACAGGCGATAAGGACTATAAGAAAGCCTTTAATTATTTCGTGAAGGGTGCTGCAACTGGAAATGTTCGTTCACTATACAAGATTGGTGACTTTTATAGGAATGGATTCTATGTGGAAAAGGATCCGAAGGAAGCATTTCATATCTATGAACGATGTACTGAAATGATCTCGGAAGAGCTGATTCCGGAAGTTGGAGCGGATGTATATATGCGTATGGGAGACTGCTATCACGAAGGAATTGGTGTTGAAAAGGATCTTATCTTAGCTCTTAACTTTATGTGTTCAGCAGAGGGGCTGATCTATAGAAGATTAATGTGTGGAGACTTTTATCAAAAGAATAATCTGAAGCATGTTTTGGAGTCTGAGGCAAGAATACGAGAAGAAATAAGAAACGAACTTCTTCCGGATTTGTCCTGGGCTGGTTTTCATGGAGATAACGATGATACTACGGTCATAAAAGAACCAGCGAATACTGATGCCCTAGAGAACCCTGATGTTAAGAATCAGGAAACAGAGAAGAATGCTAAAAGTGAATCTGATTTAAATGTTTTTGACATGATACGAAAGGATTGGGATAAGATACTTGAGGCTGTCAGAGAAGATCATGATGTCCTTAAGATATCGTTTGATATGTGGCTTAAACCGTTAAGACTTTTCGATTTAATAGATAATCTTTTGCTTATAATTGTACCGGAGGAAGGTAATGTCAAAATCTTGGAGAAAAAATATTCTCAGTATATGAAAGAAATCCTTGAGAAAATCTATAACATCCCTATTGAGATACATTTTATTACTGAATCTGAGGCAAAAAAATTGTTGATAAAGAAAAAACCAATCTTTCCGGTTAAAAGCAGAAAAGATCCTTGTCCACTTGGGTTCAACAAGAAATCCTTATTCATATAATAGTGAAAATAGAATGATTACTTATTTATCAAGCGAAAGTAAATAGATTTGTTTTTTTAGGGGAATACAAAAGTGAGATTTATTTTATCATTTATCATTGGTCTTATGACCATAACAATTCCAGCTTATGCGAGATGTGATTCTTATAAGTGTTCGTTTAATGAAAAGGGGACTACTTATATCACTGAACTACGTAAAATATCTAACGATAAGTCGTTATTAACCGTAGTTCATAATCATGAACTGATCCAGTATGAGGTAATGGCTGACATAGACGAGCTATCCATACGTGAATTCAACGATGTGTTGGACCATAATGGGATTATCCTTGAGTCTAAAAGGGTATTCCCTTATGAAAGTCATTATTTATATTGGAATGATGGTCTCAGGGTTTTGGCAAGCACTTATGGAGATCTTGATGTTGCTTATTACGAAGATTTAAATAATGACGGTATCAGAGAGCTTATGGGGAACTGTACATACGGTGACGGTGTAGAGGACTGCATAGTTTATACAATGAAAAACAATAAGGTTCATTTTGGATTCTCAAGGGAACTGATCGGACAGGAGAATTGGAGTCTTTATTACAGGTGTAGATATAATCCTGATACCGGAATGCTTGAGTATGGACAAGATAACGATGACAAAACCTATATATCAATACATGATGTTGATTTAAGTGAGCTGTGTATTGAGGATTACAGGAATGAAGACGGCTTAGAATATCTTGATTTGTACATAGATGAATTAGATGCAGATTTATATGGATAGACCCTTACATTGATTAATAAGGAGAGCTTAGGATGAGCACTGAAAATAATATAGAAAGAATAAAGGGATTTAATTACGTAAAAAAGCACTTTGATCAGATAATTTCTTCATACAAAAATCAGAGTTTACTTGAAGAGAGAAATGTTTCCCTTAATAATAATCTGATTTTATATGGTCCTGAAGGCCATGGAAAAACATTTATGGCTAGTTGTCTTTTTGAAGAACTGGAAAATCTTGATTATGAAGTTATAGAAGTAATACCAGAGCTAAAAGACGATAAAGAAAACGAAAGTTGCGATCATGGATGGAAAGCACTTCTTTCAAGTTACACTGTATGCTCTGAAATATCTGAGTTAGATGATTGTCTTGATAATATCATTTGCAAAGGAGACGTAGATTCTTTTGATGAAAAGGTGTGCTTCTTTTTTGATAACCTTGAGAAATACATTTCCGATGAAAAAGAACAACTTAGAGAGGATGTTGATAATATTTTTCAATATATTTCAAGGCTGCAATCATCGTGCAAAAAATATATAGTCGTTGGAATATGCAATTCTGAATCAATACCAGATACATGGCCTTACTTTGGAATATTTGAAAATCAACTCCATATTGAAGAGACTTCTTTTAATGATAGGAAGGAAATTATATCTCAACTTTTGTCTGAAATTAATTATGGAAAGGTCAATGTTGATGATATTACAAGTATGATTTCTAGCGAATATACATATAAAAAAATAAGAACACTGATTCAGAATGCTGAACTCATATCGGTGAATGAGTCTTATGACAAAACGATGAAGATTTCCGATGAGGAGAAGGCTACATATTTTATTGTAGAAGCCTTCAATGATATGGAATTCGGCGTTGATATGATTGATTTTAGTGGATCTAAGGAAGACATTGTGGAAGCGGCGACTCATGAGGCCGGTCATGCAGTGGTAGGACATATTTTAAATCCCGGATCAGTGTCGTTTATTTCTATATCCAGAGTAGGAAGGAACGATAGTGATGCAGATGGATCAATCTATTATGAATATCCATTTAATATGTTAGACAAAATATGCAGATGTTTAGGTTCAATAGCGTCAGTGGAGTTAAAGCTTCATTCACACGCATTTGGCACTTCAGGAGATCTTACAAAGTCTGTAATATATGCAGAACATCTCGTAAAAAATCTTGCACATTGTGGACTATCTCTAGTTAGCACTGGACTTGATAGTGTCACGCAGGAATTATCTAAAAATCAGGAAGTTGCTATTCATAATTTACTTCAGGAACAGTATATACGGGCTAAGATGATTGTTCAGTCTAATGCAACACTCTTGGATTTCATATCAGATGAATTATTACGTAAAGGGTATATTTTCAAATCGGAGATTCAAAAGTTCTGTGAAGAAAATGGTATCAAAGCTTTTAGTGATGACAATGTACTTGCGACTTCTATTTTCAACAAGGACTCGAACAGATTATTTAGTGAGCAGGGAATACATAGAAACTGAAAAAATTCAACATGAGCCGTAAAACTTTAAATAATAATGTTTTTATAATCTGCAGTTACCAAGGAGGAAACGATATGTTAGGTAAACGTAAAATCAACAGTTTCATTATTTTTACTATTCTGTGTACGCTGGTATTTGGGTTTAATGCATTTGCAGAAGGATGGCAACAGGATGAGTACGGATGGTGGTATGAAGATGATGATGGGACCTATCCATATGATGGTGTATATGAAATTGATGGGGATTATTATGCTTTTGACGATGATGGCTATCTTCTTACAAACACTTGGTTTAAATCATCGGATGGGAGTTATAGTTACTCAACAGGAAGTGGAGTGATTGCGCGAAATCAATGGGTTGAGGGTACTTACTATGTAGGAAATGATGGTGAAATGCTGAGAAATACATATACTCCGGATGGCTATTATGTTGGATCAGATGGACAATGGACAAATCCTCCGGTTTCATCTTCAAACAACTACACTACATCATATTCTTCGAATACTTCATCAAGTTATACTTCAAATAGCTCGTCTTCCAATTCTGGTACATCAAATGTGAAAAAGTATACTAAGGATGAAATATTTGCGATGGCAGATCCATATGTAGCTAATATTCCAGGAGCAAGGCGGCTTATGGTATCTGACTTTGGATATGGAGCCGTAGCGACTTATATAACCAATAATGGTACATATCGTGTAGAGTTTACAAGAGATCCTGGTGCTGCATTCTTTGGCGGCACAATGGGGTATGTGTATAGTAAATCAGGGTATTCCCGTTAGTACGGTAATATGGCGATTCTATGAACGTTACTGTTCGCTGCCCAGCCAAATTAAGTAAATAAGAGGGATACAGAAGATGTATTGTTAGTTTCTAACAAACTTTTCTGTGAATTTCATAAATTCCCGGAATTCTTCTCTTCAAGTCCCCTTAGAAAGATAGAAGGAAAAATCTCTATTTCGGACCGAACAGATCAGGTCTTTCTGAGGGAGTAGAAGCGGAAAGTGTAAAATTTCCGAGGATTGGAGGCTGAGAATAGGCATTTAACTCGTGAAGATTGACCTACCCATCAGCTAAAGCTAATGGGATTCCTGCATCAACCACCGCGGTTATTCTCACACTTACCGTAGTAA
>SVDD01000078.1:0-2806 GCA_015057945.1 Lachnospiraceae bacterium | reverse complement strand
GCTAAATTATCGTTTATTGCATTATTATTTTCTATTTTGCCATCAATCGCGGATAATATCGATGCTACCTTTCTCTGTTCTTCTATAGTTTCAGGTACCTTAATTTCAACATTACGCATTGTGGATCCTGAAACTTCCTTAAATGTAGTGCCACTACCAAGATTCTCTATCTTATTTTTATTATATTTAAGCAAATAATATAGAAACATATAATCAGTATCTGTATTTGGAATAACGCTTTTAAATCCCTGATTTGTGCATACTTCATTTTCTGCAATTGCCACATAACCAATCGGTGCTCTTGAAGAAAAAAGGACAGTATGTGCTGGCATCAACTGTGTTGAACAGCTATTTAAACCTATTTCTGTTATATTTCTTTCTCCTCTAGATATATATCTACCAGAAAATCCAGCTAAATCCTTCGGAGTAATCCATGATATTGTTCCATCTAAATAGTTTTCTTCTTTTTTCGTAGAAGGTGTCGCTCCACCAACTACCGTACCTATATCACCAATGGTACAAGTTTTCCATTTACTCATCTATTTGCCTTTCTATCCTATATATTTTTTATGAGCAATCTTCACGTTGCTCTGTTTAACCATTGCATACTGCAAAGTCGTATCTATTCTCTGATGCCCTAACAATCTTTGTAATTGTTCTATAGGCATTCCTTTATCTATAGCCATTGTCGCTAAAGTTCTTCTGAATTTATGAGGATGAACCCTGCTTATCTTTAAACTTTTTCCAAGTTCACGTAATCTATTTTCAATTCCACCAATTTGTATCCGTTTGTATGGAGCTTTTAACGTCACAAACAATGCAGGGTCATTATCTAATCTACTTTTCAAATATTCTTGTAAGTGCAATTTTGTCCTTGCATCAAAGTAAACTATTCTTTCCTTGCTGCCTTTACCAAGGACAATGCATTCACGTTCATTAAAATTCAAATCATCACGGTTCAATAGAACCATTTCCCCTATACGCATACCTGTTGATGCAAGCATATCTACAATAACTAAATCCCTTAGTTCTTCACAATTATCACGCATCAATTCAAGTTCTTCATCTGTATAAGTTTCTTTTATATTACTTACTGTCTTAACTTTATGAATACGTCTAACAGGGCTTTTAATGATGTAATCTTCATCCTCCAGCCATGCAAAAAAACTTGATAAAATTCTTCGTATATTATCAATAGTTACCTTACTTGAGCCATTTTGCATCTGATAATCTGTAAGATATTTTCTTAAATCTTCTGTTTGGATTATTCTTACATCTTTCTCCAAACTGCTATTCATGGCTTCAATTGTTGCCAAATAATATTTCAACGTCTTTTCAGAACAGCCTTCTACTCTTTTTGCTGAAATAAATTTTTCAACTAATTCTTGGTTATCATTTTCTGAGTTGCCACCATCAATAAGTTCCACATCATATCTTTGAAGAACTTGATTTAAATTATTTTGCAAATTTACCAATTGCTTGTTATCAAGGTATGGCAACATTCTCTGAACTACTTCAGAAATTAATTCGTCTCTCATATCGTTACTCCTTAATATATGTGAGAACGATATGGGCGGCAGTTCCGCCTGTGTTAATCCTGCCGCCTCTAGGATTTTATTACTACTTTTTTTCCTTCTTATCCAATTCAGGATGCTGCATGTAAAATATTTCCTTTTGTGCATCTATTTCCGCACGTAACTGTTCTTCAGTAGGCAAACAAAGTCGATATTTACTAGCAAAAAGTTGCTCATTTCCCTGTAGGACAGAATATCGTGCAATATCCTCATCTGTCTCAGAGCACAAAACTATTCCCAATGTTGGATTATCTTCCGGTTGTTTTCTTAACTCATCATACATCCGAACATACATGTCCATCTGCCCTACATCTTGATGTGTTATTTTCCCAATTTTCAAATCTATTAGCACAAAACATTTCAAAATGAAATTATAAAAGACAAGGTCTATGTAATAGTCTTCTTTCTCTGTATGAATTCTCTGTTGCCGTTCAACAAAGGCAAATCCTTTTCCCAATTCCATCATGAACTTTTCAAGATTTGCAATAATATTCTTTTCTAGTTCAGATTCAAGATACTCTCTGTTTTCTTCCATTCCGAGAAAATCAGCAATAATAGGATTTCTTAAAAACTCATATTTGTTCTGATATGGATTTGTCTTTTCTTGCATTTCTAGTTTAACTGAGTCTTTGTCAGTTGATAAAAGCATTCGATCATAGTACTGTGTACTAATATTTCTTCGTAGAGTTTTAACAGACCAAGACTGTTCTATGGCCTCTTTTTCATACCATGCTCTTGCTGTAGTATCTGAAACTTGGAGTAGGCGTTCGTAATGAGACCATGTAAGTATTCTTCTGCCTTTCACTATCATCGCATGTTCACCAGATTGTGGGGGCGTTATCCCCACAATCCCGGTATTCTCTATATCCTGAGATTGTGGGGTCATTATCCCCACAATCTCAGGATAACTCTGATAGAACTGTACATATCTATAAAGAGAGCGTTTATCAAAACCCTTGCCATACTTTTGAGTTAACTCATCAGCCAATTCAGATATAATACCTTCTCCGTAGCGTTCAGATCTTGTTCCACTCATTTTTTCTCTTGAGATACGCATTCCAATGAGCCAGTTACGAATCACAAGTACACTATTGACGGATACAATTGCAGTTTGCTGTGCATTTTCAATAATGCCATATAAATCCTTTTGTAAATCATCTGACATATTGTATTCAATTAGTTCATTCATAACTTGTCTCCTTTTACTTTTATTGATGTAAACGATAATTTAG
>SVDD01000035.1:0-39465 GCA_015057945.1 Lachnospiraceae bacterium | reverse complement strand
TCGCGGGATGGAGCAGTCTGGTAGCTCGTCGGGCTCATAACCCGAAGGTCGTAGGTTCAAATCCTTCTCCCGCAACTCACAGGACAGCATTAATTGCTGTCCTTTTTCGTTATCATTTTTCATAAACAGTTATCTGATTAAGGTTTTCGGTTTTGCAAGATGTTCATAGGGCAGTATTATACGGCCTTTATAAAATCCGCATCCGTCATTGATTTTGGTATTGTCTACAGCATTGAACATATCGACCCTGACCTTTGAGAAGTCGAGATTGCGAAGTTCTATAATGCGGTTGTATGCTTCATCGAAGTAGATACACTCGCCGACAGGTATAGTGTTCCTCTGAACCAGGGGATTCTCCTGCTTTTTTTCATAGAAATAATGGTTGGCAGTACCTATTTCAGCAAAATCATCCATATCTTTGGTGCGAAGCTGTAATTCAGTGAAGCCTCTGGAGATATTGTCATAAAAGGTAATATGCAATGATCTGTAACCGGAAGTTCTTGGGTTTGCTATGTAGTCCCTGTAGTATGGGATCACGGCAGAAGAAAGTAACGGTGAAACATTCTTATGTTTAAGAGATGACAGCTCGGCGGTAAAACCGCGTTCTTCCAGGAATTCCGGCAGTACATTGGCAATTTCATATAAATAATGTAATTCAGATTCAGTCTGGTCCTCACCATCTGAAAGATTGCTGACAGGCAAAGATATAACGATCCTGTAAGCAATGAGATCCTTAAAATTATGCACCTTCGCTTTTATGGCAGAAATGGGGGGATAATCGCCATGCTGTTTATAATAGTCATAGATAAACTGCACGATATATCCGTTGAATTTTTTTTCTGCACGCAATAGCGATTTTATACGGCCCTTCAGATTAAACGAAAGGAAGGGGTATTTTTGAGACATGAAAATATAAAAATCCTGTATTCTTTGTGACTCGGAAGTAAGAAATTCGTTGTGCTCCAGAATCTGAGAAAGTTCAATCAGGAAATTACAGTGGGCAATATCTATCTGATTATGTGATTTTAAAGCACTTGTCTTTAAATCTCTGCTGTAGTTGTGAAGGATCTCAAGAACGGTATGTCCTTCATAAAGATAATCGTTTAGTTTAACCATAATAAAAAAAGTAAGAATACAAATAACAAAATTAATTTAAGCTCTATAGTTTAGATTATAGGGAAAAAGAAGCCATTTGCAAATATTTTGAAATTTGATGTCGATACATATTAGGAAAGATAATTAAGAAGTTCTGTGAACGGCTTAAATATGTGATTATAACCGGTTATTTTTAAGTTGTTTATAGAATTATAATATTTTCCGACTACAAAGCAGGATGTTACTTTACGGAATTGATAGTATAATATCATCTTGCTTGACAGGGATTGTTAAGTATGAAACAAACATTTAAACCATTTTTTCAAAAGATGTTGTATGCGGTATGAAAGAGATCACACAGAACAGAATTGATAGATTAAATAGGATGTTTGAGTCATATGCCATGGTCGCAGAGGGAACGGATGTATATGTTTGCGACATGACATATAATTATTCACGCTGGTCAAAAAGTGCAGTTGAGCTCTATGGACTTGAATCAGAATATATGTATGATGCAGGACATATCTGGGAGGAATATATTCATCCGGATGACAGAGGCATTTACAGAGAAAGCATTAACGCGCTTTTCAGCGGCAGCGAAGGGAAGCATGATATTCAGTATAGAGTCAAGGAGATATCCGGAAAATATTTTACCTGTACCTGCAGAGGAATCGTATTAAGAGATGATGAGGGAAATCCCGAGTATTTTGTAGGGATGATACGAAATCATTCCATCAATGAGAGCGTAGACAACATCACCGGTCTCAGAAATCAGAATGGCTTTTTCCAGGATGTACACAGGTATCTGAAATCTCATGTTCCTATTAAGATTGTTATGTATGGTTCAACAAACTATACAAGGATCAATGATCTCTTCGGTTATGATTTCGGTACACGTATTTTTCAGCATATTATCAGATTCATGCTGGAGCATGATGCCGGTAAGGGTGATCTGTACAGGCTTGATGGCGTAAGAGTTGCCATGATTAGCAGAGATGCCACTATCGATGAGCTTGAAGAAAATTACGAATCATATAGAGAAGCGGCTGCCAAAGCCTTCGAGTTCGAAGGAGAACAGGTTAAGCTGAGTATAAATGCAGGTGCGATTTCAGTAGACAGCTTTGATGTTGATGTAGATACTATACTTTCCTGCCTTACTCATGCATATCAGGAATCTAAGTACGTCAAACAGGGTAAGTTCTGTTTCTTTGATACCGGATTGAGAAAAAACGGTATATATGAGCTTGAAAGAATCAACAGGATCAGAAAATGCGTAGCTAATTCCTGTGAGAATTTTGTTATTTACTATCAGCCTATTCTGGATGGAAAAACCGAGAAGCTGGTTGGTGCGGAGGCTCTGATACGTTGGATCGATGAAGATGGTTCTATCGTCATGCCGAACGATTTCATTCCTGTACTTGAGAATGATGCTCTTTTTCCTGAACTTGGAGAATGGATATTGAGACATTCCATGGAAGAGTGCCGCGGAATCATCGAAAATTGTCCGGACTTTGTTTTAAATATCAATTTGTCTTATGCCCAGCTTCAGCAGCTGAATTTTCTCAATGTTGTGAATAAGGCCGTTGAGGAGACTGGATATCCGGCGGATAACTTATGTCTTGAGATCACCGAGAGATGCAGACTGCTGGATCATAACATGCTTAAGGATGTCAGCAACAAGCTTAGAGAAAAAGGTATAAAAATCGCTATTGATGATTTCGGAACAGGATTCTCGTCCCTGGAACTGCTTCAGGAGCTTCCCATAGATGTGTTAAAGATCGACAGGCAGTTTGTGAAAAATATAGTCAGTGATGATAAGCAGACATCATTGATAAAAAACGTAAATAAGCTTGCAGGAATCTTCGGAGCCACGACCTGTGCCGAAGGTGTGGAAACTGTAGAAATGAGAGATACTCTGAGAGGCTGCAAAGTGCAGAAGCTGCAGGGATATCTTTATTCAAAGCCTGTGCCCATGGACACATTTGCCGATAGATTTCTGAAAGATTGATTTTCTATAATTTGTTATTTTTTTTAGTTAGCTGCTTATTTTGCCTGTTCTTTAACCGATAAGTATATAGAAGACTATTTGTCAGGATACCGATGGTCATATTTACATTATCGAGGGAACGCGAATGAGTGAGTTAACGAATGAACAAAAAGATATTTTGGGCGAAATTGCGAACATAAGTATGGGAAATGCGGCTACCAACCTGAGTAAGCTGGTGAATCTTCCTGTTAATATAACTACTCCGGGAGTCAGTATCATTAATCGTAGCTCAGCCCTGGACGATTATGAGAAAACATGCATCTTTGTTCAGATACATTATATTGTTGGACTTGACGGAAACAATGTTTTTATTCTTCAGCAGCCGGATGTAGTATCCATTACGGATCTTATGATGGGTGGTGACGGGACCAATAATCAGGAAGAGGTGAATGAGATGCACCTTAGTGCCATATCAGAGGCCATGAACCAGATGATGGGAGCATCAGCCACATCACTTGCGGCATTGCTTGACCGTATGGTTGATATCAGCCCGCCTGAAGTGTGTAAGATCGATGTTGACAGTGTCAAGACCTTTGAAAAGATTTTTGCCTCACCACAGGATCAGTTCGTAAAGGTAGCATTTAAAATGGATATAGGAGATCTTATACACTCTACCATGGTTCAGCTTTACCCGGTTTCATTTGCGGTTGAGATGGTCGATAAATTTACTTTAAAGAAAAAGGCCGGACAACTTTAAAAATTAAATACTGTCGGCATGATAAATTCAATTATAAGGGGTTTTCTATTTATATTTTTTATAGTATACTTTATTATAATATATATTAGTGTATATGCGTGTATACATTGTGATGCTGCAAAGGACTGCGGCACGCTTATTACAAGGAGGTACCCCATATGAGTTATCAGGCAGTAGAAGGCGTTGCCAGATACGATAACCTTGAACGTATTAGTACGGAAAGTCGCTGGCAACAGTATTTGGAGATGCGTAGCAGAAACAATAACAAGCTTGACCAGACCTACAAGTCTGAAAATAAGGATTTTCAGGACGAGGATTCAGAAGAAGCTAAGAATAAGCAGAGGATCCTGTTTGAACGTCCAAGTGAGACGAGTCTTGATTATCTGAAACGAAAGGTAAATAACGGAGATACTCTGAGTCCGAGTGAAAAGGCTTATCTGCAGCGGTATGACCCTCAAACTTATCATAAGGTAGCTGAGAGAGAGCAGGAGATGAAAGAGTATAAGCGCGTTCTTCGTGATGCAAAGACTAAACAGGAACTTATAAATGCGAAGATAAATCATTCAGGCATCGCCCATCGTATAGATACTTTGTACGAAGAGAGTACTGTGTCCGTAAAGGATGATTATCTGCTTGATGAGGAGAGATCTACTTATGATCGAGTGGTCTGAAGCGGTTGATGCGGCAATAAATTAAAGGTTCTGGGATGTGATTATCTCAGAACCTTTTATAATTTATATATTTATTGATTTATGCGATTTTTGCGTAATGCATCTCATTACCCTGAGTATCAGTGATAACGAGTTCGCCGTTTGACTTGAATGAGTAGCTGAGGTTGTTGATAACGCTTCTGTACTCGTTTGTGCCAAGGAATGAAACCTGTGAAGTAGCACCTGCAACACCGTTTGTGCTCTGGATAACTGTAAGAGACTTATCGTTGTTGATAGATACCTGACGAGTATCTGTGTAGTATGCATACTGAACAGCACCGCTTGGGCTCTTTGTATATGTCCACTGATATGTTCCGATATGTGAGAGGCTGGCATTAACATCACCGGAAGCTGCATTTGGAACCCACTTTCCATCTGCGCCTACGAAATATCCGTCAGGTGTCCATGTGTTTGTAAGCATAGCACCGTTAGCTCCGAGATAGTAGTTTCCAACCCACTGATTTGTTGTGAATGTGCCGTAGTCGTTGATGTAGTACCATGCTCCGCCGTACTGCATCCACTGTCCTGCCATAGCTGTCATTGATGAACCGGCGATCATAAGTGATGCGATTCCTGCTGCTAAAACTTTCTTCAACTTCATATCTAACCCCTCCTTATTCTGGGAACGCCAGTCCGTTAGTATATATTTTTCAGAGATGGACCGACGATACATGTAAGCTTTTCTATACTTAAACTTAATCATGCAACAGTTAGAGTATAGCACAAGTGTATTAATTTCAAACCATTTAATGTAAATTTTCACAAATTGGAAAAAGATTAAGCATTGAAAGAAATTCTCAATTTTTATATAAAATATATTAAAATAATGAGAATCAGTATAAAATATTAAAATTCAATCGTGAAATATTTTATAAGCTGGTATTTATGACCGATATAAATGATAAGAATAGTTGTCGTCAGGTTCTTTGAGCACCGATTACACAGGGATGATCTCCGCCGGTAAAAGGAACTCGGGAAGTCTGCGATGAAATTACAGGAAGTATTTATGTACTATACAAGTATAGGGTTGATAATATATGTTCTGGCCATTGCATTTATACTGGGAGCTGTGTTTGGAAGCTTCATAGACTGTACTGCATGGCGTATTGTGAATAATGAGAAGGTACTTGGCGGACGGTCACATTGCGATGTCTGCAATCATCGTCTGGGAATAAGGGATCTGATACCGATAGTTTCATATATCAGTTCCGGTGGAAAATGCAGGTATTGCGGTGCAAAGATAAGCCCGGAATCTACCTGGGCTGAGATTATTCTTGGACTTGTTTTTGCGGCAGCTGTTTTTAAATTCGATATTTCATTTGTTGCCCTAAGGACCATGGGGCTTGCAGTCATACTTATGGGACTAAGCCTTGTGGATCTCAAGACCTATATCATACCCGACAGATTTCACGTTGCAGGCATACTGTGGTGGCTGATAACACTTCCTTTAATTACATATACAAAAGGAGTGGGAATCATGAGCTTCCTCTCTCAGGATTTTTATCCGGTGCCGGGGTTTGAGTCTCCCGGAGAGTTTGTGGGGCTGAGTTTTTATTCCTATATGCTCAGGGATTTTATGATGGGTTTTGTGAGCGGTTTGTCAGTGGCACTTTTTATGATGATCGTTTCCCTCGTCTTTGACAGGATTTCCGGAAAGGAATCCCTGGGAGGCGGAGATATTAAGCTATTATTTATGACGGGACTTTATATGAGTACATTTGTGGCGGTGTTTAATTTGATTTTAAGTTGTATAGTTGGGCTTATTTTTGTTTTTTGCCTGAAAAAGGAAAAAATACCTTTCGGGCCTGCTATTTCGGTGGCATCTTTGGTTTCTGTAATGGCAGGAAGCGAATTTATTGCCTGGTATACAAGTTTACTGGTGTAGGATAAGTATGAGGTTAAGGTTTGAAAGTGAGCTTTCACATTTGATTAGTGGGGCATATACGAATTCAGGTGGACTCGATTTGTGCATACTCCATGGAGGTAAGAATGAAGAGCACTAAGGTTGTCGGCGTTGACATAGGTGATTATCGAATAAAAGTATCATATATAGTTAAGGGAAAGGTTAAAAAATTCTTTTATGAGGATGTACCGGATAATGCTGTTAAAGGCGGAATGATACGATTCTGGGATGCCATGGCGGGGTTTCTGAAGGACAGCTTCAAATCCCATGGAATCCGCTGTAAAAATGTCATCTTCAGTGTGCCTGTGAGCGGTGTTTACATCAGGGCAGTAGAGCTTCCCCTTATGACCATCAAGCAGCTGGAATTGAACCTGCCCTTCGAGTTTCAGGATTACATTTCCGACAATACGGACAAGTATTTTTATGACTATGCGGTCATAGAGCAGGGTGAGAAAAACATGAAGCTTCTTGCTGTTGCCTGCAGTAAGGAACTCATAAACAAATACAGAACTCTTGCGAAGAGTGCAAAGCTTAATCCCATCGGACTGGTGCCGGATGTAGTAGGTATCCAGAGGATACTCTCAAGATATAATCAGCTGTATTCCGTTCCTTTGGATAAGGATTACGCTATCCTTGATATGGGTGACCAGAGCTTCAAGATTCATTTTTACAATCATGGGGTCTACGACGTAACCAGAAGCCTGGAGCCGGGAGGATATTCATTTGCACAGACTATTTCCGAGATAACGGGTACGGATGTTCATATCGCCCGAATATCGGAAGAGGAGAATGTTAACGATATTCAGACTCATGAGAAGCTGATACAGCTTTATGAGAGCAGGGCTGTTGAGATAATGAGAGCGCTGAACTTCTACAGCTACAGCAATACATCGAACACCATCGACACACTGTATTATTTCGGAGGCTCCGGTAACATCAGGAAGTTGGTACAGATTCTTTCCGAGACACTGAATATTCCCGTAAAACCTCTGGATGAACTTTCGGGAGTTTCCGACGAGGATATGAGGGTTTGTTTCTTCTTAAGCCCGCAAAGCTACGGTGTGACACTGGATCCGGATGATGAGGTGAAGGCACTTACAGAGGCTGAAATCGAAGCATTAAAAACCTCTCATGGTACTCTGGAAACTGAAAATGGATCAGGCGGGGATACGGATGCTTCTCAGATAATAAGTGAGTCAGATGGAAAAAACGCCAGTGAAAAAACTGCTGAGGATGTGGTTCCGGACTCTTTCTTAAATAATGATACGGAGCTTCACAGGCTTAAAGATTATGATGAGGAGCTTGTAAGACTTGATGACGGAGAGACCTCGGATACGAAAGCGGAGGCCGATTACGGAACATCCGGTTTTTCCGATGGGGACAGCAGTAGGGATAACTCAGAGGAAGTAAAGGAAAGTACATTAAAAGCAATAGAAGAACTAACGGAACAGATAAATAAAGGTAACAGTTAAGTATAGGGGGCATATATTTGGCTACCACGAAAACGTCTAAGAGAGCAGGGATAAGACGTGATAAAAAGTATCCCAGAAAAAAATACATAAATCTGATGTACAAAGAGAAGAAGGTCAGAAATATTGCCTTCTCTCTTGGATTGTTCGCAGTATATCTGGTTCTTCTGTACTTCTTTACAAAGTATGGCGTGTACAGGGAACTGAACAGGGCAGATGAAGCTGAGAGAATATTTGCCGAAAAGCAGCAGGAGCTTCAGGAAATTCAGGAAAAGAACAATGAGTTCATGGATGTACGTACCGAATACAGCAGATACGGTAACAGCTATATGACCGAACAGGAGGCTGCTGCCCAGGATATGGTGACCATGTTAAATATCATTGACGAGCGTATATACCAGAAAGGTGCTATTCAGAGTGTCAATGTTTCCGGAAATGTGGCGGAGATAAAGCTGGGAATCTCAGACGCAAACCGCCTTCCTGAGATAATCAGGTCTCTTGAACAGTCGGAGTACATAAGCTACGTGACTGCCCAGACTGCAAGTACAGTGGAACAGAATTACAACAGGATCGCAGTGGATGAGGAGGGTAATGTCATCGCGCCGCAGTATGTTGATGCATCCATTACTTTATACTTCCGTTCACCGGAAGAAGTCTCAAATGCTCTTTTAAGCGGCAGTGAAGCTGTAGATGCATATCTGGATGCAAGTCCGACGGGTCAGGCTGTAGGGGATAATGCCTACGTACCTTACATTATGGAAACAACGGCAGCTGAAACAGATGCCGAGACGGAAAGCGAAGGGGATAAGTCATCGGACAAAAACAGCAGTAAGGACAGCTCGAAGAACAGCAGTTCAAAGAGCGAAAGCAGTTCCAAGAATTCCGGAGGATCGAATTCATCATCCTCAAAGTCGTCTTCCAAGACTTCGTCACAGACAACAGCGCAGCAGCAGGCAGCGGCGGCTCAGGCAGCAGCGCAGCAGCAGGCACTGGCGGCTCAGCAGCAGGCACTGGCAGCTCAGGCGGCGGCCCAGCAGCAGGCATGGGCAGCCCAGGCAGCGGGCGGGTATTCAGGCGTATATATCGATACCCCTAATTACAATCCATTCGGAAACGGAGCGGTTTCCATACAGGGAGGATCACCCTGGGGTTAAGGTGAAGACATTGACATAAGCATGATTTATTCAGCTGCTTAAGGAGCTGAATGGATCTGCATCTGTATTTAGGAGATAAACGGCCAAAAACAAGCGTTTACAGAGGAGTGGAAAATATGCTTAACAGATCCTTTACAACAATTGAAAAAATATTTCTGCTCATACTGGTAGTTATTCTGCTGGGTCTTGTATATTACAGATTTATCCGTATACCTGTAAGGGACAGGATAGAGGCGGCGGATACTACTATGATAGAGGAACAGATAGAGGTCGAGAAAAACAAAGCCCTGCTTATCCAGTCCATGAAGGAAGAGGTCAGCGAGAATCAGGAAAACATGATCGGCGTGGTTTCTACCTATGACAATTTCAAGGCAGAGGCTGCATTTCTGAATACCATATTTGTTCCACTTGCGGAAACCTACAACTATGGTTTTGAAGTCCCTGTGGCAGAGGACAATACTGTTCGCAGAAACATTAAAATAAGCTTTACCGCGATTAATTATCAGGTCTGCAGGAAGATAATCCAGATGGTTCATGACAGCCGTTATCGCTGCATGATAAAGGATGTCAATGTTTCTGCCGAGAGCAGATCTAATGATAATTATGCGAGCGTGCTGAACAGCCCGGTTCGATGCAATCTGACCCTTACTTTTTATGAGACACTGATCGGCGCACAGACCACATCGGGACTGGTTATGGGGGAATCAAAAAAGAAGAGTGAGTATATAGGACTCGCCGGAGCAGACTTCTCAAAGCTGGAGAGAAATACACTGGAGACTATCGCTGAGTCTATTGCGGCGGAAAACGGATGATAAGAGTATAAATCTGCAGAGATTGTATGTTACACGTTAGCTTTTGAGTGTGAAAGGTCCAAATGATTGCGATAAGGAATAAACTAAAATCGAATAACGGTGCGACCTTGATGCTGGCTCTTTTTTTCTTCATAGTATGTGCAGTGACCGGAAGCATGATACTTCTGAGTGCAACGGTGGCCACAGGCGGTCTTGATGGAATGAGAGAAAGAGATCAGAATTTCTATGCTGTAAGGTCAGCTGCAAAGTTCGTGGAGGAGCAGCTGAAAAATGAATCTATTGAAGTGACAGAAGAAATAGAAATAACCTTAGGTGAAGATGATGAATCTGAGGATGAAGAGGATGATGAATCTGAGGATGAAGAGAAAGAAAAAGAATATGAATATAGAGAACTTAAATTTGAAAGAGTTTATAAAAGTGACGGTACAGAGCATAGAAATGAAATTGATCCAGATTCTGCTTTAGGTAATGATATTCTATATACATTATTATTCAATGATAATGTTAGTAATTATCAAAATAAGAAGGATGCGGTAGGTGAAATCACCAACTCGCCTCCAAGGGAGTTTTATGAACCATGGTTCATAGAGGGGGAAAAAAAAGAAACTGATGAATTTGAGTATACGGTTAAAGTTTTTGATGGTGCTGAAGAAAAATCAGATTTGAAAGTCAAAATGACAGCAAAGATGGATTCAAGAGGTAATCTGACATTAACATTTGAAAATGATGATTCAGTCGATACACGTAATAAATATAAGATTAAATTAAAGATAAAGTATGAGGAGAAGAATGTTTCGTCACCTAGTGAAACCTCAGATAAAATAGAGCGCAAATATAGGTTGGAATGTAGTTCTGTATCTTTGGAGAAAGATATTACAACTGAGTAATTTGTGAATCAAGAAAAACATCTCTAATTGTAATTAAGGATTAAATATGAATTTTTTGCTATTTATAAAAAATCAAAAAGGAGAAACGATAACAGAGACTTTAGTTGCTACACTTATTGCTGCCCTTGCAATGATTCTTTTTGCATCCATGATTGTAGCGTCAAAACATATTATCGAATCAGGAGAACGGAATTTTAAGCATTATTATGAATGGAATTCGAAGATGTCTGTTAAAGATGATGAGGTGAAAAACAGTAATACCGGTAAAGTGAAATTTTATCATAAATATACTGAAGAACCTCATGAAGATACTGAAGAACCTCTTGTATTTGGTACAGATGATAACTACTACAAGGTAAAGATCTATTTTAATCAAGAAGCCTCCGATGATGCCGAGATATCGAACAGGATTTATAGCTATTAGAAAGAATGATATGAATAGTGAATGTATATATCGAAAAATAAATAGCAAAGATGGTTTTTCACTCACTGAGACACTTACGACGCTTCTTATTATGTCTTTGGTTGGTATCATGATAACAACAGGTATGGCTACTGCAGTTAAAACATATCGTCAGGTGACAGAATATGCGGATGCTGAATCTCTTTTATCTAATACAATTGTACTTCTTACCGACGAAATGACATACGCAGATACAAAAAAAACAATACAAGCGAATGGTAGTACTGCGATATTTACACTTATTGATGGTCGAGTTGTGCGTATAAGTTTTGATGAAGAAAAGGGGATTTGTAAAAGTTATAAAAAAACAGATGGTACGTATACTTCACTGGAACCGCTAGTTTCTTATCAAAAAAATGAATTTATTACTAATTGGAATATTTCATATAATTCTACAGATAATTATTTTGAAATAGATAAACTATGGATAAGAAATAAAAAAAATGAACGTATCATAGGACTTAATGATAATATGAATCCAGATGATAACATAGTAATAAAGATAAAGGTAATCAACGACTAAATGTTATGGTAGATCGAATAATAAAGAAAAAAGAAGAACATAATATCGATGCACGTGAACAAAGAATAGAAAAACCGGATTCGAAAAGTAAAATAGGATTAAATAATCTTGGATTCACGCTTTCTGAACTTCTGGTAGTCATCGCCATAATGGCGATTCTGGCAGGAGTTTCTTTTGTTGCGGTAAATCGATATGTAAGAGCACTGCATTCTCTTGAGATGGATAACACGGCAAAAGAAATCTTTATTGCCGCTCAGAATCATCTCAGTCAGGCGTATGTCAGTGGAGAGTATCAAAGGTTTTACGAGGATAATAAGGATAGTAATTCATTAGGTTATAGTTGTTCCGGAAAACCGTATGTTGGAAACGATAGTGATTCAACATCTGAGGCAGATTATAGATTTGTTCCTTATAATGGCACATCAACAGATATATACCACGAAAAACTAGATATACTATCATATATGTTGCCGGACAATTCTATTGATAAATCTGTGGCATATGATGGGAACTATATTATTGCTTATGAAGCCAAGAATGCCAATGTGATTGATGTTTTTTATTCTGGGAGTGCGAGCACTTTTTTTGGCACTTCGAAGATACATGAGTTCATTCCTGAAGAGGCAGCTGAAGAGTCTGATAATAAAAATCTTTATTACGCAAAGATAAAAGAAAATAGACTTCATTATTTACCAGATACTGAAGATAGTGTTATCGGATGGTATGGTTCAGATGCTAGTAATATAGTTTTTAAAGACGACATTGAACCGCTTAAACTGACGGTATTTAATGATGCTGTACTTTGGGCAAAGATAGAGAATCCCAATGAATATAACCCTAACCATCAAATTAAACTTATTGTTACAGGAAAGACAAGTCATAATTCTCAGACTATAGTATTAAATCGGACAGGGGATTTTGATACATTCTATAATGACAGCAATGCTCCATATACAGTGCATTATGCTATTCCTGAAGCATATAGGGCTGATACAAATACTTATACTATAGCTCTTGATGATATAACAGATCCAAAGGGTCATTTTTATCAAGAGTTTAAATATCTTATTCCGGGAGAGGATGTCCATATAGCAGCTGAGATAACAGTAAATACAGATTCGGTTCCCATAACAATACGAAGCGAAGATGAATATACAGCGAATAGCCTTTATTATAGAAATATAGAAGGTACAGCATGGATAGATAAAAATAACATTCGGCACCTAGAAAATTTGGCAACTTACATATCAAATGTTTCATTTGCTGAAGAATCAGAAGATATAGCCCTATCTGAACTGGCTAATGAAATAAAGGTTACAAAAGCAGTACAAGTTGATGATATTTCATACGATGAATTCATAAATAGATTAAATGTAATCAAAGAAATCTCATATTCAAAGAACACAATGTGTATTTTTGACTATAAAGGTTCAGCGGATCATGACGCAAATGATTCGCCTGATCCCGGGTATTATGGAATTTCAAATAAATATCTCACTGAATATGATGGAAATGGAAAAAATATCAAAAATCTATATGCAACTTCAGGGAAAGATAATCATACGGGAGTTTTTTCTGAGGTTTTAAACGGCTTCAAGGTGAAAAATCTGACCGTTGAAAATGGTAGTTTTACTGGAACAAATTATACTGCTGCGCTCATTGGATATAGTAATAATGGTGCTACAATTAAAAATTGCACAGTTACAGGTAACAGAACAGAGGTGAGCTCTAGTGGTGGCAGTGTAGGAGGTCTTGTTGGCGATTGTGCTGGAAATCTTAAAATAGTTAATTCCATTGTATCCGGTAATGATGTTAGTATCAGTACTTCTGCAACAACAAACAAGTCTTCCGGTGGATTGGTAGGTAACTGCGAAGGAAAGCTCACCATTAATCAAGGTTATGTTGAAGGCGCTGTTATCAGTGTAAATTCAACTAATGGAACCTCTGGCGGTATCGTCGGAACAGTGAGTGGAGAACTGGATATAGATTCCAGCTATGCTTATGGAAAGAGTAAATGTACTGTTAGCGGCGCAAATAATGCCGGAGGAATAGTAGGTGAATCAAAAGGTGGACTTACAATTGAAAACACCTACTGTTCATCTTATGTATTTGCATCTGCAAACGCCGGTGGATTTATTGGAAATATCAGTGGAGGAACTACCAACAATATAAACTACTGCTATTCATCCGGACACACCAGGAATGGTGAGAGTGACTATGATGGTAAACATGGTGTTTATGGTTCAAATCCAAATAAGGTAGCCTCAGTTGAAAATTATAATGTAATATCCGACGGTAATGCCGGCGGTTTTATTGGAATGTCTTCAGTTTCTGTTTCAGTTACGGATTCTTACACAACATGTTCTGCTTATTCAACACTTGCTACGGGAATAGTGGGTGGATTTATTGGAAATGGACAAGGGGTATCAGTTAGTAATTGTTACTGTACCGGTTTAGTCGGAGTTCATGATAGTGGAACTGCCGGTGGTTTTATCGGATATGGTTCAATCACTGCAAGTGGAAATAACTATTTCTTCAAAGGGAAGGATTTATTAGGAAATGAGTTCAACAAAACTTTAAAAGGTAAAGGTGACATTGATGTAGATAATATCATTGCTACTATTGGAGAAGAAATAACATCAGATGATACAGAAAAGGATGCTGTTCCTTGGGATGACTCATTGAAAGAGGAACCCAAATCTGAAAATAAGGGTAAATATCCCTATAAGACAATCAAACAGCTTTATTCTGGCTCTGATACTGATTTCCAAAAGAGACTTACAAATTATCATTACGGTGACTGGCCTGTTATTGAAGCTGACGAATCCAACGAAGAGGAGATACTTAAACTAAGTTTAAGTAATTCTGTTAAACTTGCGGCTATCATAACTGTGCCTACTGCTGAGATCAATAAAGTCGGAGGACATTACTATGCCTCTATGGCTATCGAGGGTATAAAAAGTCATAAGATTGCATATATGCAATTAGATCTCACAACAAGTTCAGTAAGCCTTATTGATAAAGAACAGGCGATTACAAATATAACTGGGGTTGAAGGGGATACAACAGGTTCTGATGATATTGCAGTTCCTGATTTCATCAATTCTAAGGTAATCCCAAACGGTGATAATACGGAATTCCATATCTATCTTGATGATATAACTACTCCGGAGTGTAATTTTGCATCATTGTTTAGCAGCTTAAAGGCAGGAGAAGATATACGAGTTACTGTAGAGTCGGGATATATTTCATGGGTAAAGCTTATACCGGATGGAAAGACGGCAGCTGATTCCATAACCGCTGGTACTGAAGTATGGCCTATAGCCGGTGTGACCAACAGTTTGTTTGCGGATGGATCCGATAATTCAAGTTATAGTGAGTCATACTACAGCGATATAAATCCGGCTACAGCGATAGTGAATCCGGGTACCGGAAACGTGAGCGCTTATGATAATACAGCACTAATTAAGAATTTCAGGCATCTTCAGAATGTAGATAAGTATATATCTAATGTACATGAAGACTATTCAAAAGTTTTACTTTGCGGTGATTTATACTGGAATGCTAATGATGCCCATAACTTGAATAGTGCACCTTCCGGAACGGACTTTATTACTGCAATAAAAACTGAATCAGATAACACTTCTGATATAAATATTTATGCATATTCAAATGCCGATCCGATTACAGCGTCAAATGCTTTTTACGGAATTATAAACGAAAAGCTTAGAGAGTTTAATGGCAATGGACACAGTATATATAATGTGCTCATATATAACGGAAAAGTAAAGTCGGATAATGATAACACACAGCCTGAAAACTGTGCCAGTGCAGGTCTCTTCAGGTTAATTCATCTTGATAATAACGTGGAAATGAATATTCATGATCTTTCCATAGTTCAATCTGCGGTTATTTCTGAAAATGGTAATGCCGGAGGTCTTATTGGTAATGTTTTATCGGATGGAAAACTCATCATAAATCAGGTATTTATTTACGGAAGAGATGCTTTAGTCAGGACCTTATATGATAATAAGCTTGTTAAGAATGATAACTCCAATGCCGGTGGTGTAATAGGAAGTGCAACAGGAGGAAAATATACAATAAGTCATTGCGGTTCTTCTTCATATGTATACGCCGATAATTGGTCTCGCTGTGCCGGAGGATTGATAGGAGATTTTAAGCCTAAATCTACAACCGATATTTCGTTCTGCTTTGTGGGGGGCCATGTGAATGATCTGAGTCAGGATTACGTTGATGGCTCTGCAGTGACTGAAGTTGCTCCAAGTGACATTAATATGTCGAAAAAGATCAAAATAGAAAGTGAAGGAGGATATAACATCTGTGGTCAGTTAGCAGTTGGTGGATTTTTTGGATATATTGGTACAGATATTAGTTACCATACGACCATAAGCGATTGTTTTACTACGGCATCTGTTTGTTGTGAGAGAGCTAATGGAACTTATACTGTAAGCGACTGTACAGCAGGGGGCTTTGTCGGGAGACTTCAGCACAGATATCAGACATATGAGAGATGTTATGTGGAAGGAAAGGTATATACGGGAACGGATATGCCGGCTTCATTTGTGGGTCATTACTATTATAAAAAAGCATCTGAAATCACAGAAGAACTGCGTGCTAAATTTATAAACACTTATGTTTTAATAGGTGAGAACTATAATAATTATACTGGATTTAATGACATTAACTATGGAAATCCTTCTAATCCGGCACCTTATGAAATTCAGGGCATAAATAGAGTTGAGAGTGATTCAGACGACATAATTAATGAGTTTGCATCCAATGTGGAGGTTATAACGTTTAATAAAAATTCTGATGAATTCCCATATAAGGATAATGTGCATAAGGGTACACCGATTGTTTTCTATGGTGACTGGGTGGAGCCGGAGACATTGTTACCTATAAAGCTGAAGAATAAAAACAGACTTACGGCTTATATAAATATTAATGATAAGACCAAGGGGACAACAACAGAACAAGTTTATCCAGATTTAATACGTGATGTAACATATATTAGAGTCCAGACTTCCAGTGGTTACAATAACATATTTAGAGTTACTTATAATGGTAATGTTATATGCAGCACTGAGCGTTTAGTTGGGGTGGATTGGGTGAATATATATTCGGATGGGTCATGTTCAGCTTCAATTAGAGATGGAAAAATAGAGTTTTATATCGATGATATTTCAAAGTATCAGGGTAGGTATCTGATAAAAATAAACGGAAGTGTCGCTGGAGAAGAACTTACAGTTTACACGAGCAAATCTCTTGATGATGTAGTTAGTTCAAGTGCACCACATGATTCTGGAAACAGTTTGTTTGAAGCACTGAAGGATAACGGAGACGGTACTTATACTGCAAAAATATCAAACAGCAGAAATCTTGAGAATCTTGATTATTATGTTTCGGGAGTAGAATATAACATTACGAATGTTGAACAAACGGATGATATTTATTGGCAGGACGATGGGACGTATGCTGCAGGGCTTGGCCAATATAATGCAAATACAAAACCTTACTTAACAGAATTACCTAATTCATATATTTACAGGATTGACTATCAGGCTTTGTTGACCACACAGTCTTCGATGTATCCGTTGTATGATCATCATATTAATGAATATGATGGAAAGAATCATGCAATTCACGGAGTCAATTTAGGATTGAATAATAACAGTGGAAATAATGCAGGATTATTTGCAAAAGTGGAAAGACCGCTAACAATAAAGAATCTTGTAATGAATAATCCGTCAGTGTACTCTACTCAATCCTCAGGCGTATTGGTTGGTGAAGCATTGTCGAATATCAAGATGGAAAATGTCTACGTGAACGGAAAAATAAATATCTATGGATATCGATATTCAGGAGGAGTGATAGGCTTAGTAAACAGTGGTAATTTGGATTTTAATGGTGTCGGAGTTTCTGGTACAACAGGACAGATATATAATGGTACAAATACTTTATATGATGGTTCAGTAGGAGGATTGATTGGAAGAATTGCATCCGGAAATATTGATATTAAAAACTGTTTTTCATCTGCATATATAAACGGATGTGGCAATGGTATAGGAGGATTTATCGGTTATATAGGCCAAGAAGGCGAAGAAATGGCAACCAAACACTGTGCTGGAACAATTTCAAATTGCTATTCTAGTGGATATTCCAGTGCTGGCCAGGGATTTATTAATATTATTGCAAATAGTGCAGGAGGCATAGGTGGCTTTATCGGTAATACATCCGGAAATATAGATGTTGGTATTCAGAAGTGCTTTTCTACCGCATCAATGAAATCAAATTATCCTTATGCAACCAATCATTGGCAGATTTTTGATTACATTGGAGGTTTTATAGGTATCGCTAGTGGGAATATTGGAATCAGCAATTGCTATACAATTGGATATGTCAATTCGGAGCGTCTAAATTCTTATAAGAATGGAACATTTGCAGGCAGAACAGATGCAAATGCACAGATAACAGATGCTTATTATATTGACAGATTCTATAATAATACAATGCCGGCAATAGCATTTGATGCTGATTCCGGTACGGTAAAGAGTATTATCAAGGATAATGAATATGATCCTTTGAATGGAAGCATCCCTGCGCATATTCTTGGTAGCATAGAAGATGGTACATTAACGTTACAAGAGAATACGCACCATCATGATATCGCCCATCCTGCGGCATATTATCCGTACAAGAACTGGACGGATGCCAATGCATATCTCGGGCCTGGCACACCTAAGTTAGTTTTCTTTGGTGACTGGTGATGAATAATCTAAGATACGATGACGGAAAGTAGCTTGAAGAAGTGACACCTTGGAAACTATATTGAAACCGAAGACAAGAGATGTGATGCTTATCACAATGATTCGACTCTGGTTTCACCAACCAAATATCCCTACAAGAACTGGACTGATAAGAATGGTAGCTTGTCTCCGGATGTTGAACCAAACATAATATTCTACGGTGACTGGGTATAAGAAGAAAAGGAGCTGCGAGAAATCGCAGCTCCTTTTCAGGTTAGTTCAGGTAATTCGAAAGCATGGGAAGATATGATCTTATTTCATCTATTATCCCGACGCATCGCTTTTTTGATAATCCGCCTCCGGTACCGACAGTTATAAGGTCCTCATCAGATATATTTTTGCCTTTATTATTGACAGAAGTTGTATGTTCTCCGAAATAAGTGTTACTGTAGGTGAGATCGTAGGCCGGAGCAAGAGTCCATCTGTCATCTTTTCGAAGAAATGAGAAGTTCTTGGTGTGGTCATCAAGGTTGTGGGTGAAGACATTGAAACACATTATCCTGAATAATTGCTCTGCCTGTAGTTTGTCTTCATGAGTGAGAATGTTCACCAGCTTTATAAAGGTTGAATAATCACAAGATGGAGCCCGGAAATCAACTTCAAGTATTCCGGAAAAAGTGAGGCTCAGGATCTTTTCGCCCTGACTTCTGTCGAACCGTTCTGTTTTGAAATATCCGGAACCTTTTCGGGAAGGGATTAGTGCAGTTTCGGTCATGATGATTCCGCACTGTTTTGCACATAATGAATAGTCATATTCTATTTTACCGATATCAGGATCGTCCATCCCGGAAGGGAATTTGACGATCCATTCTCTGCCATCCTCAACGATGAAGATTTTTGGCCGTGTTCCTCCGCTTGATCCACCAAGGGTGTACAAGAGATCGATATTTTCAGAGGATTTAGATGACAGTAATGCTTTACAGGATTCTGCAATAGTGTCAAGATCCAGACCATGAATATAATAATCTTCGTTTTTGGATGGATAGTATTCCAAGGCGCCCATCCCGGTGGAACCTATGTATGCCAGTTTATCCAGAATGGAAATAGAGTCTGAATCTATATTCTGACTTGATAAAAATCTCTTCAGCAGTAACTGGCCCCATGCATCCGGTAAACTATCGGCGAATACTCCGAACAAACCGTAAAAATAATCTCTGGATGCGGGCTTGGGAACAAAAACCTCGCTTCGAAGTGGCAGTGAGAAGGGGCTTATGGCGAATCCGCTGCTGATCCAGGAATCACTGTACTGGAATGCAATCCTCCTGTCTTCGGTTTCTGCCAATGTTCCCACAAGTTTTCCTTTGTAATAGACATCAAGTGTTTTTTGCTTCATTTACGACCTCTTGGATATCTCTGTAAGGGACCTGTGTAAATAGTTCTTTGATCTCATCTGCAATGCCTAGTTCCAGTGAGATTTTCGTGAGTGACAGCAGCGATATCTCGCCGGTCTGCTCAAATTTTTTAAGTGCCCCATAGCTTACGTTGCTTCTTTCGGCCAATTGAATCTGAGTGAGTTTTTTTCGCTTTCTGATATTCTTAACTCTTTTAGCCAGGTTTTTATTTATTTCCGAGGGGGTCTCCCAAAAAAATTCGTCCATACATGCTCCTTTTAAACTGATACTATTATATCAAATTACCTGATTTTGCTCAATAATTGCGATTATAATATCTAAAGAATTGATGATTGTTGAGACACATATTTTTTTTGTGCCCCATGAGTGTTTTATTCTACAATAAACACCCATGAGGATATAAAGTTTAATTCGTATATTTATCTTGACAGACTGCCACCGGGTTTGTATTATTTCATTCATAACACTTTAGTATGCTACTACGGTAGAGCGATGAAGTGGAAATCTCAGACATAATGAAATCTTATGACAGAAAGTTTTATTATGATGATATACTTAAATGAGTGAAAGTATATGTGAAAGCTGAAGATTTAAAAAGGTGAAATCATAAAAAGAAACCAAGCAGAAGTTTCTCAGACAGGACTTAGAAGAGGTGCCATATGTCAAAGTTTTTTAATTCAGTTTATAAAGGACTTACGCCTTATACACCGGGCGAGCAGCCACAGGACAAGAAGTACATAAAGCTAAATACCAACGAATCACCTTTTCCGCCGGCGCCGGGAGTCATTGCAGCGGTGAATGCTAAAGAAGCTGAGGATCTGAGGCTGTATTCAGACCCAGAGCTTAAGCCTCTAAAGGCACAGCTTGCTGAAACCTTTTCTGTTAAAAAGGACAATGTCTTTATCGGAAACGGATCCGACGAGGTTCTCAATTACGCATTTATGGCGTTCTGTGAGGATGGCATTGCATTTCCGGATATCACCTACAGCTTTTACAGTGTTATCGCAGATCTGAATCAGGTTGAAACGGATATAAAGCCTCTCAATAAAGATTTTACAGTGGATATAAGCGCCTATCTCGGAGAGCAGCTTACTGATGAAAATACTGAGTGTATTTCTAAAAGAGGTATCGATGGAAATTCAGATGGCTGTTCCGAGGATAAAGCTGAGAGAAGATACAAAGGTATAGGCAAGAGCATCGTCATAGCAAATCCTAACGCGCCCACAGGTATCAGATTAAGTCTTTCCGATATCTCAAAGATCTGTGAAGCCAACAGGGATCATGTTGTGATCATCGATGAAGCTTATATAGATTTTGCGGAGGAGGGTTCATCGGCGGTTGCCCTGATCGGAAAATATGAGAATCTTCTGGTGACTCAGACCTTCTCGAAGTCCAGATCCATGGCAGGCGCAAGAGTCGGATTTGCTCTTGGAAACGAGGCCCTCATTCAGGATCTGGAGACACTTAGAAATTCCAATAATCCATATAATGTGAACAGGATTTCCATGAAGTGCGCAGTTGAAGCACTGAGGGATAAGGATTACTTTGACACAAACTGCCGTAAGATAAAGGAAAACAGAGCCTATACGAAGAAAGCGCTTGAGGGTCTCGGATTCAGGGTACTTCCTTCAGAGACCAATTTCCTCTTTGCGGAAAGCAATATGATAGAGGGCGGAGAGTTGTACAGGGCACTAAAGGAGAGAGGGGTTCTGGTTCGACACTTCAATGATCCGAAGATTTCAAACTTCAACAGAATCACCATAGGTTCCGGGGATGAAATGGATGCATTTCTTGAAGCGGTTACCGATATCCTGAACTTTCCGGATCTGAGATGCGGGTCTTGACATCATAAGTGAGTGGCAAATACTTTGGACACTCGCATCATAGCATGACCAGGACTATTTAGTTTAAGACAGAGTGGTCTGTTATTGTGCATGTTCAGGCGTTATTGGGAAAATGAAATATTGGATATGGTCCTTTAGACCATATTTGAGGATCAGACAGGAATTCATATAAATCATCTACCTGCCTGATTTAGGAGATATATTCAAAGAAAGGCTTCAGCCTATTTTTCGGGGTGAGTAAATGAGAACAGCAGAAATAAACCGTGTAACAAATGAAACAGATGTGAATCTCTGGCTTGATCTTGACGGAGACGGCAAGGAGTCGGAGATCAAAACAGGAATAGGATTTTTTGACCATATGATGACTCTTCTCAGCCGTCACTCCGGAATTCAGATGAGCCTGAGCTGCGAAGGAGATACCTGGGTGGACGACCATCACAGCGTCGAAGACATTGGCATCACACTGGGTGAAGCCCTGAAGGAAGCCCTGGGGGACAAAAAGGGTATCAAAAGATACGCAAGCCTCACACTTCCCATGGATGAGGCGCTGATACTTGTTTCCGTTGATGTAAGCGGAAGGGGAGGCTTCTACGGAGACATTCCATTCCAGACAGAAAAGATCGGAACCTTCGATACACAGCTTGTCACAGAATTTATGACAGCATTTGCGGCTAATGCAGGCATCACACTGCATGTGAGAGAGCTTGCAGGTTTCAACAGCCACCATATAGCAGAGGGATGTTTCAAGGGCCTCGCTCATGCACTGAGAGAGGCGGTTTCCATAGATGAACGTTTCGAAACCGACATCCCCAGCACCAAGGGGGTACTTGCCTGATGATCACAACAAAATTAAACAATCTATATGAGAGATACGGCTACCGTCAGTTTAAGATGACGAAGTTCGAGCCTTATGATCTTTATGCCGATAACAGGGACTTTCTTAAGTCAAACCAGCTCATTACCTTTACGGATCTGGACGGGTCACTTCTGGCGCTGAAGCCGGATGTTACCCTGAGTATCATCAAGTCAAATCTGGGAGGTGAGGAAAAGGTCTACTACAACGAGACTGTTTACCGTCCGAAGAACCACAGGTATCATGAGATACTTCAGTCGGGCATCGAGTGCATAGGAAAGATCGATTCCTACAGCGAGGCCGAGGTCATTGCACTGGCTGCAAAGTCCCTCCAGCTTATTTCCGACAAGTATGTGATCAGAATTTCCGATGCGGCATTTCTGAAACAGATGTTTGATACCATGGGCCTCAGCGAAAAAGCGGAGGAAGAAGCTCTGAAACTGTTCTCCATGAAGAATGCGGCAGGCTTTGATGAGATGGTCAGAAAGGGTATGCTCACTGAGGCAAGTGCCGGAACCCTCAAGAAGATGGTGGATCTGTATATGCCATTCAAGGAAGGTGTTGCAGAGCTTAAGAAATATGCTATTTCCAATGTCTCTGCAAAGATGGCTTCGCATCTCGCAGAGCTTGCGGCCATTTTTGAAAGCTTCGGAGTTTTGGAATCAATATACCTCGATTTTTCACTGGTAAATTCCATGGATTACTACAACGGAATCATGTTCCAGGGAGCAGTTGCGGACATTCCTTTCACAGTTCTTTCGGGAGGACGCTACGACAAGCTTCCCGAAAAGATGGGACGTAATGTTGGAGCCATAGGTTTCGCTCTTTACCTTGACACTGTTGAGAACTATCTAGTGAAACCACACGACTATGATGTGGACTATCTCATCACCTATGACGGTGAAAAGGACACTGCGGCGAAGGTGGCTGCGGTTGTGGAGACATTTAACCATGCGGACTGTAAGGTGAGAAGTGTGAGACTTGATGAGCTGAGCACTATGGAGCACAAGATAAAGGCCAGAAAGACATTAAGCCTTCAGGAAGCGGAGAAGGAGGCGGCTGAAATATGATTAATATAGCATTGGCAAAGGGACGCCTCGGAGAGAAGACGTACTCCATGATGGCGGCTGCGGGCTTTGACTGTCCTGCGATCCTTGAGAAGAACAGAAAGCTTACTTTCGAAAATACCGAAAAGGGCGTTCGTTACTTCTGGGTCAAGCCGTCGGATGTGGCCATATATGTTGAAAGAGGCGCAGCAGACGTTGGTGTCTGCGGAAAAGATATATTACTTGAATACGAACCGGACATCTATGAGCTTTTGGATCTTGATATAGGAAAGTGCCGCATGTGTGTGGCGGGCCCCAGGGATTTCTATGACAATGAGGAAAGGACACTCAGAGTCGCTACCAAGTTTTCCAATGTTGCAAGCAAGTACTACGAGTCCATAGGCAGAGACATCGACATCATAAAGCTGAACGGTTCCATAGAGATCGCTCCACTCCTCGGACTCAGCGATGTCATCTTCGATATAGTTGAGACAGGAAGTACACTCAGGGAGAATGATCTTCATGTACTTCAGGAAGTTGTGCCTGTCAGCGCGAGGCTTATCTGCAATAAGGTGAGCTTCCAGTTCAAGCATGAGAAGATCATGGAGCTGAGAGACGGACTTTCGAGGATAGTGAACAGCGGCGAGAAGGTGGAGACCATCAAGCTGGAGCATTAAGATGTTCTGAAGGAGAAAGAGATGATCAAGATTTATGAGATGGGAAAAATAAAGGACGAAGAGATCTTCGCCCGTTTTGAGCCAACAAGCAGTGTGGAGGATATCGTAAAGGATATCATAGCCCATGTAAGAGAAAATGGTGACGAGGCCCTGAGAGAATACAGCTCAAAATTCGATCATGTGGAGCTATCGGATTTTCTGGTCGGTGAAGATGAGATAGAGGCCGCCCTTAAAAAGGTGGAGCCTGAGTTCATAAAGGTGCTTGAGGAGGCGGCAGACAACATCAGCGCTTTTCACAGTAAGCAGGTGAGAAACAGCTTTATCATGGCCGATAAGCCGGGAGTTATCCTCGGACAGCGTGTCATTCCGCTTGAGAAGGTGGGACTTTATGTGCCCGGCGGTACAGCGGCATATCCTTCAACGGTTCTTATGGATTCCATTCCGGCAAAGATCGCAGGAGTTGAGGAAATAGTAATGGTGACTCCTCCAAACAAGGAGGGCTCGGTAAATCCTTACATCCTTGCAGCAGCACACGTTGCAGGGGTGGGGCGCATATTCAAGATCGGCGGTGCTCAGGCCGTTGCGGCTCTTGCCTACGGCACAGAGTCCATTCCGAGAGTAGACAAGATAGTAGGCCCCGGCAATGCTTTCGTAGCGGAGGCAAAGAAGCAGGTATTCGGACAGGTTGGCATCGATATGATAGCAGGCCCCTCTGAGGTTCTGGTACTTGCAGACGGTAAGTCGGATCCACGATTTGTGGCGGCAGATCTTCTCAGCCAGGCGGAGCATGATAAGAATGCTTCCGCAGTGCTCATCACAGAATCCATGGACCTTGCAAAGGCAGTTCAGGAGGAGCTGGAGGTACAGCTTAAGAAGCTCTCGAGAGAAGACATTGCCCGTCCATCCATAGAGAATAACGGAAAGATCATCGTGGCCCGTGACCTCATGGAGGGAATAGAGGCTGCGAACCGTATCGCTCCTGAGCACATGGAGGTATGTGTGGATCAGCCGTTTGATTATCTTCCGCTTATTAAGAATGCGGGTTCTGTATTTCTTGGCCGTTACAATGCTGAGCCTACGGGAGATTACTTTGCCGGACCGAACCACACACTTCCTACTTCCGGAACTGCACGTTTCTACAGCCCCTTGTCTGTGGACGATTTCGTAAAGAAGATGCAGTACAGCTATTACACTAAGGAAGCACTGGAGAAGGATTACGACAAGATCTCACTCTTTGCCAATAAGGAAGGTCTCACTGCACATGCAAGGGCGGTAGACATCAGATTTGGAAAAGAGGACAGGGACTGAAGGAAAGGGAAGCACATTTTATTGTGATTATTTATGGGACGAACAATCCCGGATTTTTCTGAATTTAAAGATTTCGGGGGCTAAGTAATCACATCATGTTATCTCAAAGGATGGAAAGAATGATAGCAATAATTGATTATGGTGTAGGGAATCTTTTTTCACTGAAAAGTTCAATAGCTTCTATTGGTGCTGAGGCTGTTGTTACTTCAGATAAAGAGGTCATAAATGAAGCGGACCACGTTATCCTTCCCGGAGTCGGAGCCTTCGGTGATGCGGTAAAAAAGCTTCGGGATTTGGAGCTTTTTGATTTTGTTAAGGAGCAGGCAGCCACAGGAAAGCCGTTTCTCGGAATCTGCCTCGGAATGCAGCTCCTTTTCGACAAATCCTATGAATACGGAGAGCATGAGGGACTTAAGCTTGTTCCCGGAGTTGTCCGCTCTATAGAAGGTGAGATACCTGAGAATCTGGACATACCTCACATGGGATGGAACGGTCTCCACTTTATAGAAAGAGGCGGGGTGAAAGGCGAAAAGAATGATGCCTTCGGTGCTCCGGCAGGGAGATCACCTTTATTTAAAGATTTAAAAGAAGGGGATTACGTATATTTTGTCCATAGCTTTGCGGCCTTTGAATGTGACCGTAATCTCACAGCTTCAGCGGACTATGGCATTCCTATAACCGCGGCGGTACAGAACAACAATGTCTATGGCACCCAGTTCCATCCTGAAAAGAGCGGGGACGTGGGCTTGAAGATACTGAAGGCATTTGCAGAGCTATGATGAGGTGAAACATGATTCTATTTCCTGCGATTGATTTATATGATCATAAAGTGGTGAGACTCCTGAAGGGCGATTATGAAAAAATGACTGTTTACAGTGATGACCCTCTGGCAACCGCAAAAAATATAGAGAGTATGGGCGGCAAATGGCTTCACCTTGTGGATCTTGAGGGTGCAAAGGACGGAACCACACCGAATTTTGATGTGGTGAGTGCCATTGCAAAAGAAACCGGATTAAAGGTTGAGATCGGCGGAGGTATAAGATCCTTTGAGACTATAGAGAAGTATCTAAATGCAGGTGTCCAAAGAGTTATCCTTGGAACCAAGGCGGTGAAGGATCCCGGGTTTCTGAAGGAAGCTGTTTCTAAATGGGAAGATAAGATAGCAGTCGGAGTTGATGCGAAGAACGGTAAGGTTGCCGTTAACGGATGGATGGATGTGCTGGATATCGATATGTTTGATTTCCTTCAGGATATAAAGGAAATGGGTGTAAAGACAGCCATCGTGACTGATATTTCAAAGGACGGTGCCATGAAGGGTACCAATCTTCCTTTGTATGAGAGACTGTCAAAGCTTTCCGGAATAGACATCACCGCGTCAGGCGGGGTTTCGACACTAGATGATCTTAAAGCCCTTAAGGACATGGATATATATGGTGCGATACTCGGCAAGGCCATGTACAACGGAGCCATCGTGTTATCGGAAGCTCTGGAACTGGTGAATTCCTGAGCTGTAGAAGTTGAGAAGTATCGCTGTATGAGTCCGAAAATAAGGTTATAGATAGATTTGTACGGCTTATGATCGGTTTACTTTGTGGGAGGGCTGATGATTACTAAAAGAATTATTCCCTGTCTCGATGTGAGAGACGGGCGTGTTGTAAAAGGTGTGAACTTTGAGGGACTCAGAGATGTGAACAGCCCTGTGGAGCTTGGAAAGTTCTATAGTGACTGCGGAGCTGATGAGCTTGTATTCTATGACATTACCGCAAGCTTTGAAGGCCGCAGGCTTTTTACGGATATACTGACTGAGGTGGCAAGTAAGATTTTTATACCATTGACTGTGGGCGGAGGCATTAACACAGTGGATGATTTTGACAGGGTGCTTAAGTGCGGAGCTGACAAGGTTTCCGTAAATTCCGGTGCAATAAAAAATCCTGACCTCATAAGTGATGCTGCAAAGAAATACGGTAATCAGTGCGTGGTTCTTTCTGTGGATGCGAAAAGAGTGGATGGCTCTTATCATGTATTCCTGAACGGCGGACGCGTTGATACAGGCATGGATGCTCTCAAATGGGTAAAGGAAGGCGTTGAGCGCGGAGCCGGAGAGGTGGTTCTCAATTCCATCGATACCGACGGTGTGAAGAAGGGCTTCGATCTCGAGATGCTGAAGGCGGTAAATGAGCTGGTGAAAGTACCGGTCATTGCTTCCGGCGGTGCGGGTTCCATTCAGGATTTTGTGGATCTTTTTGAGGAGATTCCCGATATATCTGCAGGACTTGCGGCTTCAATCTTCCATTTCGGAGAAGTGAAGATAGGAGACCTGAAGATGAGACTGAAGGATGAAGGTATCCCGGTGAGAATCTGAAGTGGCGGAATTTGAAGTGTTTATTGTCCTGCCGGTTGATTCAGGTGGTGCGATGTGCCCGGCACATTTAGCAGAGTGATGTCGATTATAAAATGGAGATACGTATGGCTGTCGAAAATTTTGATATAGAAAAAGTGAAATTTGATGATAAGGGGCTGGTGCCCTGTATAGTTCAGGATTATATAACAAAAAGAGTCCTGACCCTTGCCTATATGAATCGTGAATCCTTAGGCATCACTCTTGAAAAGGGCTGTACCTGCTTCTGGTCACGTTCCAGACAGGAGCTCTGGCTCAAGGGCGCTACCAGCGGCAATTTTCAGCATATCGTCACCATGGAAGCGGATTGCGACAGGGATGCGATCCTTGTTCAGGTGGTGAAGGACGGTCCAGCCTGCCACAGAGGAAACGACAGCTGTTTTGATGACTCGCTGTATAAGGACTGGCAGGAAAACAAGCCATCGAGAAATGTGAAGATGGAAATCTGATAGGAAAATGTGATTAGCAATAAAGCCTGTTCGTCATTGTATGGTGGACAGGCTTTTATTAAAATATAGGTACCCGCGGCATGACCCGGGGTTTAGGAGGAATAATGGGTAAGGCAACAGAATACATGGATATATATGATGAAAACAGGCAGAAGACTGGACGTATAGCGGACAGAAAGACGCCTCTTAAAAAGGGAGAGTTCATGATGTACGTGCTTGCCATTCTTGAGAGACCGGAGGACGGAAAAATGCTCATAACCCGCCGGGCCCTTGATAAGAAGTGGGCAGCAGGCGCATGGGAGATTCCGGGCGGAGCATCAATGGCAGGGGAGAGTTCACTTGAAGCTGTTGAAAGGGAAGTAAAAGAAGAGACCGGTCTCGATGTTTCGGTGTGTCCCGATGAGCAGAAAACTCCTGTTTTCTCATATATGAATGAGGACCTCGAAAGAGGGGACAATTATTTCGTGGATATATATCACTTCAAATTCCCTTTTGAAGAAAAGGACGTTAATATCCAGAAATCGGAGGCTATCGATCATAAATTTGCAACTGTGGAAGATATTACAGAGCTGAATGGGAAGTCAGAGTTCCTGCACTACCGTAGACTGCTTCAGGCACTGGGAATTGAAAAGTGAAGATAAAAACAAAAACTGCAGATGAATATTCACCGGGTTTTGCGAGCCGGAAGAACAGGCTGCGAAGCTGTGCAGGTATCCGGACACAGGCAGTGTGTAAGGTACGAACATTGGAAGCAGTCTGTTCATCAAAGTGAGCGTGCCGGTGCGATCAATCTGCAGTTTTATTAATGGTTCAGACTTTACGCTGCATATTGTATAATTGTACCGGGATTTGAAAGTTCAGGAGTCGGGAGGAGTATTATGCTGAATATTGAAAAGATAATTGATGAGATAGTAAGCTTGTGCACACGGGCAGGCGGTAAGCTTCTGCTGGCCCTCTTGATCTTTATAGCAGGACGCTTCGCCATAAAGTACATCATGCAGATGGTGAGGAAGCTTCACGCAATCTCCCTGGCAGATAAGACCGTTTCTTCTTTCGTGATCAGCGGAGTGAACATCGTTTTAAACATTATTATGATACTTAGCATCATAAATGTTCTTGGGGTTCCCATGGCATCAGTGATCACTGTGCTGGCATCAGCGGGAATGGCCATCGGTCTTTCTCTGCAGGGTGCCCTCTCCAACATCGCGGGAGGCATCATGCTCCTCATATTCAGACCCTTCAGTGTGGGAGAGTATATCATGGCCAACGGGGTCGAGGGCAATGTCAGAGCCATCAGTCTGATGTACACTACCCTTCTCACCAACGACAACAAAAAGATCATGATACCAAACGGCGAGCTCATGAATAAGAGCATTACCAATTTCTCCTGTGAGGAATTCAGAAGAGTGGATCTTCAGTTCACTACGGGAAAGGGCGAAGACATTGACAGAGTCCGTGGGATACTTCTTGATGTTATGGAGGCCAATGCCAAAGTCCTGAAGGATTCACCATCCCGAAGAGCATTTGCATCCATAGACGGCGGAACAAATGAATCCATGATCTTTACGGCAAGGGCATGGGTGAAGACTGCCGATTACTGGGATGTCTACTACGAACTTATGCAGGAGATCACCAGGAAGTTCAAGGAAGCCGGTATTTCAACTCCGGCAGTCAGGATGATACAGCAGTGAAAAGGATTTTTGATGGACACATTTGATATAGACGATGTAATAGACGAGCGTAAAACACTCTATACAACAGATGATCCCCTTACAGGCAGGATAGAGGTCTGTGAGGGTTATTACGAAGAAGATTTCATGCGCTTTCTTCTGGTGGATGGTTCCATGCAGTCGGCGGAGCTTCTTGAAAGAAACGGAGAGCCGGAGCTCCCCTTTGATTATATGGAGAGCTTTAACTGGATCTTCAGACTGAACAAGAACATCAGGAGGACACTTCTTATAGGCGGCGGCGGATTTGCCTACCCGAAGTATTATCTTCATAAGTACCCGGAGCGTTATATCGATGCTATAGAGATCAGTCAGACGGTCATCGATGTTGCGAGAGAATATTTCGGGCTGAGAAATCTGGAAGAAAAGGCGGGAGATCATCTCAAGGTCATAGTTGGAGATGGCAATGCCTATCTCATCGATCTGGCACTAAAGCTGAGAAACTGTGAAAACAGTGAAATCATGAAATATGATGTCATCCTGAACGACGCCTTCGTAGGACATAAGTCCAGTTCGCTTTTAAAAAAATCCGCAGAGCTCATAAAGGCCTGCCTCAATGAAGGGGGGATCTATGCGGCGAATCTGGTGATTCCCCTTAAGGGACCGGGAAGCAGGCAGCCAAAGAAAGATATGGAGGTCTTTCAAGAAGTTTTCAACTACACCTTCCTCCTTCCCTGCGATGATGAACTGAATCCCTACGCACCTCAGAACTGCGTATTCTTTGCGTCAGATACACCATTTGAGATGTGAAAGAGTATAAGTGGAGAGGTGCATACTATGGCTGGCTTCTCTTAGTTTGGAAAAGAGAAAGGATGTTGTTTTCGAATCATATATAAGCTTGCCTTAAAATGGAGAATTCTATGGATATAAAAGCAAACTATCATACGCATACCACATTTTGTGACGGTTCAGACACCGCAGAGGATGTAGTTAAAGAGGCTATAAAAAAAGGCTTCACCCATCTCGGCTTCAGCGGGCATATTGACCCCGGTGTCAGGATGGATTTTTCGGAATATGACAAAGAGATAAGGCGTCTTCAAGAGTGTTATAAAGATAAGCTTCAAATCATCCGTGGAGTTGAGCTTGATAATGTCTATGACCCGAAAGCAGTACAGGGAGTGGAATACTACATCGGTTCCACTCATTTTATACCGGTGCCGGGAAGTGAAGTATGGGAGAGAACAGTTGATAACGGAACCCATCTCGAAACAGATCCCGATTCAGGACTTTGCGGAGTGGATGGAAGTGTAGAGGCTCTTCATGATAAATGTAAAAAATATTTCAAGGGTGACTTCTATGAGATGTCAGCGAAATACTTTGAGTTCGAATCACTCATCTGTGATCGCATGAGCCCTGCCTTTATAGGTCATTTTGATCTTATAACAAGATTTAACGATCTTTCAAAGGAAGATGGCGGACAGTTTATTTCGGAAACCTCGGAAAACTATCTGAGACCTGCCAGAAAAGCTCTGGATAAGCTTGTAAAGTACGGTATTCCCTTTGAGATAAACTGCGGAGCCATCAACAGAGGAAGAAAAAAAGAGGCTTATCCAAGATATGAGCTGCTTAAGTATCTTCATGAAATCGGCGGTGAAATACTCATTTCCTCCGATGCCCATCAGAAAGAGCTTCTGGACGGATGCTTTGAGGAGGCAGTGGAAGCAGCGAAAAAAGCAGGATTCGATCATGTGAACATCCTTGTGAGAAATCCGGGAGACAAGCTGGATGCCGGAATCTACAGACCTGCGAAGAATACCGGGGATTCGGAGGGCAGAAGCCTCTTCTGGAAGAAAATCCGTATATGAAGTATATAAAACAGAAACAGGGAAGAAAGCTGCCGATATCAGCAGCTTTCTTCCCTGTAATTTATTTAATGTTCATCATGGATAAATATAACAGACATTACCCAAAGGTATATAACAGACATTACCCAAAGTTATCTTGACATTTTCAGCAGAAAGAAATATGATGAACAAAGTTTTAATCTAATAAACTTAAAGACGTTGATGGTGCACAGTAGTACAGAACCATCTCTCTAAAGAGAATGACCGTGAGGCGCTGAGAGCGGTCTGAGAGATATCTGATATGAATTTTCCCACCTGAGTCGTCCGGGTGAAGTTACAGTAGTCCGGAACGTGAATGCGCGTTAAGCATATTGAGAGTCTGATGAAGTGTTTATGCGCTTTATCTGGAACAAGGGTGGTACCGCGATGATTCGTCCCTGTGTCGTAAGACACAGGGACTTTTTTTATTCGCGATAAGCGTTTCTGAAAGAATCGCCGAATCCGCATTATATCCGCATTAATAAGGAGAAAAACATGGAAAACACAAAGTTGGAAGAGCTGAAGAAGCTTGCTTCGGATTGTATCCGTGAAGCGAAGGATACCAATTCACTTAATGATATCCGGGTAAAATTTCTTGGTAAGAAGGGTGAGATCACTTCCCTTCTTAAGTCTATGAAGGATCTGAGTCCTGAGGAAAAGCCTAAGTTCGGACAGATGGTCAATGCTATCCGTCAGGAGGTTGAAGAGGAGCTTCAGAAACACATGACAGAGCTTCAGGAGAAGGCCAAGGAAGCAAAGATGGCTGCTGAAACCATCGATGTTACACTCCCTGCAAAGAAGATAGCTTACGGTCATGCTCATCCAAACACAAGAGCCCTTGAGGAGGTTGAAAAGATCTTCGTAGGTATGGGCTATGAGGTTGTTGAAGGACCTGAAGTTGAGCTTGATGAGTATAACTTTGAGAAGCTCAATATCCCTGCAGGACATCCTGCAAGAGACGAGCAGGATACCTTCTATATCAATGAGAACATCCTTCTCAGAACCCAAACTTCATCCGTACAGGCGAGAGTCATGGAGCAGGGTAAGCTTCCTATCCGTATGATCTGTCCCGGCCGAGTTTTCCGTTCAGATGCTGTAGATGCCACTCACTCACCTTCATTCCATCAGATCGAAGGTCTCGTTATCGACAAGCATGTTACTTTTGCAGATCTCAAGGGAACACTTGATACCTTTGCAAAAGAGCTTTTCGGACCTGAAACAAAGACAAAGCTTCGTCCGCATCACTTCCCGTTCACAGAGCCTTCAGCAGAGGTTGACGTATCCTGCTTTAAGTGCGGCGGAAAGGGCTGCCGTTTCTGTAAGGGAGAGGGCTGGATCGAGATCCTCGGCTGCGGTATGGTTCATCCACACGTTCTTGAGATGTGCGGTATCGATCCTAACGAGTATCAGGGCTTTGCCTTCGGTGTAGGTCTTGAGAGAATCGCTCTTCTCAAGTATGAAATTGATGACATGCGTCTTCTCTATGAGAATGACACCCGTTTCCTCAATCAGTTCTGATAAAAGAGTTTTATCGTCATGTCAGGCTGATATGGAGTTAAGTGCAGCAGAGAGGAGCACTTGACTGATATGAGAAAACATTAGAATTCAGATACAGTAGATTTCGAAAATTTAGAGGAGAATCAAAATGAATACATCTATGAATTGGATCAAGGAGTATGTTCCTGATCTTGACTGTACACCAAAGGAGTGGACAGATGCAGTGACTCTCACAGGTACAAAGGTAGAGACCTGCAGCATTTTAAATAAAAATCTTGAAAAGATCGTCACAGGACAGATTAAGTCCATGGAGAAGCATCCGGATTCAGATCATCTCTGGATCTGCCAGGTGGACGTAGGACAGGAGGAGCTTGTTCAGATCGTTACAGGTGCACAGAACCAGAAGGTGGGAGATGTTGTTCCCGTAGTTCTTGACGGAGGAAAGGTTGCCGGAGGACATGACGGCGGAGAGATGCCTGAGGACGGAGTTGTGATTAAGGCTGGAAAGTTAAGAGGCATCGAGTCTTACGGTATGATGTGCTCTATTGAGGAACTTGGTTCAAGCCGTGAGTTCTATCCTGAAGCACCCGAGGAAGGTCTTTACATCTTCCCGGAGGGAACAGCAGTTGGACAGGATGCACCTACACTTCTCGGCTTCAATGATGCCATCCATGAGTATGAGATCACCTCAAACCGTGTTGACTGCTACAGTGTTATCGGTATCGCAAGAGAGGGTGCTGCAACCTTCAAGAAGTCCTTCCACATGCCAAAGGAAGAGAAGTCAGGAAACAACGAAGATATCCATGACTACTTATCGGTTGAAGTCATTGACACTGACCTCTGCCCGCGTTACACAGCAAGAATGGTAAAGAACATAAAGCTCGCTCCATCACCAAAGTGGATGCAGATCCGTCTTGCAAGCGCAGGCATCCGTCCTATCAACAACATCGTTGATATCACAAACTACGTAATGCTCGAGTATGGTCAGCCGATGCACAGCTATGATTACGATAAGATAAGAGGACACAAGATCATCGTAAAGCGTGCAGCCGACGGTGATGTTTTTGAGACTCTTGATCAGCAGGAGAGAAAGCTCGATCACACTATCCTTACCATCTGCGATGCAGAGGGAGCTATCGGTCTCGCAGGAATCATGGGCGGTCAGAATTCAAAGATCACCGATGATGTAAAGACCATGGTATTTGAGGCAGCTACTTTCGACGGTACCAACATCCGTCTCAGTGCCCGTAAGGTAGGAGACAGAACAGATGCTTCCGCATACTTCGAGAAGGGTCTTGATCCAAACCTTGCAGAGTCAGCCATCAACCGTGCATGTGCTCTTATCGAGGAGCTTAATGCAGGTGAAGTTGTCGGCGGCATGATCGATGTATATCCTGTAAAGCGCGAGCCTTCAGTTGTTGTATGCAAGGCATCAGATATTAACAACCTTATCGGTTTCAATCTTACAGCAGAAGAGATGAAGGAGTACCTTGAGAGAATAGAGCTCAGCACTTCGATTGGTGCTGACGGAGATACTCTTACAGTTACAGCACCTACCTTCCGTCAGGACATTCACCGTATGTGTGATGTGGCTGAGGAGATCACAAGATTCTACGGCTATGCAAACGTTCCAACCACACTTCCCGGTGGATCTGATGTGGCAGGAAGACTGGCTCCGGATCTTGCAGTTAATGAGAGAGTGAGACATTATGCTCAGGCTCTTGGATACTCACAGGCTTTCATGTACAGCTTCGAGTCTCCTAAGGTATACGACAAGCTCCTTTTCCCTGAGGATGCGGCAGAGAAGCAGCAGATCAAGATCTCAAATCCTCTCGGCGAGGACTTCTCTGTTATGAGAACCTCCAGCCTTAACGGAATGCTTACATCGCTTTCTACAAACTATAACCGCAGAAACAAGTCTGCCAAGCTTTATGAGATGGCCAATGTCTACATTCCTAAATCTCTGCCGCTCACTGAACTTCCTGATGAGCGTATGACTCTGACTCTTGGATCCATCGGCGAGGGTGATTTCTTCATGATGAAGGGAACGGTTGAGGATATTCTCAACCAGCTTGGAATCCTCGGACGTTTCAAGTATGATGCAGAGGGATGCACAAAGCCATTCCTTCATCCTGGACGCCGAGCTAACATCGTGTATTCCGGAAAGGTCATCGGTTTCCTCGGAGAAATCCATCCTACAGTTCTTGAGAACTATTCAATCGGTGACAAGGCATATGTTGCGGTTCTTGATATGCCTGAGGTTTATCCTCTTGTTAATGATGATACCAAGTACACACCGCTTGCGAAGTTCCCTTCAGTAATGAGAGACTTCTCTATGCTTGTTCCTCTTGAGGTAACAGCAGGTCAGATCGAGGATATACTTATCCAGAGAACAGGTAAGCTCTGTGAGAATATTGAGCTTTTCGACGTATATGTTGGTGCGCAGGTACTCGCAGGCTATAAGTCAATGGCCTACAAGGTTACACTCCGTGCCCAGGATCACACACTTACAGATGATGAGATAAACGGAGTTGTAAAGAAGATACTTAACGGCCTTGAGAGAATGGGCGTTTCACTCAGAAGCTGATAAAAGCGATAAGTCTTATTTGTTCTGCTGATATAAAAGGTGGATTGATGCTGCGGTGATTGCAGTACAGGCTGCTATCGCCGAGTCACGTCAGTAAAGAAAGCAAGCTGTTTTTTGGGAACTTTTGAAATTTCCAAAGATTTCCTGAGACAGAGTATGAGGATTTATCATCCGGAAAATACTTTCCATTACCCAGAAAAGCTTGAAATAAAGCTATTCCTAGTATAGGGTGTCTGCTTAGACACCCTATATTTTTTTACACAAAAATAAAATTCAATTAAGCTGCCGGAGTACTTCATACATTTTTTGCTGACTACATTCGAACAAATTTCGGGGCATTTGTTCCGAAAATCGGAAATCGAAAATAGGGGCATTTTGATTAAATGTCCGAAAATCGGAAATCAGAAGAATGTTACAAAAATAAAACTAATTGCACATTAATTCAAAATAGACTTTCGAAAAGACGAAAATTGTATTTGAAAATATATGCTTAAGAGCGCATAATGTACACGAGGACTATTTATGAGGACTTTCGGGTCCTTCACCAAGATGGGTAATCCCCATAAGAGAGGAATTATATGGCTGTATCTTATAACGGATTATGGAAATTATTGATCGACAAGAATATGAAAAAGATGGATCTTGTTGAAAATGAAAACATCGGAATTAGCAGCAGTACACTTGCCAAGATGAGCAGGGGCGAGACTGTGTCCATGAGTGTTTTGGAGAAGATATGCATGGAGTTAGACTGCGATTTTGGTGACATAATTAGTATTGATAAGAATGTAAAATAACATCGTTGATGTAAAGTCCGCTTTTTAGGACAGGCAAAAATGTAATATGTTACTTATAAAAATCTTTTTGGAGGAAACAAAATAATGGCAGATAAGACAAATGCAAATATTGGATTTGAAAAACAACTGTGGGATGCCGCATGTGTGTTATGGGGACATATCCCTGCAGCGGAGTATAGAAAAGTAATCATTGGATTGATTTTTCTTAGATACATTTCCGCAGCTTTTGAAAAGAGATATCAGGAGCTTGTAGAAGAAGGCGACGGATTTGAAGATGACATTGATGCATACACAATGGAAAATGTTTTCTTTGTTCCAGAAGAAGCAAGATGGAGCACAATCGCAGCAGCAGCTCATACACCAGAAATTGGAACAGTGATTGATAATGCTATGCGAGCAATCGAAGCAGATAATAAAGTTCTTAAGAATGTATTGCCTAAGAATTACGCAAGTCCTGATCTTGATAAGAGAGTCCTTGGTGAAGTCGTAGATATCTTTACTAACAATATTGATATGAGTGACACTGAGGCAAGTGAAGATCTTCTTGGACGTACATATGAATACTGTATTGCTCAGTTTGCAGAAAAAGAAGGTGTAGGTGGTGGAGAATTCTACACACCTTCAAGCGTAGTTAAGACATTGGTTTCTATTCTCAGACCTTTTGAAAACTGTCGTGTATATGATTGCTGCTGTGGATCAGGTGGTATGTTTGTTCAGAGTGCAAAGTTTATTGAAGCCCATTCTGGCAACAGAGGCTCTATCTCTGTATATGGTCAGGAAGCAAATGCAGATACCTGGAAGATGGCAAAAATTAATATGGCTATCCGTGGTATTGATGCAGATTTTGGACCTTATCAGGCAGATACTTTTACAAATGATTTGCATCCAACACTTAAGGCGGATTTTATTCTTGCTAATCCCCCATTTAATTACCATCCATGGAATCAGGAAAAACTAACAGATGATGTTAGATGGAAGTATGGTTTGCCACCAGCAGGAAATGCCAACTATGCATGGATTCAGCATATGATTCATCATTTAGCACCTAATGGAAAGATTGGCTTGGTACTTGCGAATGGAGCTTTATCTACACAGATAAGTGGTGAAGGTGATATTAGAAAAAATATCATTGAAGATGATTTGATTGAAGGTATTATTGCAATGCCTACTCAGTTATTCTATAGCGTTACAATCCCGGTAACATTGTGGTTTATTTCTAAAAATAAACAGCAGAAGGGCAAGACTTTGTTTATTGACGCCAGAAACATGGGGCATATGGTTGATCGTAAGCACCGTGATTTTAATGATGAAGACATTAAGAAGCTTGCTGATACATTTGAAGCTTTCCAAAACGGAACACTTGAAGATGTAAAAGGTTTTTGCAAAGTTGCAACTACAGAGGAAATTGAGAAACAGGATTATATTCTTACTCCGGGTAGATATGTAGGTATTGAAGAACAGGAAGATGATGGCGAGCCATTTGAAGAAAAGATGGGAAGATTAACATCTGAGCTTTCTGATATGTTTGCAAAATCTCATGAGCTTGAAGATGAGATTAGAAGAAAGTTAGGGGCTATTGGCTTTGATTTATAGAGGTGTGAAATGAATACAATTGCTTTAAGATTTGCAGATGATTTTGCACCAGATATGGGGACGATTGCTGCACATAGTGAATTGATAGAAGAGTACGGCTATGTCTGATATGGAAAGCTTGGGTCAGCTGTTTCGCAGAAAGCAATAGATGAAATTATGAGTAATGATATTCCTAGAATATTATTGATTCACAGTGGAAAGCCCGGAAGATATTGGGCATATATAGAAAAGATTCAACATGAGATACCTGATAAGGAAAAAATACCAGAATATTATAGACATAATGCCGGTAATTTTAAGACTTGGTTTAAAGTGATACGTTTTGAAAACGCTAAAGTAATGTTTTGAGTGTGTGTAAAGTAGCATCATCTCAAAGACCATTGTCAGAGGTTTCAAAAAGTAGTATGAGTCCATATTTTATTATACAGGTGGAAGGTGAATGATGGAAAAAGTAACATATTTGATTGAGGATATAGCAACAGTTTCTGCAGGCGGAGATCGGCCGGATATAGTATCCGAGGTAAAAACCGAGAAAACTATGGTTCCTATATATTCAAATGGAATGGATAATGATGGGTTATATGGATATACCGACAAGGCAAGGGTAGAAGGGGATTCCGTTACGATTTCTGCGAGAGGCGTAAATGTCGGAATGGTATGTTATCGAGAAGAACCCTTTTTACCAATAGTAAGACTTCTATCGTTAGCCCCTAATAGAAATATTGTAGACGCGAAGTATTTATACTATGTTTTAAAAAATATTTCTTTTAGTGGAACTGGTTCTGCTCAACCACAAATTACTGCACCAATGATTAGAAAACAGGAAATAGTAATTCATAAAAATCCTATAACTCAAAAAAGAATCGCTAAAATTCTTTCATTATTTGATAGAAAAATACAGGTAAATGAAACTGTAAACGATAATTTAGC
>SVDD01000034.1:0-40104 GCA_015057945.1 Lachnospiraceae bacterium | reverse complement strand
AGAAGGATTTATAACTTCAACCATTGGTGCTGAAACACCCTGTGCAAATGCTTCCTGCGAACTTACTTTTCTGTAAACAGCTGCACCTAAAACCACAACAATCAGTCCCACAATAACCATAGAACTTTTCTTCATACTATATATCTCCTGTCAGTATTAATATTTCCTGTTTCTGAGGTATCCCCATAATATGAATGCAAGTTTGATTGAATTTTAAATTAATGTTAACTGAATGTTAAAAAACGAAAAAACACAGAATGTTCACAGATGAGATTCGAATTTCCAATGAAAATAATTAAATATTATCCTTTTACAGCTATTGTTAAAGAAAATGATTACAGTTGTTGTAAAATAGTCATCACTATATAATATTGCTGTACTATTATCATCGGAATACATAATATATATTAGAGAAAAATACGAAAGAGAATTATATGCTGACTATATTACTGATTGAAGATAATACTGAACTAAGAAATCTTTATACTCTTGCCCTGAGAAAGCAAGGATACAACACCCTGGCTGCATCTGATGGATTAAATGCATCTCAGATTATGGATCAGAACTACATTGATCTTATAATCACAGATATCATGATGCCAAACATGGACGGATACGAGTTAATCAGGCACATCAGAGCTTTTAACAGAGACATTCCTATACTTATCATTACAGCAAAAGATGATTTTGCTTCCAAGCAGGAGGGCTTCCGTTTAGGATCAGATGATTATATGGTAAAGCCCATCGATGTAAATGAGATGTGCCTGCGTGTTGAAGCGTTACTCAGAAGAGCACAGATTGCTCATGAGCGTAAGGAACAGATCGGTGAAACAATATTAGACCTTGATTCTCTGACAGTGACAAGAAATGATATAAGCTATGATCTTTCCAAAAAAGAGTTTTATCTACTATACAAACTTATATCCATGCCAAATAAAATATTGACCCGTCAGCAGTTAATGGATGAAATATGGGGTGTTGATGCAGAGTCAGATGCCCGGACTGTAGATGTGCATATAAGTAAGCTCCGTAAAATGTTTGATGATAATCCTGATTTTAAAATAAAAACCATACGTGGTCTTGGATATAAAGTTTCAACTACCTGATTTCTGACTTAATAAACTGTCACATGATGTGAGTGTCAAAAATATTTGCCACTCACTTATGATGCACGGGTCATAAAGTCTCAAATCAACGTGTAAGAAAGTGATCTGGGACTTTTGACCCTTGCATCATCACATTACATTGAAAGGCATATTATGAGAAATTTTAAATTATGGTTCGTTATATACAGTTTATCCTTTGTAGGTATGATCATGTCATTGTTTGCCGGAGCTGTCGTAGGCTGGATCGTATACAATCCGGTTAATAACTTTGACACCATAAAAACTCCATTTATACCTCTTTTGGCCACCACGATCATTTTAACTCTGATATTAATGTTATTTGTCTCACATTTGTTTATACGACCTTTGAATCAACTCATTGCGGCTCTGAGAAAAGTTTCAAAGAGAGATTTTAATGTCAGTCTGGATGAGGAACATGGACTTTCTGAGATACGTGATATGAACAAAAATTTCAATCGCATGATCCTTGAGTTATCCAATACAGAAACCTTACGTAACGATTTCGTTTCAAATGTCTCACACGAATTCAAGACCCCCTTAGCCTCAATAGAGGGGTATGCTTCCCTTATGCTAAATCCTGAAGCATCGGATATCGAACTCAGAGACTATGCAAAAAAAATAATGCACAGTACCAAGCAGCTCTCATCATTAACAGGAAACATACTTTCACTTTCACGACTGAACGCCGGAACCATCAACGATAAGGCCAAGCTCTTCAGCCTTGATGAGCAATTACGTGAGGCCATACTTTCCCTGGAGCCGCAGTGGTCCAAAAAAAATATTGATATAGACATCGATTTACCCGAAATATCGATTTTGGGATATCAAAATATGCTCTTTCAGGTGTGGACAAATATATACTCAAATGCCATCAAATTCTCCCCGGATGATTCCACTATAACAACACGAATCAGAAAATCTGAGAACGGCGTATATGTAAGCATCCAGGACCGGGGTATAGGCATGACAGAATTACAGGTGCATCATATATTTGATAAGTTTTATCAGGCTGATACCACTCATAAATCTGAGGGTAATGGCCTTGGCCTGGCTATTTCAGCAAAAATCATAGACCTTTCCCAGGGAACAATTTCAGTTGATAGTGCACCCGGTATGGGTTCAACATTCAGTATTTACCTGCCGTATAAATTAACGCCAAATCAGGAATCTGTCGTTTAACTTTCGGGATAAAAAAGGCTTTCGCACATTCTGGGTATGAGAAAAAACGGATCATCCCTCAGAAGCATACAAGGTTATTCAAAATAAATCCTATGGCTTCTCTTTTCTCATCACCCTCAGTATTGCTGCAGGTATATTCAAGTTCAAGGCATTTCCAGTCTTCATTGAAGAAACGGTAACTCACAGGTTTATAATTAACCACGTCAGAGAATCCTGCTGCTTTGTAGCAGTAATAAGCAGGCAAATTATTCTCGAACACCCCGAGAGTTATCTTTTTTATACTGTAGATTTCTTTTGCATATTTCATACCGAGAATCAGCATTTTCTTGCCTATACTCTGTTCTCTGAGTTTCGGATCGACGACCACAAATCCAAAGCGAAGCTCATCAAAAGATGTGCCCGGTCTTCTCAATGTAAAGAATCCAACAACATCATCATTATCGACGGCTGTGAAAGCCATCAGATTCCTTACCTCATCAAACTGCTGGGCAGTGATGGGGTACTGCCCAAGAACTCCGGCAGTCCATTTGTAAAATTCCTTCTCATCTGTTATCCATGAAAGTATAGTTTCGGCATCATCAGTGATATAGGGTCTCAATCTCAACATTTGAACACTTCCTTCTGAAATCATGATACATCTACTATATCCGGTTATAAGTTCAAAAACAAAAAATGCACTGAAAACCGATGGTTTTTCACTGCATTTTTCAACTTGCAAAGCTTTCCTTCAGCATGGTATTTCTCTTCGAACCCTCTACTTCCAGGAAAAGCTCATCGTTCACTATATCTTCTCATAGGCAAATCTGGGATGATCATCTTCTAAAACATGGATTATACCGCATTTTTTAAAACCAAGCTTTTCAAGGAGCTTCTGCATCACTATATTATCCGGATGAGTATCTATCCTCAGATTTCCGGCTTGTTCATATGCCCAATCAATGCAGTATTTCCCAACACCTTTAACTGAACCATCAGTTGCTATTCTGTGTACCACTCCATAAACATCATTTCCGGACCATTCTCCATCACTGATATCCCGATAAGTCGGTTCTATATCCTGTCCGTATTCAAAAAAGAAAGTCCCCAGGACTCTGCCATCTTCGTTAGTACACACATAGCTGTTTCCATTTGATATATCATCATGGATCAATGCCTCCGGCGGCCAGTTTGTCGGTCCCCATTGATTGGGATTACCCGTCTTAGCCATAAAAGCTCTGGCATATTCATATATTTCCATAATCCTTTTGATATCTGTTTCTTTCGACTTTCGTATTTTCATTTTACTCTATTTACAACCTTCTTTCTCTTTATTTTCCCATCGGCAAATATAAATCTGGCTCATTGAGACCCAATCTGTATCTCACTGATAACAGCGGAACCTATGATCATTATTGCACCTACGGCATCGATGGTATTAAGGGGCTCTTTTAACAGCAACGCAGAAAACAACAATGCGGAGACCGGATCGATATAGCTTAGTATGGCAACAGACTGAGCCTTCATTTCAGCTTTTCCTTAAAAAAGATCGGAGACAACAGCACGACGATTGTAGGCTGCATATAATAACAAAGCGTTGCAATCGAAACAGTTGTATGATTGTACGCCTCGAAAAGCAATATCCAGTTAACTCCCATAACAGCCCCTGTGACGGCAAGCCATATTGCAGTATAAGCCGGAAGTTTTTCCCCGACATCCCTTTGTTTCAACTTCATAAAAGACAGGAGAAATAAGCCGCCTAACACCCCACGTGAAAAAGCCAGATATGCGGAGGAAATCGGTATATACCTTCTGAAAATCCCTATTGTCCCAAAAATCAGCATGGATAATACAAACATCAATACTGATTTTCGGTCATTTCTATCTCTCTGCATATTGTCACCTGATCAATTCCGATTTAATTTGTTCATATTCTTCACGATAATCCATAAATCACATTCCTTTAAAAAAAGATATTTACTATTCTACCCCATTATCATCTATATGTTTAGTATTATCAGACGACATAATATCCATTCACAAGTCTCCGGTCGCAGGCATTCCATATCCATAGTTTCTTCATAGCATAACAATATTGAATATTAAATTGGAAACAATTTCTTTGTGTTTTAAAAGTCTCTCTTTATAATGGAACTATAACAATAAAACAAAGACAGGAGGACACACTATGAATGCAAATGACTTTACCAACACACGACCGGAAGATGCCTGGAAACTGATCCGTGAAGGAACCATAGACTTTCCAACTGCAGGTATGTGCGCAGGCTATGCACAGGCTAATCTCGTGATTCTTCCTAAACAATATGCGGATGATTTTAAGATATTTGCATCTAAAAACCCTAAACCTTGTCCTATTCTGGAGATTGTGGAAGGGACTCCTGATGTTCATGATATGGGTGAAGGTGCCATAATTACCAGTGATATACCGAAGTATCGTATCTGGAAAAATGGCGAACTTATAGATACCGTCACGGATGTAACTTCGTACTGGAAAGAGGACTCTGTTGCCTTTTTGATCGGGTGCAGCTTTTCTTTCGAGGAAGCACTTATAAAAAACGGTGTGGAGGTACGTCATATAACGCTCGGCTGTAATGTTCCGATGTACAAGACAAATATCCAGTGTGAGCCTGCCGGCGTATTCAATGGACCGATGGTTGTCAGCATGCGGCCCATGACTCCTGATGATGCTGAAATCGCAAAACGTATTACGGATGCTTATCCAAATGTTCACGGAGGTCCGATACAGATCGGTGACCCGGAAGCTATCGGAATTAAGGACATCGATCATCCTGATTATGGTGATGCGGTTCCTTTCAAAGAAGGCGAGATTCCTGTATTCTGGGCCTGTGGTGTGACTCCTCAGGCAGCGATTGAAAATGCCAAGCTCCCGCTGGTGATCACCCATGCACCTGGGCATATGTTTATAACAAATGTTATGAATAAGGATTTAAACGATTATTTAGAAGCAAAAAAATGAGATTTTGAAAAGTAAAAATCATCCGGTGATGTGCAGGCACAATTCCTCACTTCACCGGATGATTAAATGTTTAAGAGCTATCTCCCCTTATTTGCCTTGTCTTCCTTGTAACCGGCTATAAAAATGGCTAATCCTAAGGGCAAAAACAATACTATGAAAAATCCAAAAATCAGCTTCATAAACAAATCGTCTGGAAGCATCGGCCAAAATGCCAGGAAACCAAGCGCAACTCCCATGAATGTAATTCCGGCGATATTGAGAGTATTGAAGGCCTGTCTGCAGGTAACCACAAAATACAATCCCATAAGAAAAAATACTGCTAAATAACCAAAGAGTGCCATCGGTAAGAAAGGGATAATCATGGAAATGATTATTCCCAGTATTATTGGAAAAGCCATAAAAGTAATTCCGATCCACAGGCGTGTAGGCGAATAAAAAATCAATCCCCTGCTCTTAAAGTATTCACAGACAACTTTTTGAACATTACATTCACTAACCTCTCCGGATTTTTCTTCCCGGCATCCACTTTCAGTATCCTTCCTTAGATTCATTCGGTACGTGAAACTTCCGCTTTCACCAAGGAACATGCTCTTTGAGATCCTTGCTTTTCCAAGGCCGACTACATTTTCCTCAGTGACAAACATATCATGATCAATAACCGTTCCGTTATCCTTTATAATGACAATATGTCTGTATCGTCTCTCTTCAACGGATAACTGATAACCGTTAAATTCGTTCCGGTTAAATGCATTTAGCTGTATTATCAGGGCTCCGTCTTTTATAGTACATATCCACTCGGGATGACTCTCCTTGAAATCCTGCACTGCTTGCATATAATAATTGTTAATATCTATATCTGTAAGTCTCATTACTTATCCTTCTGATATTATTCTAATCAAAATCCAACGGTGTCCCGGCCGTTTCCTTGAGTGTTTCCTCACCGATATCAAGAATCCTGTCATCAAGTACCGCAAAGATGATCTTGATATCGTAATTGGGATTATTCTGAATAAAGTCATAACAAGCGCGGATAGCCCTTCTCCATGCTTTATCTACCGGATATCCGAATATTCCTGCGGATATCAACGGAAATCCTATAGAATGCAGATTATTCTCTTTTGCCAGAAGTAGTGACTGTTTATATGCACTGTACAGAATCTCAGGCTCATTATTCTCACCACCGGACCACCTCGGTCCCACAGTATGTATAACATATTTTGCAGAAAGATTGAAGCCGGGAGTAATTACCGGACTGCCATGAACTGCCTGCCATACTTCGTATCGATTTTCCAGTTTCCCTGTACCAAAAGAACTGATCCGACATTGACATCAAGCAAATTGCCAATGACTGTGACCAGTTCCGAATAATCCTTTACCTTGCACTTCATTACGGAGTACCCGTTCTCAGGATTCTGATATGTGATTCTCTCTACTACGCAACGTATTTTCTGCATGAATTCTTATTCTTATAAAACGTGATAATACGGACAGATATTTTCATAATGTCCATCCTTCATCCTGAACCCGCCGGGGATTGTACCAAGCTGTTTGAATCCAAGCCTTTCGTAAAGGTGCCGTGCGTTAACATTACTTTCTACTACAGCATTGAATTGAAGAACTCTGAAACCGATTTCCTTTCCTTTTTTCATACAATCCATTACCAGCTGTTCTCCGATATGTTTTCCTCTTGATTCGGATGAAACTGCATAGCTGGCATTACATATATGTCCGCATCTGCCTACATTATTTGGATGAAGGATATATAGACCGTATATTTTCCCATCCTCTTCCGCAACCCCGGTGAAACTCTGCGAAGCAAAGAACCCTGCTCCTGTTTCCAGATTAAGTAATTCTTCCTGCGGAAATGCTATTCCTTCTTCAACTATCTCATTCCAGATATGTATCATCTCTGATAAATCATTTTCTGTATATTTTCTAATGTTCATGATTAGTGCTCCTTGTTGTTTGTTGTGTCTTTGGCGTTACTCCTTTGTCGCTGAAACCTCTTCTATTTTCACACTCAGGTCTTCATTGACGGTTATTCTATAGTTAATATCAAAATTATCTGCTATTGGCGAACGTGCCTCTATGAGCATATCTGTTTTACCTGGTTTTAATCCGGTAAACGTGTACACCATATCATATCCGGCACCTGTCATCATGTCATGATCTGCTTTGGCATATTCTCTGACAGCTGTATAGGATACAATACTCTCGTCCTTAATAATCACATTATATTCCGGTCCACCACCATCAAATGAATCAAATCGGAGAGTTACCTCTTTACTGATCAACTCATTCTTTTTCTCAGTCGTTTCCTCAATTGTTTTATCTATTGTTTTCTCAGTAGTTTTATCTGTTATTTCTTCGGTTGCTTCATCCTGAGTTATATTTGTATACGAAAATGTCTGAAACATACCGTCACCATCCATTATCATATCATTTGATTCGCATCCCGAAAGCAGAGCCATGGCACATCCGGCAATTGCGATCAAACATTTTATGTCAGTCATTTTCTTTTCCTCCACGTGCACTATAAGTATAATGCTTTCCTCCAGTCTTCTTCCTTGAAACCGGTGATAACAGTATCTTCCGTGATCAGAAGAGGTCTCTTCACCAGCATCCCATCTGATGCCAGGAGTTCAAACATTTCATTCTCGTTCATATCCGGCAGCTTCTTTGACAGCTCCATCTCACGATAGAGCTGGCCACTGGTATTGAAAAACTTCTTCAATGAAAGTCCGCTCTTCTTATATAGCTGACGCAGTGTCTTTTCATCAGGATGATTTTCCTTGATGTCAATCTGCTCATACTCGATCTTGTTATCATTCAACCACTTCAGGGCCCTTTTACAAGTCGTACACCGCGAATAACAATAAACCTTCGTCATTTGACACCTCCATGATCATATCCAAAACCCGGAACAAAGCTTATCGTATGATGCCGTTTGTTTCTCCATTTTTCAAGCTTACACTCAGTAATACTGTCTGAATAGCTCTTATTATTTCGATAAAATTCGGCATTAAAGATACACCTATTATAATCCAAATTTTATAGGATTTATTTTCTATTCAACGTAAAACAATCGATACAATATTCACTTTATATACATAGGTGTATGTAACTTTTTCAGCGACTTTTTGAATCATCCTGACGCCAATCTTGCTTTCCGGATTCTTGGAGACATCGTAATCCAGGGGATCATAAGAATCACCGATACTTCTAATCAGAATCTCAATGCTATCCTCATCATTAAAAACATGGATGTCAAACAAACTGTCAATTCCACTCTCTTTCACGTTTGTTTCCTTTAGATGGGCAATCATATCCACCGCAAGTTCTTCAGAACTGAGTGCCGCGAGATACGCCATTCTCCGGTTCTTTCCGTTTTTTTCAAGGTATTCCTGAATCTTTCCGGAAATGCCAACTGCATTTTCATCCGTCCCCTTAATCTCATATTCAAAACTTGAGGAACGGTTAATTATATGGGGCTTCAGTCTCAAAATACGGTCCTCTACTGTTGGATTTTTCCGGCTTAAAAGCATCATCACAGGAATCATTATCACCTGGCCCACAAATGGATTACTTCCGAAAGAAAGCCATAATCCCGTTTTTCCCATAACCGGGATCGATATTATCAGCATTAACGGATAGATAAAAGAATCCGGAATGGATGCCATCATGAGGGAGGAACCAAACCGTTCTGTGGACTCATAAAAATTAGTTAATACGAATTGCACCAGATATCCCACCTGGAAAAGACATACAAAGAATGAGCCCATCTGTATATCCGGTGTCATATCCATACCAAACATCCGCGTCAGAACAGGCGTTGCACAAAAACAGGCTATGCAGGAAAACACTGCAACAATCATACCCATTCTCAAGGATTCACGGACTGTTTTTTTGAGGGAATACGAATCTCTCTGAGCATAAAACACACCAAACAAAGGGCTTACGTCGTATCCAACAGCCATCAGGGGCAGACGAACGACCTTTTTTATATTGTTCACAATGGATACAGTTGAAAGAATAAGCGCATCTCCCGGAATGAGTGTCAGAATAATATTATTGACTATAGCAAGTGCAATACAATCTATGATATTGTCTAGCGAAGCCGGCAAACCACTTTTAAAAGTGTCCCTGATTTCAACAGGACTAAGCATTACCGGTTTTAGCCTGGCATCGATTTTTCGGTATTTCAGAACCGCGAGACCTCCGACAAATTCAAGAAATGCCGCTGTGCTGCTGCCGATACCAAGTCCCGCCATTTTTAATTCTCTGGGAAGAAGGATAACGCTGATTACGGAAACAATGACGTTACAGATGATGTTGAACAATCCAAGAGATGCCCGCTCCATCTGATAGCCAAGGACACCGATAGTTTCCCGCATGGAGCCGGATATAGAAGAGAGGAAGACCATGGGCGCACAAAAACGCAGGTACAGCAGACTGTACTTGCAGATTTCACCGGATGATTTTGAGCCTCCAAAACCGAGGACCAGTTTTTCGGAAAAGAAAAGAATGACACCTGTGAAGACCAAACCGAAAAGAGCCGCCAATGTAATACCTCCGGCGAAGGCGCGCCGGAATTCTTCATGATTGGCACGACCTTTAGCCCACGTAATTCTCAGACAGGTTCCATGGACAATCGCATTCATAAACGCAAGGAACATTCCATATGAAGGTAATGCTATTGCCACAGCTGCAATCGCTTCCGGACCCATGGCATTACCTGCTATTATATTGTCCACCATATACATGAATCCAAGCATCGTCGCATAAACCAACGTTCCGGGATACATTCGTATGAGAGTCTTTCTAATTATCTGACTGCTGTTGGCTCTCGCCTCTTCCATATACATCTCCTGTTATGATGTTTATTTCCTTAATCATGATTCCTGATATGTTGATTAATTACTATAAAGAATTGTCGGCATTATTTTGTTAAGTATAAAGTCTTATAAAAGATAAACAGGCTCTCAAAAAGCGGTTAAGATTCGTATCTTCAGAATCTTAACCGCTTATGAAGGGCAGGATCATCTGCTCATCAATCCAGGATTTTTGCGGTACGTCATGTATTTTATCTCCGTCAGAATAATTCCCTATCAGAAATGGTGACTTAGGATCATGTAACTTGCTTTGCGCGAGAACTATCTCCGGATCTGCATTGGCATAACAGTATTTACACAGATGTCTGCAGGTATTATATGCACCTATATCGCATGTGAGATAACAGGCGCATGCTGCCCTTGCACCCTTTTTCTTAGGCGCATCAAGCCGCTTTCCGATAGCTTTCTCATAATCACTTATCCTCATGCATCCCCCGCAGTCAGCACCATATTTTGAAAGCTCATCACCTTCCGCGCATGGCTTTACAGTCATTCCATGTAAAGACGCAATCCTTATCATTTCTTTTCCAAGTCTTAGCCTCTGCTCCCTGGTCACTTCCCTTGCTTCAGGAAAATTCCGCCTTACTTTTGGGAAAAGATCAATGAAGCTGATGACAACCGTTTCTGTGCATCCTTCAAGGGATGCTGCTATCTGCTCAAATGCATGTATATGGTACTCTTCTGTATATCTGTCAGAAATAAATATCGGATCATAACGCCATCCCATGGAATTCTTTCCGACCATGTGAGACAGATTTTTAAAATCTTCAATCAGCTTATGCTTGTCCGGTACATTAGGTTCAATATCTCTGCCATAAGAAGTAATCGTCACAAACCAGTACTGACCATACTCTTTAAGAAGGTTCATGTATTTAAACATTGGCGACGGATTTTTAGTACAGAAACCAATTACATCAACAACATCAGGTGAAAGACGATACCTGCTGACCTGCTCAGGATTATAAGGATTACGCACACATACGAAACCTTCTTTCAGTCTGTTTGAAAACCATTCCGAATAAAATGCAGGAATGTCCGTCCTCTGGCCTGTGTTTATTATCATCAGAAATCACCACCTCACAAGATACTGCCGGATTTTTCAGCCACCGTGTTTAGTATACCACTGCATCTGTGGGAATCATCACTGTTATAGCCCGATTCGGAAATTAATGTAAAACCATAAACCATTTAAACGTGAATAGAAATCATTATTCAATAATCGTAATATACTCAATTACAAAAACATAAATATACACAGATATGGGTTCAATTTAAGTGATTGAGCATTATATATCACAATTACTATTTCATATTGATTTCAAAGAACAAACGTGCTATAAATTAGTTAACACAGCACGTTTGTTCTATTATAATTAATCATCGTGCTATGCTTCTGTCCGGATATCATATTTTGGAAGCTTCGAAACCAAAAATCACTTTTCATCACTATTGTGCCGCCAGCTGGAGGCAGCGGAATGGAGGTTTTATGGATTACATGATCATAGCCGTGGACTTCGACGGGACACTATGTTACAGCAACTGGCCCGAACTCGGAGAACCCAATATACCACTGATAGAATACCTGAAATCTCAGCGCGAATCAGGCAACAAGCTGATACTATGGACCTGTCGTGCCGGTGAGGCATTAGATAAAGCTGTATCATGGTGCAAAGAGCAGAATCTGGAATTTGATGCCATAAACGACAACCTTCCGGAGATCATAGAGATGTATGGCAACAACTCCCGGAAGATCACCTGCGATTACTACATCGATGACAGGGCTGTATTACCGGAAAATATAAGTGCCTGAATGATATGAATCTGAAACAGCACTCCTTTGATGAAATAGAGATTTTTGATCCTGGTCCGAGGAAAGGTTCTTTTGGCGTACATCTAGATGGTGACAGTATGGAACAAAAATTCAAAGATTAACAGCTTGTACATACGACAGGGGTGAATATTTTGAAAACTTTAATCTATTCCAACAGAGTTTACGAACTTAGAAGAGATCTGGGTATCAGCCAGGACAAAATGGCTGCAGACCTTGCGATAAGCCGACGTACCATCAGCAAAATTGAAAACGGTGAGCAAAATCCATCACTTGATATAGTTTATCGTATATCAGCCTATTTTAACCGGATGATACCTGAGGTCTTTCCTTTGGCAAAAGAAACCCATCTTGCCTCATTTGAGGAATATTCACAAAAATGATATGAACAGAAAACAGCGAACCTATATCGCTATTGATATGAAAAGCTTCTATGCATCTGTGGAATGTGTTGCAAGAGGACTTGACCCGCTTAAGGCCAATCTTCTTGTGGCAGATGCAAGCAGATCCGACCAGACCATTTGCCTTGCTGTATCTCCGGCACTTAAAGCAATAGGTGTGCCCGGAAGACCCAGGCTCTTTGAAGCCAAACAGGCTATAAAGAAATATGAGCAGATACACAGAACACGAATTCAATACATTACTGCCGTACCGCGTATGGCAGAATATGAAAAGATATCTGCAGAGATCTACGGGATCTACTTGGACTATGTGTCTTCTGAAGATGTACATGTCTACAGCATTGATGAATGTTTTATAGACTGTACGCCTTACCTGCACTTTTATGAAGATGAAGCCAAACGATCCGGTGCGTCTCCGGCTCACATCATGGCTATGACCATAATCCGTGATGTGCTTAGGAGCACCGGAATTACTGCAACTGTAGGTATCGGAACCAATCTCTATCTCGCCAAGGTCGCAATGGATATCGTGGCCAAGAAAGCCAGGGCCGATAAATACGGGATGCGTATCGCTGCTCTCACAGAGGATTCGTACAAATATCTTCTATGGGATCACAGACCTCTGACTGACTTCTGGCAGATAGGTAACGGAAAAGCCGGTAGGCTTGAAAGAAATCATATGTACACCATGGGAGACGTAGCGGAACGTACCCAGTGGGATGAAGAATGGTTCTACAAGACCTTTGGAATCGATGCAGAGATCCTCATAGACCACGCCTGGGGGATAGAGCCGGTCACCATGTATGATATCAAACACTATAAAACTGACAGTCATTCCCTTTCCAATGGTCAGGTACTCTCCCGTCCTTACAAGTATGAAGAAGCCTGCATTGTCCTTATGGAGATGATAGATATACTGTGCTGCGATATGTACAAGAAAAATCTCATATCTTCTACTTTCACCTGGTGGATCAGCTACGACTACAAGAGTCTTGAGTACTTTCCGTCCTATGACGGAAGACTTTCCATCGACTGGTACGGAAGACTTCATCCTGCTCATTCAACCGGCACTGTACGAATGCGTTCAGCTACCAATAATTCAAAACTGATCACAGATCTCATAATGGCTGATGTCAAAAAGAAAAGTGACCACAGGATTCTCTTCAGGAGACTTGGTATCTGTGCCTGTGATGTAAAAAATGATGAAGGAATCTACCAGCTGGATCTGTTTACGGATTATGAAGCACTGAACAGAGAAAAAATACTTCATGCTGCATTGCTTGAAGTAAGAACAAAATATGGATCAAATGCCCTTCTTAAGGGAACAAACTTCTTAGATGGTGCAACTACTATAGAAAGAAATAATCAGATCGGAGGACACAGAGCATGATTGTCTGAACTCCGGTCTGTGAAGATATAAATTGATGCTTAAGCCTGCTCAAGGTCAAATTAAAGTATTAATCATAAGTAGCCGGAGATATATTTATATGATAAGTAATGAAAGATCTGCACTTGATATACCTTCCTCTTTCAGATACAGAGATGTATTTTTAAAAGGAAAGCCCAAACATGACCGGACTGACAGCTTTTCCATAAAGCATCCTTCAATGGACCTCGGAAGACGTGCCAAGATATTCAGTCCCTTCGATGCCCTTAAAGGTTTTAGTGATGAACTTATAAAGTCAGAAAAAAGGAACAAAGAAAAATTCGCTGACAATGGCTATGAAGATATAGAAGAATACCCATAGCATCCGTTAACTGAAATTGGCCAGGCACTACAAATATCAAATTCAACGAAAGTAAATCAAATAAAGCTAGTGTTAATATAGGATAAAATAATATGTGTACCAGATATGCTTTGGAGAAAGATCTCCCGGAATTAAAAAATATATATGAGATAGCTTACAAATCTATTCTTACTGAGAAATTCATAGACACCCACGCAAGGCCACTTATCACAGATGGAGAAGTACGACCAACAGACATAGTCCCTGTGATAGCACCTAATGCCAAAGGAATAAAAAGTGTGTTCCCTATGCAATGGGGATTTCTGGCAAGAGACGGTAAGCGCAGCCTCTTTAATGCAAGAGTTGAAACCGCAAAAGAGAAACCGACATTCCGAGATGCCTGGAAATCTCACAGATGCGTCATCCCTGCATCCTATTATTACGAGTGGGAGCATTTCAAAAGTGCAGATGGCAAAGTAAAAACCGGTGATAAATATTCCATTCAGCCCACCGGCTGTACTGTAACATGGCTATGCGGACTCTACAGAATTGAGGATGGTTATCCTGTCTTTGTAGTCCTTACAAAAGAGCCTACAACAGAGCTCTCCAAGATACATGACAGGATGCCACTTATGCTGCCCAAAGACAAAATCGATGCCTGGATAAGCCCTGCATCAAATCCGGAGGAAATAGTGCCTTACGCACTATCAGATATGGTTATGGAAAAAGCTGAAGGTTAGTCCCTCAGCTTCTCCTACCCATATCTTCACGCCTTTATTGCATTAAGTTTTTAACAACAACTTTTCCCTGAGCTTCTTCATCATCCATAATGATTTCCGAGACATCTAAAACATGAATAGTACCAAGCTTAGGATTCTTAATGCTGATCACAGCAGAATCAATTGTTGCTTCCACCTCGGATTTTTCAAATGCAAGATCTGTGTCGATCATCTTGCAATTTATGAGTTTTAGATTCTTGCAATAACAAAGAGGCTGGGTTCCAATTATTGTACAGTTTTCAAAGGTAACATTCTCGCAGTACCACGCAAGATATTCACCCCTGATAACACTATTCTTAATAACGACATTTTTAGCATGCCAGAATGCATCCTTTGTATCAAAGTTACAGTTATCAAACTGGGAGTCTTTAATATACTGGAAAGAATATTTTCCCTTTAAGGTCACATTTTCAAAATCAAGTCTTTCAGATCTCATCATGAAATATTCACTCTGGGCCGTAGTGTTCTTCATTATGATATTCTTCACTGACCATCCAAACTCCGGTGATATAATGTCACAATCTTCAATTTTTATGTAGGAACATTCCCTCAATGCCTTTATGCCGTGAAGCTTTGTATCTGTTATGACAGCATGATCTGTATACCACAGTGCTGCACGACAGTTTTCAGTCATTTCACTGCTACTGATTTTTATATTATCATCATGCCAAAATGGATATCGAAGATTAAAAAAGCTACTATGTACTACTATATCCTTACTTTCTTTAAAAGCGCTTTCTCCATCGGCAGGTCCATCAAACCTGCAGTTTTCCACCTCAATCCCATTGCTTCCATAAAGGGCTCTCTCCTCATCAAAGCTTTGATTTATTATCTTTTCCATCATAATACCTCGCACCTTACTCAGTACAATCTCTTTTTATTTCAAATACTCATTAAAAAAGCTCTCAAGCTTATCAAAAGGAATATAATCCTGCTGACTGCTCTATTCTTCCATTATTTTTGCTTTATTTCGTTATCAATTCTTCTTAGTATGAAATCCATGCAGTCAACTCTTCTTCCGCATTCATGATACTCATCCATGGCACGACATCTTTCCTTTTTCATAAGTCTTACCATTTCATCAATATTACCTGATTCAAACCTCTCCAAAATTGATGTCGCCACTTCATTTGAGCATCCTGAATCTGAAAGACTTTGCTTTAAAAATTCCTTATCCATGAGTTTTCCTCATTTCCCTGTAACTAATTTGATTACAGTTTTATTGTATGCGCTTGTGATACTTCTCGCTAATGGCTATAATGAATATCAGGTTATGCCAAATCAGAATATCATATAGCAATGAGCAGGGCAGCAATATATATAAAAACATGCACTGGGGAGCTTGCTCACATAAGTGCATGCTTTTATATATATTGGTATTCGGCGAACGTCGAAGAACGAGAAATGCACAGCATTTCGAGTTCTGCACTGCGTAGTATAGGAGCAACACTATGGAAATCAGAACCTTAAGATATTTTCTTGCTGTTGCAAGAGAAGAAAATATGAGCAGGGCTGCCGAGATACTACATGTGACTCAGCCAACTCTTTCCAAACAGCTAAAGTCTCTGGAAGAAGAACTTGGCAAAAAATTATTTACAAGACACAGTTTCAGTATAAAGCTTACCGATGAAGGAATCCTTCTCAGAAATCGTGCTGAAGATCTCGTACGCATGGCTGATAAAATAGAGCAGGAATTTGTTTCCCTTGATGATATAAGCGGAGGCGATCTGTACCTTGGACTTGCAGAATCCTATCAGCTGAAATTTTTGGCAAGGGCTATCAAAACTTTTAAAGAAACCTATCCAAATCTCCACTATCACATCACAAGCGGAGATACTGAGCAGCTGTCTGAAAAAGTAGAAAAGGGACTTCTTGATTTTGTCGTTCTGGTTGAGCAGCCGGATATTCGTAAATATGAGTATATTGAGTTCCCACAGACCGATATCTGGGGACTTATCATTCCTGAGGATGATCCTCTGGCAAAGAAGAAATCTATCCGTATTGATGACCTCATAGGATTACCTCTTTTCTGTTCTGATCAGGCATGGAATGGTGATATTAAAGGCTGGGCCGGAAGCAGATTCTCAGAGCTTCAGCTTGAAGGTTCTTTCCGTCTTTCCTACAATGGCTCTATATTTACCATGGAGGGGTTAGGATATCTGCTCACCTATGAGAATCTCGTTAATACATCAAAAGACAGCGGTCTTGTCTTCAGACCACTGTCTCCTAAGCTTGAAAACAAAATATATTTTGCATGGAATCGCTACCAGGCATTTACTCCTATAGCAGAAAGATTTTTATCCCACTTAAAACTGATTTTACAAACTGAATATTGATATCACATACCTTCCATTGTTATATCAGATACTACTATTAATACTCAGGTTTCATATGGCAAAATATACCATATGCTATAATAATGTTTCTGACGTTGCTGATAGTAAAGCGATGAGAAGCGTAACAGAGCTTATATACAATCAAAGTACCATAGCGACTATGAAGTTATACAACGCACAACATAGTACGCTTATAGGAACAGCTACCATAAGAAGCCTGTTAAAAAGTGTATTTCTGTCCTCTTCCTTAGGTGTAGATCCAAGGATAAGTGATCCTCCTGAAGAGAACGGACTGATGGCACTGGATTGTGCTCCCAGTACTGTGCATGCAAAAAGTACAGGGGCGGAAAGTCCGGTTGATGCTGCAAGCGCCGGAATAAGAGGGAAAAGTGCCGGCGCTACAACACCTGTTGTTGAGCTGAAGAAGCTCATGATGGCTGCGATGATTGAGAAAGCGATCGGGATAAGAGGTTTTGGAACATTTGAGCCGACCCAATTACTGAGCATGTCTATGGTGCCTGCCTCAACAGCGACTGCTATAAGCATTCCTGCACCTGCTATCATGATGATTGTGTTCCATGGAATTCTGGCTATTGCCTCCTTCTGAGGTGCAAGCTTCAGTAACAATGCAATAACTGCGAAAATGATTGCTACAAGGCCTACATCCACCTTACCGGCAATATATTTGATAGCTGCGTTACCCGGCATGATCATCTTAAGAAGCGGGAAAATGAGTACGACCACCATCATAAGGATCATGAGATTCAATGTGGTCTTCTGCTCATTTGAAAATGCTTCCGGCTTCTTGAATATGACACCTTTTCCGATGTTTCTGTTCTCCTTGAAACCAAATCTGAATATGGCTACAAGAATGAGTGAGAACATCATGGAAAAAAGAAAAATCTGCATTTCCATGCCGAAACTTTCAACAGCTTCTAGATTAGGATTTGCTTCGTAAGCTGTATCTGCAAGACCTCTGAAAACGACTCCGAGATTTGATGTAGGAAAGTTTCCTCCACAGAGAGCACCACAGTTAATGGCCACAGCTCCTGTTAACTTATCCATCTTTGACTCATCACATATAACCAGTGTGATAGGTGCAAGGAAAGCAAGTACTGTAAAATAGGTAGCCCCCATTACTGAAAGGATGACTGCTACCGCAAAAAGCGCGAACGGAAGAAGTCCGGGAAATTTACGACACGCATAGAGAAGGGCTCCCGACATCTTTTCAAGCGTTCCGTTGATTGCGGCAACATTATAAAAAAGTGAGACCGAAAGGATAACAAACATGGTGTTTGTAGGCCAAAAAGCTATAACTTCCTTAGGCTTCATTCCCATTACGAAACACCCGATAATGTAAGCAAAAACAATACAGAAAAGACCAGTGTTTATCTTGGTCCTGTATCCGAGGAAAATCGCAACTGCGATTGCAAGGATTATAAATGCACTTAACATGTTTTTTCTCCTGAATTTATTTTTTTTATCATAATTGCTGATTCCTTCAACAATTATGTATTGCAGTAAATAGATGCACCCTGATAATGTAGTGATCAGACTTTTCGACTATTATTCACTTCCTTCAGTTATTCCGAGAAGCCAATAAGGAATAGTCTTTGTCATATGATATATGTGTTCTATAGGAATCCCATATTCCAGAAGATAATGCATATATTCATACATCTCTGTTTCCCAATCGGGATTCTCTGTCTGACCGCCATCTGTATCAACCATCACATGCTCATAGCCCACTTCCTTGATAAGTTCTGCATTTTCTTTAAGGTTTAAATGATAGGGTTTACCCTTACCCATGTTCTGAGCATAGCAGCGTTCGAGAATTACATCATAATCCTTGACCAGTCTTATCTGATCATCTATGGAATAGTCACATACCCACCATTCGGGATGTGTGATGATTATCTTTTTAACGCCTGCATCCCTTGCAGCTTCAACTATGACGAATGCCTCCACCGGTGATATATGTGCTGTACCGAGAGCCACGTCATAGTCTCTGATAAGATTAAATACATCCTTTAACTCAGGAATGACTTTTCCGTCTCTTACAAGTTCTATACCATCAAGTGGATTCTGCCCCATTTTCTCAAGATGTCTCTTTGCAGACTGAGTAGGAAGCCATATTTCCTTAGCACCAAGCTTGAGCCCCTTTTCCACTGCTTCAGGATTTACTCCTCCTATGACTTTGTTCATTACAACTCCGCCATACATAGTGAAGCCTGTGTTTTCGCCATAGACTTTACGGACATAATCATTGACAATGGCAGCACGGTTCACGGTGAATCCCAGATGAGACTTGATAACTATGGCCCTTGCCCCCACTCTAACGGCTGCATCCGCAAGCTGCAGGTCACTGTATGCCCGTAATCTAAGATCGGGATTCGTGTGTACATGCATGTCGCATATGCCTTTCAGAGAAACTCTACTCATATTCCCTCCTTCATTTTTATACTCTTTTCAAAACTCTTCGAAATAAAGTATAATGGGTCGAAGGTTATCGCAGAATACATTAATCTGATATACGTCGTATCGGTTTTTCCGATATGTATCAGTAAAACGATTTGTTAATGCCCCAGGAGGTTAAATGGAGATCAAAGAATTGAATTATCTGATTGCAATCGCAGAAGAGAAAAGTATTTCAAAAGCAGCAGAACGCTTATATATGGCTCAGTCAAGTTTATCCCAGTTCCTGACGAACTATGAAAGTAATCTGGGTTACAAACTTTTTGTACGAACTTCAAACGGTGTACGTCCCACAGAATCCGGACAGCTGCTTCTTGAATATGCATACCATACCATTTCCGAATATCACAGAGTACAGGATAAAATGCAGGATGTATCAAAGCTTAATGCCGGACATGTCATCCTTGGCATCAGTTCATTCCGTGGTTCATATCTGCTTCCACCGGTTTTGAACGCATTTCACATGACCTATCCAAACATACATGTACAGATTGTTGAGAAGAATTCCATGGCTCTTGAACAATATTTGATGAACGGAGACATTGACCTGGCACTTCTTGCACGTCCGGAAAAAGGAAGCAGACTTCGCACCTTTAATTTGCTAAAGGACGAAATCTGCCTGGTCACAAGCCCTAACCACCCTATTCTGAACAAAGCTAAAGACAATAAAGGCCACTCTTTTTCACAGATTCCTAAATGTATAAACATAAAGGATGCAGAAAAATATGAATTTCTGCTTAGTGACTATGATACCATCCTTGGTCGTGAAGCCAGAAAGCTTTTTATGAAAAACAAGATGACACCTGTGGCTTACAACAACACCCTTTCTGCGCTATTTGCTGCATCCCTTGCTGCAAACGGTCAGGGCCTGGCTTTCACCTACTACAGCTCCAGACACTACTTCCGTAACGCTGAATTTCTTTCACTGGGAAAAGAGGCCCCAAGCATTGAACTGGTCACAGCCATGTCTTCTGAAAGATACCATTCCAAGGCTGCCATAGCCCTTAACGATGTCATACATCAAATACTGAATACTGAAGTTTCATGAAGTTCAATCTTCTTCCGCTGCCTCATAAGCCGAATCATAATCCAAGCCTTCAGCCTCCATATACTCCTAAGCCAGGTCCTCAAGATCCTCGATGTACTCTGCGAACTGTTCATCTAATACTCCGCCTTTACAGATCTTCTCATACATAAAATAAGGTTATTTGTGTCTGCCGTTACCTTCCCACATATGGCAAATCCTCATCTGAGAAAAATCTTTTCCATCATAGGAACACTCAATGCGGTAATTAAGATTTTTGTCTTCATAGTCATAACTGAAACAGGTATAAAGATCCAACGTGGTACTGAATCCCAGAGTGATTTTGTGATCACTGCATTTATGTCATATACACATTTCTTTAACTTAATTTGCTCTTCTGCCATTCGTTTTGCTTCTATTCTCGAAGTCACGGTCAATTTCTTTCTTCCAGGCTCCTCCGGCAAATGCCAAAGGCATATCAGCCGCCTTGCACTTTCTCACCCGGCTTACTGCCGCTTCAAGTACTTCAAAATTAAGTGCTGTACCTGCTTCATCACAGTTATAATTTGCCGCCCTGTCTTTGCAGATACCCATGTTTCCGGCTACTTCTATGGCATCGATATTTGCTCCGAGAAAAAGGAACTCCCATCCGTACTTCTCTTTCTGACGCTCTATCATACTTTTAACATCACCGAAACTGTAGTTCCTGCTGGCATTTTCAAGTCCGTCAGTAGTGATCACGAACAGGGTCTTTGCCGGTGTGTCTTCATCTCTTGCATATTTATGAACATTTCCGATGTGATGGATTGCTCCTCCTACGGCATCAAGAAGAGCTGTGCATCCACGAACGTAATAGTCTTCTTCTGTCATCTGCTTTACATCTGCTATTTTAACCCTGTCATGGATGACCTCTGAAACATCATCGAAAAGTATAGTGGATACTATCGCCTCCCCGGTTTCTTTCTGCTGTTTTCTGATCATGGAGTTGAAACCTCCTATCGTATCAGTTTCAAGCCCACTCATGGATCCGCTTCGATCAATGATAAATACAAGTTCTGTTAAGTTCTCTTTCATGATGATTACCTCCGATTGACATCTTTTATCTTGTTTCTGAGATAATCATATAAAAATATAAAGCTCTTCAGGTCTCCTCACAGGCGACATTTACGATACCTGTGAGCCCAGAAGCTGTTCACCATGCTCAAAGAGAGCTACATTGATCTCATATATATCATAGGCCTCTTTTTCGATGAAATACCGTACTATCACATCCTGCTTGCTGCAGGGTGACAAAGCCAATCCGGCTCGTGAAAGAAGGTCCTTTGTATCATCAAGATTCAGCTCCAGAGCTATAGCCAGAGCAAGGGCTGTTGATTTGCTGGGATTCTTTGTAGTTCCGCATTTAAGTTTTGAAAATGCTTTTCTGTCAAGATTTGCTCTCTTCTGGACTTCCACATCAGTGAGACCCTTTTCATCTGCAAAGGAAAACACCATCTCCATGAAAGTCTTATCGAGATTCTTGACCACATCCTCAAGGCTGCGTTCATTAGCACCGGCCATGGACGCCATGTGCACAGACATCCGGATGTCCTCATCCGGAAAGCAGGCTGAATCTGAATACTCAAGGTCTTCAAAAGCTTCAGTATTCTTTTGATTACCTTTAAGAATCTGTCGTTCCCTCTCCGAAGCTTCAGGTGGATTACCGGAAACAGCCTTATCGCTTTTTCTGTGAAACATCCCGCCTATGAACGGGAACCTATTTCTTCCCGGTCTTTCTATGGCTGTTTCATCTCTTAAAGATACTGCAGAATATTCAATCTGATTCTTTGCATCAACGTAGTTATCACTGATGTATTTGTCAATGTCTCCATATAACTCAGAAGACAGAGTTACCGATTCCTTATCGAAAACTACAAGAACAACATCCATTTCATGTTGCTGCAAAAATTTCTCTATCTCTGACAATGCTATTCTCAGAGCTATACCTTTGGGGAATCCGTAACTCCCGGAGGCAAGAAGAGGAATCGCGAGACTATATATATCATTATCAACAGCCACCTTAAACACGCTTCTGTAGCAGTTTCTGATGACAGCCTCTTCACCGGCATCCCCGCCTTTCCATGAAGTACCTACAGTATGGATGATGTATCTTGCCGGAAGCATGAACCCTTCAGTAATCGCAGAATCTCCCGGATTTATAACACCGATTTCCTGCCTCTTTTCAAGGAGCTTATCCTTACCGGCTGCTTCATATACAGCGGTATCTATTCCCGCTCCATATCCCAGATTGGGATTTGCTGTATTCACTATGGCATCAACCTGCATTTTTGTAATGTCATTTCTGACTATCTTAAACGGCATTGGATCTCCCTCCATAAATCACTTCTATTACTGTTGATCATTTAATGATGTAAGTGCCTTTCAGCCACATAATCAATATATCATTTCAAAAGATCTTCATCCAAAAGGAATTGCTCTACCAGATACTCTTTCGTTGATGCCATAATGTTTCCTCCTATCCATTGACCAGCTTCAGGAACTTCTTATCGTTCATCTGTTCATTCGTGACATACTCCCCATCATGGAACAGAGCATAATTCGTGATCGGTGTTGGAGCATTCTGCGCTTCATCCCTATTCTCTATATGAATTGCCCGGAATGGGATACCGTTCTCTTTAGCTGTCTGCTCCAAAACAGGTACATACTTCGCATTGAACGGACATTGGCTTGTGTAGTACAAAACATATCCCTTCTCATCTATATGCGGATGTTTGGAGCATTCTTTGAATCGTGGTGCGCCCGCCTTCTCTTCAAACGGCAGATACCAAAGCTGGATACCATTATCAGCTTCATCCGCAACGGTAAAGCCCTTGTATTTCAGGAACTTCGGATCAGCCAGAAACGGCTTTTTCTTAGCTGCACATAAAATACAAAGCCCCTTCTTACCTTTTCCTTTACTATCTTCGATGCAGGCAGTAAGCAGATCCATGGAATATCCATGCCCTTTGAAAGAGCCGGACACCCATAAGCAGTCAATATACATATATCCATCCGCCTCAATCGGAATCCACGCATTTTCCGCCGGGATATATTCGATAAAGCACTTACCGCGCTCCACACTTTTCAGAAAGACAAGACCTTCATCAAATCTGTCCGCAAGCCAGGACTTCTTTGAAGATACCTGCACATCCTTGTTGTTGGAAATCGCACAGCAGATGTGTTCCTTTTCCAAATTATCCTTTGTTATCCTGATGTACTCCATATAAACAGCCTCCTTCGCTTTACAAATCGAATATACTTATCTGCGGATACTTATCCGGAAGTTCTTGCATAAATCCGAAACACTCATCCGGAGTTGATAGTATCCCATTGTCCTTACAGATTCTCTGGAATATCCCTGTCAATTCGTTTGCTTTCGGACTTGGCAGTTCATACGCATTTCCATACCTTTTGATATACCGCTCTTTCATTCCTGGAAAATGCTTATCAAGCTGCAGAACTGTTAATCTTTGATAGCAAGTCGATATCCCGAAGTATACGGTCAGATTTTGTCTGAATTGCGACACAGAAACCATTTTCCAAAATAATTTCCAGGCATCGCCTTGTCAGACGCAGTTATTCTTCGCAATGCATATACGGATCTGACATCGCGCCTGTTCCGATCATGCACTTTTTTCTTTTCGACTTCAGAGCCTTTTCCCCATGCATTCTCCGAGCGTCAATACTTCGCAGCCCTTATCCGCATAGTACTTAAGCATGTCATCCATCTTTTTCAGATCGTAACTCGTTACACAATCGGATATTACATGAACCTTATAGCCGGCTTTTACCAGATTGTAGCTTGTTGACTTGACACAGCCCGTTGCATCAGCCCCAGTGATAAAAAACTCTTCTATGTCATTTTTCTCAATAAAACCAACAAACCCTTCACTCGTAAGAGCACTGGCTTTGGACTTTTCATATACATTCTCTGACACGACGTTAAGTTCAGGAACCAGTTCAGAGCCTTTGGTATCCGGCTTAAAGGTTCTTGTCTTTTCCGACAGATTGTAGTGTTTGATATAGATGACATGCATATCGTTCGACATCGCCCAATCGATTGCCTTGTTTACCTGCCCTATGATCTTTTGGTAATTCTTCGTAATGTCATTCTGAAGGTCTATCACGACCAACGCTTTGTTTTTCATTCCCGTTCTCCTTCATATCTTTTGGCTATTTCAGAGGTGATCTGATAGAGCTTTTCCCTGATCCGCTCCGGTTCCAGGACAGTCACCATATCTCTGCATGAAAGCATCCAGGCAAGCAATCCCTCATCATCCGCATACTCACGTTCAAACAACAGGCTTCCATCATCTTGTTCCGTAAAGGAATCCACGCCATACTCTTCCACAAGCTGCCATTTCATCGAAGGATCAAACAATGCTTTCACCCGATCTTTCGCAGGGAATACTTTCTCGTTAGAAAGATCTGGCAGCGGAACCTCACGATTTCCTTCAAAGGAGGCTATATGCGTAATACTATCCATGCGATTCAGCTTAAATAGTCTGAAATCGTTTCTCATAAGACAGTATCCATAAACATACCAGCTTGTCCATTTGAAAATCAGATAATAAGGCTCTATTTCCCTTTCCGTATCCCCGCCTGGAGAATAATACTTAAACCTGATGGTCTTCCTTAACCCGATTGCATCCTGTATGGTCTCTATCTTCGGAGCAAGCGATTCCCGATACCATGATGACAGATCAATCAGAATGGAATCCCTGCCGGTAATAAACTCAGAGGATCCCGCTTGAATCTTCTCCATGAGCTGCCCATAATAGCTGCTTCCGCTCACGCTGTCCAGACTTCGCAATCCTGCAAGGATCATCTGCATATCCTTTGATGTCAGGATCGTCCTGTCCATCCGGTAACCGTCCATAATGCTGATACCGCCGCCGGTTCCCTGCGCTGTTCTTATGGGAATTCCCGCCTTGCACAGATCCTCGATATCCCGGTTGATTGTCCTTCTCGATACCTCAAATCGTTCCGCCAGCTCCGGTGCCGTGGTTTTCTCTTCCTGCAGCAGCACGGACAGTATTCCGATAAGTCTGTCTATCTTCATTTCTCTCACGCTCCGTAATGTATCATAGCAGATCTAACACGCCAGCTGTATGTCATGTTTATTATAGCAATGAAACTTTTTTTCGCCAACAATCTCGCAGCAAGCTGCTCGATGTCGCGTTGGCCGTCAAATGTGCGTGCAAGCACGCCCGCATGACGGCTTTATCGCGCAAAAAACCGCCGACAGACTTAAAAATTCCATCAGCGGTCTCTTATAATTACTAACGCTTATCCGAATATCTGTCCCCACCTCTTCTGCTGAACACAGCCATTTATAATACAAATTCCAGCTGTTTGTGAAAGAAGAACCGGTTGCCCGATCCTTCTTTTAGACAATGCTTTCGGTTTTTTCAGTCTTTCTTCTTCACCGGGATCCAGATCGCACTGTGGTAATCCTTGTCTGTCTTTTCTCCATTCACACAGTCATACCACTCTGCAGATGCATTCCCGCAAAGTTCATAGTCCGGATTCCCTGGAAGCCACTCTTTGAAAATCTGTGTATTCAGGCTCTGCAATGCCTCCGGGATAGGACCGATACAGTCAAACACTGCCCAATCACCTCTAGGGAACTCATAGACCACCATTCCTTCAGGAACTTCGCCTCCGGCATACTTACCGGCCACAAGATAACGGAACTTTCCCTCTCCGATATCGTCGATACAAACACCGTACTCTCCGATGCAGTTCTCCACGATAGCCTTCTCATAAGGATTTGCAGGAGCATTCCCGGCATAAACATTTGCCGCATACTTCTCGCAGACTTCGTCCCAGAACTTCGGGATTTCCTGATAAGCGGTATCGTTGTCAAATACCTTTTGAAAACCGATAACCTTAAATTGGAACATTTTTGTGATTTTGCAATTCATTTGATCGCCTCCTTGAACCTGTAATTTTACTGTCATTTCCTGTTCAAATCTGTCCTATCCAAACAGCATATCTGCTGCCTTCTCCAGTTCTCTTCTTTCCTGCGTATCATCGTATCCGCTTTCTTTGTCATCAATGCCATTTACCGGATCAATCGAAAACAGACCATCACGATTGCAGTAAAAGAAGATTCTTCTGACTCCCCTTATCTTAAATCTTGCTTCAGCGTTCCCTTCCGGATAGAGCGTGCGCATCTGCATATCATCGGATGAAGCCGCCGCAACAAAAGAAATATAATGCTCCTTTGTCATGCTGTGGTCGATCCGCACATAATACTCATCCTCAACACGCTCGATGAATATCATATGATGCTTATCTGTCTGTTCCGCCTCTAAAGGCATAAGCTGGATGCCGTGACAATGAATCGCCGCTTCGCCCATGCTGTGTATTACATTCCCACACACCGGGCAGACATAAAACTTTGACCGCAGCATATTTGCCGATATGTTCGCATTATGAATGGTATTGCCGGATATCAGCTCCGCAACTGAAATCTTAAATACCTCAGCTATAGGCTCCAGCAGGGTAATATCCGGAAGCCCTCTCGAAGTTTCCCATTTTGAAACACTTTTATCGCTTACTCCCAGCTTTTCCGCCAGCTGAAGCTGTGTCATCCTGTTCTTTTCCCGCAGTTCCTTAATCACTGCGCCTGTAACATATTGGTTCATATTCGTTTTCACCTCCATGCACAGATTGTAAATCAGCACAATAAAATATGGCACCTACGGAGAGTAGAGTCGGACGGAATACCTTTCGGTTTTGCTTATTATCAGCCCGACAAATTTGAATTTGCTATCGTAACTGCTTGATTTCATTTTTGTAGATTTGCAAGAAACCTACCTGCATGGGCACCATCCATCTGTGTATGATGGAATTGAAATGATATCGGCAGATAATATCGAAACAGCTTTTTTCTGTACCTTCACCATATCATGAAGGGATTATTGAAAATACCGCTGTTCATACCGACCGCACCGTCGATTTCCGTATCGATGATCGCCGATGTACCAATGACCATGTTTTCTTCCGATAAGTCTCTATCGGTACTGCTTTCGGCAACCTGAGCGGTGTATTTCAGATATTCCTGATTAAATGCACTCAGATCTGCTGACTGACTGATATCACAGGAACTTACTTCATTGCTTGCGGTAAAGCTCTCTTTATTACGATTAAATCCGTTTGATCAATCCTCTCTCATGTATACCTTGCAAAAATGCCGTAAATGCTTTTCGATGTATTCCATGCATTCTTCCTCATATTGCGGCTGCCTGTCCGACCTTGCAATCTGCAGAACAGCAGGCGCGGTAAGTTCTACCGCAAGCAGTTCCGGATCATCATTTTTGACGATACCCTCATCCATCATACCTTTGATGATCTTTGCAAACATCCTCTGTATTCCGTCCAGCTGATGCCTGGTCGTAACCTCGGAAATCCTTTCATTTCTGAACTGTTCCTGAACAAGAAGCATCCGCATTTTACGGATTACGGGATCCCGCATCGTAAATGAGATTCTTTCCATCGTCACATTTATAAACTCTTCCCGGCTCTGAGGCAGTTTCCCGATATGCTTCTCCGATCCGAAGTACTCCTCATAACGTTCCTCAGCCGCATCTATCAAGGCATTTAGAATTTCTTCCTTTCCCTTATAGTGCTTATAGAGGGAAGGTCCCTTGATGCCGACACGTTCAGCAATCAGATCTACGCCGGTTCCGTCATATCCGTTCTCAGCAAACAGCGTTAATGCTTCATCTAGTATTCTTTGCTTTGTTGACATGATATCCTCCCAATCTTCGCTAACGGAAGTTAGCCTCACTGTAGCTATAAATCGTTAGCTTGTCAAGTTTTTTCTCTGGAAACATAAAAAAGCCTGCAAGCATAAGGATTTCTCCCAACACCTGCAGGATTCCATCTTCAGATTCAAGTGTACATATGAGTCAGGTTTTCGGTTGCTCAATCCATATCAGATCATAGGAATCTCTAAACATTATCCTGTCAAAATCCTCACTAAGCCTTACGATAAATTCTGTTAAAATAAATCATCTCTGCGATTCCTGTGATGGACCAGGAAAAAATGTAAAGAAGATAAAGAGATGTAACAGTTTTAAAATATGCAAATACTGTAAATATCCATAAAATCCTGAACACACAGGATCCAAGAATCACGATGATGGTAGGGACCAGACTTTTGCCAAGACCACGGGATGCGGCGATGGAACCATCCATAAAGGAAGAAAAACCATATGACAAGGCCATGATGGACAAACGATACATACCTGCTTCAACAACAGCCGGGTCAGACGTAAAGACTCTGAGAAAGGGTACGCCAAAGATGTAAAGACTTATGCCGATGACACTTCCTATAACAAAACTGTAGAACAGGCTTATATGATATATCTTCTTGACCCGTTCCATCTGTCCGGCACCATAATTCTGTCCTATGAAGCTTGCCCCTGCAGTATAAAACGCAGCCATAACATCATAGTCAAGCCCGTCCGCATTTTGCGCAGCTGCAGCACCTGCCACTGTGATGGCATCAAAGGTATTTACTCCGTACTGTACAAAAAGATTGGCGATCTGGAAAATGGCATTGGCAATTCCGGAAGTCAGACTGATAGGAAGCATATGCAATGCAAATTGCTTGTCAAAAACCATGCCTCTGAATCTTAACCCTATCATGGATTTCTCGCGAATGATGGAGAACAAAATGCAAAAGGCTGAAAAATACTGTGAGACAACACTTGCAAGCGCAACTCCCACTACGTCAAGCTTCACTATTATAACAAAATAAAGATTCAAAAGTATGTTGATAAAGCCTGATACAGTCAAGAATATCAAAGGCTTTCGTGTATTTCCCGATGCACTGTAGACAGCATTTCCGAAGTTGAATATGGAAAGCGCAGGGATACCAAGAAAATATATTCTCAGATAATTCATGGCTCCCGGAAGCAGGGATGGCTTCGTGCTTAACAGTGAAAGAACACTGTACTTGGAAGCTTCACTGAAAAACAAGGTTAGTATGCCTATCACCACGCACAGTATGAATGCTGTAAAAACTGCCCGTTTAACAGCATCCTCTTTTCCTCTGCCCATGGCAAAAGCCACTGTCACATTTACTCCGCTGGAAATCCCTATAATGAAGGTTATATAGAGAGTAACCAGTGTAGTTGTGGAACCAACTGATCCCAGGGCTATGGGCCCGGCAAATCTTCCGACAACGGCAATATCGGAGATATTGAAAAGAATCTGCAGCAAATTTGAAGCTATCAGCGGCAAACTGAACATCAGAATCCCACTCCATAATGGAATCTTCGTAAGGCTTCCCGCTTCATTCATTTTATAGTTCATGTATGTATCTTCCCTGATTATTTTTAAAAATCAAAAATACATTATACAGCATGATATCGAATAATAGGAGCCCTTCTTACACTTTCATAATCAGCCATCAAAGTATCCTTATGCAAACTCCATTCCGGATATGAAAATACCCGCTGAGTGGGGTCGATTTACCGACATGCTATCCCTTTCCGGATAAACCGGAGGAACATGTCACCTTCACTTAGCGGGTATTTATGTACTTAATATATTTTGTATTTACGTATTTACGTATTTTCGTTATTTGAGTAATTCAGCGAGCTGCTGTCCGCAGGTATAACCAGATGTAACAGCCCATGCCTTTGGCCATCCGACATAGAAAGCCACATGCGTGATAACAGCAGCCATCTCTTCTTGAGTAACGCCTTGATTTTTAGCATTCATGATATGATATTTCAGACTGCTGTCTGTGATTCCCTGAGACATTAGTGCCACAACTGTAATGATACTCCTCGTCTTTCTTATTTTCTTATGAAATCTTTATCCTTATCCGGCATACTGTTGTCAGAGACATACCTTTCTACAGTCATATGAAGATCATATTTTTCGCGAAGCTCCATGATAGTCTGCATCATAGGTGAAGCATGATGGACATCAATAGACTCCTGATCCTCCCAACTGTCTATCAAAAGAATTGTCTCAGGGTCATCCAAAGACTGATAATACTCATACTTAAGATTTCCTGCCTCATTTCGTATTTTTTCAACCGTTCCGCTTTTTGTCATTTCCTCTGCAAATCTTTTTGCAGCACCATCTGTTCCTTTATAACGTAAATTAACTGTAATGCTCATCATAGACCTCCGATCACAGAATCTTTCCTTTTTTGAAATAAGCCTGCGGCAATTACCGCAGACTTATGCTTCCGACAGTTGATTAATTCATCTTTGCGCAATCCCCTGCTTTTCTGCCAGTAACGAAATATTCATATGTAGGGAATTCAAAGAGCACAGGCTTAAATACGTGGTAATCGATCTTACCTGCTTCATTCAAAACAGATTCATCTGCATAGGTAGCAAGGATCTTTCCGATGAAGTTATCAAAATTCTCAAGCTCATAATTATGATCCATTTCACACTCAATAGAAACCTTTGCATCATCAATCAGCGGTGCTCCGTTTTCGCCAATGGTATATTTGAAAGCCTCTGACTTATCCTCCTTGTTCCCGGAGATAACTCCCATTCTGTCAGCTCCCTTAAGCCATGACTCATCTACCACATTTACTGAAAATATTTTATTCTCACGAATCCCTTTATTTGTATAATGCGCCTGTACCATGGAAACCATCAGGTGACTGTGCGCTACTGTTCCTGCATGTGCTACAAGAGTCCAGTTAGGTTTTCCATCTACCATTGCTCCTACTACGATTACAGGTGCTGGGTATAATGCAAGTGTTGCTCCAATATTCTTCTTCATTTTAAGTTCCTTCTTTCTTCAATCATAAGATCAGCTTTAAAAACTGATAAGTCATTTCATAAATTGTCACATCCATATGAGAGAGTTTTACCTCATCCATTGCTGATATCTGCTTATCTGTAGGATATGAGTATGGATATATCCCGTACATATAAGGAAAGAATGCATATCTTATCTGTGCGCTTTTCTCTTCCGACACACCCAGATGTTTTTTCAGGCATTCATCAAACAGCTCTACGGAATCCTTAAAAACTTTCTTGTACTCTACAAGGAGCTCAGCCCTGCTGTTTTCCTCTATCTCATACAGATTCATGGCAGAAATTTTCAGAAGTGTCTTACGTTCCTCCATAGATTTTGCTATTGCTCTCGCCAAGGTATCTTTATCCATATCAGCTTTTCTTCTGATAATGCTTTTAAGAGCTTCATTCCACTTCATATATTCACGGGTCAAAAGTCCTAAAAAGATTTCTTCCTTAGTCTGAAAATAATTATATATGGAAGGTCTGGAAAAACTGGTCTCTGTGCTGATAACCTTTATGTTAATGCTCTGAAAGCCCATTGTTTCATAAAGCTTCTCACAGGCATCCATTATTTCCTCTCTTCTTTTGTCAATTGTTTCTTTATTTTCTACTGCCATGATTTTTACTCCTTAAACTGTGTATCAATACTTTTATAATATCGTCTGGTTGACACGCAGTCAATCGCAGGGCAAAAAAATTATTCCATCTTCTTCTCCCACATGCGGATAAGATTCAGTTTCAGACTATCTGCTGTATTCTCAAGTACCTTTATTTCATCCTGGGTAAGCTCTACATTGCAGGCTTTCACAGCATCCTCAACATGGCTGACCTTTGTAACACCGATGATAGGTAATGCCCCTTTTGCAATCGCCCATGCAACGGGAATCTGTGCCGGAGCTACATTGTACTTATCTGCCACTTCCTTAAGCTTCGCGTTCATGATCTCAAGTTTATCAAGTACCGGATTGTAAGTTTCTGCTCTTCCCGATCCTGCAGGCATAGGGTTCTTTGTATCATATTTTCCTGAAAGAGCTCCTTGTTCCAGAACCATGTATGCCCAGAACTGAATTCCATTTTCTTTGCAGTAATCAACAATACCTGAATCCTCTGAGGATCTGTTGAGTAAGCTGTAATGATTCTGTACAGCGCCAAGTTTAAGACCGTGCTCTTTTAGGATTTTATCTGCCTCTTTTATCTCGGCAAGATTGTGATTTGAAACACCAATCACAGGTACGTTTTCTTTTCCTTCGAAATACTTTGCAACTTCTGTAATCCACTTTGGAGCATCAACAGGGTTATGCACCCAGTAAATATCCATGTTGTCGATACCAAGCATTTCATATTCAGTCGTTAACATGTCCTCAACCGGAGTTTTGGAAGTGTAATCCGCACACTGAGGAGTCAGTTTGTCTGAAATGATATATGAATCTCTCGGGAGATCTTTTATAAAACTTCCAAGTGTCTTTTCTGATGTTCCCATCCCATAAACATAAGCTGTATCCCAGAGGTTAAGCCCAGCCTTCATTGCTGCATCAAATATAGGCTTAAGCGAATCTGCTGTTAAATTTCCACCAAAGGTTCCATCGTTGCCCCAGGCCCATGCGCCAAGTACAATTTTCGGTAATGCTTTTAACATTTTAAGTTCTCCTTTCTGTTGACATCGTGTCAGTTGATGGTTGTATAATATCGCTTATTTGACACAGTGTCAACCCTTTTTTACATATCTTTTTTATAAAAGAGATTTTCCAAATTCATAAGATTACCAACGAATTTATCTGGTCCAGTACTCCGCCACTCCTCTGCCTGTTCCATTCCCTCACACCTCTACTCTATAATCTGTACTCGCCCGGGCTTTCTCGGTTTGCTGACCGGTTGCTCCCCGTCGATATAACCGAGGATCACAAAGCCCTGACATATATAATTATCGGGAACTCCCCATTCTTTCATGAGAGCACGGCCATCTTCACTGTCAAATGTCTCTTCACCCCTGGAGATGATACAGGATGCAATACCCAGTTCCGTAGCCTGCAGCACTATATTTTCAGCCATGCAGAAAGCATCCGCAGTCTTAAACAGGAAATTACCCTGGGCAAAGATTGCAATCACTGTAGGCGCTCCATAGAATCCATCTTTCATGGTGGGATCATCAATGACACTCGGCTGCTCCTTAGATACATAAGAACCTACCAGGTTCCCTCTGTTAAACTTCGCAAGATTCATGACACCAAGCTTTCTTGTCAGTTCCCTGTTATGCAGTGCTACCATCATGCTTCGTTGTCCGCCGCCTGCATTAGGAGCAAAATTTCCCGCTTCAAGGATCTTCTCAAGATCCTCACGACTGATCTGTTCGTCCGTATATTTTCTGATCGAATGTCTGCTCTTTATAATATCAATCAACATGGTAACACCTCCCCTGTGATCTCGTTCCTTGTTTTCCAGCACTGAGGATCCGAAGCGTAGAAATTGCCGTTTGTTCCTTTTGCTACTGCAGGGCATCCCCTGCACCATGCCTTCAGCTCGCACTTACTGCATTTTGAAAACCGGTCATACTCTCTATAGCTCTCCATCTGGCAAACCCACACATCGGCAAGTCGGTCCTTAAAAACATTCCCTACTTTGCTCTCTGCCACTCTTCGACAGGCATATACCTCTCCTGTCGGAAGTATTGTGATATGGCAGTTGCCACAGTTACATCCGCCATAGATCATTCCCTCTTTTGCATTTTCAGGGATCTTAAATTCTCCCGTTTCATATTCATATAGCGTCCAGAGGTGGTCCTTCTTGTTAAAGTAAGTTCCGCACCCTTCCGCTTCATATTCTTTAAACTTCTTATCACATATAGCAAGCAGCTCTCTGTATTCCTGTGCGGTCATGGATGTATCCAAATCGCCTCCGCTCGGTACATATCTTGAAAAAGCGAATACATTAGCCCCTGCCTTAACTACTTCATCAATGATTCCCGGAACCTCGATACGGTTTGTCTTTGAAACCGTAGTCATGATGACACTGCGGATGCCCGCCTTATTGATACATTCAATCTTTTCAAGTGTACAGTCAAAAGAACCAGGCTTTCTGAACCAATCGTGTGTTTCTCTCAGACCATCTATGGAAAGCTGGTACTTCTCACATCCATAGCCTTTAAGTTCCATGCAGACCTGATCGTTCAAGTGAAAAGGATTCCCCATGATAGTGAACCTGATATCATGCTCCTTCATCAAAGACAGAAGTCTCCAGAAATTCGGATGGAGTATAGGATCTCCACCTGTGATGTAAAAGTACGGAGTACGTCCATACACTTCGCAGAAATCAAGGCAGTTATAGAATGTGTCTTCCATTTGGTTCCATGTCATTGATTTCAGACAGGTGTGATTTCCTGCCGAAAAGATATAGCAATGCTTACATCTTTGATCACATTCATCCGTAATATGCCATTGAAATGAAAAATAAGGTTTCATGTCCGTTGCTCCTCTTTATCCCTGACAGCTTCTGCTGATTATTACTTAGAATAAGACCCTCCGACTCATCCAAAGCCGGAGGATCATTTTTTGCTTAAACAAGATCCATCCCTTATATGAGCTGTTCTTATTTATCCTCGGCTCCCTCGTCGTCACAAGTTTCACATCTTTCGCTTCCTCGTAAACTCGAAAGCTCTTTCGTTCCACTGTGACTCCTCTTCCCACGAGGCAAGCCTCGCGAGAGCCCTGTTAAGCTCCACAAGCTGCCGGCTTCTCTTCAGGTTTGTCTGCTGCTCCGCAGGCTGCCGGTGTTTCAGCAGGTTTGTCTGCTGCTCCGCAGGCTGCTGGTGTTTCAACAGGTTTGTCTGCTGCTCCGCAGGCTGCTGGTGTTTCAGCAGGTTTGTCTGCTGCTCCGCAGGCTGAGCCATTTACTACTTCCTGTTCGTTCCATCCGGAAATATTTGATAATGCCATTTTTGTTTCCTCCTTATTTTGAAATCTGTTTTGAAAGCACAATTGCTCTTTGCATTTTTATAATCACATACAGCAGGTTGGAAAAAAAGTACGCACTTTTTTATTAGATAGTTACCTTTTTGTAACCTATTGACGCAATAAATAAAGCTATATTACGATTTGTATGTAACATTCATTTATAAAGTATTGAGAATTTCGAGGTGTCCAATGAAAACAAAAGACGAATTACCGGAATGCCCTGTGGCTACAACAGTAACTCTCATAGGAAGTAAATGGAAGCTTCTTATCATGAGAAATCTACTTGCAAGACCGTGGCGATTTAATGAATTACAGAAAGCATTAGATGGTATCAGTCAGAAGGTCTTAACTGATTCCTTAAGATCAATGGAAGCTGACGGAATTATAGTTAGAACCGTTTATCCTGAGGTTCCTCCAAGAGTAGAATACTCTCTCAGCGAACTGGGAGAATCCATGAGACCTATCATTAAGTCCATGGAAGAATGGGGCCTGGATTATAAGAAAAATATGTAAAAAAATGGAGCCATGGTGTTTTCTAATACCATGGCTCCATTTCCAATCACCTTCTGCACTAAGCACCTGGCTAGTCTCCTCATATATTTACTCGCTTAATACAGTATACCCTTCATAAAAAGCGGCTATTGTCGCAACTGTACAGATGACCACCGCACTGTATTTTAAATCGAGAAATGTCATTGTCAACGGAAAAATGAACAGTAAACATCCGGTTATTTTATTGATTGCAGAATGCACAGCCACAAGCTCTTTCCGTCTGATGTATCCCATAACGATATTAAGAAGTTTTATAATCGCTATGACAGATATCCATATGTAAATCCAAACCGGAACCTCCAGTAAAGGGAGCAGTTTTATCAGGCAGACCACCGTGAACACTATATCCGCGATTGTATCCAATCGAGAACCCAGTTTACTGACAGTACCTGTTTTCCTTGCCACCGCACCGTCAATCATATCTGAGATTCCGGCAGCGATATACAACAAATAGAATACGGGAGTAAAGACCGGGCAGCCTAGCAAAACAAAACTGAACGCTATTCTGATGCAGGTAATAATATTTGCCATAGTTCATTGATCACTATACCGAAGCCATCTCTTTATTAATCATATCTTCACTTGCAGCCATGGCTTGAAGTGTCATCTCGAGAAGTTTATCCAGTTCCCACCCTAGCTGCCTGGCACCACGCTCAATTACTTCTCTGGAACATCCCGCAGCAAAGCCTTTACTCTTGTACTTTTTCTTTAAAGATTTCAGCTCCATGTCTTTTGTACTCTTAGAAGGTCTCATAAGTGCTGCCGCCCAGACAAGGCCGGTCAGTTCATCAGCTGCAAAAAGGACCTTTTCCATCTCATGAACCGGTTCAACATCAATCGTTACACCACACGGAACCGTGATGCCATAACCATGAGAGCAGACAGAATGGATGATATCATCACTGACACCACCTTCACGCAAGAGTTCCGGTGCTTTTAAACAATGTTCATCCGGATACAGTTCAAAATCTATGTCGTGAAGTAGTCCGACTATCCCCCAATGCTCCGCCTCATTGGTATATCCAAGTTCATTAGCATACCATTTCATGACCGCTTCCACTGTCAGTGAATGCTGGATGTGAAACGGATCCTTATTGTACTTCTTTAGTAATTCAAATGCCTCGTCCCTTGTAATCATTCCTTCTCCCCTTCCCTTCATGTCAAGATTCATGTTTCATGTATCATTTTAATCATCACAACGTAATCATCCATCTACATGTATGATATCTTCCATAAGATCCTCTGCTTTTACTTCTGAATTATGATAATGCTCCCGTCTGTCTGTTATCCTGCCAATGGAAATTGCATTCTTCGAGCAGTACTGGAGGCATCCAAGGCACTGGGCACAATTAGTACCGAATTTAGGTCTGCCATTATCCATTATTATATTCTGTCTGGGACAAAGCTTCACGCACTGCCCACAGGAAATACATTTATCACTGACAGAAAATGCCTTGATCTTAATATTTGCGATAGCAGGCCAGATCTTATTCTCTAAAACATTTAAAGGATTTCTGAATGGCTTCCCCGATACTATCTCATTTCTGATATCCGCAGCGATTTGAGCTGCCATACTTTCACTTCTGCTCTGTGCTTTTTCTTTGTTTTGAAATGGTACCATTACATTATGTGGAAACAGCCAGATACAGCTGCAATGATGCGTAACCACATGCCAATATTTAAGCGGTATTATACGATTTAGTTCTGCAAGACCTGTCCCCTTATAAACAGCCGGCTGGCATACACCGAATCATAAGTGGCTTAGCTCCAAAATTGACTCTGCTCATAGTTTTCCTCCTCTTTCCATCCTTTACAGTTCCAAATGCTGTCTTACATCTACACCTTCCTGTTTAAGCTCAGAATCAAGAAGGTCAAAACTCCGTGGAACTACTTTGATAAGATTCATTGCCTCAGGAAGCTTCTTCATTGCCTCCAATGGGATATGCTTATATTCCAAAATATTTAAATACTCATCTGAAAAAGGCTCTATCATCTCCGCAGTTCCCTGTATCTGTAGTCCCTTTAGTTTTGCGAAGCCCTCATATGCATCGTAGATAGCAATACTGACATTCTTATTATATTTTAAAGACTTAAACTTAAGTCCGCCTTCTGATAGTAAGTAGAATCTCCCATCTAGGAAGTTATATTCAATCGGAGTACATCTGACAAAGCCGTCCATACCCGTAGCCAGTGTACAGGTTTTTCGCTCACGAATAAATGAGTCAATCCTTTCCTTCAGCTTCTCCGGATCAAGTTTATTTGAAACCGCATCCTTCTCCAGCCAGTACTTTGCCTGTTTATCATAGTCAGGTTCCCACATTTTCAATCACCTCTTCTTAATCCCTCTCAATCTTTGTTGACTGAACACATACATCATACCATACCCTGACTCACAAAAAACTTGCTAAAATTTTTTCTATATCATCCAGGCTCCATATATATCCGGAAGGGGATGTTAATGATGTGATATATGCTGCAGATATCATCATTCCCACAGTCATCAGCAATTCATTTATTACGCCACGTGAAGAACACATCTTTAAGCTGAAACTTTTCTTCATAGGCCATAGTAACTTTTCACCACGCTTGTTGAGAAGATCTATCATAAGATGTGATGCAAAAGTAGTTCGTTAGTCAGATGCCTTAAAATTGTATATCGGTTTCAGCACTTCGATGACATCTACCGATTCTCTAATCACATCAATGATGTCTTCAAGACTCTTATATGCCATCGGTGCTTCGTCTAATGTATTCTCATTGATTGAAGTGGTGTATACACCCTTCATCGTTTCTCTGTACTCGTCCAGGCTGAGGCTGTTTTTTGCCTTTGTTCTGGACATAATTCGTCCGGCACCGTGTGGAGCTGAATAGTTCCACTCCGGATTCCCTTTACCAACTGCAAGTACACTTCCATCCCTCATATTAATTGGGATCAGTACTTTTTCACCTTCATGGGCAGCTATAGCGCCCTTTCGTAAAATCATTTCATCTGTATCAATATAATTATGAATGGTGTGGAAGCTCTCACCTGCCGTCATACCGGTTCTTTCAAGTAAAATCTCTGCCATCTTTTCCCGGCTTCGTTTAGCGAATGCCTGACAGATTTCTACATCTTGAAGGTAATCCTCCAGGTATTTTCCCTCCAGATAGCAAAGATCCTCCGGCATACTGGCTTCACTCTCATAAACCTGCCAATGGAGCTGTTTTAACGCCTCTTGTATTTCATTCTTACGTCCCTGCTCCTTGTAGGTTCTGATGATTTCATCACGCTTCTCCAAGTACTCTCCGTAACCTCGGTTCAGATTGATTGCAAGTTTCTGATAATGCTCTGCCACCTGTTTTCCAAGATTTCTGGAACCGGAATGTATAACCAGATATTTAGTTCTGTCCGCAGATTCATCAATCTCTATAAAATGATTTCCTCCGCCCAGAGTTCCAAGAGATCTTTCCAATCGTTTTGTATCCTTAAGTTCCCTGTAGCATGCAAGACCAGAAAGATCAAATCTCTCCTGACGACCTTCCCAGACATTCATACCAGATGGAATGAAATGTGCCGCCTCATCCACTTTTTCAAAATCAATATCGCCTTTTCCAAGATTTACCGTATACATTCCGCATCCTATATCGACGCCAACCACGTTAGGAACTGCCTTGTCAGCTATAGTCATTGTGGTTCCTATGGTACATCCCTTACCTGCATGAACATCCGGCATGATTCGAATCTTGCAGCCTTCCGTCATGGCATAATCACACATACGTCTGATCTGCTCGATTGCTTCATCCTCAACAACTCTGGCGTAGCAGATTGCTGTATTTACTTTTCCTTTAATCTCTAATACGTCCATTGTCATTTCCTTTCTCTCAATACATCATGCCCCGCAGGTCGCACGACGTCCGGTGGACGTCGGCTTTGCGACGACCGAAGCGGAGCGGAGACCTCGAACCCCCGACCATCGGGTAAACGATTCAAAATCGACGTAGTCGAAAAAATATCCCCGACCCGTCGATAGACGAGTCGAGCAATATTAACTCTT
>SVDD01000033.1:0-41732 GCA_015057945.1 Lachnospiraceae bacterium | reverse complement strand
CTGTTTTCAAGTAACTTTCCTGTCTGTAATTACAGCTCTGTTAAAGAAATGTTATGTCATGTACACAGCCTGTGTCAATCTGCATCATCAAAACGGTACAAATAAAAACCGGGATCAAAATCACTCTGACCCCGGTTTTATATTCGATTATGTTATGATATAAGTGTCATAAGTATCTTTCCCACTTGTGCTCGCACAAAAGTGGGAAAGATACTTCATGACACGCCCCACATGACTGGTGGCAGATTCCGTAGGAATCTGGCATATAGCACCAGCCCTTCGCGAAGCGAACTAAATGGGCTGGTGTTCCCAGAGAGCACGTAAGGACGCTTTTTGCGGCCTGGAAGTGCGGAATGTGGGAGAATCGTGAGCTTTGTGGCAGGTCCAAAGGACCTGGCATGTAGCGTCAGCCCTTCGCGTAGCGAACTAAATGGGCTGACGTTCCCAGATGCGCAAAGCGCGAAACGATTCTATATCGACTTTTGACACTCACACCATGACATGATTTCAGATTTCTTCCCATCTTTTCTTCAGTACAAAAGCTGCCGACTTCGGCTGACGGTCTCTTGTGAAGATTCCCTTCTTGTTTCCACCAACTCTGAAGATACCCTCAGAGGTTGCAAAATCAGCGAAGTTCCATACCAGCTCTCCCTGTATGAAATCGTAGTCATCAAGCACTCTGAAATTCATCTCATAGTAGTCATTCTGATATTCCTCCGACCACATGGTTCCGGGCAGCGAATGATTTCCAGCAAGAGTATCTGTACCGAATTCTGTCATGACAAAGGGCTTATCTACTCCCAGAGCTTTCCAGCGGTCAAGCTCATCCCTGAACCTTCCTTCCGCCTCATCAAAATCTTCACCGCCGCTTATATACCAGCCGTAATATCTGTTGAGACAGATGAAATCAAGAAGAGTATAGCACCGGCACTTTTCAGGGCTGCTGTTCTTCTCGAGAGCCCCTGTAAGCGGCCTCTTCTGAGGATCCAGTTTTTTAGCCTCTTCAAATATCTCTGAAAAATATGCGTAAGCATACTCACTTGTGGTTTCCGGCTCATTAAAGAGACTGAAGGCTATGACACTGGGGTGGTTTTTGTCTCTTTTCATCATTTCAGCTATCTGCTGAAGATGATTCTTCTCAAGAGCAGGCACAGTGGGTGTCTCAAAGAAATAAGTATACTTTCCGGTTCCCGCATCAACGAAATTGTGTGTGGAACGCATCATTCCCACCGCAGGCACCTCATCGATGATGAGGAAGCCCTCTTCATCAGCCATGCGGTACCACTCATCGGCGTATGGATAGTGGCTTGTCCTGAAGCAGTTTGCCCCATTCCACTTCATGCACTCAAAATCACGTCTTGCAACTGAATAGTTGAAGGTTCTCCCCAGGATGCTGAAGTCCTCATGCTTGCCATAGCCCTTGAGATAAACAGGCTTTCCGTTTATAAGTATCTCTCTGCCCTTTACTTCTACGGTCCTGATACCAATTCTGTCCCTATACTCGTCAATGAGACTTCCGTCTTTGCCGGTCACTCTTATGATAATGTCATAGAGATGGGCATCTCTCACATTCCAGAGGACAGGATTTTCCACTGACAGGGAGGCTGTATACCAGAAATTCTCCGGCTCTGAAGCTCCACCCGATTTATGGGATGCACTATAACCGATATTATCCTCCGACGATTTCCCGGATGATGCTTCCGCTTCCACCTGGTTTACTTCGCATCCACAGTCTTTACCTAGAGATGTGCCCTGTAATTCCGGGGCAACAACAGGATGAAGCTTCGCTTCTGCGGCATCACATCCGTTTTCATCAATGAGCTTAACAGAGACATTGACATCTTTATGGATTTCCTGTTTTCTGAGCTCCACCTTTAAATCTAGTTTTGCTCTTCCGTCTGAAAGCTCAGTAACGTAGCTGTAATCCTCTATGGATATCTCCGGCACAAATAAAAGCTCTACGCTTCGCTGAATTCCCGAGTAATTGAAGAAATCAAAGTACGGCTTTGCCGTGAGACTTCCGTCTTTATTTTTCTTGACTGTTCCGCAGGGAAGACACTCTTCATTAAGCTCGTTGTTAGCCTTAACGGAAAGGCGGTTTACCCCCGGAAAGATATACGCGCTTACATCAAAGACAAATGGAAGAAATCCCCCCTCATGCTCTCCGATTTTTTGTCCGTTCACATAAACCTGAGCTCTGTGGGTAACGCTTCCGAATCTCAGAAGTACTCTTTTGGATTTACCCTCTACTGCTCCAAAATCCGGCACAAAAAAATCAGTCTCATACCAGAAATCACCGCAATAGTTCTTTTTATTTTTATCTGTATAGAGATCCGCAAAGCTTCCCGGAACAGGCATCATTTCGTACTCTGAAAGTCCCTTCTCCCACTGCTTGTCTTCTCCTGTTTTTTCTTTGTCAAAGGAAAATCTCCACATCCCGTCCAGAGAAAGCTTCATTCTTGTCGCTGTCATACAGGGATATAAAAGTGATTCCATCATATTCCTAAATCTCCGTTTTTTAACATTATCTCAGGCAGAAACCTTCTGTGCTGTCACTGCTTTTACCTTTGCCTTCTTATCATCATTATCTTCTCTGAAGGTCACAAATGCTGCCGCAAAAGCTCCAACTATAGAGATAAGGATGGCTACGATACCCCAGGGGCCGTAAACCGCATAGATGGCCGGCAGTGTAAGAGCATTAACAGAAATCTGTACATCTCTGGTTACATGCATGACCGCACATAGAGCTCCGCCGATTCCGTTGATGATACACATAGCGGCAAAAACCTTCTTTCTTGCAAGAAGCACACCGTAAATTGCAGGCTCTGTTACGCCGCCGATGAATGCTGACAGGGCTGAAGTTCCTGAAAGCTCCTTCAGCTTCTTATCTCTGGTCCTCAGGAATACTGCAAATGTTGCCGCTGCGATTCCGAAGTTTGTACCTACAGTTAAAGGAAGGATATAGTCATAGCCCAAAACAGCATAGTTGTTCATGCAGATTGGGATGAGTCCCCAGTGAACACCGAAGATGATCATTACAGGCCAAAGCGCTGCCATCAGGAATCCTGCAAGAAGAGGAACTGTGTTGAGACCGAGCTCTATCATGACTGCTATGCCTCTTCCCACATAATCTGTCACAGGTCCCACAACTATAAGTGTCAGCGGGAAGATCACGAGAAGGTCAAGCAGCGGGATAAATATACCGGCAACGACCTCAGGCAGGAACTTTTTGAGGAGCTTCTCCCACTTGGACTGAACAAAAGCAGCAGCAATGATGGGAAGTACTGAGCTTGTGTAGCTTATCATGTTCACAGGGATTCCCATGAAGGTAACTGCTGTCTCAGCAGACTTGAGAGCTACGATATTCGGATAAACCATAGCAGCAGCCATAGCCATGGTCAAAAAAGGCTTTGCTCCAAACTTCTTTCCTGCTGAATAACCGATAAAGATCGGGATGAAATAGAATACTCCGTCAGCGGCCGAGTAAAGAATCTGATAGGTTGTTGATTCCTTTGAAAGTAACCCCAAAGTGACAAAAAGCACCACAAAGCCCTTCAGAAGTCCGGCTCCCATATAGGCTTCCATAAAAGGTGTAAATATGGCGGAAACATACTCTACAAACTTGTCTCCGAGGACATTTTTCTTTGTCTTCTTCTTGTTTTCAGCAACGATATCCTTAATCTCTTCTGTCTCTTCAGAAACCGTTCCTCTGTTCTTTCCAAAGGCTGCAGCCTCCGGAAGTGCCATAACAGCATCGTAAGCCTTTGTAACATCCTGACCGATAACCACCTGTGTCTGCCCGCTTGCTTCAATCACCTTCAGAACACCGTTGATACTCTCAAGTGCTTCCTTGTCCACCTTTGACTTGTCCTTAAGGATAAATCTCAGTCTTGTCACACAATGTGTAAGCTCTTTGACATTGTCACTGCCGCCTACATTCTTAACAACTTCTCTGGCTATCAGTTCATAATCCTTTGCCATATCTGTTTCTCCCCGATAATTTGATTATTCCGGCAGGCTTCTTATATCCATTCCGGAATGTAGTTTTAATTCTGAAGATATCAGGTGACCATGTCTATGCCACCCATATCATCCGGCAAGGATCCTCGTTGTACTAAACAGATGTCAGTACAAACGATACCGTACCGGTTATTAATTTGAATCGATTCAGCTGATGGTGACATTATAGCAGGACTCCATTCTTTGCATTAGAATATTATTGACTATATAGTAATATATTGCACGCTGTGCTAATATTTTTTCACAATCACTCACAGAAAGGAGTTTCCGGTACAACGACATTTTTATTTTGACATGTATTTCATAAGTCTGTCTCACACTTATATAGAGAGCCCCACGAAATAAATCGATGTCGACTTTGACCTGATAAATGCTATGAAGCTTTATGACACCTGCCGCTTTCTTGAAAACCTGGAGCTGATTCCGGTTCACATTTTCGACTCTGAATCCGCAATTTCAGAATTTATAAGCAAATACCGTATACACCCGTCTCAGCAGCTCTTTTCAGAAAAGGAGCTGAATGAGCTGTTTTCAACATTAAACGACTCTGATTTACTGCTGTATGAAGACCCTTTCCGCATAAAATTTCTCTTTGGAAAATGCCGGGATATACCTGTTGCCTACGGCCCTTACTGCACAGAGCTTCTTTCCACCGAAGAAATCACCATACTCCTCTCTCACCTGAAAATCAAAGACCTTTTACCAGAAGATCTTGCCCGTCAAAGAAGCCGCTACACCGTAAAGCCTCAGCAGAATGTGCAGTATCATCTCAATATCCTCTTTTCCGAAGTCACCGGAGATGAGACCATACGAAATGTTAAGCTCTATGCGCTATCACCCTCTTCTTCATACATCGAGGCTTCAACTGAAAAAAAGGAGCTCCGCACCCAGCTTGTACGTGAGCATTACAGCAATGAAAAACGTCTTATGAATGCTGTCGAAAGAGGTGATTTCACAGAGGCTCTGGAGGCATGGCACTTCCTGCACAAGGCAGTTTCATACACGAAAATCGGCCACACTCTCGAAACAGCCAGAGTATCCGCCGGCATTACCAGAACCCTTATTCGTATAGGTGCCGTAAATGCCGGACTCCCCGCCGAAATAAATGACCGTATATCCGGCCAAAGTTCTTTCAACATAACCAAGGCACGAAGCATTGACAGCATTTACCAGGAGCACGAAAGACTTATCAGGGAGTACTGTGATGTCATAAAAGCTTATCGTGAGAACAAGTACAGCACCACCGTACAAAGTCTCATATATCTTTTGGAAAACGACTTCGAAAAGTCTCTGACCCTTGAGGAACTGGCATCTGAACTCAGCATCAGCAGCAGTGCCATCAGTCACCTGTTCAAAAAAGAGACCGGCACTACGCCTATGGCATATCTTAACCACATCCGCGCAAAAAAAGCAGCCGACCTCCTGAGACAGACCGATTCATCTATACAGGAGATAGCTGCTTCCGTTGGAATACTTGATTCCAATTATTTTGTTAAGTGTTTTAAGAAAGAATATGATATGACACCAAGCGCATTCAGAAAGCGGTTTGGAGCTTCGTGATAAGCCGGTCAACTGTACTTGAAACAGTTCAACATAGGTCAACATAGATAAAATGACGTGAGTGTCAAAAGTATTTGCCACTCACCGATAGCGCCACCGCACACATTCGTGTGCAATGTGCTGCTGAACACTCATAAAATCATCCATCTTTCAGTTGGCTTTAATGATATGGGAGGTTTATAATGATTAAATTGTGACTATTTTGATATTCTGATTTTTTGACAGCGAGGTAATTTCATGAACAGACAATTTCAGGGTAACATGATGCTTTTGATCACTTCTTTGATCTGGGGTTCAGCCTTTGTTGCCCAGAGTGCGGGAATGGAATATGTGGGGCCTTTTACCTACAACACAACGAGAAGCTTCATCGGCTTTCTGGTACTCATACCCCTCGTTATATTCTTCAGGAAAAGATTTCTGAGACAGCATCCCCTTTCCGAACGTCAGGAGCAAAAGCTGAATCACAGCTCAGTGACAGGTGGAATAACATGTGGCATGGTACTCTTCGTGGCCAGCAATCTCCAGCAGGTAGGTATCAGTTCAACCACTGCCGGAAAAGCCGGTTTTATCACGGCTCTTTATATAGTTATAGTTCCCATATTCAGCATGCTTCTCGGTAAGAAAGTTTCTAAAATCGTATGGCTGTATGTCTGCATGGCTATATTCGGATTCTATCTTATGTGCATCAAAGAGGGTTTTACCATAGGAAAAGGTGATCTCTATTGTCTTCTCTGTGCCGTTGCCTATTCCATGCATATCATGGTCATAGACCGCTTTGCCACCCAGTTCACGGATGGAGTCCTGATATCCTGTATCCAGTTCCTTACGGTAGGCATACTGTCTCTTATTCTTACACTGATTTATGAGACACCTTCATTTTCTGCCATATGGGATGCCAAAATCACCATCCTGTATGCCGGAATTCTTTCAAGCGGTGTTGCCTATACCTTACAGATACTGGCTCAGAGCCGTACAAGCCCCACCATCGCTCCCCTCATCATGAGCATGGAATCGGTTTTTGCAGTCCTGTTCGGATGGCTGATTCTGAAGGAAAACCTGAATCTGCGGGAAGTGTTTGGCTGCGCCATCGTATTTCTGGCTGTAGTTCTGGCACAGCTGCCTGCTCCGGATTTTAAAAAGAAACTATTCAATTCATAAGCCACTTGACTTCCGGATCTTTTCGATCAAGCTTCCGAAAGGATGTAATGAATTATTTGGGCTTCGATACAGCTAATCTGCGTCGAAGCCTATATATAAGAATTATATTAAGAAGGTGAATTCCATGACTGACAAAACAAAAAGAAAACAATTTATTCTTTGCTTCTCTGCTTTCGTAACAAACGGAATGCTGGCTCTTTCCATCGGCTCCCTGCTGCCGTTCCTCAGGGATGCCTTCGGTCTCGATTATGCATTCTGCGGACTTCTCGTAAGTCTTCATTCCATAGGAAACCTTTGCTCCAGCTTCTTTTCAGGAGCTCTTCCCATGCTTATAGGAAAGAAAAAAAGTATTCTGTTCTTTGAAAGCTTCTTCCCTATTTCTTTTCTCCTGATACTTCTTGGAAACTACAGATTCCTTCTTGTTTTTTCCTTCCTTGCAACAGGAATTGCAAGAGGAGCCTCAAGTAATTACTGCAATGCAAAGATAAACTCCATCGCCACCGGCATGGCCTGGGCCCTGAATTGTCTTCATGCCTTTTTTGCTGTTGGCGCCTTCTTATTCCCTCTTATCCTGATGCTTATAACCAGAAACGAGAGTCAGAACTGGGTATACGCCTGCGTATTCCTCGCCGTTCTCGGTGTCATGACCTGTCTTTTCTACTATCTGATGCCGGAGGATGCTGAGTCCGGAAGCCATTCCGACAAAAAGAAACCTGTAGATAAATCTTCAGACATATCCGCCGATCAGGATATGAGCCCGAAGACATCCGGCGCATACCAGGCAAACGAAAGAACACCCGGAAAGCCTGCTGCAGCCTTCGGATTTTTCAGGGAGCCGCTCTTTTATATATGTATAGCCACACTGTTCTTCTATTTATGTGCAGAACAGGGCGTTATCGGATGGATGATCACCTATTTCAAGGACACCGGACTCCTTCAGCCAAATCTCGCTCAGGTCACCGCCAGCATCCTCTGGGTGATGATCCTCTTAGGAAGACTCACAACTGCTTTCCTTTCAACTAAGGTAAAAAAAGAGAACCTGCTTCCCGCCATGGGCGTAGGCATAGTTCTCTTCTTCATAGTGCTTATACTGTCCAGAACCACCCTTCCAATCATCATCGGAATAATAGGCTTCGGTTTCTCCATGGCCGGCATATATGCCACAACCGTTTCCTTTGCAGGTGAGCTCATCAGGAAGTACAGCCTTGCCTGGAGCTTTATCCTGACAAGTGCAAGCCTCGGCTCCATCGTCATGCCCACAATAGTAGGTGTTATCGCAGAGAACTTCGGCATCGCCACAGGAATCGGAAGCATAGCCATTGCCCTTTTCATCGACATGATCTGCATCATGGTGCTGGTCAGATTTGTAAAACGCACCGGTCATGTCAAGGAAGATTCAACGTCTGTAGCACAAGCGGTATGATCTGTCATGAAGGTTATGAAATCCTCGGGAGGAAGAGGCTTGGAGAAAAAGTAGCCCTGCTCATAATCGCACCCAAGCTCTTCCATCTTATTTTTCATATCTATAGTCTCTATGCCTTCGACTATTACCCCCATTTTAGAATGTTTAAACAGGTTGATAAGGTCGGGTAAAAAACCGGCCTTACCTTCAAAATATGACCATACAAAGCTCATATCGATTTTTACTACATGGATCGGGAGATTCACAAGACTTGTAAGATTTGCAGCTCCTGTTCCGAAATCATCGAGGAAAAACTCCGACCCTTTTGCGCTGAGTCCTGCTATGGTAGTCAGTATCATAGTATAGTCATCTATCATGGACTCAGTTATCTCAAAATCAAACAGGCTCATGGGTATTCCATGCCGTTTTGCAATTTCATACAGGTCATCGGAAAGGCTGCGGCTTATACACTGGATGGGAGACAGATTAACGCTTATGAACCGTATTCCCAGCTTTTCTGTATCTGTATTTTCGAGAAAGATGCATACCTTTTCAAAAATCTGCTTGCCGATCTCTATGATGTCACCGTTTCTTTCGGCTGTCTGTATAAATTCAACAGGCGGAATATTCCCGATATCAGGATCCTTCAGCCTCGCAAGGGCTTCCGCACCTTCGATTTTCCCTGTCTTAACCGAGTATATAGGCTGAAAATATACTTCAAATCTGTTTTCGGCCATCGCACGCTTTATGGCTTTTTCTACATCCCTCTGCCTCTTTACATTCTCAATCATTTCTTCTGTAAAAGAAAAATTATCACGGCGATTTTCGGAATATGATTTTACTATAGCATATCTGGCTATGTCACTTATGATGAGGCTGTGCTTACTTATCATTTCCTCGGAAAGCAGCATCATACTTATGTTAACAGGGAAATAATTGTCACATATCCGTACAAGCTGATTATATTTCTCCTTCCACTCACCTATCAGACTAGCAGGATCTTGAGATTGATGTCCCTTGAAAAGAATTATAAAGGTTCCGTTTTCTGTCCAGAATAAAAAATGATCCTTATAGTTCCCGGAGAGCCATGAAGCTACAATTCTGAGGGTTTCTTTTATCTGCTCCATGCTGTAAATAGTTTTCAGTGTTCCGTAATTATGAAGAGAAATAGTCATAAGACTAAATGGTATATTCTTATTCTGAATATCCTTTCCTATGAGAAAAAGTGCATTCTTATTCAGAAACCCTGTGCCTGAATCTCTGTATAAGTCCGGGTTCTCTGCAGTAAGAAATATAATCAGTATGGAAAGCAGACTGAAGTAACTTGTCACCAGCATATGATAGAACTGTTTTCTGACAAGTATTCCGAATAAAAGTAAAATGTTATAGGAAAGAAGCCCTGCACCTATCCTTCTGGTCATTTTGCCCCAATTCATCGCGATGATCACCAGTGAACATCCGATATAAAAATACGTGCTGAAGTATATGACAGGGTAGAAAGAACAGTTATGATAACCATCCGCTGAAAAAGTATAGATAGCTGCCGTCCAGGGAGAAGACAGAATAAGCATAACGGCTGCTGCCGCCGGAAGAGAGACTATGAGCCTGATCCAAAAGTAGTGCTTATTATAAAATCTTGAGGCTTCAACAGTGTATACAAACAGAAAAAACCCCCTCAGTATAAATCCCAGGAAATATGCGTGGTTTACCGCATACATAATCCATAACGGAAATTCTTTCCATATCTCATTCATTTCACAGGAAATGATATCCGCTGTTGTCATCACAAAATTGGAGATCAGGATATACCAAAAGCAGTAACTCTGCATCAACGGAAGATTTCTTCTGAATCCATAAAACACGAAAAGTATGATCTGTACCGGCAAAGTAGCTATTGCGAAATCATAATTAAAGGGACTTATCCAGTTTATCATATCACTCTCCATCTCGCCGTAGTTCTCATAACGGTACATATATTAAGAATAGGCATTTACGATTTTTACCTGCCACTATTATTATCGAACCAAACTGACAACAGTATAAATGAACTTTATTTTGATTTCGAAGTCCGGTCTGTTATACGGAGAGCCCGGTCCTTAATTTCGCTAAATGAACCCCGGGAAATTAATAAACCAAAAACAGATGCAGCCCCTTTGGTTTCAGAGCTGCATCCGTCTGTTTACCGTTCAACAAGTTGATACCTCGAATGCATCTCGTACCTGGGGCAAAAAGCTGCATCCATAAGTTTACCGGTACTGTATTTTATGTTTATCAGGAGAAAAATATTGTTATAGAAATATACGTTATGACAGAGGTGCGGGATATTCGATCTTTGTATCTGTAAAGTCAAAAGGCCATACAGTCTTGAATGTACCATCCTGAATCTGAGCCACAGCAACAGAAGAGTGAATATTATCATTTGTATGCTGTGCACCATCAAACTCATAATCCTCAAATTTGATTTCATTATAAGGAAGGATGATGTCAGGACCGTTAGGGAATGAATCCTTGATATCGATCTTATCAAGTACATCCTTAACCGCAGTTCCGTCTGTTGTGCCGGCCTGTTCAAAAGCTGTCTTAAGAAGCCATACCACAGTATAAGACTCTGCTGAATGTCCGTTCATATCTACATCAAATTGAGCCTTGAACCTCTCATTGGTCTCAACACCCTTCTTAAGATCCGGATTGAATTCCACAACAGTTGTTATACCGTTGGAGATTCCCTCTGTTGACGGGATATATGACGGATCCGCAAAACCGTTCGCCTTGGCAATTATGATAGGAGGCTGATAATTCTGCTCCTTAAGAGTCTTTGTAAAAAGAATTGCATCTGCTATATATGACTCGCAGATAACTGCATCTGCATTGGCTTCTTTAAGAGCGAGAACCTCTGAGGTGAGATCCGCAGCACCGCTTGAATACTGAACTTCCTTCACGATCTCAAGGTCATACTTTGGTGCGTAGAGATTGACGCAGCGAATGATTTCCTGTCCGATCTGGGAATTATCCGCAAAAATCGAAACAGTCTTTACTTCTTTACCGGTCTGTTCGGAAGAATCTTTTATATACTTGACCATATCTTCCACATATACTGAGTTAAGCGGGCAAAGACGGAAGAAATACTGGAGTCCTCCTGTTGAAATACTGTCTACTGTAGAAATGGCTGTTACCATAGGTATCTTATACTGCTCACATACCTTGGCAACGATCTCTGTAAGTGTTGACTGATGGCATCCCATGATGGCATTTACTTTGTCCTGTGTGATGAGACGTTCTGCCACAGATCTTGCTACCTTTGGATCACCCTGTGTATCACCTCGAACGATTTCTATAGGTCTACCGTTTACTCCTCCTGCTGCATTTATCTCTTCAACAGCAAAATCCACGCCACGCATGATATTGGTACCTATTGCAGCCTTGTCTCCCGATAATGCATACATGGCACCTATCCTGATAGGTTCACCGCTTACCTCTCCGGTTGCACCTGCTGCTTCCGTTGCCTTTTCTGTAGCTGCCTGAGAGTCTTTGACAGCCTCTGTTGCTGCGGTCTGTTCCTGTGCCTGTGTTCCGGCTGCAGCCCCTGCCCCAGACGATGCCCCACAGCCTGCAAGCATGGAGCCGGTAACAGCAAAGACCAGAAGTACTGAAGTCAGTTTACTTAGTTTCATAATGTCCTCCTTTTAAATATTATGATGTTAGTTTCAAAAGTCGATATCGGACCGCTTCGCGCTAAGCGCTCTCGCGTTCCTCCCACATTCCGCACTCTCAGGCCGATAAATCGTCCTTTCGTGCTCCATGTGGGGCGTGTCATGAAGTCTATCCTCCACTTTTGTGCAAGCACAAGTGGAGGAAGACTTATGACACTAATATCATGAAAATGTTCAGGCTATATGCCAAGATACGCCTTCTTAACATGTTCATTGGTTACGAGTTCACCGGCAGTACCCTCCAGTGTGATACAGCCATTCTCTATTACATAACCTCTGTCAGCTACCGCAAGAGCTTTCGTTATATCCTGCTCAACAAGCATGACCGAGACTCCGGTTTCGGCAAGTTCTTTTACAACCTTCAGAATATCGTCCACTATATTGGGAGCAAGCCCCAGGGAAGGTTCATCTAAAATAAGCAGCCTGGGCTCTCCCACAAGCGCTCTTGCAACTGCCACCATCTGCTGCTCACCACCGGATAATGTGCCGGCAATCTGGGATGCACGTTCCTTTAGTTTGGGGAACCAGGTATAACATTTCTCCAGATTCTTTTTGAAATCCGCTTTAAGCTGTTTGTTAAATGCTCCCATCTCAAGATTCTCGAGACAGGTCATACCTGTAAAAAGCTGTCTGCCTTCAGGAACCTGAACTATTCCCTTATCCAGAATATGTCTTGAGCTTTTCTTACTAAGATCTTCTCCGTTAAACTCAACACTTCCGGAAACAGGTTTGATAAGACCTGTTATGGCTCTTACAGTTGTTGTTTTTCCTGCTCCGTTGGATCCCAGTATTGCAACTATCTCTCCGTCATTGATTTCGAAGGCCTCATCCCAAATGATCCTGATGGATCCGTAGCCGGCATTTAATCCCCTGACTTTAAGCATTTCCATCCTCCTTCTTCGTGCCGAGATAAACTTCCATTACATAAGGATCATTCATAACTTCATCGGGAGTTCCAACCGCAATTTTTTCTCCATGATGCAGCACTATTACTTTTTCACAGAGACTGACAACAGCCTTCATGATATGCTCTATCAGAAAAACCGTGACGCCGCTCTCATTGATACGTCTGATAAGCCGGATCGCATCTTCAGTTTCTGTAGGATTTAATCCTGCCATATTCTCATCCAGAAAAAGCAGCTCGGGATTTGTTGCCAGGGCTCTGGCCATTTCAAGTCTTTTCTGATCCGGTGTACCCATATCCTTGGACAGAGTGTTTCTTTTATCGTAAAGCCCGGTGAAATTCAGAATTTCCATCGCTTTTTCTCTGGCTTCTCTGGGATTCTTTGCAGGATCTGTCCCGAAATACGAAGAGGCGATAACATTATCCATAACCGTAAGGTTCTTTAGGGGCTTCATAATCTGGAAAGTCCTTGCTATTCCCATTTTTGTATATTCATAAGCCGGCTTACTGGTTATATCCTCACCCTTATAAAAAATCCTTCCTTCCGTAGGCGGATAGTATCCGCAGATCATATTGAAGGTGGTCGATTTACCGGCACCGTTGGGCCCTATCATGCCTGTTATCTTTCCTTTTTCAACTTCGAAAGAAACATCCTTTACAGCGGTCAGTCCTTTAAACCGTTTAGTAATATTATGGACTTCAATAATCGGTTGTACTGCCATATCAGACTCCCCTTCCTGAAGAATTGTGATCATTGGCGGCCTGTGCTGCCTCAAGAACTTCCATGGATGGCTTTTTGAGAATGCCTTTGTCTATTTTGTTTTTGATATCACTGTTCATATACCATCCAAGAAGTCCTGATGGACGAAAACGTATCACAAGTATAAGCACCAGCGCATACATGATAAGATTGATTCCGGGAAGTATGGCTCCGAACTGGTTTCTGAGGAACTCCGAAATCGTGATCATGATCCCGCCGCCTACCAGAGGTCCTTCGACAAATGAGGCACCACCTACAACTGCAGGTAAAACCGACTCAACCGAATATGTCTGAAGCATCAGATCCGGATCGATGTACCTGTTATAGGACGCATAAAAGAATCCCACCATTCCCGCTATCATAGCTGAGATAACTACCGCAATGACCTTGTACTTTATAGGATTGATGCCTATGGCAGCGGCTGTATCCTCATCCTCTCTGATCGTTTTCAGTGCAAAGCCAAGCTTTGATCTGTCTATCTTTTTCATAAAGACATAAACCGCTATCAGCATGAAAAGTCCCACATAATAGTAAGGCACTTTACTCATAAATCTGAATTCCGTCCAGGAGTCATCTCCGAAGGAAAGGGATATGCCAATTGCATTTCCCGCAAAATCCCAATTCAGGATAAACTGCCTTATGGCTTCTCCGAAAGCTATGCTTACAAGAGTAAAATAGGGTCCCTTCAGGATAAAGCACGGATAAAAGATGATTCCAGAAACAAGCCCTACTACTATCATTCCGAAAATGCAGCATATCCAGGGATTTACTTCCGCCTTGGTCATGAGCAGACAGCAGGCATAAGCTCCCAGGCCCATGTAGGCTGCATGTCCCAGAGAATTCTGTCCGGTCATGCCTCCCAGAAGATTCCAGGCCATGGAAAGAGTCGTCATGTAAAAAACCAGTACAAAGACATTCATAATATATGGATAATCTTTGATGAACAGCGGTATGATCAGCAAAACAGCAAGAAAAGCACAAACCGCGATTTTTATATTTCTGTAGTATATTGAAGCACTCTTCAGGTCTTCATCAGAAACCTCTTTTTTAATGTTTATCTGATCCATCTTATCGCCTCCTTGCTATGATGTTTTGACGAATTACCAGAATAACTATAAATGTCACAAATACGATAAGATCCTTATACATGGGACTTACAAGAAGAGAGACCAGTGTTTCCAGAAGACCCAGAAAGATACCTGCAAAAAAAGCGCCCGGTATAGATCCAAGTCCTCCGACTACCACGACTATCAGTGCTCTGAATGAGAAAATAGAACCGGCTGTCGGTGATATGACATAGAAAAGTGTCAGCAGTGCTCCGGCTGTACCTGCAAGCGCGGCTCCGATACCGTAAGCCAGAATATATATGCCCTTTACATTGATACCTACCACCTCTGCCCCGACAGAGTTCTGTGATACCGCACGAATCTGTTTGCCTAAGGTTGTGTATTTAAGAAATGCGAAAAGCAGGATCGTTATTATGATGGTAACTACAAAACTTATCAGTTTGGGAAGTCCCATGGTTACCGGTCCGAGCTGAACAACATTCCCGGTATAGGAGGTGGTTATGGTACGGAAGGACGAACCGAAAGTCACAAGGGCTATATTACTGAGCAGTGTTCCCAGACCAACTGTAAGAAAAAGGAGATTGGTAAATGATTTAGTACCAAGAGAAGGTGTTATCAAGGATGACTGAATGCAGGCTCCCAGTATGAACATGATGAAGGCGACAAAGGGTACTGCCGCATAGGGGTCCATACCAAAGAACGTATACAGCACAAATGTCAGATACATTCCCACCATCAACATTTCTCCATGGCAGAAATTAATGATCTTCATAACTCCGAAGATGACATTCTGTCCCATGCCCATCATGGCATAAAAGCCACCTATCATAAGTCCGTTCGCAATAGCCTGCAAAACTGTACTCATGCCATTATCCCCCTTTCTCACGGGATGCCTGTACCGTTACTCTCTGATACATCCCGTCTATGACTGTAAAAACTATATCATCCCCGGGATAGCATTTATTTGTGAAAAGGCTTCATTAATTGACAGAATTTAATTTTCAAATAAAGAATAGCACTTTCTTGCAGCAAGAAAGTGCTATATTGATCGTATGAAATGTTTGCTTCCCGTGAATTCCTACCCGGTAAGATCAAACCTCAGCCTTAATTGAATCCCTTAATTCCGTAGGGGTCATCCCGGTCCATTTTTTAAAGATACGGGAGAAATAATTGGGATTCGAATACCCTGCTTCGATGGAAACTTCCTTTATATTCCTGTCAGGATCCTGATTGATCAGTTCCTTCGCACGGTTAATGCGTAATTCTGTGAGATAGTCACTGAAGTTGATACCTGTCTCCTCCTTAAAGAGCTTGGAAAAGTAGTACGGGCTTATATTCACTGTCTCAGCTGTAGCTTCAAGGGAGATGTCTTTGTTGTAGTACTTTTTCATATACTCCTGAGCCTTTGAGATCACAGTGTTCTGCTTTCCGGATTGTATAAGTATTTCCTGTTTGAGCTGCTGTACAGCCATAATAAATATGTCTCTTAAAGTTTGTGCATCCGAAGCCTTTATAAGTTTAGGTCCAAAATCATCTTTGAAATACTTTCCACGTTCCTCCATAAGGTGACAGGAATCTATGTACACTTCCAGAAGCTCCATTTTTGCACTTACAAGATCATCATTATTTTCGAATACCCGGGACAGATAGGCTTCAGCTTCATGTCCTACCTCAATATCCGATCCTTTCATCAGCGCATCCAGCAGGGCTTTTTTCATGTCCGCATACTGCCTGTCATCAGTATCCCGCACATAGAGATCATCCACATGGGTCACCTTACGAACCCCATGGCGCAAAGCATTGAGCGCTTCCTGATAACTCTCAAAGGCATCATCCCAGGTGCGGACCGAACCTATACCCGCTTTAAAGTCTATGGATACCATCTCCTTAAGGGACGCTGTAAGTGATCTTACCTTTTCGATCATACGAAGACGATCTTCATAGCTCAGATTATCGGTTTCAGAGGGAATCACTGCAACGATCTTATTGCCCATTATGTTGGATAAATATGCTTTAAAGTATGTACGTATCTGTTCGCTGATGCCGGACACGAACTTGTGGGCTCTTACACTGGAACCTACAGGATTTCCGGGGGCATGAGACATAAATCCTTCTCCCCACTCCAAAACTATGATAAATCCATATTCTTCCTTCAGGTCAAGAAGTTCTCTGTACTGCGCTCCCGAGTAGTTGTATTCGTTTTTTATGATAAGACTCAGCACAAAGCCATTTTCAATTATGGGTATGACTGCTTCCATTTTCTCTCTGATGCAGAGATCATACTGGCGTTTTTGTCTCTCGGCCTCGATGTCATGCATTAGCCTTAAAAAGGTATCATCTATCTTTTTCCTGTCTATGGGCTTCATGATATAATCGGTGGCACCAAGCTCTACAGCCTCCTTGGCGTAATCGAAATTATCATAAGCCGTCAGGATCAGCGCCCTTACCTTTTTATTCACGGCTTTGATCTCGCGAAGAGCCGACAAGCCGTTTATCCCCGGCATCTGAATATCAAGCAATGCTATATCCGGGCTGTATTCCTCAGCGATCTCAATTGCCTGTCTGCCGCTTTTGGCCAGATATATCTCACAGTCTGAAAAATCCTTTTCTATTATATATTTCAAGGAATCTCTGACGATCCCCTCGTCATCAGCTATCAATATTTTATACATTTAGATCTCCGTTCCCCATCCTCCGGCTAAAACACAGCAAGTTATGAAAGGTGTTTACCCACACCAAGGCTCTGTTCTGAAATCGGTACTGTAATGATGACACGGGTTCCTCCCGATGCTCCTTTTTCTATATTAAACACCTTATCACTGTTATAATAAAGCCTCAAGCGCTCACGAACGTTTCTGAGCCCCACCCCATTGGCGGTTTCGCCTGATCTGTAACTGACCTTTGCAGGGGTGACAGGACCTGTAAGAACATCCTTTATTTTTTCTTCACTCATACCCACTCCGTTATCCGCAATCTCGATAACCGCATGACTTCCGGCCTGGTAGGTGTGGATCTTTATTTCCTTCTCCTTATCCTCCGGCCAGTCCGTAAATGCATAGTGGATAGCATTTTCCACCAAAGGCTGCAGCACCATCCCCGGAAAAGAAACATCATTTATACTTTCATTGATTTCTTTTTTGATCAGAAACTCTCCTGAATAGCGGACATTCATTATGTACATATAATGATCGATCAATTCTATCTCTTTATCAATCGTTGACACCGCACCGTTTCCGCGTAACTGCCCCCTGAAAAAAGAAGCAGTGTTTTCCAGAAAACTGTAAGTACGTTCTGCATCTTCCATCATCGCCAGCTGTTGTCCGGCATTTAATGTATTAAACAGAAAATGGGGACTTATCTGGGCCTGATAATATTTCAGCTGGGCATCCTTCAAAAGAGTTTCCGTAACAAGCTCCTTTTCCTTCATCTCAAGCTCACGCTGGGCATGTAATCGTATCTCCGCTATATCCCTGCGTATACCTGCAAGCATCTGAGCGAAGGCACCGGACAGAACTCCTACCTCATCCTGATATTTTGCTTTGGGAATCTCGATATCTATATTTCCTCCCTCGACTTCCATCGCCTTATCCGCAAGCTCTGTAAGTGGCCGGGTGATGGAGTCCACTATCATATAAACCACCATCAGGAGAACGATGGACATCATGGCAAGAACAGCGAGAATAAAACCTTCCAGATTCCTGAGATATCCGTAAAGAACCTCATAATTCTGAGAATTTGTCTCAAATCGCATGACATTCAGCGCCCGTATATTACGGGTCAGATGTGTATATATACCTTCAGCTTCCATAAAATACTTTTTGTATTCATTTGATTTAAGCTGCTTTTTCTCTACCGCCGTATCTATACAGGAAAGATAATTCAGTGTGATATTACGAATATTTCTTTCAAGAATTAGGATCGGATCCGCCACGATCTTATCGTTGTAATACTGAATCAGATCATAAAGCTCCGAATAGTGCTTTTTATATTCACTTAATGCTGTATCACTTCTTGTATTTATATACTCGGAAAAGGAGCTGTGAAGCTTTTCCAGACCAGTTCCAAGGTCATTTATTTCAATGCTGGTTTCATAGACATTATTAAGACTGTCTATGGAATTATTCACCCGCAGGAACATCACATAGTTTATGATAAAAAGCATTATGAGCACTATCATGACCGGCATCATAAGTCTTTTCCGCAAGGAAAAACGGGCATCCGCCTTTTGTACGGAATTATTCACTGAAATCCTCCCCAGTATTCTGCTGCATTATGTTTATCCACCACTATAAACTCAACATTGCTGAAATAATTTGCCACACCATAGTTTCTATAGCGTATAAGTTCTTCAACCGCCTTCGCACCTATATCACCGGGATTGGGAATTATGGTAAATTCTATATCTCCCGAAAGGATATCTTCAGCTATGGATTCTGAAATATAGCTTCCTATAATTGAGCTTTTATCAAGCATGCCTCTGTCTGATATTATCTGATAGGCAAGCTCCGTGATCTGATTGTTTAAACATATTATGATATCAGGAGCTCTGTGATCTCCTATTCCGGTGATAAGCTTATCTATGATGTTCTCCGCATTTGACAGTCCGTTTTCATCTTTTACTATCTGATAATCTATGGAATAGTCTTCTGTCCCTATGGTATTTTTCAAACCCTGCAAAAACCACTTTCGGTTGTCCTGACCATAAGTACTTCCCGGGAAAAGTACCGAAATATATTGCGGGTCTTTTCTGCCCATTTCTTTGAGCCTGCGTCCGTAAGCCTGCCCTAAAAAATAGTCATTTACTCCTACAAATGCCTGTCTTTTGCTCTCAACACTATCTCTCTGCAAAGTAATAACCGGGATTCCCTCAGACACAAGAGCATCGATGTTCCGTTCAACTTCAGGTGAATCCTCGGGATATACCAAAACTCCGTCATAATTACAGTAACGGGCCATCTCCAGCTTTTCCGCAACAGAAGTGTCTTCACGGATGTTTTCCCCAACCGGCTCTACATAAGCCCTGTAGGATTTGGCCGCACCACAGGCCCCTTCATAAACATTGTCCCAATAGGTACTGTTCTGTCCGTTGGTGATCATGGCAAAATGATACACATACTGTTCTTCTTCATCGACCTCAAGAGGAATGGTATGTGCAAAAGAATAGTAGCTCATGACTATATATGCGCTGGCCAATAACAGTAAAGGCAGAACAAAATAATTCAATAGTGAATATTTATCCCTTGAAAATTTCATATTCGTTTATCCACCTACGTATTCTGTTTTATCATTTTTTCTTTCACGTTTAATAAATTCAGATATAGTATTCATAAAATGAACATACACCCTAAAAGGTATAAAACGCAATGAATAATCGAGATTTATACCCTTTAGGGTGTATATATATGAATATAGTTCGAAACGTACCTTTTCGGGTATAATTATCATCTTTTTAAGTTTCCAGAATATCATGTACTGAAATACTCTCCGGAGATTCAAAGAATTTTTGTAGAGTATTATGCAGGTAAACTTGAGATGATTCTTACTCATTTCCCGAGAAATGGCAGCAAAAGCTGATCATCAATCAAAAAACATCTTTATATCATCATCCACATTTGTGATAGACCCTATTCCGAAACTATCAACCAGAACCTTTGCCACATTCGGTGAAAGGAATGCCGGAAGTGTAGGTCCGAGATATATATTTTTAACCCCAAGATAGAGAAGTGCAAGGAGAACTATAACCGCTTTCTGCTCATACCATGAAATGTTATAAACTATGGGCAGATCATTTATATCATCAAGCCCAAATGCCTCCTTGAGCTTAAGCGCAATAAGCGCAAGTGAATAGGAATCATTGCACTGACCTGCGTCCAGTACTCTTGGAATTCCGTCAATGTCTCCGAGATTCAGTTTGTTGTACTTATACTTGGCACAGCCCGCTGTCAGTATCACAGCATCCTTAGGAAGTGCCTTTGCAAATTCTGTATAGTACTCTCTTGACTTTGCGCGTCCGTCACATCCTGCCATAACAACAAACTTCTTTATGGCTCCGGACTTTACCGCATCAACCACCTTATCTGCTAAAGCAAACACCTGTGCATGGGCAAAACCGCCTATGATCTCACCCTTCTCAATCTCTGTAGGAGCCTTGCAGGTCTTTGCAAGTTCGATTATCTCAGAGAAATCCTTCTTCTCTCCGTATTTTCCATAGATGTGTCTGCATCCGGGATATCCTGTCGCACCTGTTGTGAAGAGTCTGTTCTTATACGACTCAGCAGGAGGAACGATACAGTTTGTCGTCATAAGTATAGGACCGTTAAAGCTTTCAAATTCCTCTTTCTGCTTCCACCATGCATTACCGTAATTACCGGCAAAGTTATCATACTTTTTAAAGAATGGGTAATAGTGAGCCGGAAGCATTTCTGAATGAGTATAAACATCAACTCCGGTTCCCTTAGTCTGCTCCAGAAGCATCTCAAGGTCCTTAAGATCATGACCGGATATAAGAATTCCCGGATTATTCCTTACTCCGATATCAACCTTTGAGATTTCAGGGTTGCCATAGGCTGAAGTATTGGCTTCATCAAGCAGTGCCATTCCGTCTACTCCGTACTTTCCGGTCTCAAGTGTAAGAGCTACATAATCATCAACAGAACGTGTGTCATCAAGAGTTTTTGCAAGTGCCTCCTGAAGAAAACTGTCTACAGCTTCATTATCCTTCAGAAGAGCATTGGCATGCTTTGAATATGCAGCCAGGCCCTTAAGTCCATAAGTAATCAGCTCTCTAAGTGAACGTATATCCTCATTTTCTGTTGAAAGAACACCTACATGCTTTGCTTTTTCATCATAATCACATCTCTTTCCATCCCAGAAAGCTGCATCCGGAAGATTTCCTTTTGCATCAAGCTGTTCTATAAGCTGTGCTTTTACTTTAAGGGTTTCCTCGATTTTCTCAGCGATATTCTCATAATCAAAGTTTGCATTTGTAATGGTTGTAAAAAGATTTACGGTAATGAGATGATTGATATTCTCATCAACTTTTTTACCTTCCTTACGAAGCTGTGTGGTAACAGCGCTAAGCCCCTTTGTCACATACACAAGAAGATCCTGAAGATTGGCCACCTCAGGCTTTTTTCCGCATACACCAACCATTGTGCATCCTTTGCAGCCTGCTGTTTCCTGACACTGATAGCAGAACATTTTATTATCCATGGTAAAACCTCCTAAACGAAAACTAATGTGTTTTTCGAAGGAGATGATAATGCAGCCGGCCAAACCAACGTGTTGCGGTTGCAACATAATTATCCATTTTTTTCGTAAAACCCACCTTTTATATCGTCCGGAATATATCAAACCACCTCAGGTACAGGCATTCATAGAAACGGTTAAGGCTACATAAACGAACCCAGCGTCTCGAAGAGCAGTTCTGCATCCACGGGCTTGGTAAGATGTGCGTTTAAGCCGGCCTGAAGGCTTCTCTGAACATCCTCGTCGAAAGCATTGGCAGTAAGTGCTAGTATCGGTATCTTCTTAGAATCATTTCTGTCTGTATTTCTGATGATCTTTGTTGCGGTAAGACCATCCATTTCAGGCATACGCATATCCATCAGTACTGCAAGATAATGATTTTCCGGTTTTGTCTCAAATAACTCGACAGCCTCTTTACCGTTATGGGCAATGTCTACATTTATGCCCCTGGCTTCAAGGATCATCTTCATAATCTCAGCATTGATATCAACATCTTCCGCAAGGAGTATATTCTTTCCGGTGAAATCAATATCTTCATTCTTAACTGTTTTAACCGTCTTCTTTCGTTTTACCGCTCTTTCGAATTCATCTAATACATTTGCAGCAAAGAGCGGTTTTGAAATAAAACTGTCAACACCGGTATTTACGGCTTCGTCATAGATATCATCCCACTTGTAGGCTGTCAGAATGATTATGGCGGTTTCTTCACCTACTACAGAACGTATACGTCTCGAAGTTTCTATTCCATCGATTTCAGGCATTTTCCAGTCCACAAGGATAAGATCGTAAGGATTTCTCCTGCCGCGTCTTAACTCGATCTTATCTATCCCTTCAGGGCCTGACAATGCTGTGTCTACTGTAATACCAACTTTTTCAAGAACCAGTTTTCCGTGTTCGCAGGCCACAGGGTCATCATCGATTATCATAACTGACATATCTTTTAATGGCTTAATGGTATCATCGGATGCTTCTTCTTTATGACCTGAATCATCCATGGTGACAGTCACTTTAAATGTAGAACCCTCATTCTTAACACTCTCAACCTGTATGGTTCCATTCATCATTTCAACTATGTTTTTTGTTATAGCCATTCCGAGACCGGAGGAACCGTATTTATTTGTATATGTGGCATCTTCCTGAGCGAAAGTATCAAAAATATGAGGAAGAAATTCCTCACTCATACCTATACCCGTATCCATGACAGTGAATTGCAAAGTGCTTTTACCGTCAAACCGGGCAGTTCTCTCAAGGGTAAGATTCACTGCCCCTCCTGATGGTGTGAATTTAACAGCATTACCAAGTATATTGATAAGAACCTGTTTCAGCTTCATACTATCGCCTATATAGTAGTTATCGATATCTCCCTTTATGTGACAGGCGTACTTAAGTCCTTTTTCCATACACTGTCCGCTGAACATGGTATTTATATCTTCAAGAAACTTTGAAATCGAGAACTCATCCCTTCTTAATACCATCCTGCCGGATTCTATACGTGACATATCCAGGATATCATTGATAAGACTGAGAAGGTGTTCTGCGGAATTTCCTATTTTCACAAGATAACCCTTTGTTTTTTCAGGTGTTTCCGGATCATTCAGAGCAATGTTATCAAGCCCTATGATGGCATTCATAGGAGTGCGGATCTCATGGCTCATATTGGAAAGAAATGCTGTCTTAGCTTTATTGGCCTGCTCTGCGGAGGAAAGCGCATCGCTTAGTGCTGTCTGCTGTGCCATGGTCTGTCGCATTTCCGCATCAATAACAGTAAATCCCAAACCTATATCATGAATTTCCCCGTCTTTTCTCTCATCGATACTTCGGACTCCTGCAACTCTGATCATCTCATAATACTCTTCCCCTGCGCGTTTTACCAGGTAACGATAGGCGAGAATGGGTTCTGTTAACAGTCCTTTTTTTATGTTTTCAGGATCTATAAATTTCAAAAAACCTTCCTGATATTCCCCGGCTACGTAATTATCAGCATACCACTTAAATCTTTCATAAAATGGGAAAGGCTTTCCCTCTGCGGTCTGTTCCATGTACTCAGCATCACCACGGTAGCACATGCCTTTATCCTCATCGAGATTTATATAGTAAACACTTCTGTAATCCGCAGATAATGCAGTTATCATGTTATCCTGTTCGGTTCTTTTCTTCTCTTCCTTAAGAAGTTTCTCCTGTAATTCAAGCCTTTGTTCCATCTCCTGCTGCTTTACCCTGTTTTCTGCTTCAGAAGTTTCCTTGGAAAGCTTAAGGGCAGCATTTTTCCTTATCTGAATAATGATAAATGTAAACATTATGATGAGAATCAAAGCTGCCAGAGACGACTGTATGATACTTCTGTATATAATTCCCTGAGAAATCCAACTTATCTTCTCGGAAATGACACTTTCTTTTATGAGATAAGTCAGCATCCAGTCAGTTCCTTTAATCGGTACATAGGATAAAGTCTCATAGGTACCGTTATAGGAAAAAGAAACTTCGCCCTGACGTTTATAAGAAAAGTCATCAAGGATTTTCTGATAGGATGACTCCCTGACAAAATCAGCCTTCAAAAGGGCCTCAAGAAGATTATCTTCAACAGCAAGTCCTCCGAGGACTGTATCACTGAGAGCCACACCATTGTCTGTATAGATATTACAAAATGTAGCATCCTTTTCATCGGAACTCATGGAAACACCCTGAAGCATTTCCTTCATATCTATCTCCATGAAGCAGACCACAAACTCTTTTCCCATAAATCTGATGTTATCAACAGGTATGGCGATGATAACCTTCTTTTCTTTACTTTCTAAGTTTAATATCGATATTTCAGGACCTGCTATATTCAGGTAGTCAAACTTATAATCATCTATATTGGTCTGATTCCCCAGAGATGTATAAATGATTCCATCTCTGTCCACAAAGGCAAATCTATCCAGCGTATAGAGTTTTTTCATTCTTGCCTGAAAGGCCTGAAGATGTTCCTGATCAGACAAATCATCCTCTGTCATCAGTGAAAGCGCAACTTTAAGGTTCTTTATCCCGCTTTGAAGGTTGTTTGCAACCACCTGTTCTCTACGACCTGCCAGCTCATCAAGATAGAGGGTACTGACAGAATGAATCGCTCTCTCAGTATCATTATGTGCCGCACTGCCCATGATTACAGTACCGATAATCATGATCATAATCACAGCTATTCCGCCTGCGATTCCAACAGTTATTAATTGACTTCTCTTCAGTTTTTCATTTAAAGAACTAAATATCATCATTAAACACCCACCAATATAGTCAACACCAAATCACATACAGACAGCCAGCGCTTGCCCTTGGGGCTAAGCATTCCCTCTGCACTCATTGCACAGGCACATGATGACAGTCTTTCCGTAATCAATTTCTATACCGTATTTTTTCTTCATTTGACTTGCAGCGCCCGAAAAAACAAGGTTGTCAAGATGGAATATCTTTCCGCAGCCTGTACACTCCGCATGTACATGCTCCCAGTCATCGGAAAACCATATATATCCCTTTGATCTTATCAGCTTTTCCGGGTCCTAAAGATACGCTATGTAATATTAAATAATGTGATCATTTTTTGACCGTCTGGTTACCAGTTTAAAATAAACTATGAGTTTGAAGGATTCTCACCATAATACTTCATGACAGTTTCTCTTGAAACCTTTTCATACTCTTCGTTTTTTATAACAGCGGTATACAACTCGTCAAAGTCACTAACGTATACCTTTAGGCTCTGAACCAACGCCATAAGCCCACGTTCCTTTTCTTTGGCTATTCCTTTCTCTATTCCCTTATTTTCCATAGCGGTTGCGTATGTACACAATTTCGTCACCTCACTTTCAACTTCTCGCGTTATATTAAGCCCATAAACTGACTTTAGTTTCCTAACCTTATCTGCTCCTACAGTATAGCGAGAAAGATATGAACCTCTCGCTTTGATTATATAGCAGTTCTGCGCAAAACTGATAATAAAAATTGTGTTATCGGGAATGATCATTCTGAAAGAATTTTTAAGATTATAATCGTTGAATGTCTCTTGGACTATAGAAGCATATCACAGGCTAACTTATTTGCATATTGTCTGTTTTTAGACTATATGCAGAATTGGTGTTGAAATCACCATACGTACCGTTCGGTATACGGTGCTATCAATTGTTGACGTGCATGACCGATAGGCAGTGGCTAAATCGTAAAAGCCACTGTTTATCAGTCTTTCTTTTGTCATAGCCATATTAACGGCTACCGTGTGTATTGTAAACCAATGTCCTCGTCGGCTGTTGCCCACATAAAAAGCCAAGTCATCAGGGACTCCCATCTTTATGAGGATTCGTGTCTTCGGCTTTGATTTCTTCCAGGTCTTTGCGTGACCTCTGACAAAAATGACATTTCCGTTCCTTCCCAACGAAAAGCCAAGGAATTTAAAATTTCGGATTGAAAATACGTTGACAGTACGACTCTTCTATCGGTTGACTGTAAGTTTCAGTTTCTTTCTTTTCAAAAAATCCAGTAGTCTCTCTGACGCAAGCTTTATTACTACATATTCTTCACCCTTATTTCTTGCTTCATCAATTATTCTTTTAATCTCATTTGTAAAAGTTTCTGTTGTCATATGTAAATCCTCCTTGTTTTGAAATCACCTTGTTCCTTAGCGTCAACATAGCATATAAAAAGACCTCTGTTCTGATAATTCAGGTAACGCGTTACAGATAAACGTAACCAATTCCATAGACTATCCCGGAAATTATATGACCGATTAATCATATAATTCCCGGGATAGTCTTTTTATGAATTATTTCAGCAATTACCGGTAAATACAAACCTAAGATTCTCTTCCGCAACAGCCTTTAGCCTGTATACCTTATCAACCGGCGTTGCATCCCTATCCGTCATATGAAAACGAGGAAAGAACCTGGATATATGAAGCGGGATTGATGGGTCCAGCGAACTTACCCAGGCACTAAGCTGAGACATTTCTTCCTCGGAATCATTTTCACCGGGAACGATAAGCGTCGTCAGCTCCACATGACTGTACTTTACGCTTTCAGCTATAAAGTTCATAACCATCCTGCGGTCACCTTTCAGAACATCCCGGTAATACCTGTCTGAAAATCCCTTTAGATCTATATTCATGGCATCCACATAAGGAAACAGCTCTCTAACTGCCTCCACATCTGCCATTCCATTGGTCACAAGCACGGTTTTCAGCCCTTTTTTAACAAGAAGCTTTGCGGTGTCCAAAACATATTCAAAGGATATCAGTGGCTCATTGTATGTAAAAGCCACCCCTATGTTTCCGTTTATCTTCTGCTCTTCCGCTATCTGTGTCAATGTCTCCGGCGCCACATATCTCGCCCGCATTTTAGTTTCATTGACCTCTTCTGACCATGAGATACTGTAGTTCTGACAAAACGGACAACGAAGATTGCAGCCATAGCTCCCTACAGACAGAATAAGACTCCCAGGCATAAATTTTCTAAAAGGTTTCTTCTCTATAGGATCCAATGCAATCGAAGTAAGCATCCCATAATTCTCCGGAACCACTATCCCTTCCCTGCAGGTCCTGACACCGCAAAACCCATAACGGCCCTCTCTTATTTCACAATGCCGATAACATACATTACACTTTGCCATAGTCTCCTGTTATAGAGTTGCAGTTTCATCGATTCTCGGATCTTTCCCACTGCATCCTCTTCTCTTTTTTCACCTATACATGCCTTACAACCTCAAATCGTTGAAGCTGTATGGTTTCATCAGTCTGAATTCCGCCCTTTTGCCTTGCTATATCTATCTGCTGCTCCACAGTATCAACGCCCTCAAGGTCCGGAAGGAGCAGTCCTCTCTTTCTTCCTGAAGTCACGATCACTCCATACCTTTTTACATCAAGTTCTTCCGGCCCGTTGATATCTTCAGGTTCACTGAGTACATCAACATTTATCTCAAGATACGGAAGCTCTTCCGGAGTAATGGGACTAAACCGTGGATCCCGTGTCGAAGCGCTTATGGCGTTCTGTATTATTTCCTCAGCCACCGATGATGTTGTGGGAAGTATGGTTCCTATACAACCTCTCAGTCTTCCATCCTTATGAATCGACACAAAGGCCCCGGCTGCTCTTTTAAGCATTTCATCCGGAAGTTCCTTTGGCACTTCTATCCTTTTACGATACATGATGTAACTTTCAAGAGATGCTCTGGCAAGACGTACATAATCATCGGATCTTTCACCCTTATCCTTCAGGTTTTTTCTAATCTTTTCCAGGTACACATCAAGAAAATGCCTTGTTTCATCAGCACACACCGGATAAAAAGATGCAATCCCATAACCGACTCCGGTAACATCCTGATGTGAAAAAACTTCGGATTTAACCTTCATGCCATCCAGCGCTCCGGCCATGATCACAAAGGAACGATGCCCGCACTCCGCAGCCTTCCGGCAGAAATCTTCACTAAAATCAAACATTTCCAAAAAAGCGGTCCGGCCTGCCACATCCATGATCCTGTCATCATATACAGGGCCTTCCTCGGCAAATCCATAGGGACCATGTTCCTGCAGCTTATGTGACAGATCCCCGCTTGCGATAAAAACTGCACGCCTTCTACACTCATCCACTGCCTTTTGAATCAGCATTCCCAAATGATAATGTTCAGGAAGCGAAAGTCCCGATAGACCTATACGTATGATTTTTGCACCGTTATATTTATTCCGGATAAACAATAGAGGAACCATGGTGCCATGGTCAAGTGAAGCATCCTTTTCTCCCAGCACGCCTGCAGGAAAATCCTCATTATCTGCAAGTTCACAGATTTTATCTCTCAGTTCCTCATCATATTCTTCATCAAATTTAACTTCTGATGCCCTGAACCTTGAAAAATCACCTTTTGCTCTCGTACCAGGTGAAATATGAAAGTAGTCGGAATACATGATGCTGTGGGGACTTGTTATGATGATAGTCTCCGGTTTCAGTTCTTCGATTTCCTTTGCCACCCTTTCATAAGCATCGATAGTATCCTGAATGCTTTTTTCACCGCCTTTTCCTATCTCCGGAATGATAAGCGGCGGATGCGGAACCATAAATGCAGCCTGAATAGCCATAATATTCCTCCTAAAGTAATTGATGTTTGATTATCAATCATGCCGAATTTTGTCGGGGGTCTGTAAGCACTCTCTTTGTTCATCTGTATGAATTATCACTGTATCACAAATTCATTTTCAGGAAGTTCATCAAGGGACTTGAAGGTATATCCTGCACTTTCCCATCCTGTGAGAAGTTCATCCAGAATCGCTGCATTGGTTCTTGAAGTGGCATGCAAAAGCACGATGGCACCGGGATGGATTCTCTTATTCAAAGTCGCAAGAGCGCTTTCCCGTGAAGGCTGTGCCTTTTCGTCATAGTCCTTGTAAGCAACAGACCAAAGCATGGTCTTATAGCCCATGGCTTCGGCCAGCATCAGCTGTGCCTGTGAGCTCTTTCCCTCAGGCGGACGGTAATAACGATTCATGGGATGACCGGTCAGCGCCTCATACTGCTCTTCCACAGTATTTACTTCCGTGAAGAACATCTCCTTAGTTGTGACACCCGACATGTTCTTATGGTTCAAAGTATGATTTCCTACCGTGAAACCGTTTTTTGCTATAGCGAGCACTATTTCCGGATTTGACTTAATGCAGGCTCCGGTCACAAAAATGGTGGCAGGTGCATTATGCTTCTTAAGAGTCTCCATGATAGACAATGTATGTCCGTTCTCATATCCAAGATCAAATGTAAGATAACATACCTTTTCCTGGGTGTTTTCTCTGGAATATGTCTTAAGACTTCTAAGCCAGCTTTCATCTGCATTTCCTACAGGCACCGAATTTGGCGCAGGATAGTAATTACCCCAGTCCATGTTTGCTCCGCCCCCCGAAAGCACCGAAAGATCAGCCTGTATGGCTTCATCTGACTTTATCACAGTTGGTACGCGTATGCCGTCAATCAGCTTAACAGCTTCGGGTTCTTCCGTACTGCTCTCAGACTCCTCCGTTTCGGCAACCGAACTCTCCTCATTCTGTACCGAAGGTCCTCCAACAGTTAATGAAGCTTCTGATGGATTGTTGATATAATCCACTCCCTTTAGGGTAGCTCCGGCAAACGCAGCCACAGACACTGCACCCGTAAATAAAAATGTCATCAGAACCTCAGCGTAGAACTTACCGTATTTCATGATTCTCCTCCCCTTTTGTTATGCTGCCTTATCCAATGTTTCTTTCGTGTACTTAGCATAAAGTTCATCATATTCAGCTATGGTACGGTCGAACATAGAAAGAAGATCCGCTTCGGAAATCAAACCCTCCTCATTTTCCGGAACTCCCTCAAAGCTCAGATTGTACCTCATAGGCGGATTATCCAGCGACAATACTGCCGATTCCCGGATCTGCTCCGTACTGCGGTATACCAGATTTACACGATACCATGCCTGACCATCGTGATCACGCCAGCGCTCGAACAGAATCTTCACACCGATAGGTGTGTTGGTCTCGATACTGTCGGGAAGCGTATAGGGCTTAACTCCCAAAGCACATAATGTCGTAAAAACAGTGCAGTCGTGGGCACACAGGAAACTGAATTTCCGCTTCTCATTCTTCAGCTCGCTTTCCAGTTCCATAATAAGAGGATGTGAAATGTTTACCGAAACAAGAGGTGCACCAAATTTAATCTGCTGATATCTCGTCATCAGACCGCCGATCTTCGCCCAGTCTGACCTGGTCAGATTATGACCGAAATCAGCCTTTTTGAGATCAGGCTCTTCATAGTACTGAAGAATCAGGGCGTCTGCCACCTGGCTGGCGGTCTTGATCGCACCTGTCACTTCAGGTTCCTTATCTGCCGCCATAGTATATCCGGATCCGTCTGTAAGCAGATCACCGTATTTTCCGCTCTTGTAGGCGTCGCTGTCCTTCATGTCAACAGTATCCATGATCAGCTTTATGGCATCACGCGTCTCATCCGAAAGACCGTCAAAACCGGCCTCTCCGCCCATGGCCTTAACCTGATCCATGGCATCAGCAGCATACTTTTCCGAGTAAAACTTAAGAGTCGGTTTCATAAAATCTTCAAGCTTATTGGAATCGGTCGGATATTCCACACTGATGTCCGAAAGAGGAAGCATTCCTGAAGCAAAGTATCTTGCGGTGGCTATGCAGCGCTGTTTTTCTCTGGCATTAAAACGTACTTCTCCTTCTTCGGGTATACTATTTTCAGGAATCAGTTCTTCCTTGTCGAGCCACTTTCTGAAATACTGTCCCATGTTAGTTTCCTGAATACCGCCCTTAGTGGTCAGCTCACTGGATTTTGCGGTCCATTTGATCCACTGATTAGGGGTAAGCTCCTGCGGAACAGATCCGTTGCTGGACAGAGGTGCTCTAAGATTGTGACGACTCAGCACTACCACCTGTTCAAGCTGATAAGGGGCCATGGTATCCTTCGTTACGCCATCTCCATAAATTGTGCGGAAATCGTCATGCATGGATATAATGTCTATGCCCATTTTCTCATATGATGCCTTCTTCTCTTCGGCATCATCCGGATCTCCGTATTCCCGCTCTTTGTCGTCGGCCATCACCATATATGCTTCGCTTCGATATGGATTACCTGTGATCGTGTAAACCTCCATTGCAAGATCTCCGGACGAATTACCGAAAGCAAGCACCGGCTGCTGACCGATTTCACGAACTATTGCGTCAACCTTGCAGGTCTTTGCATTTTCGCCATGATAGCTTCCGTCGAACACTATCTGATCATCTGAGCGGAAAGTATAATCTTCATCCGCAGTATCTCCCTGATTCGTAGCAGTGTAGCCATACTCTGTACCTATGACATGTGACGCTGGGATATCCAGTGTACCGGCAATTATCTGACGGACGATATTACGCTCTGTAGCAGTAACCACATAGACAGAAAAGTCATTTTTCTGAAGCTTCTCAAAAAGCTCCACCATGGGCTTGTACCAGGCCTCACCTCTGGTCATGCCATTAAAGCCCCATGCCTCACTGGCCTTGAAATCTTCAACCACCTTAGACAGTTCAGCCATAGTCATTCCCTTGTAGGCGGTAGCTGCGGCAGCTGCCTGTCTGGTACTCATGCCGCTCGGCTTCTCACCGCCTGCAGCGTCCACGATCTCCTGAGCCACTGTCAGAACATCCTCAGGCATATCCTCCGAGTGCTTCAGCGCATAGTCCGCAAAGACCATGTACTCAAAGCAAAAGGGATAGGTCTCACACATCAGTGTTCCATCCAGATCGAAAACAGCGATACGGTCCTTCACCGGGATGTAATCAGACGAGTTTTCATCCGTTACTGCAAGAAGGTAATCATTGATCCCTTTTGCCGCTTTGGAATCGCTCATCCAATACTTGTTGAGCAGGGCTGCCCTGCTTCCGGTCCCACTGACCGTGGAATTATGCCCCGCCTCTTCCGCTGCAGCGAAATTCATGGGTACCAAAGCTGCGAATAAAACCAAAGCTATCGCCATGGCCACCAGTTTACGAAGATTAAAGCCCTTTCCTTTCATCATTCACTCCTCCTAAAAAAAGTCTTTATAAATAATCTTCATATCATTACCGTGACTTAAATCGCTTTAGAACTGCACACGTTCAGTTCAATAATAATTCCTGATTTTAACATCACTATCTCTATTATCGACAGTTCTATTATAATCTTTATTACCGGTTTTGTTTTTAAACAGTTTTATTTTTAAAAGGCGACTATGCACCGCATATGTAATATACAATACCCGATTTTATAAACACGATTCTATGTCACGTTGTATCAGAGTATAAGAAAAGACAACCATGTATATCTCTTTATGATACAGATATAACATGGCTGTCTCTTAGATTCAAATTCTATTAATCTTCAATCTTTTCAAGAGTGAACTCATTTTCGAAGTACTCATCTGTACACTGAAGAGTCAGTACTCCATCCATCATGGATACCTTAAAAGTACTGTCACGGAGCTTATTGTTTTCGAAGTCGATCTTCATCTCGTCTTCTTCGAGAGTGTACTTGAAGCTGTACTTGTTCTTAGGTAAAATGAGAGCTCCTGTACCGTCTGCCTTAAAGCTGTAGGTGGTGATATCGTCGATGGTCCACGTTCCGGCGATGTCTTCCATGGTGAGATACTCTTTTTCCTTCACCTTCTGCTTTGCAGCTGCAGCTGTTGTCTCAGGCAATGTCTCCACCGGCTTTGTCTCTTCAGGCAGACTCTCCTCGGGAAGTGACTCCTCCGGTTCTGTTTCGCTTTCCTTTACTTCTTCTGCCTCTGTTGTTTTGTCCTCTGTTTCTCCTTACATTCAATTAATAATTTTTTTATTCTTTTACCCTGAGAATCGATATCACAACAAAAATCAAAAGTATGAAGGGATAGACAAGCCAGGGGATGATCTCCATGCTGCTTATCCCGGAGAGGGATGAAGCTATCAGAAGCTGTGCACCATAGGGGATGATTCCCTGGGCTATACAGGAACATGTATCCAGGAGAGAAGCTGTGACTCTGCCCGATACACCATACTCATCACTGATTTCTTTAGCAATCGGAGCTGCTATGACTATAGCCACTGTATTGTTGGCGGTGGCAATATCCAGAAAGGCTGTCAGAAGGCCGATACCTGCCATGCCTCCTCTTTTACCGCTTGCCCGCTTTTTTATGAATTCGAGAATTGCCGCAAATCCTCCACCCGCTTTCATAAGGGCTGATATTGAAGCCACAAGCACTGTTACTATCATGGTTTCAAACATTCCTGCCGTTCCCGTTCCCATAGCGGAAAATGCACTGACATAATCAAGTGTATTAAGCATCATGCCCGTAATAAGATAAAGAACGATGCCTATCATCAGTACCACAAAAACATTAACACCGGCCAATGCCAGTATAAGCACAGCAAAATACGGCGCCGCAAGAAGAATATCATAATCAAAACTGCCCATGGGCGCTGTTTCGCCGTTCAACGACAGGAAAAGAATCACCACCAGAGTCAGTATAGCTGAAGGAAGCGCTATTTTTATATTGGTCCGGAACTTATCCGCCATTTGTACGCCCTGGGTCTTTGTAGCCGCTATGGTAGTGTCCGATATGAATGAAAGATTATCTCCGAACATCGCACCACCGACTACGGTACCAACGCACATAGGAATGGAAAGCCCTCCGTTCTCTGCAACTGTCGTTGCTATGGGCACAAGCACGGTTATCGTACCTACACTGGTTCCCATAGCCATCGATATGAGACATGCGATAATAAACAGTCCTGCTTCCGCAAATTTCGGGGGGATGATATTGAGGAGCATGTTGGCTGTACTGAGTGCCCCTCCGGCTTTTCCCGCTATCCCGCTGAATGCTCCCGAGAGCAGGAAAATAAACAGCATGACAGTAATATTATCATCGCCTATTCCCTGAGCGCACAGATGGATCTTTTCATCAAATGACAGCTTTCTGTTTTGAAGAAATGCCGCAATCAGAGCCACACCGAAGGCCACCACTACCGATATGATATAGAATCCCATCTCTCCTTCGATAGGTCTTATACATTCAAAAAATATACCGTTTCCGAGATACAGCACCAGAAATATCAATATGGGCATGAGAGCCCATCCGTTTGACACCGGTGTCATTACACTTTCTGTTCCGCTTTTAATACTTTCCATTACAAAACCCTGTTTCTGTATTTTCTTTTATATTCAGCTTAAAGCTGTGAGTGTCATAGGTAACTGCCACTAACCGATAGCACCGCCGCACTCATTCCTGTGCATACTGCTCATCACATTAAAGTCATATCGAAACATTTTAATGTGACATGGAGCTTATGTCCACGATTATTTTTGGGCCGAACCATCTCGATTATTTTTTTGTCGAACCATCTCGCAAAAAGTGCCATTGTATCATTTGATAAAACACTTGTTTTATGTTATAGTACATCAGTAACACACTTGTACGCATTAACGGAGGCTGTTATGGATGCTACTCAGAATGACAGATACTACATATGTATAGATCTTAAGTCTTTTTATGCCTCTGTGGAGTGCTTTGAAAGAGATCTTGATCCACTGACCACAAATCTGGTGGTGGCGGATGTCAGCCGAACAGAAAAAACCATATGTCTCGCAGTGACTCCTTCCCTGAAAGCTTACGGAATACCGGGACGTGCCAGACTTTTTCAGGTCATAGAAAGAGTCAAAGCTATAAACGCCGAACGCCGGAGAAAGATTCACGGCCGGGAATTCACAGGAAAATCCTGTGATGCTGAGAAATTAAAGGAATACCCTTTTTTGGAACTGGATTATATAGCAGCACCTCCTCAGATGGCCAGATATATAGAAATCAGTACAAAAATCTATGACATTTATCTTAGGTATGTTGCACCGGAGGATATACATGTGTATTCCATAGATGAGGTCTTTATGGATGTCACAACCTATCTTAAAGCCTATGCACAAAATCAGAAAACGGATTCAGCGTCAAGAACTGCTGTGGCCGAAAAGATGGCATCAGATATGATTCATGAGATCATAGTGGATACAGGAATCACCGCAACGGCAGGTATCGGTACCAACATGTATCTTGCAAAGATTGCCATGGATATCGTAGCCAAGCATATTCCGGCCAATAAAGACGGAGTACGCATTGCCATGATAGATGAGAGGAGCTACAGACAGCTCCTCTGGAATCACAGACCCCTTACCGATTTTTGGAGAGTCGGGGTCGGATACGCAAGAAAGCTTGAGAGTCTCGGGCTTTATACCATGGGTGACATTGCCAGATGTTCATTGGATAATGAGGAGCTTTTATATAAAAGCTTCGGCATAAACGCAGAGCTGCTCATAGACCATGCCTGGGGATATGAACCCTGCAGGATGAAGGATGTGAAAGCTTATAAACCAGAAAACAGCAGTATGGGATCCGGGCAGGTACTTCACTGTGCCTATGATTTTGAAAAGACCCGTCTGGTAGTAAAAGAGATGGCAGATCAGCTGGCTCTTGATCTGGTGGGAAAACATCTGGTGACAGATCAGTTGGTGCTCACTATAGGATATGATATCGACAATCTCACTGATCCGGTTATAAGTAAGCTGTACCACGGACCGGTAGTTGTGGATTATCTGGGACGGAGGGTTCCGAAGCACGCCCATGGCACCATATCACTTCAGGAGATGACATCCTCAACCAGATTAATCACCGGAGCCTGCCTCAAACTGTTCGATCAGATAGTGAATCCCGATCTTCTGGTAAGACGAATCAATATAGTTGCAGGAAGGGTAAAGGATGAAAAAGAGGAGAACAAGACCGTAACCTTCGGGAATATGGAGGGTTCATGGGAACAGATGGATCTCTTTACCGATTACGAAAAAAAAGAAAAAGAACGAAAAGCTATAAAAAGGGTTAAAAAAAGAGACCGAAAGCTGCAGGAAGCTGCTCTCTCAATCAAACAGAAATTCGGAAAAAATGCTGTATTGAAAGGTATGAATATGCTGGATGGTGCAACTATGAAGAGCCGGAATGAACAAATCGGAGGTCATAAAGCTTAGACTAAACCCTCTTAACCAGAACACAGCTTTTGAGATATCTGAAATCACGCCCTTAAGCTTCTTATATGATATAAGTGTCATAAGTATCTTTCCCACTTGTGCTCGCACAAAAGTGGGAAAGATACTTCATGACACGCCCCACATGGAGCACGTAAGGACGCTTTTTGCGGCCTGGAAGTGCGGAATGTGGGAGAATCGTGAGAGCGCAAAGCGCGAAACGATTCTATATCTACTTTTGACACTCACATCATAACTTAAATGTTAAACGAGGAATACACGTGAAAGACAAACCTGAGTGGCACAATGTACATGGAATAAAAAATTATGAACTGTATGGTCATAATGCAGATGTGATGACGAAATACGGAGACATCATAGATCTGCAGCATCCCGACTCACTTAAACATAAACGGATGTCTCTTTATAACAGAGCAGCCCAGTTTGCACCTTTTGCAGCTTTAACCGGCTACGAAGAAGCAATCGAGGAAACCGGCAGACAGGTATCAGAGAAGCTGATTCTGAGTGAATCCCAAAAGGAACTTTTAGACCGGCAGCTGCAGGAGTTAAAAAAACATTTATCAGAGCAGGAGCTTCGTATCACCTGGTTTAAAAAAGATGAAAAAAAAGCCGGAGGAGAGTACATAACCACTAAGGGCTACGTGAAAAAAGTCGATACCATAAAACGGAAGATCTTCCTGGAAGACGGAGAAATACTGGAAATGGACGACATATACGAAATTGAGTGGTGACACTCATGTCACCACCCATATCCGTAAAATCTTAAATACTGACTTGTGATTAGCTGATCGATGACACTCACATCACCATTCATATCCGGGAAGATCTTAAATCATGACCTGCGATCAGTTAGCCGGTGACACTCGCTTCACCACCATATCCGGAAGTTCATGAATCCGGTACCCCAGATCCGGGATATCATCTTCAACAGAAACATCATATGTTAAATAGAGTTATAAGCCCGCATCCGATGATCGCTATCAGCTGCGGTAACCTGTGCATATTTAGTATGGCTATAAACTCCCTGATAAATCCATTCGGCCAGAAATACCATTTTGTATCACTGCCGAGACCCTCGGCTTTAAGTCCTGCCTTTCTTGCGAGCATACCGCTTCGAAGCACATGATAATTTGTCGTTACAAATGTAACCTTGGCATCCTTTTTGTGCTCATCTATCAGTCTCTTTGAGAACAGAAAGTTTTCATAAGTATTTTTTGATTCCTTCTCCGCAAGTATCTCATACTCTTCCGCACTATGAGACAGAAGATACAACGCTATTGCCGAGCCTTCGCTCATTACTTCATCGCTTCCCTGTCCGCCGCTGGGGACGAAGCATACCGGCTTTCCTGTTGCTATCTCCTGTTCCCAGGCAAAACGCATGGCCCTGTTGATACGAAATCTGAGCAGCGGAAGCAGTTTTTTCTTTTTTCCTATATAACAGCCCAGTATTATCAGGTAATCATTATCAAGTTCCGGATGGTTTAATGCCGCTCTGTAACTGTGTATGACAGTGCCCAGAAAAATACATTCATAATAACCGGCGATCAGAGCGGTAAATAAGAACCTCCGACAGATCAGACTTCCGATGATACATGCCATGCCAAAAGCAGTACCCAGGAGATGCCTTATCCTGAACCCTTCCCTGAATATGATATTCCCGTTACATATCATCAGAAATACAGTCATTATGATAAGCATAGGAAAGGCAGTATTAAGAAATGTTCCGGGATACTCCCATAATTTCTCCGGGTACATCCTGCCTCCCGAAATACTGCTTATAATCTGATATGCGATAAAGCCCAAAGCATAAATACATGATCCAGTTATGGTTATTCCTCTGTATGAACATATAAAGTTCCATCTTTTTAAATGTCTGTCCTTCAATATAGCCCTGCCGATCCTTATATCATAGTTTTATCTACGATTATAAGGCGTAAGCGAAAAAAGTCGATACAGAATCAGAGGTTAATTCTCAGACACCACCTGATATTCAAAGCAACCTTTCCCATTGAGTAAACATCATCCGTAATTATCACTTCGGAAGATGTTTATCCAACAGTAGTATTCAGCATCTTGAAGTTCCGTGCATTGGAACTGTAAAGTCTCCTAAATACCCTGTAGCTTGTTCCGAAATCATAAATGATGATTTACATTTATCGGTCCTCTTTCAGGCAGATGTACCTGTATGCATGGATTTTTCAAATCTGAACGCCATGGGGTATCCACCAAATGCCACAAAAGAAACGATAGCATATCGTGCACATCGTATCATCAGTGCCGCGGTGCTTCCATCGGAAAGAAATTCCTTTGAGAATGGCAGCTTGAGCAGGGTGTTTATCACCAGATAGACCACAAGACCACCAAGTACACGCATTACCATAAAGAGGGGCTTTTTCGTATTTTCAAAATGTACAAATCGATCATCCAGAAGTGTGCCTCCCATGAAACCGAGCATCAGTCCCATTGAGGTGAAGTAATCCTCAGTCCTGCAGTAAAAGAATCCGGGAAGGGTGATGACCAGCAGGATGCCATACAGCCTTATCGTGCTCTTCACACGCGTTTGAAGTATATGAACGACAGTCACACTGGTTATTCCCAGCAGCCACCCCGCCATTACATCCGTGGGATAATGGGCACCTACCACAAAGCGGGAAATGCCTGTGAGTATCGGTATTATAGTCGCTATGATCACCATCCACCGTCTGCGCAGGTTAGCTGCCAGGGAGCCAAATACAGTTACCGCATTGGTTGAATGGGCGCTGGGAAAAGAATATCCCTGTGCCGAGATATCGTAAATGTCCGCGTTCGGTTCCACAACACGCAGAATTTTAATGTTCTCATGATCGAAGTAAGGTCTGCGCCTAAGGACAACATTCTTTATCATGGTGTTCCATGTCAGTCCCATGATGGCGCTCAGTCCCATCATTCTGCCCAGCTTCTTGTCATAACTCCAGTATATAAAACCTACGATCAGAATAAGCGGCAGTTCTTCTCCAAACACAGAGAAGAAGGACATCAATGAAATCGCCGAACTGCCGAGATTAGCCTGCAGCCACTCCATCAGTGTGACTTCCCATTGAAAGAAAAAGGTATTACCGATTGCTGTCATAGTATCAACCCTCCAAGTCTTTTGATTTATAAAGAGATTTATCCTCTCATTATCCCGGTTCGGATATTGGTCAATAATAGTATCATCCGAATTATATTAATATATCCGACGCCCTGAATACAGCCGCAGGATATTTAATCACGATCAGCGGCTTAAAGCCTGTATTATACGTAGTGACTCTCTTCATGAAAATAGTCTTCATAAATCGTCTTTATAGAAAAATATCGGCATATTCTCAATTGGTGATAACAAATTATGGGCCTTTAAAATAAAAAGTAATTATAATAGGATACCTCGACAAAAAATATTAACCATAGGATAATAACAACCATATAATTATCGCTGGAGGTATTGTATGAAATTACTGATCATTCGCCATGGGGATCCGGATTACGAACACGATTCACTTACGGAAACAGGATGGACTGAAGCAAAGTTACTGGCTGAACGTCTCTATAAAACAGAAAAAATCCGGGAATTTTATGTGTCCCCCATGGGACGTGCACGTGATACGGCATCTCTCACCTTGGAAAAATTTGGGAAAACGGCAGAGACCATGCCATGGCTTCGCGAATTCAATGAAGCTTTGATCAACAGACCTGATGTGGCAGAACGCAGGATGATCTCATGGGACTGGCTGCCGCAGGACTGGACACAGGAGCCTCGTTTTTATGATGCTGAGCACTGGATGGATGTGGATGTTTTTAAGGAAAGCTCCGTTCCTGAAGCATTTCATAAAGTAACCTCCGGTCTGGACGATTTACTTTTAAAACATGGCTATCGTCATGACGGAAATGTGTTCCGGGCAGAACATGCTAATTCGGATACCATAGCTTTATTCTGTCACTTCGGTGTGGAATGTGTTCTTCTGGCGCACCTTCTGCACATCTCCCCCATGCAGCTTTGGCATGGATTTTGTGCCGCTCCTTCCTCTGTCACCACCATCTACACAGAAGAAAGACGGAAGGGAACGGCTCATTTCAGAGTTTCGTCCTTTGGAGATATCTCACATCTATATGCCGGCGGATGCTCTCCGTCCTTTGCAGCCCGTTTTGCAGAAATATACGGTAACGGAGATCGCATAGACTGATTCCCCAGAAAAAGACTGCTATAGGAAGTTGATATATGAATAAAAAGAAGATAGGCATATTTATAGCGATATTAATGCTGCTCATGAGTGGATGCTTTATTAGCCAAAAGGAAAAGACTGTTCAGATTTTCCCGGACAAGTCCGGCTACAGCTGCATCATCTTTCTCGGTTATTTTTCGTAATTTAAAATTCATATCAGTCCCTTTTTCTTCTGTTAAAACTTATAAAGACGACGTTCAAATCCATCATCGAGAATCTTTAAGCCACTTTTTACGGGCTTCATAATATTCTTCGATTCTGCGCCATAATGAATGAAGCTGTTTCTTATGTGTACAAAGTTTCTCGTTACAGTTGGCACATTTTATAAACCCGTTTGTATTTTCAGAAAACCGTTCTGAATGTCTGTAAAATGTTATTTCCCAGCGAATCAGCAACAGAAACGAGATTACAAGCAGCGACCAGAGATAGCTTTTTCTCACAAAAAAGAGCGGTGTGAACATCATCGCATAATCCCAGTTATATATTCTGCAGGTGCTGCAGCATTTGTTCTTCATAAACCAGGTCTGGAAGGGACAGAAAAACAAGATACATATAACGTCACATACTGAGTATGCACTGCACAGCAGTATCATAAACCCATCATCCAAAAGACCTGCCATATGGAGTGCTCCAAATACCATATTAAAAGCTATCCATATCAAAAGAATAAGCACAGTGGCATTGTTATCCTGAATGATGATGTCAGTCTCGCCTGTTTTTATGTAATTGGAAGCAAATTGTTTTTGACAGCCGGGACTTTCAAGTTTTGATGGAAAAAACCTAAAGATCATTTCCACAACAAAAACTCCCCATACGATGGAAATGATCGCCGGGGCTTCTTCAAGCCGGCTTATCACTGTCTCCTGTCCTTTAAACTTACTTAAAATATAGAAAACCAGAAGGGAAATAAAGATAGCTAAACGATATATCAGGCGTATATAATGCAAAATACTGACCTTGGTTAATCTGATTTTCCTGTTTGTATTTTTCATAAACAATGGTATTGTCCTATACTCTTGGGGTGCTTTTATAGATTTATCTTAACTACAAGTATAAGCCATGGTGTCAAAAGGGGACAAGCACAAGTGGAGGATAGAC
>SVDD01000032.1:0-43481 GCA_015057945.1 Lachnospiraceae bacterium | reverse complement strand
GACACTATTGTGACACTATCAATGTTAATCTATGTACATAAAACAAGAGAACATAAATAAATCAATTGTTTTTAACACAAAGCCCATTAAGTGCTTCGGCATTTAAATAAACAAATCTCATAATTACTTCCTTTCAAAAGCTTCCGTCTCACTGCAATGGGACGGAAGCTTTTTGGTTATCCAATTAATTGTATAAGCCCTACGCATTGCTTCGCTATCGCTCTCGCAATGCTTATACACTAAGAAAGGCGCGGTTTCCAAAGAACCGCGCCTCAAAATCGTCTAAATCATTTATTTGTCGAAAGCTTTTTGCGAAGACCTTCCATAAAGCCCTTTTTCTCAGGAGCCTTCGGAACTGAACCTCCGCGAACCGAAAGGATCTTACGGATGTAGATTCCCGCTACCGCAACCTTGCACTCCTTATGAACAGGAAGCTGATCAAACACACTCGGATCTGCCATAAGTGTCATGATCTGTGGGCCAACCTTGGCCTTAACTACAGGAAGCTTGCTCATCTTGAGATAGAAAGGAGTCTGCTCCTGAACCTGCTTGGGAAGACCTGCCGCAACCGCTTCCTTGATGGACATCTTCTTTTTATCGATGATGAGCACTGTCACGTTCTGTGTATTGGCATCGATCATAGGCTGCTGCTCAGCCTGCTGCTGACTCATCTTGCGTCCGAAATAATAAAGAACGCCCATAAGGATGAGCAGTATGATCGCGATTACCAGCAGTACGCTGCCCACAGAGCTCATATTGATCGCCATTAATTCCATTTATATATCCTCAACTTTCAAAATATTATAAAAATCACCCGGTTTCCTCAAACCGCCGAACCTAATATTACTATCTGACTCTTCAAAATGCAACATAAAATGATTCATGAAGTCTATCCTCCACTTTTGTGCAAGGGCAAGCGGAGGAAGACTTATGACACTGATATCATATTTTCGTCAGCCTTATCCTTATCTCATTTTCATACGGCGGATTGCCATACTGGGTAACATCATAAATAAGAACGATATTCATGACAGAATCCGCGTGAATCCTGTCTATCTCCACATATTTAGTGTGAAATTCAAGTTCCATATAGCCCATGGGAGTTTCATAGTTCATCACATGATGAGACTTTTCTTTATACCGGAATGCATTTTCCTGCTTCCAGTTCCGCACCACCACGATCTCTTTTCCGGAAATATCCACTCTCATCTCGTTGTGGATCCCGTCCTGAAAATAGGTGAGGACATGAGTTCCGTCACCCGCGTCCCTTAAGATGCCCTCGGAAACTACGTCAAAGCTGTCCGTATATCCATCGATGGTCTGGCGGGTATTCATTTCTATTCTGACTTTCATATATTTCCGTTCCGCCGCCGCTATACCGGCAGCAAATTTCAACAACTCATACTCTTGACATAAATTTCAAAAGAGGCATCAGTCCCGCTCTGCCCTCTGCGTTCCCGCATTCCGGACAAATCCGCCACAGATGCTGAGGTTTTATAAGCTTCATGGTCTCGCTTTGCGCCATTGAGTTCCAGGCAAAACTGCGGCCTTACGTCCAGGCATTACTATGCATCACACCGAAGCCAATGTGGTGGGACGGGTATAGGCGGTATCGATAAGGCTCTGAACAAGCTTTTTCTTGTCCACGCCCTTGACCTCCCAGAGCATAGGATACATGGAAATGGCTGTAAAACCCGGAAGTGTATTCAACTCATTAAATACAGGGCCCTCCTCTGTAAGGAAGAAATCGATTCTCGCAAGAGAGAAGCCGTCCACTGCCGAAAATACAGTCTTTGCAGCCTTACGGATGAGTTCAGCATCCTCTTCTTTGATATCTGGATCCGTATCCGTTTCAGACTGAGGATTGTTGTACTTCGCGTCATAATCATAAAAATCCGCTGCTGCCTTGATCTCACCGATACCGCTCGCTTTGATCTCACCATCACAGTCCCTGAACACCGCGCACTCAACCTCTCTGCCGGTAATGGTCTCCTCGATGAGGATCTTATAATCAACCTCATAGGCCTTCTTAAGTCCCTCGATAAGCTCTTCACGATTATGAGCCTTGGTGACACCGCAGCTTGAGCCTGCATTGGATGGCTTTATAAATACAGGATAGGAAAATGCCTCTTCCACGCGGCGAACGCAGGAATCCATATCCTTTATCTCCTTCCCTACGACAGACACGTACTTTGCCTGACGGACACCAATGGCCGAAAGAGGTCCGTCACAGATGATCTTTGTATAAAGCTTATCCATGGAAACCGCACTGGCCAGAACGCCGCAGCCGACGTAAGGAATCTGAGCCATCTCCAAAAGTCCCTGAATGGTTCCGTCCTCACCGTTCTTTCCGTGAAGAGCCGGGAAGATGACGTCGACCTTGCGGAAGGAAATATCGCCCTCGGCGCCGGTTATCATAAGTGACTTAAGCTTGGCATCCGGAAGGAGGCAGGCCTTTATCTTCGAATCATACCACTTGCCGCTGATGACATCCTCGAGGCTCTCTGCCAGAAGCCACTCTCCCTCTTTTGTGATTCCCACAAGGAGGACATCATACTTATCTTTATCTATATTTTTAACAATGTTTACCACCGACTTGCATGAAACCTCATGCTCTGTTGATCTTCCGCCGAAAACAGCGAGTAGAGTCTCTTTCATATATGCTCCTATTCAAAAATAAAATGATGAGCAGCACAAGTGCTGCTCATGATATTTCATGGTTTTTCCGTTTGATTTTACTACAATAGAACATTATTGCAAGTCAGGAATGATTATTTTGAAATATCAGACCGGCATTTTCGGGTTTTCCATATCGAAAGCCCGAGACACACGTCAAGTAATCCTTATCCACTTAGACAACTCTCACGAAATCAGCCTGATAAAGAGCTCTTCATCAAAGAATCCCGGCCCCTATGTCAGACGCCCTTCATCCAGTTAACTTCTCCCCGGCGCAGCTTGAAAAGCATATCCTTTTTACGCTCGTATATCTTTACAAGTATCCTTATCTCCTCCGGAGTTCGGTCAGAGCTTGCCAGCACCTGGCTCAGCTCATCATTTGTAAGGAGCTTGTCCAGATCCAGAATAGACGGATCCTTCACCAGCTTGATGAGACCGACCTCATTTTCGGCAAAGCTGTCAACAGGAATATTGTTAAGCTCCAGAGTTCCATGGCTCATATTGAGGTCATAGAACATGGAATTTCCGGAGTCAAAAATCGGAGCCGGCTTCACGAATTCAAGTGTATTCGCATCTCTCAGTACGCCGAAGTTCCCATAGTTTCTGTCTGTATTGGTTATAACGAAATCAGAAAGGATCTGATAATCCAGGAACGCCTGAACCTCGCTTCTGTCGAGGCCTCCGGCTTCGCAGGCATCAACAAAAAGATTGAAATCAGTGGCGCCTCTCTTCGATAACTTATTCGCCCTTATGAGTTCCTCTGCCGAAATGAACTCCAGATCCTCACCGGTAAAGGCTTCCGCGCTCACACCTAGCTGTCTCCCATGGCCGTAATCAATGTTATAGAACTGGTAATCAACAAACTCAAATTTGCCCTGTCTTCTGTGAATGTAGGCCCCCACCGCTTCATTAAAGGCCTGCTGGGTATTGCCCTTTTCAACCCCCTTAACAAGATAACGTCTTCCTTCAACGCATATCCATGCCTTGGGAACATTTCCTCCGGTTGACGCACTGGGAAATCTGAGATCCGCAGCTCCGAATTCAAGATCCGCGCCCAATCCGGCGAACAAACCGGCAGCTATGGCATCGTCAAAGTCATTGGTAAAAAGGTTCACCTCTCCCCAGGTTCGTCTCTCGCCTGATGGTCTCACCCAATAGGCATCCTTAAGAGAAAGACCGAGATTCCTTAAAAGATATGCCTGAGGAGTAAGAAAGCCCGCAAGCTCCAGAAGCTTCATGATATTGCCCTGAGTGACAGGCACTGCCCTCCTGTGCCACCAGCCCTTAAGAAGCACGTCGCCTCCTTTTGTTCCTATAGGGAGCAATGTTTCCGTATAGACTTCTGTGACCGAAATCAGAGCTCCCGATGTGGGATCAAAGATCAGTTCAGCAACCTTGTCATCCTTATGCATAAGGGTGTAAGGATGCAGGTCTTCAGCCTTATGCACATGGATATCAGGATGCAGATTTCCGGCTCCATGCACAGGGGTATCAGGACTCAGATTTCCAGCCTCATGCCCAGGAGCATCAGGATGCAGGTTTTCAGCCTCTTTTGAAATATGTCTCTCCAGATCACTGGGTCTGACAGCACTTAGATCCCGGTCTGAAATGAGATCCTCCATGGTACAGTCCAGCACTTTCGCCATCTTAAGTATGGTCTCCGCCTTGGCAGAACAGAGATCCTTATGTCCCTGCTCGTAATCCTGAATGGACCGGAAAGATATACCTGTGCGATCCGCCAGTTCCTTACGACTTATTCCCTTCAACTCCCTCAATGTCTTAAGATTCATGAATAACGCCCCATATAATCCATCAAAATACCTACGTTAATTATTATAAAGATACGCTAGTTTACGTACTATAACAATCATCTTTGAATTAATAATTTATTACAACTTTTAAAAGCAGACTGATTTGCTGTTTTACAATGGTAACCGGCAGAAAATGGGGACTGTCCGATTTCGTTCGGATCCATTTTTAAAGAACATATGATAACTTTATTTACCGTCAATACGCTTTCTTATAATGCAAAAAAGCCATGTGCCAAATGGCACATGACTTAAATACTTCAAAATATTGGAACTTCCTGAAATTCCTATACAGTTCACACAAGAACTGCCGGTTTATGAAGTCAGTATCCGAAAAAAACCGATTACTTCTTCTCTTCTGTCTTAACAGCGCTGTTTGTTGCCTTCTCAAGCTGTGCGATAGCTGTCTTCTGCATAGGTATACGGCAGTTCTTGTTGTTACCGAACTCAACGATAACAGTATCATCTGTCATATCGATGATCACACCGTAAAAGCCTGAAGTAGTAAGCACTGTGTCACCTACTGCAACTGAAGCAAGAAGCTCCTGCTGCTTCTGGCGCTCCTTCTGAGAAGGTCTGATACCAATGAAGTAAAACATCGCAACGATTGCAACAAGATATACGACCCAGCCAATTGTACTCATAAATATGTTCCTCCGTAGATAAAATAGCTTTGTGCTTTTTGTCCATTCCTTTTAAGTAAAACAAATCTCACAAGGAAAAATTCTAACATAGAGACCTGTAAATATCCAGTGATATTTATCCCTTTCTGCTTCCGTCCTCATGGGTTTTTAAACATCTCCCCTCCGGTCCCCACACAAAAATTAAATTTTTTCCGTTATTGTGACTATTTGTGACACTATTGTGATGGTTCATACGCTATAGTTAAGCCATAAAGAAAATGATTCAACTCCTATTCATAAAAAAAGAAGCAACGAAATGTGCCCACCAATTTTCGTTGCTTCTTTTTATTTCTTTATTTTTATTTGCTTACTTTTATTTACTTTCTTTATATTGCTTTTTTAGCCCCGGTATGTGATCCTCCGCGTTTAAGTACCGGAGCTCATACTCTTATGGCCGATTCTCAGCTCTTGCTTCTGAATACCGGAGCAGAAAGATCCTTCTCCTCAGGGACATTCTTTCCATCAGAGCTCTCAAGTCCGGCATGAGAGATCTTCAATTCCTCTTCCGTATCCTTAACTTCCTGAATGCTTTCAACAGCAGAATTTCCGAAGAGTGACGCTTCGCTTCTGTCTGCGCCAGAAAATATATTCTGAAATATCAGAATGATGCAAACGCAGGCCATAATTAGAAGCACTGCCGCAGCTCCGTAATAAAAGGGCATATCCGACTTAATATTCTTTGAATTGTTTTCCATACAGTTCCTTTCACGGGATCTCAGGTTATCCGATTGACAACATATTCAGGCGCTCCCGCATAACCTGCTTTCTAAATTTATAAATCTCTCAATTCCCGAAAAAAGACTCCCCGCTTTCGCAAGGGAGTCTGATATTCACGATGATATGGTATATATACCTTTAAGCTATTCTTAAAGTCAAAAATCACTGCAGATTCAATGAACTCATAACGAATAACTGTTCAGTCATCAGTTTGAACCCGGGTCGACACTTCCATCAGGTCCTGCAACATTGAGAGTGGTGTTATCTGTAAGAGGTGCTCCGCTTGTTGAAACAGCTTCAGCCGGAACGCTTGGACCATTTGTATCAAAGCTTGTCTTACTCATATCAGGCTCTGAAATCACTGCCTCAGTCCCTTCTGCAGCTTTTCTTGTTACAGTATACTTGGTTGTTGCAATCTCACCGGCATTTGTGGTAGTTACATTTCCACCAGGCAGTGTGGTAACCTTACTTGTGGTTCCGTATTTCACGCCTGTAACACCATTAATAGAATTTATTGCGTTAAGCACTTCCTCTGCAGAAGCATTCTTAAGGCTCTGTACAGCCTTGGAGACAATAGTTGAATCAGAAAGATTCTCATAAGCTGTACGTAAAATCTTGATTCCGTTCTGAACCCATGAACCTGTGGCATCTGTTGTATATCCGTCAGGTGTGGTTGTATTTACATATAAGTATCCGTTCTCATCAAATGCATATGACTCGAAATTTCCGTCTCCGTCTGCATCGATCCACTTCCAGGTATTGGAAGGATAAGTTCCGTCTCCGTTATCATACCAGGTACCCTTTTCGTTTGTCACGAACTGTCCTGCCAAAACTGATCCTGCAAGCATAGCCACGCTAAGAGCTGCTACTGTTCCTGTTACTACTATTTTTTTAATTAAATTCATCTTCTTCATTTTACTCTCCATAAAATTAGGTTTGCACTTCAATAACCTTTGTGTAGTCATACTATATCACCATCCGAATCAAAGTGTATGACTTTTTCCCTTGTAAAAATATTAAAATTTTTGGTAGAAATTTAATATGAATTTTATGTTTTTCAATCAGAATAATTAATTATGTTTCTTCCCCTGCGATCAAATAACCTTTTCACACATTTCAAGAGCAGAAGCTATAACCTTATCCATATCATAGTACTTATACTCACCGAGGCGTCCTCCGAAGATAACACCCTCTTCAGCATCAGCCAGCTTCTTATACTCTTCGTAAAGCCTGCCGTTCTTCTCATCATTCACAGGATAATACGGCTCATCTCCCGGCTTCCATTCGCTTGAAAACTCTCTGGAGATCACAGTCTTAGGAATATCATTTCCTTCATCATCCTTACCGAACTCGAACCACTTATGCTCGATGATTCTGGTCCATGGTGTTTCTCTGTCTGTATAGTTAACCGCGGCATTGCCCTGGAAATTCGGCTTATCAAGAAGCTCTGTCTCAAATCTTACGGATCTGTACTGAAGGTAACCAAGCTTATATCCGAAGTAGGCATCTATGGCACCGGTGTAAACCACCTTATCCGTAAGGGCCTTAAGATCCTCTCTCGGAGCACCATCAGCACCGAAGAAATCAACACCCACATGCACCTCGATGGAGCCTTTGCCCTCCGGAGAAGCAGCTCCCTTACCAAAGTCTTCGCCTTCCTGTACCGAAGCACCCGCAAGCATGTTTGCAACCATAGCTGTGTATCCCCCTACAGGAATGCCCTGGTACAAAGCATTGAAATAATTGTTGTCAAAGGTAAGCCTTACAGGCAGTCTCTTAATGATAAAGGCCGGAAGTTCTGTGCAGGGACGTCCCCATTGCTTTTCCGTGTAGCCCTTGATGAGCTTTTCGTAAATATCGGTTCCAACCAGGGAAATGGCCTGTTCCTCAAGATTCTTCGGTTCTGTTATACCTGCCTCCCTACGCTGCTCCTCGATCTTTTCGGCAGCCTCCTCAGGAGTCACAACACCCCACATCTTATTAAAGGTGTACATATTGAAAGGAAGCGAATAAAGCTCCCCATGGAAGTTGGCAACAGGTGAATTGGTGAATCTGTTGAAGGTCGCGAACTGCTGCACATAGTCCCATACCTTTTTGTCATTGGTGTGGAATATGTGGGCTCCGTACTTATGTACGTGTATCTTTTCGATGTCCTCTGTATATACATTTCCGGCAATATTCGGACGGCGGTCGATAACTAAAACGTTCTTTCCGGCCCGGGCTGCCTCATGTGCAAATACCGCGCCGTAAAGTCCGGCTCCAACTACAAGATAATCATATTTTGACATAACTTCCTCCGCATTAACAGATGGATATCCAGCTCCATCAGAAAATTATGCTATAGAGTATAGCATAGTAAACTGATGTAATCTATTTCCAAAAGCACAATATGGCAGGCTCCGGAGAGCGGTAAAGGCCACTTTTACCTGTCCGGAAGCACAGAATGGCGGGCTGGGAGCGCATTAGATGCTAATACAGTCCGGAGAGCGCATAAGATGCTTTTATCGATCCGGGGACACAGAATAATAGAAAACCCTCCCTGCCGGTTTTCCGGCAAAGAGGGCACATATCACTCATAGTCTATTCTGTTTTCACTACATAGCTTCATTCATCGTCATCATCGTCATCTTCATTGCCGTCTCTCTCGATTACGCCGCTGCTCTTCGGACCGGCAACATCAATAGTGCTTTCATCCGTTGTTGGCTTTACAGTCTGGGAAGAATAATTGCTCGGAATGTTTCCTCCCGGTCCGTCACTATCATAACTTGTGTTATCAAGATCCGGCTCAGAGCCCGGGCTTGTCTTCGCAGAAGCCGTTCCACCCGCATCGGAGGAACTTCCCCCAGGTGTTCCTACCACCAGCTTCGAAGTGACTATCTCGCTTGAAGGAACATTGGTACTGGTCTTGGTATTACTGCTTGATTTACTGCTTGACTTGCTGCTTGAACTCTTAGAAGAATTTTTGTTCGCTGAGTTCTTCTTATTCGCCTCACTCTTAGGGCTTGAGTACTTACCAGTCACAAGCTGGGTTCCGTCGGAAGCATAGCTGTACTCAGGTTCAGGTTCAGATTCGGACTGAGCCCCGGAAATAGGAGTCGGCGAAACATAGGCATTGTGATAAAAAAACCTGCTGACCGGCATGGAATCCGCATACCACGCGCCGTCAGCTCCCACATAGTAGCCATCCGGTGTTGTCGTATTTACATATAAATAACCGTTCTCATCAAAAGCATAGCACTGATAGATGCCGTCTCCGTCCCCATCGATCCACTCCCATGAGTAAACAGGATAGGATCCATCGCTGTGCTGATACCAGTATCCCTTTTCATTGGCCATCCACTGCCCCGCAAGAGCTGTCAGGGAAACGGTAAAGCTGAATATCAGTCCCGATATGGCCGTTATAAGCATTATTATAATTCCCTTTTTCATCGCACTCACCCCTAAAAGATTGTCATACAACCGTGTGTAATTTACTATATCATGCCCTCTTGTATCAGAATTAAACTTTTACTTACAAAATCAGATAAAAAGCATAAATCTTATGTCAGAACTCTCTGCCCGAAAAAGAAAAAGAAAAACCAAATGTCCCTGACATGGGTTCACTTTATTCGGATGGACTCCCGAAGAAAAATTTCAGAATTAAACTTTTCTCCCTACTTTTAACATCGGCATATTATAATATTTCTTAAGGAGGCATAACGATATGGAACATGATCTTTCTGTCAATGAAACCCTTATTACGAAAGAAACAAATGATGCTTTCACGAGGCCCAAAAAAATAGCCCTGCTTCTCGTAAACCAGAAGGCAGGAATGGGGAGTGCGAAGGAAAAGGTCTTCAGCCTTATCACAGAACTCGCAAGACTCCGTCACGAAGTGATAACCTTCCCCATTATGCCCGGGGAGGGGTTCACCTCTGAAAGCATCCTTAAGGAATATCAAAAGAAAAAGCTGAATCTGGTGGCCTGTATAGGCGGAGACGGAACTCTCAATCATGTGGTCAATGCTCTGCTCCCGGGGGAGACTGATACAAAATCCAAGACCCCCATAGTATATGTCCCAAGTGGCACCACCAATGACTACGCAAAGACCCTGGGGCTTAACGGTGATGTGGAAAAGGTGATCGATTCCGTCAGGGAAGGCAGGGTATTCCGGCTCGATGTTGGTCAGTTCGGAAATCTGAAATTCAACTATGTTGCGGCATTTGGAGCATTTACAAATGTGAGCTATGAGACTCCCCAGGATCAGAAAAATGTACTGGGTTACTTTGCCTATGTCATGAATGCCATCACCGCTGCACCATCGTCTCTCCAGTCAAGATACCGTCTGACAGTGTCTCATGACGGTGAAACCGAGGAAGGCACCTTTATTTTCGGAGCCGTTTCCAATGCCACTTCTGTAGCAGGTTTCAAGACCCAGGCTCTTTCAGACGCATCACTCAGTGACGGCCTGTTCGAAGTCATGCTGATAAAAGCCCCCGATGACCTTATGGATGTGGGGGAGATAATACGTTCTGCCATGGACGGAAACTTCGACAATCCGTACATAAGGATGTTTCAGACCCAAGAAGTCAATTTCCATTCCGAGGAGACCATAAACTGGACTCTGGACGGAGAATTCGGAGGCAGCGTTTCGGATGTGAACATAAAGGTTCTGCCAAAAGCCATAAAAATCTACACCGAAATATAATATGATGTAAGAATCACATTTCACACGTATGTGTGCGGTGACACTATCGGCGAGTGGCAAATACTTTTGACACTCACGTCATAATATAGAATTTTAAAAAGACCGTGTATGCGGAGCTCCGCACACACGGCTTTTACATTATCATAATCAATCACCAGGGATTTCCTAAAGAAATTATGGAAACCCTCTTGATAACCTGTATCTTTGTATCTTCTGATCCAAAGGTCCTCATCACTCCTGAGGCGAAAAATCATCCTTTCCTACTCCGCATAAAGGACATACGAAGTCGTCGGGAACCTCTTCCCACTTGGTTCCGGGTGCCAATCCGTTATCAGGATCCCCTGCCTCTTCATCGTAAATGTAGCCGCAGGTATTGCAAATGTACATCATAAAGCTTCCTCCTTATCCGGAAAATATCAAAATCAAACTACACGCTGGCCTTCCATAATCCATGGAGATTGCAATACTCGTAAGCTGCTACTAGCTTTTCATTTACCAGGAACTCTGCTTCCGGCTTCATACCCGGCTTAAGATAATGAATCTGGAATCCGGCCTCAGTCTCGATAAGTATCCATCCGATAAAATGCTCAGGGAGCATAGGATGCTCTACAGAGCCTACCTGAACCTTAACCACTCCGTCCTCCTGAGTCACCACAGGAACATGCTTTTCCTGTGCCGCATCGGTAGTGTTGGCCACGATTTCCTCACCAACTGACAGACTCTTGTCGGAAATCACGATCTGATCATCGATTTTGTAAAATTTCACGGTTTTGTCCTCCTTTTTCAGACTGCATCTTAGTGCACGTTCACAATTACTACTATCAGCATATCCAAAGAAATCCTAAAAGGCAAATAAAATAATTGTAAAAAATTAACTTGCGTTATTCTGTCAGAAAACACCTGAACCCATAAAAACAAAAAAGCATGACAGCTTAAATTCGCTGTCATGCCATAATCAATTAATCAAATAAAACTGCGCCGATAACTGTCTTCTCAAGACCCTGAAGCTTCTCAAGCTGCTTTCTCAGATCATTCTTTGAAGTGTTTCTGTCTACGGCAACTATAGCATACTTCTTGTCGTTGATAGTACGTATAGCCTCTGCATCAGTGAGGATATCTCCGGCGAGCTTAAGCACCTCAGCAGTCCCGGATCCGTTAACAGAGCTTACGAGCTCCTTCATATCCTCAGTCTTAAGTCTTCCCACCAATGCTATCTCACGGATCTCCTTATCCTTAAAGGCTGTGATATAGGCATCGATGTTAGCAGTAAGAACCTTGATAAAATCAGCCTTATCCGCTGTGGCATCGCCATAGGACATCTTATAAAGCATATCGGAAAGCCTGTTTTCAGTCTTCTTTGACTTAAAATCACCAAATACCCTGATCCCGAAAAGTTTGGTGACTTCAGACGCGTTGTTCACTGTATCAGCAATAATGGCTTTCATACAAATGAAGAATGCTGCGAGGAAAACTCCCGCTACACCGCCTAATACACCAAACTTGATGCAGGTTTTCAGCAGATCCTTCATACTTTGTGATGAGTCTGTAGCCTTTGGCTCGGTAAGAGTCGCCTTCCTGTCTGCCGCTGCAGCACGCCGGCTGATGAGATCATTCAGCTGTGCGGAAAATTCCGACTGCCTGGAATTTACATATCCCGCATCTCCGTTGGCACTATACTCATCTGACTCTGCATCAGTTCCAGAAACATTACCAGCCTTTGTCTTATCTATAAGACTGATCTCATGGGCATATACGGTATCGCTGACCTTGGTCCTATGAAGCATCACGGCTTCATTGAGAGCCTCCACTATCTCGCTCACTCTTCCGGAAGAATCGCCAACAACCTCAACACTGATGATGCGGCTGTTCTGTGTGATATTGATAAGTTCCTTGAGGGATCTGAGCGAAAGCTTATCTGTCAGCTTTCCCTGAACAAAGCTCAGGCAATCATTGCTCTTTAGATAAAGCATATAGGCCTGAATGACATCATCTGTATAATCTCTGTCCTGATAAGTCTCTCCCGGCATGATACGATAGTCGGTACTGATATAGTACGTGGCACTTACGGAGAAATAGTTGTTCGGGTCAAGATTCAGAAGAATCGAATTCTCTTTATAGGCGATGTCATCGGCAATCATGTCATCGAAAAGCCTGATCTGCTCGTCATAAGCAGTCTTTGCAGCCTCATACTGCTCCTTTTCAGCTTCAGCATCTGCCTCGTCAACGGTCTCCGTGGTGCTCCTGAGATCAGCAAGTCCCTTCGCACCCTTAAAGCCTGCCAAAACTACAGCAAGGACCAGAGCTGTCAATATGATGGTCTTCCACTTTCTCACACACAACAGTAAAAGCTGGATAAGATCAATTTCCATTTCATCGTTGTTAGTCATCCTAAAATCACTCCTTAAAATTAATGCCTATCTAGATTATCATAAAGGAGCATTTAAAATCTATACTTATTTCTTATTTTTGCCGCTGAAAATAGGATATCTTCATCTCCCTCCAACCGTCTTTGACCGTCACAAGATAGTGTGTTTCGTTATTATATTCAAACCAGTCAGTCTTAATATGAAAGACCCGGATTGAAGAATCCAAGTACTACACCTGCGAAGGCGATAACCACAAGGAGAAGCATAACCTTGATAGGGCTGAACTGCTTCTTGGCCATGAGCCACCAGCAGAAGATTACTACGATAGCTGTAAGCACTCCCGGGAATACTCCATCGAGTTTCTCCTGGAGAACCATGTAAGCCTCACCGCTTGCATTTACGAGATGGAAGCTGGTCTTTACACTGACCCATGTGGCACTTACCGCACCGATTACTATACCGCCGAGTGTTGTGACTGCCTCACGGATAGCCATTCCTATATCGCCTACAAGGAACTCAACAGCTTTTGTACCCATCTGATAACCCTTGTTATAGATGAACTTCATTCCGAAGTAAGCGAACAGGTTCCAAACCAGCATATAGAATATAGCACCCATCGGAGAGCCGCCGCCTGACATACCCATGGCGATACCGAGAAGGATCGGGATCACAGTACCTACTACAAGTGAATCACCGATACCGGCGATAGGTCCCATGAGACCTGCACGGAGACCGTTGATAGTCTCTGAGTCTACCTCTTTGTTTCCATTGGCTCTTGCCTCCTCAAGTCCGGCTGTCACACCGACTATGATTGCACCGAGCTGAGGCTCTGTATTAAAGAAAGCACGGTATGTATCCATTGCCTCAGCCTTCTTGTCTTCGTCATCATAAAGCTCATCTACTATAGGAAGCATGGAGCAGAGATAGCCAAAGGTCTGCATGTGCTCCTGAGAGAAGCATGTCAGGTTACCGTAATACCAGTTATGAAAAGCTTTTGATAATGTCTTCTTCGATATTTTCTTCTCAGCCATTTTAAATGTCCTCCTCGTCATCATCCCAGTTATTGTTTGAAGCATTGGCTGCTGCAGGTGCTGCCTTCTTGAGCTGAAGCATCTTAAGGTTGTAGATAACAATTGCAAACATTGCCGCAACAACTGTTGCACTTACAAGATTAAGGCCCATAGAAGCTGCCAGTGTAAATCCGAAAAGATATGGTACGAAATCAATTACCGATCTGACGATCTGCTTTAAAAGGATTGCGATTCCGACGCAGGGAAGGAGTGCACCAACCGTGAAGAGTGTCTTCATCGGGATTCCATCCATAGGAAGTGATGTCTTGATGAGGTTTACAACAGGCTCACCAAGGAGACACATAACTACTGTAGGGATAAGTGAAAATGTGATGTGTGAGATCCATGGAAGAACCATGTCTACAAGATAAAGCTTATGATACTCTCTGTTATCAACCCACTTCCAGCCCATGTGCTGCCAGATGAGGTTCATAGTAGCTGTTCCGTAAAAAAGAACCGTTCCGATAGTACCTACCATGGTTCCGAATGATGTTGCAAGAGCGATACCTTCTGCTGAATCAGCAGCAAGTCCGTAGCTCTTCAGGGCAAGCATCGCAAGAGGGATACCGATATAAGATACGGCACGAACGTCTGCTGAAACTGTTCCGCCCGGTGTTACAAGCGCGATATAAACAACCTGCATCGCACATCCAACCAGGATACCTGTCGGGATATCTCCCAAAACGATACCGCATATAAGTCCGCCAACCAGAGGACGTCCCAGTGTGTAGTTACCGATAGATGTTCCGCCAAGTCCCGGCATACTTGAAAGAGATGCAAACAAACCGAGAATTATAGCCTGAATAACACTTATGTTCATGATTAATCTCCTTAGTTTATCATTTAGTTAAAGCCAAACTGACCTCTGAACTTGTTCCAGTTACCGATAGATGTTTCTTTAAGAAGTGCAAACTCTACTTCATAGCCTTTGTTCTTGATATCCTCAAGAGCCTGTGCCTCTTCCTGAGTGATCGACTGATTGTTTCCAAGCTTTACAGCTCCCGGTCTATCGTTGCAAGGTCCAACGATGACAGTCTTGACATCGCTTGGTACAAAACCTGCATCAACAAGTATCTTCTTCATATCAACCGGATTCTTGGTGATAACAAAGTAACGTGTATCTGACTCGATTACCTTCTTGCTCTTTGCGATAAACTCCTCTACGCCCCATACAAAGGTCTTCTTGTCAGAAGCACTCTTGTAAGCAGCTTTCAAAACAGGACTTGCTGCCGCTGCATCATTAACTGCGATGAGTCCGTCACAAGGGTACTCAAGTGCCCATCTTGTTACTGTCTGTCCATGGATCATTCTGTCATCAATTCGTAAAAATGTTACTGCCATATCTTCCTCCTCTATAAAGGCATGTTTTTGCCGTTTATCTCTGCCATAGAGCTGCAGATCCAACCGGCTCATATAATTTAAAGTTCTTCTTCCTCATCCTCTGCTTCAATCCTGAACTCGTGCAACTGGTCTCTTGCACCCTCCAGAGCATCTGCAAGAACTTCATCAGTTTCTGCATCATCTTTTCCCATCACTGTTGTGATGACCAGCGGAAGATTCATTCCTCCAAACATCCTTGTTCTTCCGAGAAGTCCCAGCTCAGAGATAACATTGGCTGCATTGGTAAGTGGTGAACCGCCGATCAGATCACCAAAAAGTATGATCTCATCTTCTTCCTTTACTACCTTGAGCATCTCTCTAACGTTCTCGCAAAACTCATCTGCACCCATGCCGTCCTTAAGACTTGTTGCCAGAAGATCTTCCCTGTCTTCTCCGGCAAGCATGCAGGCCGCACTCCTCAGCCCCGGAGCAAATTCACCGTGACTGACCAGTACAACATATTTCATACATATACCTCCCCTTTGAGAACCCAGCCCATTACACACTTTCTGTAAGAGCTTAAGTTACTTACAACAGTTACTTCAAATCATCAGCTGCCCGGCCCGTAAACCGGAGCCACGTTCTGTCTGATCACATAGATACTATAACGATTTCAAAACATTAAATCAGGTAACATGCGTCACTGATTCAACAAGTAATTTGTACTCAAAAGGACATGACATTTGTCATTTGTAAAAAAAGAGTTCTCCGCAGCAAGTGCAGAGAACTCTTTAACCTTAATATTTAATAGCTTAATTTCTTTATGTAATTGTTGATCCTTCGGTTCCATATGATCTGTTCCATACGGATATTGGACTTATCCTCAAGAATCGAGTCCACCGCAGTGGTCACCTCAGTCTCCAGCTCCTCATAATCGGGAAAGCGGTTTTCATTTTCCGCTCTTTCCATGACATAAGTAATCACATCTCTGTCCAGAACCACTCCGTAACGGTCCAGCACATACTCTTCCATCGCAGGATCTTCCGTAACTGACTTAAGGGGTGACAGCCCCTCAGAATAATCATATATCTCTTTTTGTATGGCCTCAGTCGCTGTAAGGGTCTTTATGAACCTCCAGGCATCCCTTTTACTGTGTGAATCAGATGATATGGCAACAGTGAGTGTGTCCAGTCGCGAAACATTGTCACCTGCAGTACCTGCCGGCATGGATGTATAGCCCCACTCAAAATCCGAGTAGTTCTGATAGCTCAGGTCATTCTGGACCCTCGCCCTGTATGTTGCAAAAGACATCGGCTCGAAGGCAACCACTCCCTTATAGAAATCACCGGCGGAGATCACCTTGCCTTTCGGAAGCTTTGACAGCTGCTCCAAAAGTATCAATGCCTCATTTATGTTATCTCCTGTAAAGTCACAGGCTGTACCCTTGTCATTGAAAAGCTTTACCCGGTTTGCTGCAAAGGCATCCTTCCAGCTGTAATCTATGACCCCATACTGCCCGGAAGCCTCTCCTTCCGACACACCTGTCATCCTGCAGGCCTCATAAAACTCATTCCAGGTCCAGTCCTTCCGAGGTTCCGGAATGCCGTTGTCCTGAAGCAATGTCCTGTTCATGACCATAATTACGGGTGAACATTCATACGGAAGTGCGTACAGCATATTTCTGTATCGTCCACTCTGAAGAGCCTTTTCATAAAACACATCCTCTGAAAAATCATTGTCATGCTTTATGAAACCATCAAGGCTCTGCATCGCACCTATTTCCGCAAAGCTTTGGAAACTATCTGAGGGAACCAGAAAAACATCCGGCATCTTCCCCTCTGCCTTCTTCCCGGAAAGCCACTCCTGATACTGGTCTCTCGTGATGCCGCTCACATATTGAACTCTGACTCCCGGATTTTCTTTTTCGAAAAGATCGATGGCATCATCAAGTATCTTGTAGGAATTACCATTCTGCAGACTCCAGTAACTTCCCGCAAAGGCTCCGACTGTGAGCACATTCTGACTTCCGGGACTTAGAGGAAGAACGCCATATACGACAAGTACGGCCAAAAATACCAGCACAGCGCTTAGTAGTAATCTGTATCTTCTTTTCACCATAGTCCTCACAAGTTGTCTATATATTTATTGACCGTACCGGTCTGAACCGCCCATATGGCGAGCTGAGTTCTGTCCCTTAGGTTCAGCTTACTGAGCACAGTACTGAGTGTGTTCCTAACCGTACCCTCAGAGAGATCAAGCTTTGCCGCGATTTCCTTATTGGAGAGTCCTCTGCCCACAAGCACTACAACTTTCCATTCATTCTCCCGGAGGTCCTTCACCATATCGTCGTCAACTTCATTGGCAATGTTTGATTTTGCCATCTGAGAAAAAAGATTCACCACTTTGGAAGTCACCGCTTCGTTGATTATAGCTGTACCGTTGTAAACCTTTCTTATGGCATCCGAAAGCTCCGTTACCGAGATACCTTTAAGGAGGTAGCCGCTTGCCCCGTACTTAAGCGCATCAAACACATATTTGTCATCATCAAAGGTTGTAAGGATGATGATTTTTATCTCAGGATACTGTTCTTTGATGATCTGTGTACACACCACTCCGTCCATACCCGGCATTCTGATATCCATGAGGATGATGTCCGGCTTTTCGTTTCTGACGGAACGGATGACTTCCCTGCCGTCAGAGACAGCATCCGTAACCTGAAAATCCGGTGTATTCTTCAGTATGATCATGAGACTCTGTCTCAAAAGCTCCTGATCATCAGCAATCAAAATCTTAATCATTTTACTTTAATCCTCTTTTTCTTCTGCACTGTTGCCCCATCTTATGGGAATTAAGGCATCGATCGTAAAGCCATCAGAACCGTCATAGCTAAGCGTTCCTTTCAGGAGACTGAGCCTCTCCTGCATATGGTGGAGACCGAAGCCTTTATACACTTTTCCGCATCCGATTCCGTTATCCTTAATCTTTATCTTCAGAAGTCCGTCTTCTCTTTCGATGTCAATGTCTATGACATCAGCCTTACCATGGCGGATAGCATTGGTCACACTCTCCTGCACGATTCTGTATATGGCATCCTCCTCATCCTGACTTAAATTAAGGAGTGATGTGGTACAGTTGTAATTGATGGTAATGCCTGTAGACCTCATGGTTTCATCGATTATCTTGAGAAGCGCATCCTCAAGCTTTAGTCTCTCCAGTGCATCAGGTCTCAATGCTTTCACCGATTGTCTGACATCTGTGATGCCCTGTCTCGCAACCTCCTCGATGGCCTTGAGCTGTTCCTTGGTGGCATCCGGCGCAATATCCATAAGCATGATGCAGGCTTCTATACCTGTGACGATTCCTGTGAGGGCATGCCCCAGGGTATCATGTATCTCCTGTGCAAAGCGGTTCCTCTCTCTGGTCTCCGCAGCACTTACCAGCTCCTCAGTATACTCCTCCAGCTGCTTGTTTGCCTCCGCAAGCTTGTGATTTGCGATTGAAAGCTCTCTGTAAAGCGCCGCGATCCTCTCCTTCTCACTCATCTGTTCCAGTATGAGGAACACCATGTAGAGAATGAAGATAAACACATCTATAAGGAACATGATGTTGATGGCACCGGAGAAAACAGAAGCGACATCTGGCCGGTAGTAGGTCCATATCTGGTTTACTGAAACCGGATTGGCATACCCGGAAAGAACATTGCCGTTAAGTACCAGATCCACACAGGAAAGCAGTACGATGTAAAGGATCTTTTTACTCCAGTCTATCCTGTTTCTGACTATATCCGCCAGTATCAGAAGTACCATTACCGTATAGGACAGCCCTGTACAGTAAAACAGTCCGGCACTGACTGCGATCTCAAGCCACAGCTTCACTATGAGTTCCATATGATTGTTACACTCTATGGACAGCAGTGAAAGCAGGCTTATGTACAGAATTCCGGCGATAACCGGAATCTTCCAGTAAACTATGGTTGCATGGCACTTTGTGATAAGGTCAAATGCATTGCCCTCCAGTATAAACCCGTGCATGGCATGCGCCGTTACCAGAGTGATAAACATTATCATGAGACAATTGAACAGCTGCATCAAAGAAAAAAGCTGAGCAGATACCCTCTTGATCCCATCCCGATTCTGATTTAATACTTCTTCCATCCTACTGCCACCTGTCTATGGTAAATGATGCAACATTAGCTTTAGTGACCACCTGAACGGGAACCACAACTTCACCCGGGACGGTTTCTCCGTTAAGAAGTGCATACAGGGAGTCTGCTGCCTCCGTACCGATACGTGTCGGAAACTGGGCCGCCGATGCCTGCATCCTGCCTTCATTGATGAGAGCTTTGGCATCAGGGGATGCATCTACACCATATAACTCGACCTGATCAAGCATACCGTACTTCTCAAGAGCTGTTGCTGCACCAAGCGCTGCAAAGTCATTTAAGCAGAACACCACATCAAATTCTTTGCCCGACTGTATGAATCCCTCAAGTCCGGGAAGTGCTATCTCATACTGTCCCTCACAGGGTATCTCCCCTACAAGATTTGTTTTCTCGTTTTGACTGACAGCATCAAGAAAACCCTGTACCCGCTGGCGCCCAGACATAGCTTCATCGTGTGTCATAACAACCACTCTGGAGCCCTCCGGATGTTTGGAGCAGTAGTACTGTCCTATAGCTTTTCCGGCATTATAATTGTCAGACTTGATAGTCACATCTGCAAGCCCCGGATCTTCAAGTTCCGTGTCCACGACCACAATTTTCACACCCCGGGATTTTGCCTTTTTCATTACTTCTGTAAGTGCAGACGCATCAACCGGAGTTACCACCAGCGCATCTATACCCATATCAAGCATCTCTTCTATCTGAGATATCTGTCGTTCCACACTAAGCGCCGGGTCTCTCAAAACTATGTTGTCGCCCTGCGCTTCAACTCTGTGATTTATCTGCTCGTTCACGATCCCGTAAAACTCGTTGTTCATAGTCATATAAGTGACTCCGATGAGATGAGCATTTTCCTTCTGGCTGGCGGAAAAATCCGGTTTCACACTGAAATAGACCATGATCGACACAAAGCTCATCACCACCATCAGCACTTCTATGATACGGATTATATGTATATATCGTCTTGATGAATCACTGCCATGGGCGATTCTTTTTTTATAAGACATATTCGTTCCTTCATTTATTTAATTTTGCTAAGAATCATACTTCGTTTTATTTTTAACAAAATCGAGCGGCATTGTAAATATTTTTGCACAATAAAAAAGAAACTCCCACTAGTGATATGTACTCTCCCTTCCGATTGTCCGGTAAAGAAATTATCTATCACTAGCTTGAGCCTCTTTTTTTATTATGCATCATAGCAGAAAACGCTTCTGCCTGTTAGTCACCGACAACAAATAACTCTTTCCCATTCAAATCATAGTCCTTCATGTGAACACTTTTTATTGCCGGGTCTTCATAAGATAACTCATCAACCTACATCATCCTATTATCTTTTCAAAATCCGCTTTAGGATGCTTGCATATCGGGCAAATGAAATCATCCGGCAGCTCTTCCCCTTCCCATTCGTATCCGCAGATGGTACATCTCCATACAGTCTTCCCTGCTGCTGTTTTTCCAACAGGCTGGGGCTTTGGTTTGATGTTCTTCTGATAATACTCATAGGTGCAGGAAGCAGCATCCGACAGCACCTCCATCATGACCGGTTCACATATAAACAAGGTATGGGAGCCCAGATCCACAGATTCTTTCACTTCCAATGAGAAGTAAGCATTGGTTCCCTTTGTTATATAAGGAATATCATTTTCCGCAATCCTGTAATCCTTCGCATTGAAGCTCTCGTCAAACTTATCAACGTCTCTTCCGGATTGAAAACCGAAGTGCTTGAAAAGCTCGAACTCCGCTTCTGTACTTATGACAGAAACATTGCAGCGGCCTGTTTCTTTCAACATGTCATGAGTGTAATTTGCCTTGTTTACTGCGATCGTAATCCGATTAGGCGTAGATGCCACCTGAATCGCAGTATTGATGATGCAGCCATTGGTCTTTTTGCCATCTTTGACCGTACATACAAAAAGGCCGTAGGAAAGCCTGTACATCGCCTTTGTATTCATCTCTGATTTTAGGTTAAGCTCATTGCCATCGGTTTTAATACTGTTTTCAGACATAGTCACATCTCCTTTCCGAAAACTCAATTTCCTCAAAAACTCATGATACGGCCACCACAAGATATAATCCTGTTAGATTTCATGTATCACTTTCCATGCTTCGATCAGCCTGTCAAGATTCCATGCCGCATTGGCCGGACTTGTGGAAGGAAGGCAGAAAGCCTTGATTCCAAGGGACTTTTCAATATATTTTTTATAATACTTTTCTGCAGTCTTCCCGTTCACATAGATTCTTTCTATACTTGCTGCATCAAGTATAAGTCTTAGATCATTCGGAGTAACATCCTTTATACTTGAATCGGATGAGCCTACAATCTCACAGGAATTAATAACATCCCACAGAGCAACATGATTCCTCAAAAGAAAATCACGTTTTTCAGAAACTGTATCAGGTACTCTTTCATGAAAAACAGCGGCCATGACCTTCCAAAATCTGTTTTGTGGATGCCCGTAAAAAAACTGTGCCTCTCGTGATTTAACTGAGGGAAAGCTGCCGAGAATTAGCACTTTCGAGTTTTCATCGTACAAAGGAGGAATCGGATGTATAATCATTTGCTATCCTCTATAAACGTAAATATACCATAAACTCAATTCACCTGTCTGTCCACCACTACCTGCTGCGCCATCATACCGTTCCTTCAAACAGAACTTTATCTCCGATCTCTACCCTCTTTACTCCCTGTTCTTTATTTTTGTTAAAATTAAAACTAAGCATATAGCCGGTATTCAGATTCCAATAATCCAGATATTCACTGATCTGCTTTTCACCTTCTGCATTATACCTTTCCCCGCGCCATATCTTAAGTTCTATGATGTACTGCTTCCCCAGGTAATCGACGATCACATCTGTTCTTGTCTGGTCTCTGGTCTGTGCTTCGATATAGTAGTTTCCGGTTCCATTTATAATCGGTTTCAGATATAACAGAAACTGTTCTCTGCCATCTTTCTCTTTGAAGCGCTCCACCAAAGGTCCGCATATTTCAGTGTACGTCTTAATGAACTTTTCCAATATCAGGCGCATGTTAAGTCTACCCTCTGTGATGAACTGATTCTTTGCAAGTTCACCCTCTCGAGAGAAAACATTTCTTTTTAGTTCCTCATCTGAAAGGAAAAGGTTATATAGCCTTGTTTCAAATATTCGATTAGCAATTCTCACTGTGTTATGGTCATTCCGGATCAGGCCATACATCTGCATCTGCACGATATCTTCCTGATCCGGATTCCATGTAAGCCTGGTTCCCTCCATCAGTATGCCTCTGATAGAAGCTTTCAGATACGGATAGTTATTCAGGTTCTTGGTCAGTGTCTGAAATAGTGTATTATTTTCTGCAAGAAGAAGCTTGACAGCTTCATCTATACCACTCTCTGTCCACGCGTCAGACAGGCTCATTGTTTTGCTGACCTCTTCATCCAGCAGTTGACAAATTCTGCTCACGAGAAAAGGATAACCATTTGTATAGTCTCTGATACTTTTGGCCATGACCGCTGTATCCATCCCGGTATGATGGTCTGCTTCATACTCATCAAGCATCCCCTTTATACCGTTTTCAGACAAACTCATATCTATCGTAAAATCGGCTGCTATATTCCACGGACTATTTTCCTTATGTTCATCCTCCGGTCTAATCTTTGATCTTATGTGTTTCACATCCGTCACTCCGGCAAGAATGACTGATTGAAATGTTTTCTTTTCCGGATCATCTTCCCGTTCCAGATAATCCGCTCTTAACTGTGCAAGAAAATCAAGAAATACCTGATTGTTGGTTGCTGTATCCACTTCATCTATAATCAACACCACAGGCTTTTCGGATCCTTCGCACCACTCTGTCAGAGAAGAGAATAACTCATCAAGCACCGCTTTATTCTCTTTTCTGGAAATATATTCTTGTAATTCCGCTTTTAATGCTCCGGGAATTGGAAGACTCTTTCCGCGTGCCATTATCTGACGGCAAAAAGCCTGTACAAATTTTTCTTCAGTCCTAAAGCTTGCAGCACTTATCTTCTGAAAATCAAGGCTAAGCACGTCATAGTCTAGTTTCAGATATTCCGTCAGAGCTTTTATAGTTGTCGTTTTCCCATATTGTCTCGCCCGGTTGATTGTAAAATACTTACCATCATCTACAAGCCTTTTTATTTCCCTCACCCTCTCGGAGAGATCTACCATATAATGCTTTGATGGTATACATACCGCTGTTGTATTAAACTTTTTCATCGCTCAAATATCCCTCCACATGAACCCTGTCAACAATTATTCATCACTTTTGATTATAACATAAAAACTGTGGCCGTTTTGTTCCGGTCACAGTTTTTCAATCTCATATTATTTTTTATAAAAATCTAATGGTGACAGGTACCTATATTTCCTGCATCAGATTGTAGGGTCTGATATTGGACATATCAACAATCTTGCCTGATAACTTAAGCATATCTAGATCATACTGATTTTGAATGTTCAGCCAGAACTGCGGTGTTGTTCTAAAGTACATTGCAAATCTCATAGCAGTATCTGCTGTAATTCCCCTCTTTCCAGTTATAATATCACTGATTCTTGACTGAGGAATGTGTATCTCCTTGGCAAGTCTATATGCTGTTACATTCATTGGTCCAAGAAACTCTTCCTGTAATACTTCTCCTGGTGATATAGGCTCTAAATCCATCATATAAGTCACCTCCTTAATGATAATCACCTATTTCTTGAATGATCACATTTCCATTATTCCAATAAAAACATATTCGATATTGATCATTAATTCTAATACTGTACTGCCCCTCTCGATCACCTTTTAATTCTTCAAGATGATTGGACGGAGGCACTCTCAAATCATTGATACTTGCAGCCGAATGAACCATTACAAGCTTTCTCCTCGCTATCTTTTGTATGTCTTGAGGCAGCTTTGTAGAGAATTTCATATTCCATATTTTTTCGGCTTCTTTGTCATGCCATTCCGCTATCATTTGCTTCTGCTCTCCATAAGTACTTCTGCTTTGAAGATACACGTTTTAATCCATTTTGTCAATTATTTGTGAATTCCCTGTCCTTTTAACTCTCCTCGCTTTCCCCATCCATGTTCTCCGTTAAGAAGGCCATTATTTCCTCAAAGCTCTTATTACTCTTAGTTATAGCGCTGAGGAGCTTCTTGTTTCGGAGCTCCTCCTGCTTTTTCATCAGATCGTCAAGGATCGCTATGTCCTTGTCCATCTTTTCTTTATCCTTAAGCACGATCTGTTTCTGTTTCTCAACTCGTTCGTCTATCGATGATGCCGGTTTCCTTCCTCGTTTCATTTTCTTTATGCCTCCTCAGGGTATTTTAAACGTGCGGTGATCTCTCTGACACCGGATTTGATCTTTGCATCGTTGATTCCAAACGCCTTGAACAGGGTTTTACATGTGGCTGTTACCGCATGGTCAAGTCTGTAGTTACCATCAGCCTGCCTTATCATTTCTACCTTGCTGAGTTCTCTTATCGCAGCCGGAACCGAGAAATAATTCTGCTTACTTTCCGTTTCTATCTTGTAATCCTTCAACCGTCTATAAAGCTTGTTTCTGATGATAAGCGCAACAAACTCTATAAAGATCTTTGCATATATGGATTCTGTAGAGTGCACCATGAAGCTCTTGTCTCCAAGGTAGGACTTATCCTGACGAAAAAGCTTCTCAGAAACATCTCTGCCTTTATACAATTCAATTGCTTCTTTTGCGGTCATTTTCTCTGATGTGATAATGACGAAGTATCCGCAAAGGTCTATCACCTTGTTGATCTCTTCATATTTCTCTTTAGCAAACATGAATTTTTCATCTGGTTCCCCCTTCTTGCTGTATATGAGATCAAAGTAACAAAGCAACAGCCATAGATCTTTACAGCGCAGAGGGAAATGTCGACATCAATATAGGCGGTAATGTTAATCAGGAAGGCTCAAGAGGAAAATCCATAAGTCTTTACGACGGCACCGAAAATGCTGACATTTCAGTCACTGTGACAAAAGATGTAAACGCATCAACCACAGCCGTAACTATAACCAAAAAAGAAGACAAGAGCTCCATCGACCTGCTTGTCAGCGGAACAATCACAGGTAAAGAACACAACATCGTCCTTTCGGATCAAAGCAGCACAGAAAACCTTAACATTACCGTCTGGAAAGTTGACACTTCAAACGATAAAAAAGTTGTGGAGACAGATACCGGTTCTGCCCTTGTCCAAAACGAAGAGGCCGAGAAAAAGATCAATTACATCATCAAAGTAGACCCTGTTTCCACCTCAGGCGGTGCGCTCGGAGTTTCCGGCACAACCCAGAGCCATGGTTACGATACAGCTCACGAAGGTGACAAGGTCTATCTCCAGGTTACTGTACCCAGCGGCTATGAATTTGATGTCAACAGCTTCTACAACGTAAGCGGCTCTGCTGATTGCAAGGTCATCGAAAGTAACGGCAAGTACTATCTCGAGGTTCCGAAAGGCGGCGGTGTATTCGTAGGTGTCAATCTCAGGAAAAAGGATACCACTCCAACAGGAGGCGGTGATAATGACGGCGGCGGAAATGATGGTGGCGGAGACACAGTCAATCCAAACACCAAAAACACCTCCGGTTACCCCAACGAAGAAACAGTAATGGCCATGCCAATCCAGGTACCAACATTGGCAGGCACACCCGTTACAGTAAAAGTTTCTGACATCCTTACACTTATCGGTAAACCTGATATCATCAACAGCTTCACTGCGTCAGATTTAGGCACCATCGGAATAGATAATATAATGGGTGCGGGAATAGTAAGCTTCCATAATATGTTCCTTTATTCCGCTTCCGATACTGTTAATGTTCCGGTACCGGCAAACGTAATTGCGAATCAGTCGTACACCGTTATGTTCAGTGACGGAACAAGCGTACCTGCTATTTGTGCAGAAAACGGAATACTGATAATTCCTTTTAACAAGGCCGCAGAAGGACTCACATATATTATTTACGGACTTCAGATGAATCCATTAATGTTTATAGGAATGTAAAACACAGCGACTCTGCCTCCAATCCGGTGGCAGAGTTTCCTTTGGTAATGATTTTCATCCTCCCATAGACAAAGTTCACTAAAAAAGGCTCTCCCCAGTTGACACTTCACTTTAGTACTACATGAACAGGTCTAACCGACACCGCCAGAGCAAAGAGAATCTCACCAATATCGATTCCCTCTGTATAGAATTGCAGTTATGGACTATTTTAAGCCATCCATCTTCTTGTAAACATCTCCCCTTGCCCAGGCAAGAATCGTTTTGATAACCACAACTTTTCCGTTTATAACGGTATAAATGACCCAGCAAGCACCGAGCCTTATCCTGTAATAATCATTTTTCTTGCCTTTGATCCTTTTTTACATCGACTTTCTCAGGATGTTCTCCGGCAAGGAGATCCTTAAGGGCTTCCTTATACTCCGTCCTTACGGCTTCATGTGTTTTGAAGAATTTATCGGCGGCTTTTGTATATTGAATCTCATATGTAAAACTGCTGTTCTTAGCCATAAATCCCCCTACACCCTTACCTGTTCAATGGAAGAGATGGAAAGGTCATCGTCCGACAGGCTCTCTATTTCATCAAGGATCTCAGTGCTTTCCTCTTTGTCCGCTTCCTGTACGTTGGCAGTTAATTTATAGAACGGATCCTGCTTCATTTTGCCGACATATTCCCGTACTGCCTCCTTTATCACATCTGTTACTGTCATGTGATAAACAGAAGCTACCTGTTTCATCTCATTTATATCAATCTCATCCATTTTGAAATTCATCGCTTTGACTGCCATAGACAATACCTCCTTTTGCTTTATAGTATATACCGTAAAGTCAATGTGTCCAATTGTGTCTTTCCTCATTTTGACTGCGGCTCCTGTCCTCCTGTTTCCTCTGCTCATCACATGATAGGATGCACCGGGATACCAGATCCTCTTCTTTCTGTTCAAATTTCTCCTATTTTACGGATTTTGATGATGGAAAATAAAAATTCACCATTCTTCATATCACTGTTTTTGTTCTTGCATCATCTTTGACATAGCCTGAGCATACCCCAGTATCCTGGCCTGCATCGCTGCGTCGCAAGAATTATAGGCAGCAAGTAATTCCCCTGCATCTGTTCCAACATCAACAGCAATGATCGAAGCCGGATTACTCCTTGTCCCATTTACTTCAATGCCGCTCAACAGCCACTCCGGTGTGACGCCAAGAATCTTACATATAATGAGAATCTTCTCTGACGTTGGGTTTGTCTTTTTCTTCTTCCAGTCGCTAACGGTTGTCTCAGGAATACCGGTTTTATTGGCAAATTCCTTCTGAGTCATATTCATCTCTGTTAGTTTTTGAAAAATTCTGTCTCTTATATTCATTGTCGTTACTCATTCTACATTTAATTGAGATTTAAGCGCATCCTGCAATACCTGAGAAAAATTAACTCCTGCATTGATAGCTAATTCATTAAGCCACTCCGGAATAGAAAGTGTTTTTTTCACAGCTTTATTATTATTTCTTTTTTGATATTCCAATGTATCGCAAAGAACGCAATTAACAAACGAACCATTTGGCACTTCTATACTATCGGGATCTGAAGGCACCGGCACTTTTTTATTATCCCGTTCGTAATCATAAAGCGTAAAAGCGAGAACATCCTGCGCCATATAAAGCGCATCCGCTAAATCATCACCACAAGTCACGCATCCCTTAATATCCGGGAAGTCCACTGAATATAGACCGTTTTCCTCTTTTGTAAATATTGCCGGATATACATATTTTGCCATACTTCGCACCTCTCATGATAATAGGAAACACAATGTTCAGAACTTATTCAAGCAAAGGTTTTACTTAAGCCCCGCCTGTTTTAAAATCGCGTTTACGGTTCCCGTAGCCAGCTCCTTTGCTCCATGCCTTGGAACTCTGAAATAGTTTCCACTTACCGGACTAAACCATTTGTCATGTTCCTTACCATGTTCTACAAGCTTACATCCCGCCGATTTTAATATTTTTATCAGCTCCGATGTTTTCACTGTTTTCCTTCCTTTCTGTACCTTATATACGTATATTATTACGTATTATTACGTGCGTCAATACATCTTTTCACAGGTGATAGTCGGCTCATTAATTTATCCTATATCCCCGCCATCAGCTCTATCTCCCTCCCATACCTCTCTCCGCTTTCTATCGTTGATCTCGTTCCACTGTTTCTGCCTGCGTCTATTACATAGAGCTTCTTATATTTTCTGATCCGTCAAGATCCGCCGATGTCCTGGCAAGTCTCAGGAGCTTATGTATGACTCTGGCACTGTAAGATGCTGCGTATGACAGAAGAAGTTTGTGCATTATCTTCCATATCTCTGTTTTTTCCGTTCCAACCACCATATGAAAATGATTTGTCATAAGGCATATTGAATATATCTTGAAATCATACACCTCCTTTACGTTCTTAAGGCATACTATAAACATCTCATAATCCCATTCTTCCTTGAAAATACTGGATCTTCTGTTCCCCCGGCTCATCACATGATATATTGCCCCCGGATACCATATCCGTTTCTTTCTTGCCACTTCTCTTTAGTTCCTTCAGTTTAGTTTCTGATTAATTCGTAATCATACAATATTATTCAATTTTATGAACCGCTGCCTTTAAATAATACGTCGACGAGATTACATCGACGCACCTTTTTTACTTATCCTGTTTCATTGCAGAAAACGCTGCAACATATCCTAAAATCCTGTCTCTTTGCGATTTTTCCAGTTTATTAAACTCAGAAACAAGTATCCCACTATCTGTATTTAAATCCACAGTATAGTATGCCTGGTTCTTCCCTCGATTCTCTGCCGGATCAACCCCTGACAAAAGCCATTCCGGAGACACATCCAGAGCTTTACATATTGCCAGTATCTTATCGGATGATGGATTTGTTTTGTTCTTCTTCCACTCGCTGATCGTGCTCTGCTGTATCCCTGCTTCCTCTGCAAATTCCCGCTGTGTCATAGAAAGCTGCCTTAATCTCTCAAATATTCTTTCACTGATAGTCATAGGTGGTCTCCTGTCTCCAATCAGCTCCTCATCTCCCCTGACAGGACTATGATTTCTGGTTGAACATTTCAAGTATTTCTTCCTTACTTAATTTCAAGTCCTCGTCATTGTATTTCTCTTTTGTATAATCACCGTTTCCGCCGTTATCAAATTGTTCAAGAAACCTAAGGGTTCCTGTGACGCCAAGAGCATCCTTCAAGGCAGTTATTCCTTTGATTTGAATCTGTCTATCGGGGATTTTGTTTATCTTTTCTGTTGTAATCATGAAATCACCTCCAATAACCATTCCGTGGGGTTCATAACTTTTACCTTCGCAGGAATCCTATTTGCGTTATTCATAAATTTTCTGTCCGTAGTCAAAAACACATCCACCTCTGCTTTCTCAGCACACGCCAAGTGAATACTGTCTTTTGTTCTTATGTTACTGTTATTACGTATTTCCAATGCTCTGTCAACAATTGCTTCAGTCACCTTTATTTCTGATGAGCAAAGACTATACATCAGCTTTAAACGTTCTCTTCTAAAATAGTCTGGTGTATCCGATATTTCTTTCTTGAGCATATCGCTCCCTACTACCTCTAAACGATTGTTTTCTGCCAGCTCTAAAATAAGCATGACCGAATTTCTTTCAAGGTAGATTACCGGATAACTTCTGTCATCAAAAACTCTGTTGAAACAACAGTTATCTAAATAAATTTTCATACTGTAACTCCGAGTAATGAACTAATGTCTATAGTAGCATCTTATCATTTTTCAACATATCATTTCAATAAAACCTGAGCCGGTCGCGACTCAGACCGTTAGACTAACAAACTAACATATTGCTATTTTATGATAACGATACAAATCCATGCTACTATATTCAATTTTATGAATCATATCCCAAAAGAAATTCCTCGTCAATACCTCAGCACATATGTTTATAAAATTTTTATGGGTCGAGTAGACAAGGGAGATCTCTCTCCCAAGCCCCTCACGGATCCGGACATGCGGCTTTCTCGCATCCGGCTCTTTACGAAATTACTTGACTCCGCTATCTAAATATAGACATAAAAGGTCTTGGGTCTTACGACCGGATGACCATTTGTTATCATGTCATAGAAACCCGCCCTAGTGTAGCTTCTTTTCTGGCTTCTCCTGTTCAGCCAGTAATACAGGCTGTTCAGTACATTCCATCTGAATTTCATAACTTTCGGGTAGTTTCCATAAACGCCATAGTAATGGTAATAGCCTACAAGAACTTGGTTAATCCAACGTATGATGTTCACAGTCTTTTCCGTGCGTAACCTACCAATCAAATCATGCATAACTTTGCATTTCTTGATAAACTTCTTGCGACTCGTTATCCTCCGCACTTTGAACTTTCCGTACTTAGATTTAGAACAGACGTGTGTGAAGCCCAGGAAATCGAAAGATTCAGGCTTGCCCTCGTTTCTTCGTTTGCGGTTCTGTTCCGCGAAACGTCCAAACTCGATGAGCCTACACTTTTCTTCCGCTAGGCTGAGTCCGAAGTACGCCATCCTATGTTTCAGTCGCTCGTAGAATTGCTCCGCTTCCCATTTGTATTGGAAGCAGACCACAAAGTCATCGGCATAGTTAACGATACCAGCGTAGCCTTTAAGCTGTGGCTTCACTACTTCGTGGAACCACCATAGCAGGACATAGTGCATGTAGATATTTGCCAATATTGGAGAACAGACAGAACCCTGTCCACTTCCCTGTTCAGTAGGCTCATATCCGCCCATATCCTTGACAACTCCGGCTTTAAGCATCACCTTTACAAGCCTCAGCACTCTTGGGTCTTTGATTCTTGCCCCTACGAACTTCATCATCCAATCATGGTCGATATTGTCGAAGAACCCTCTGATGTCCGCGTCAAGCACCCAACTTGTACAGTTACCACCTATCTGATTATTAAGTAGCTTCAGTGCATCATGACATCCACGATTAGGTCGGAAACCCATCATTTCGTCATAGAAACACGGCTCATATACCGCCTCTAATACTCTCTTGATTGCTTCCTGAACCAATTTATCCTCATAACAATAAATGCTCAGAGGTCTGGTTTTGCCATTGTCTTTAGGTATTTCAACGCGCCTTGCCGGTTTTGGATGATACGCTTTGCTTTTCATCCTATCCATAAGGTCAAAGAGATTCTTCTCCAAATCTTTGTTGTATTCATCTTTGGTTACACCATCGATTCCTACCGCTTTCTTCCCATCCATCTTGATGTGGCAGTCTGCTAACATTTCAATGTTTATCAAGTGCCCAATGGATGTGAAAACCATGTTTGGGTTTTCTTTAGATAGCTGTGCTATTCTCTCCAGTTTCGTTGCCATTAGTTACCTACCATCTGAGTGTAGTTAATGTTTCCCCTTTAAGTTTGTTCCGTATGGCTGGAAAAGGAGGTTACTTTCCCGTTCTCGACTTCCCTCCGATGCTTATACCTAACGGATTTCGCATCATCTAAGGTACTATTCGGCCATCCGACTGCCTGCCGTTTGCCTCGTTTCCTTTCTGGTTACTTTGGCATACCACTTATACATTATTGCCCCACACACTAATCGGAGCTGATATGGAGCAAACAGGCTCTCCCCATTCGACGCTGAATAATTGTGCAACATGAACGGGTCTTCCCGACACCGTCGGAGTGTACGTATTCTCACCAAAACGTTTACGCACATGTTGGCTTCTGCCCGTGTAACAGCATCACCCTCCAAATTGAGTATTTCGGTGCTCAATGTCCGTCCCTATTGCCTAACTGTCTACGCTTAAACCTAACGTTACCGGTTCGGCTCCAAGACTCGTTAACGGTGGATTGGTTAATCCTTTCCGTATGGGGTTTCCACCCATTATCTAAAGCGTCCTACATGGGCGCACTACACGGTACCAATGTATCTATGCCGCCTTGCGGTCAGGCACTCCCGTATGCCGGACAGTAGGCCGAAAAATAATCATACCCTCTCTTTAATGACACCTGACCACAGTATCCTCTCAAGTACTTTTTGCAAATAATCCTCCGTCTATCAAACTTCCAGAATAAAAGTTTAGAAAAAATTCCCGATACACGGTTCACAATTCCGCGGTTTCCAAATTTCCGGAATGGCGGCTCCGCCGCACCGGAATATTCACTAGTTGCACAAAAGTTTTGGAAGTTCACATTTATGCGCTTTTTACTGTTTTTCATCGAGGGCTAATGTGTTGAGGGTTAAATATCTAGGAAGTTAAGATCTAAATCTCCAAAAGCAGCGTATTCGCTTCATTTATTCACCTTCAAACTCAATTTCATATCCATAACCACCTTCGATTTTATGCATGATTCTTACATCCAAATCAAACGTTGAACCATCTTCCATGGTTACCTTCTTTGAAATAATTGAGGCTAGGATATCTGCCTTGCGCTTGAATTCCGGCACACGGAAAGTGCTTCCCTTTACTATACCAAGATTTCCAGATTTAGAGCACTTCTTGAAATCTTCCAGTTCTTTTTCATAATATTCCTTTTGCTGTCTTATGATTTCAGTTGGAAAATTAGATGTAATCACACCAAATCTATATTTCTGCTTGTCTTTATCGTATCTCGTAATGTACGCTAATCCTTGCGCATCATAATATGAAGTATTAATCTGCTCTATGTAATGAAAAATTTCATCATCATTATCAAATCTACGCTTTATATCATAAATATGAAAGAAAGCCCTCTCTCCAAGATGAGAAACTAATATATCTGCAGCTTTGTGCCCAATTGCAGAAATCAAAGCTGGGCGATATTCTTTACAAAAATAGATTTCACTATTTCCTTTAAATCCACACTTAACTCTATCAAATGAGTCTTCTTGCTTTTCTTCCACCGTCAACAACGTTTTCTCAGACACATAATAAAATTTATTCTTCTCTACTGAACTATTATTCTTTTCTTCAAATGTTTTAACCTGTAGCTTCATTAGTTCCCTCTAAAATGTACGTCGATTCACGATAAAGCTGATCGATATTTTGGTTGAATAATGAGAACTGCACTCCCTCCATAGGATATTTATTAACCGGCAGTTCTTTAACCTCACTTCTTCCGTCTTCTGAATTCCTGAATTCATAGAAACGAACATCTTTATCCACCAATAAATCTTCTCTGGATAATCCAATCTTTTCTAACGCCTGTTCCCCTAATTCCTTCCTCGATGCTATTAACAAGTTATTTATGTATGCAGCCATAGAATCACTATGAGTACTAACCAGTAATTCATATCCTATATTTCTCATACGATTTAACAGCCTTGCAACTTCTCTCTGCTTTTTAGGATGAAGGCTTGATTCGATTTCATCAATAATTATATATTCAAAACTATAGCCATCCATTATACACTCTATAATCGGTGTAACTTCACCAATCATTGATGATGCTATATATAGCGGTACATTTTGAACCCCGTTTCTCTGTGAATACGTGATGTCATTTTTTTCGTTTATATCAATATGTCCGTCAATGATATTATTCTCAATAAAATTAATCAGTTGTAAAGCATCATCATTTAACGTCCTCGGACTAGACATCATCTGGAGAAACCTTAGATAATCATAAATTGGCTCAGTAAGTGATATATCATCCCTTCTGTTATCCTGTGCATAAAACAAATCATCTGCTTTAGAAGCAAAAAAATCTTTATATAAAAGCTGAATCCCTGCCCTTGCTGCCGGTAAATACATCTGTTTATGCGATCCAAAGATCAGTTCTGCGATTGCCTCTGTAATACGAACAGGAGTTATTTCGGATATGAGATACACATAATGGCTTCCCGAAATAATGATTTCAAACGTCTTGTATTTTTTTTGAACATTATTGTTGCCATTTTGAAATTTTTGAATTCCAGATTCCACTTCATCAAAACGAAAACTCACCTCATCGCTTTCATACAGTTCTAAATCCAACTTTATACTTCCTATGTTAATTGGCTTTCTAAATGTCCTTTGAACTATCCTTTCTTTCTCTCTATTCAAATATGTATTCACATCTTCAACAAGTACTTTCAGATCGTCTGAATTCAGCGAAACTTCTGTTGAATTTTGCATTTTTTTCTGAAGGATTTTCACAAATCCTCCTTCCAAAAAGTTGGAATTGATATTTTTTTTAATAGCATAAATTAGCTGCATTAGGTAACTTTTTCCACTGTTATTATCTCCTATAAACACCGTGAATCCGTTACTTGCTACTTTAGCGCTTTTTATTTTTCCAAAGTTTTCTACTTCTAAGTATGTTTTCACAATCTTCACCTCAACCTCACTGGAGTAATCCAGTAAAGAACTACACCCATTTTTCAAACAATTCTTTCAATTGTTCAAATTCTTTAATTACAAGCCGTTGATATTCAGACCCCTCATATCTTGTTATCTGTTCTTCTATCTGATCAATCACCTCTCTAGTGAGCGGATAATTCTTTCCTCTTGCCTTTATAAAGTGCTGCATTGTTACCAAATCAATTCTGTAGAGATAATAATGCTCTTTATCTTGACTTAAAAAGTGCCTCTGAAAAGCTCGAAGAGAACCTGTCCAATCGACAGAAACATCATCATTATAAGGTAGCGACAGTTTTGAAGTTCCAAGATCATAATATGCCTGATGATAGCCACGGTTTGAATTGTTATATTCCTCGTTCATATTCAAAAGATTATAAAGCTCTTCTTCTCTTTTCAAATCACCATGCTTGATAACTCCAAAATATAGAGATTGAAGTACAGCTACCTCTTTTTCGGAATTGAATATTCTATCGATTTCTCCTCCAAAATCTTTATCTGATAATCTAGAAAGATGATAAACGGCATGAACTCGTTTTAAGATATCATCCTTATTTGTCTTTCCCATGCAATTCCAGTAAAGTTCTTTAATATTATTAAGAATACTCCTTCTATTACAATCTTGCATCTGTGATACTATACTTCTAAAATATCTGTTTATTTCTGGTCTCATGACATATTTAAGAAACTCTGGATAAGGCTTCTTCTTGTTCAAACATGCATAAGCCAATGCGTAAGCTACTAGATACTCTAGAAACTGCTCATGAAATGCCCCAAACGCTGTATCTGCATTTGTATCAAAAATCACATCATAAACAGTAAACGGCAATTCTTTAATTTGATCACCAAGTATAGTTTCTATTTTCTCAATTGCATTCGGTATTTTCACTCCCGAATTTCCCTCTAATCTACCTTCGTAAATCATCCATGCGAAGTACGCCCACCACAATACTAATTCAGAACTATCCTGTATCACCATTGTTATTTTATACCTGCATTTCGTTTCAATTTCTCTCTCTGCAAGCAATCTGAGACAATTATCAAAGAGTTCTGTCCTTGATCGTATAGTCTCAGGAATTTGCAATCTACTTCGCTCTATTACAAATACTAAAATTGTGACCAGTAATGGACTTTTTAGCACATCGTGCAAATCCTCATTGTCCACAAGTAGACCTAATATACGTTTTTCAAATTCCTCACACATTCCAGCAGAAACACAAAACTGCTTGATATACTTCTTTGCTGTATCCTGAGACCAATCATTCAGCTTGATACAACAGTTAAACTTACTCACAAAATCATTTCCTTGTATGTATCTATTCGCATACTGTTCTCGACTAGTTAACATCAGAGGCCATTCGAAAATCTCAGAATTACCAATCCTTTCGAGTTCATCCTTCGTAAGTTTTTCAGCAAGTTCATCAAACCCATCAACAAAAAACACAAAATTAAAATCATTCAATTCAAGAAATGGATAATACTTTTTATTAAGATATTTCTCAAAACTGTTCTGCAGATACTCCTCTACGGAAAATGTACTATCCGTTCCCATTCCTTTCATCCAAACATATGCAGGAACTACGAACAAATTCTGTGACCTCATCATATCTGTCATATCCAGAAAAGCCTTCGCCATGAGAGTAGTTTTCCCAACACCTGCTTCGCCAAGAACCAAACATGACTCTTTGTTCTCTAATGCACTATTAATTCGCTTTGTAAGTGTCACAGCTGCATCATTGTCAGATTCAAATCCATCCAGAGATCCTGACAAAATTTTATATTCAGGTTCAATGTAATATCCTTTTTGAAACACATCACCCAATGACATATTCAACCCCGTTGACGTTCTTCTCTTTTTTAATTCTTTAGCCTGTTCACCGACAATCTGCCTAATTAACATCACGCCTCTTGAACCAAGCGCCTTTGGCACCTTAATCTTAAGGTCATCAATTCCATCCCAAAAATTAATCCAATTACTTTTTCCATTCCTTTTATATTCTTCTTGAATTCGATCGATAAATCGAAAGACTTTAACATCATCAACATAAACCGGATGGTAGTTTCCGGATTCCTCGTATTCATCTTCTGTGAAACCAGATTCCTTTTGCTGTTTTCGGTATATTGCTCGTTCGTTCCATACCTCCTTACTAACAAAGACAATTGTTGGAACCTCCAAAGATTCATATTCATGCTCTGTTATCGAAATTCCATCCCCACCATAATACCTTCCACCATAACGTTTATTAATTAGTACTATTCCGATGTCAGCTCTTTTCAGAGCTTCAAGACAGTTATCATGAGAATGTATATTATCTATAACCGGAAAAGAGGGATCCTCAAAAGCAGAAACTTCAACATCATATTGTTCCAACAATTTAATTATCTCTTTCCGTTCATCCTTTAAATCATAATCTGTTGATATTAGGGCAATTTTCCATGGTCTTCCTGCCATCTCGTCTCCTTATATTAATAATCGCGCAAGAACTATCTATTATTTTTTATAAAGAATCAGTTCCTCTTTGTTTACTCCACCGTTTCTATTTATCTTGTAACTGATATTTCTAGTGTTCTTACAAATCTCTTTAAATCCTATATCAGCAGCACTTTTCATTACTTTCTCAACTACATTGATGCCTTTAGACACTTTCCCTTGTCCTTCCCCGATAATCAAACAGAAGTAAGCATCCCTTTTTAGCACTCTATACAGCTCTTTCAATACGATATCCATATCGGCAAAGTATGAATCAGCTATTCCTGATCTAGTGCGCAGTCTTCTCGGTCCAATCTCTTTAAAAGGAAGATCCGTAAAACCAAGTTCAGGAAAGAAAAAATCGTTTAGTCGCATTGTAAGAATGTAATCCTGTGCACACAGATACGGTGGCGAAGTAATAATTAAATCAATAGAATTATCAGCTATATACGAACAATCTTTAGCATCACCAGAATGAATCAGGCTTTTTTCACTTATTAATTTCAAATCATCAGTCTTATTAAGTAAACTATATTGTCTCAAAAAATCCAAATAAGCTCTTTGTAATCGATCCAACATATCGAGATAAGCATTAATAGCATTGTAGTATTTCATCTCCAAAGGTCTACAATTGTCCGTAACATAAGAAAAATGGCCACGCTGAGAACTTACTTCTTTTAGTATTGAAAGAAACGCAAGCTTTCTTATTCCTTTTTCTACCCCTTGAAAATTTCGGATGTAATCATAAAGTCTTAGGAGTTCCTGCATTGTGTCAGCATGAAACCAATATACGACCTCCGGCTTTATATTTCGATTTACCAATTCATCTCTGAAGTTTCTAGGGAGTTTAGAATATATTTCTTTTTCATCTTTTCCTTTGTATATCAAATCGTTCGCGCTCAAATCTCTCAAGGCAAAGGCACTTCTATCGCATTCAACTATATTTAAAGCAAATTCCTCATCCTTTTGATTTAGTGCCTCCAATAAACATCTCATGATTGATACTGCGTGTGGATTCAGATCATTATATATAAATCTCCTTCTCTGTTTCAGCGCTTCAACAGCAGTAGTCCCCTTCCCTCCAAACGGATCAAATATTATATCCTCTGGTTCAGATAACAGTCCGATAAGAAACTTGGGGATTGGCGCAGGAAAAGTAGCAGGATACCAAGGTATAGAGTTCAAATCAAGCGGATACTTCAAACTGTTATAGTCCCCAAAATCCCAATTGACCTTCGTCATTGATTGTCGTATCAATTCCTCTTTTTTCTTTGCCATATTCCATTACCTCAAAGTCTTTGAATAATTTCTGAACTTCTTTTATCAGAGCGGGGATATTTTTGTTATCAAAACGCCTTAAATACCTTTTTGTATCTGAATTCGTTACATATCCCACAACTTTTGATGACGTAAAAAAACCCAATATTGCTCCTTCGTCCCAATGTTCGCCATATTTTACATTTCCCTGTCCAATCCATCTATCTTTTGGAATCCATCTATGTCTTTTATCTGGGTAAAAATTTGCCAGAACAAGATCTTCTTTCTTATACCTTTCGAATCCATATTCAGTTGAGAGATAACTGCCAACTCTTTCCTCTATTTCCCTGATATGTGTATTAATATATTTAATTGAGCCTTTACCTCTTACATAAAGCAAGGCTAAAAGCGGATACGGCCTACAAAGTAAAACCCTTTCCATCAAAGTCCTGCTTTCTGAATTTGCAAGAAGATACTGATACGTGAACTCAGAATCTGTCAGCCTCCACAAATTCTTTTCAAGTTTATGATCCTTATCAGATTCACCAAATAATCTAATCGCTTTTTTTATCATTGATTGATATGCAAAATCATCCACACTCTGATATATTTCCGTATACTGCATATCTCTTAATAAAAGCCATTTTTCTATTTGTGATGCATATCTATCGTTGTAATATATCTTCCCATTCCTGAGAACAAATGAAGAAGCAAGATCTATCGCAAGTTGTGAAAAATCCACTTTATCTCTCACAAAACCCATTGCGGATACGGCTCGACATATATTGTCGATATTATCTAAATCCATTCCAGACCCGTTGATAAGCGCAGACAATCCATCTGATTTATCACCAATTGCCAATTTCGCAATCCTATGAGAATCAATCCCTAACTGACGTGCTTTTTTGCTCTGACATACGCTTTTTAGCTTTAGTGACTGTCCAATGTATATTTGGGCAAGATCCTGATCAAAATCCCCAGTATCACCTATAATAAGATTTTTAAGATTTTGCTCATGATCAAATCCAAACTGTGCCATAAGCACCTCTTCCATAGCGTGAGCAAATGGAGGAGTACCCACATCATGATATAAACCAGCCATCATAAGTTCAATCTTATCTTTTTCTGGTAACCCAAGCTTATCTGCACAGATTCCTGCAAGGTAACACACACCTAAGGAATGTTCATATCTTGAGCTATTTGCAAAAGCTGGGAACGCTACAAATTGATTATTTGCCATTCGTACATCACGAAGTCTCAAAAGTCCTGGGCAATCCAACAAATCTACTATTATTGGCGGAAATTTCATGTGGTTATACAATCGATCATACAATTCGGTAACTGAATTTCTCAAAATATTCAACCTCTCAAATGATAACGATCCTGTATTCTATCATTATCAGATTTATTATTCTTCTCGTAAAATGTATTATATGCCTCCTCTACAAGATCTATAAGCAGACTTTTATTAAGCACTTTTGTCTCGTAGACAATCTCCCCCCAAGGTTTATTTGAACTTAAGATTAGGTTTAGCCATGCTTTAGGATTATTAAACACTTCGTTGTATATTGGCGTGTCTGGATATACAAATAATGGACTATATTCAGCATCATCCAAATTCATAGATACAGATGCATCTATCAATTGTCTTACAGTTTTTTCTGTTTCTCCTTTTCCACCAAGTATAAATGTTCCCGTCATACGAATTGAACAAATTTTGTGAACATGAGCAAGAAAGTCTTTTAATCGATTATAATCAAATCTCTTGCCGAATACAGATGCACCTTCTGAATTAGTCTTTTCAATCCCAATATTCATCTGTCTACAGCCATGATCAGATAACACTTTTATCTCTTCATCTGAAATTTCCATCAATATATCCGGTCGGATTTCAATTTGCCAAGTCATAATAACTTCTGCATCATCCAAAGCTTTACAAAATGCCTCAATTTCCTTATGTACAGTAGTTACTGATGTAAAGAAGCAATCATCATAGAATACCACATCCGTAATTCCGTATTTCTCTTTAAGCATACTCATTTCAGAAACAATATTCTGAGGAGACCTCCTTCTAAAAGGAATATTTAAATTACCTGATACACAGTAGTCACAATGGTATGGACATCCTCGTGAAGCCACGATATGTGCTGTCCTTCCCTTCTCTTTCAGCTTTCGCCTATTTGAAAATTCTTCTTTATCCAACTGGACTCTCTTTGGAAATGGAAGATCATCAACATTTTCAACTTTGTTAACTATTGAACGTCCCTCAAATGAAACACTATCACAATCGCCTAAACAACATCCATTTTTCACAGCTTCCACAGCTTCACATACAGCAATCTCGCCTTCTCCTTTGATTAGATACTTTAATCCGAGATATTCGTAAAAAACCCAATCCTGAGTTTGTAATGAAGTGAACGGACCTCCAGCAAAAACCTTTTCTATGCCGTATTTCTTCAGACAGCATCGCACTACAACCTCTAACCCCTTTATCCCTGGTGTCACACATGGTCCAATTCCTACAAGAGACGGTTCATAATGACCAAGCTCCATTTGCAGTTTTTGTTCAAGTTCAGACAGATCTTCTGGATTCAGAGTCTGGATAATTTGTGTGCAATCAACATAATCAAAAGTAATCTTCCTTTTTTCAAGACACGACATAATCGCTCCTACCCCCAAAGGAAACAAAGCTCCACTTCCGGTTCTTCTGTGGTAGGGAGGTATAATAAAGAGAATATCAGGAGTCCTGATTTGATTTGATGTCTCCATTTATTTCTCCTCCTGCCCGGGAGACCGCAACAGCATATACCAAGCTTCGCACCCAATAACGTTTGAACCTCTCGCTACGATCAACAAATATAATCATTAGAGAAAAACAAAGTACAATTGTTATTCCTGCCGTAATCAATATATCTTTAACGCCATTCATGTAAGATAATAACAATAAAACAATAGCCTCAATCATCCCTATAAACATAGAAGCAACTAACGATAAAGACATATTATGGATAACACTCAATTTAACATATCTTGATGCAATCCCCTTCTCTTGAGCTTCGGCATTAATCCAATTAAAAATATTCTTCTCATCCCATTCATCTTCCATCAATAATGCTCTGAGGCAATTGATTTCCTTCTCTTCAAACAAGCCAGTTTCTATAGTAAAAATATCTTTTGTCATATTCTTAATTTTTAGAATTGTTCGTATTAATCTTCCCAGCTCTTGAAAAACCAATCCCATAAATATAGAAAGCACTGTAACGACAACCCATCCAAAGGCAGTCTCTGGGATAAAATACATCATTTCTAGCAATCCTTCTCTATTTAGAATTTCACTTGTACCTCTCACAAACAGCAGGCTTTCAAGTAACCCTATCACGCCAGGAAAAAACATTGTCCATATATCATACAATCCGACATGATTAGCAAGTCTATCCATCTTTTGTCTCCTATCATATATTTTTCATATTTAATATTATAGCAATACTTAGTGATTCTCAACTGATGAATTTTTCCATGCAAAAGCCCGAAGAAGAGCTATGTCATTTCTTCTGGCTTGGTTATAATACAATAAGAACCGTTTCAAATTGTAAATATTTGAAATCAGACAACGCAAAGCTTTTTGATCAAAGGATGTATACTCCGACCCTTTCCTCATAACCACCGCCATCTCGATTTTCACTAGTATAAACGTTTTTGAATAAATGGACTATAATTCGACCCTGTAGTATAATGTTTTTATCTTATGATAAGGAGCATTATCCATGGGTAGAAAAGCATCCACTATAACTTTAAGTTCCTAAGACAGATCGTATCTCGAAACACAAGCAAAAGCTCGTACAATCCATGCTCAGACTGTGATGAGAGCTAGTACATCGAATAATTGTGAATTTCCTGCCCTTTTAACTCTCCTCGCTATCCCCATCCATGTTCTCCGTTAAGAAGGCCATTATTTCCTCAAAGCTCTTATTACTCTTAGTTATAGCGCTGAGGAGCTTCTTGTTTCGGAGCTCCTCCTGCTTTTTCATCAGATCGTCAAGGATCGCTATGTCCTTGTCCATCTTTTCTTTATCCTTAAGAACAATCTGTTTCTCAATCCGTTCGTCTATTGATGATGCCGGTTTCCTTCCTCGTCTCATTTTCTTTATGCCTCCTCAGAGTATTTTAAACGTGCAGTGATCTCTCTGACACCGGATTTGATCTTTGCATCGTTGATTCCAAATGCCTTGAACAATGTTTTACATGTGGCTGTTACCGCATGGTCAAGTCTGTAGTTACCATCAGCCTGCCTTATCATTTCTACCTTGCTGAGTTCTCTTATCGCAGCCGGAACCGAGAAATAATTCTGCTTACTTTCCGTTTCTATCTTGTAATCCTTCAACCGTCTATAAAGCTTGTTTCTGATGATAAGCGCAACAAACTCTATAAAGATCTTTGCATATATGGATTCTGTAGAGTGCACCATGAAGCTCTTGTCTCCAAGGTAGGACTTATCCTGACGAAAAAGCTTCTCAGAAACATCTCTGCCTTTATACAATTCAATTGCTTCTTTTGCGGTCATTTTCTCTGATGTGATAATGACGAAGTATCCGCAAAGGTCTATCACCTTGTTGATCTCTTCATATTTCTCTTTAGCAAACATGAATTTTTCATCCGGTTCCCCCTTCTTGCTGTATATGAGATCAAAGTATTTCTCAAGTTCCTTTCCGAGAGGTATCTTCTCATGCTCATGCTTCTTCAAAAATGCCGCGAGTTTATCGATTTTATCCTCGAAGTTTTCTCTTTCAGCGCTTTTCTTCCGATCGCTGTAATAAATATGGAAGTATCGGTCTTTTGTATCTGAAGCATAAAGTTTTCTCTTAACCGTGTATCTGCTAATCTAAAAATAAGTCAGACGGCTCATTGAAAATTCAGTCACTCACAACTCAAAATGATGTATCCT
>SVDD01000077.1:0-3558 GCA_015057945.1 Lachnospiraceae bacterium | reverse complement strand
TTTCTATATAGAATCAAGTGTAAGACTAAAATAAACTGAGGATATAATGCAGTGGAATTTAACTTTACACTTCACGGAAGGCATATTTGAGTATAAAATTCAAAAAAGCTCTTGACGAAATTAAAAATAATCGGTATATTATACGAGTCGCTTGAAACGAGCGACACACAGGGGTTTCATCCAATGGTAAGATATCGGTCTCCAAAACCGCTCATGGGGGTTCGAATCCCTCAACCCCTGCTCTATAGAAGGGCAGTAAATTAAGGATTTCCGAGGAATCGTGAATCTTTTTTTGTTGTCCGGATAGATAAATTTCTTATCAAAATGGACCCCAGCGTGGTCTCCAATTTGGTCTCCAAAAAAGTCTGAAATAATCTTATATACAGTAATTACAAATTCTTACACGGATTCCTTCTCATTCATGATAATTGATATGGTATTATGGATGTATATGATAATTACAGTGGAGGACTCAAATGACAATTCAGAATCCTAACTATATGTACTATAAGCAGCTTGCAGACACATGGAAGAGCGCTGACGGTTCCATAACTGCCATACTTACTGATACTGTTAATATTACCGTTAATTATGGAAATGCAACTCTATAGATATTAAATAGATTTTTTTCGGAGGTGATATAAATGGTCGATTATGGATTAACCGGCAGGGTAGCTTTGATCACAGGAATTAATACCCCCCAGGGTATTGGCGCAGCCACAGCTTTGGCATTTGCAAGAGAAGGATCAAAGCTGGTTTTGGTATACAAGAAAGTGGACCGACCCTTTGATTCCCATAAGACAGACAAAAACGGAGTGGACAGATACTATGCCGCCAATGCCGGAAACGCGGATTATCTGGAAGGAAAACTCCGGGAAATGAATACGGACTATCTGATTTTCGAAGGGGATATTTCAGATGAAGATACCGTAAAAAAAATCTATACATCGGCTTTTGAAAGATTCGGAAGAGTCGATATCCTGGTCAATAATGCCGCAACAGATGATGAAACCGGTTCCGACACCATAGAAGCCATCACTCAAAATGTTATCGATGATACATTTTCTGTAAATGTCCGGGGAAGCCTTCTGATGATAAGAGAATTTGTGAAACAGCGCGGCGATTACGGAAGAATTCTTAATGTTTCCACGGATGCGGCACAGATTTTTGCCGGTCAGATAACCTATGGAGCAAGCAAAGCTACGATGGAAGCATTAACCCGCAGTATCGCCCTTGAGGTTGCAAAATATGGAATAACCGTTAATTGTATAGCCCCGGGACCGACTCAGACAGGATGGATAGATGAGGATTTTGAAAAAGTGGTTATTCCGCTTATCCCTATGGGAGAATTGATCCAGCCTCAGGATATTGCCGAAACCATGCTGTTTCTGGCAAGTGAACAGGCACGGATGATAACGGGACAGGTTATAAAAGTTTCCGGCGGGAAAGCACTGTAATAGGGAAAAAAGTAAGACCAGCAGGACATATATCGGATGGCAGATGACTAATGACCCTTGACGAGATGCCAGAACATTTTTAAAGTGCAGCTGTAAGGAGGAGAGAAATGTCTCCTCTTACAGCTGCACTTTTTTCTTTTTACGTATCATTGAATTTTGGTATATGTATTACGGTTCTCCAAATACAGATCCAGTGTACCGTTGTCATACACTTCAAGACCTCTGGTGCCGTATCCGCCTTCATCCCAGTACATCGTTTCTTCAGATAAAACAAAATCTATAGCCTGATTATTCATGAATACAGTTATAGTTTCCGGGTCTTTTCTCATAAGAATTATGTTCTGTAACTCCGGTTCTATGGTGTAATAATTTCCAACTCCTTCAACCAGCCCGGAAGTGAATGCATATGTGCCATCAACCTGAGGACAATCAACAGCCGCTCTGTATGATCCGTAAGTTCCATCAGCATTCACGTACCACCAGCCGGTTCCTCCATCACTGACCCAGTTTCCTGCCAGTGAAGTAAACGCCATGGCGCAAATGCTGCCCAAAGTCATCATAAGTAGTTTTAAGCCCTTTTTCATATCTGCTCCTTTCTTATGTCCAATTTACATATGGATATTAAAGATTACAAAACAATATTTATTTAAGCATACTTCAGCCATTCTTAATCATTCCATTAAGATTGAGGGATTTATTTGAACGATAAAAGGTGTCGATAATCCAAATGTAATAGAATTAAAAATGTAGAAAAGAAAGCTCCGGTAAACGATATTATGAATGTATACGTTAAAGAAACTACTGACTTCTCAATAAATAAAGTTAAGCCTTTACTCAATAGTAAAGTAAAGATTTCACCTCTGATTTCAATAGATGAATTATCCTGCAACGATTTAATAATAGTGTCTAGGGAGGATTCAACTTTATCAGCAGAATTAAATGAATATTATGTTGTTATATATGAGGCACTGATTGAAGAGATTTCAAGGCGCGTAATCCTCATATATCGTAATAATCATGACTATTATTACTTGAAGAATGCCATAAACCAAGCCAAAGACTCAAACATTGAGACTTTGATAACAGGTTCATCGTACGGATCTTATGGAATTGATTTGTCTTATTTTAACAATGCGGTGAACTTGTCTTCAATATCTCAGGATTTATACTATTCTCAAAAACTGGTTCTTCAAGCGTGTCAGAATAATAATGTCAAAAATATCGTTTTCTGTGTAGGGTATTACTGTTTTTATAATGACCTGTCTCTTATGCAATCAACGGAAGAAGTCATAAGAATATCAAAGGTTTATTATCCATTACTTCATGACGCCCATAATTGTCTGTTCTTACCCTCAAAGGAGGATTATAGTCAATCAAATGATGTTATCGATTTTGATAGTATTCTTGAATCTTTTGCATTAGAAGAATATAGAAAAGGTTTTTTTACTGATGTTTATCCCATGTTATACTGTGAAACAAAAGTATGGAGTGACAAGACAAAGCAATGGTGTGAGCTTTCAGAGCAAGAGAAGAATGATGCCGGAAAAATACGTGCTGAATTACATAACAAATCCATAAAACATACCATGACTTTAAAAGAGAATATGCTTCTATTTCAAAATTTAGTCGCGTATTGTAATAAAAAGGGAATAAATCTGATTTTTGTTGTCACGCCGATGACAAAACAATATCTTAGTTATCTAAATCCGAAATTCAAAGATGATTTCTATAATATTCTTGATAAAACTGATGGAAATGTACATTTATTGGATTTAGCAAGCAACGATGCTTTTGACAATGATGTTGATTTTAATGATACGGATCATTTGAATGATTCAGGCTCAGCCAAACTTAGTTCAATAATAAGTACGATACTGAAAGAGATACAGCCATGAAATCCATACTCACATGATTGTTGCAGAGCAATGATGTGAAGATAATGAGCTACCTACAATGGGATAATTGTAGGTAGCTTGTTTTTTTATATGTGTAGTTTTTTAGAAAAATAGGAAAAACTTATGATATGTAAGCGTCAAATAGGTGGTGCATATCAAAAATTGCTTCTTTTTACTATGATTAATTCAAGTCATAGTAAGGAGGA
>SVDD01000076.1:0-3697 GCA_015057945.1 Lachnospiraceae bacterium | reverse complement strand
AAGTGTTTGGATTTGACAGAAGGGAAAATAAAAACCATGGTCAGCAATATCCGAGTATAATTCATGGAGAGTTTAGGGTATAAGATGGGGATGCTGATAGTATAGAAAAATGGGTTCTTATAGAATAGATATGCAACAGGTATAAAACATCATTTGACTCTTCTGCTTATTGGGCAGAAGAGTTTTTTCTTATTAATTTACAACTGTTTATAACCACTAAAAGAAAGAATCTGATCATCTACTCTTCTCTGATGACAACAAAGTCATCTTGAATAGAACGTCCCTCAGTCTTTTCCAGAATCAAATCCTCTCTGTAATTATTTAAGCCATAGGATTTTAAAAACTGCCCTATATTTTGTCTATCGCAGGGAACTAGTCTGTTCCTGACCCACACCATACTAAATTTAGGATCCAAAACATAGATCCCTTTACTGACACTGGCACGTAGCAGCATAGGTAATTTACGTTCATCTTGTTCCTTGGGAATCTCTATCTTAAACTCCTGCTTTTCTTCATCATAAAAAAGAGTAGCAACGGTTTTATTTTTTGATCTCTTATTTGCTATTCTGTATTTTTTCATACTTATTCCATCTGCCTCTTATCATTTCCCACATCTTATCAACGTACACCATTGGTAGCACCATATCTATTCCATGCATTATGTAGTCATAATCATCGTCATGAAGCTGGTTGATTTTCAAGCTCTTGGGGACATATCTCAAATTGTATTCTAGCGATCGCGTAAAAAAGTAATTATTAACCGGATAGTCCTTCATGACATCAAAATCACGAACAGCATCTTCATTATCATAGCAGGAAAAAACAAGTGAAAGTCCATGATCAAAAAGCGGTGCCAGCTTCACCTCATCTCCGGTCTGAAGTAGCTCTATGTTAGCTCCATGACGATCTCTGTTACAAATAAGATAATCGAAAACCATCATTTTATATATCAGCTCATCCCATCCTCTTTTTTTACAAAAATCTATAGGGAGTTCATCTTCCTCGCGCATCATTTCAAAGTATGCGTCAAATGCAATTTTGTCCTGACCTTCTTTTCTGAAATTCCTTGAAGAACACATCCATGTTTCAAATTCATTATTGTCAATCTTTACTATTGAATGAATGAGTCGATATGGAACATGATAAATACCTAAAACATCCAGCAAGCGTGACGCAATCAGCTCATTTACGGATTCATGCCCATAAATGCCCCTATAGTCAGAATTTGAAAGCTTGTAGTATACTCTGTCAGTACCTTCACCTTCATAAGTTTTTAAAAAACTTCCGGGTGTTCCCTGTGAGATTCTGGTTCTGTCATTCCATTCGAGATGCGTGTAATCCTGTAATTTATATATGATATCATTCTTTTCTTTTAATGACATATCCAAATACCTTCTTTGTAAAAGAATAACGAAATATCTTTATACATTAAATTAGCACAGATATGACTTAAATCAAATACCATGTGAGGTGGAACCTTTATGAAATTTTTATCCGAATAAACAACCTTATAATTACTGCGGTTCTTCTCAAAATAATATGATATCAATCTCTCTGATATAAACCCGGGATAACGATTCTGGTAATTATCCTCTTCTATACCACCCTTATCAGCCACATAAAACAGTATAGGGAACAACCACTTACACAGGTCATCAAATACTTTTTTTCTGGCTATAATCATGTTACATGGAGAATATAGCGACGTGGTTTTAAAGAACCGATTCATATCTTCGTACTCTTCCAGATAGTTATCTGTTTATTGTAGAATAAAAATGTAGAAAGGGGGGTGCAAAAAACACATATCGGTTTTTCTCAAATTCTGTCATAAGTCTAGCATAAAAACGAAAAAAGGTCACTTAACCGAGTCTTGTGACTGCCTAAGTGACCTCCAAATCTAATAGTGACGGAACCGGTTCCCTATTTTACACCTCCTAAGCCCCTCTTGAAGATCAATAATCGTTATGCTCTTTCTATCTCACAAGTATGATGTTTGAATTCATCACTTGTATTCTTTGCATCCCTGTTGTAGTTTATCCCTACAAGAAGGATATTCCCCTTATAGGCTTCAAGTCTGTCCGGATACTCCTGCCGTTTAATCTGAGCTATGGCACCATCCACATCCTTTTCGTATTTCAACTCAATGATAAGAACCGGCTTATCAGCGTACTGCGGGCGTGGAATATATACCCGGTCAGCATATCCTTTCCCCGCATCCAATTCAGGCAGCATCGTGTAGTACTTCTCTGCCGCATAATATGCATAAAGAATTGAGTAACTAAGTGCCGCTTCATCGTTATAGGTTTTGTTATCAGCCCTGTTATGAGCTTTCTCAAGAAGCTCCGCCACCTTATCACTATCCTCTGCCCAGGTAGCTTTTACAAGCTCCAGCGAAGTTCTGAAGGAAGCAAATGCATCCACCCACTCATGATCTTTAGTGGAAGATTTGAATTCATCCAGTATTTCACGGTTCGGTATATATACTTCACTCTTTTCATCATCAAAGCCAAGATATCCGAGATGTATCAAAAGTGACAGCACATCATCACGCCCGGTGAAGGTGGTCATATCATTCTGATATGTTGATGTATCGACCTTAAGTCTTCCACCATCCATAAGAAGCGCTACGGCATCCTTCAGACCATCAAGATTCATATTTATAAACTCAGCCAATGCCTCAAAGGTTTCGGTTTTATTCCAATAGTCTATGATCTTACCGGTTGTTGTAGCCTCTACAACAGATAAGGGACTATATAATGCATATTTTACCGACTGCGGAGTTTCACCTGTGATCAGCTGGTCTTTGTATTCCGGATCAGGTGGGATAATGTCACTGACAACATAACCATCATACCAGTCTTTTATACGTTCATAATCGCGACCATACTCAGAAGTCAATTCCTTAACCTCGTCTTCTGTGAATCCGGTATATGGTGCCAGCTCCCTTGGAAACATCATGGAATACTCGGTAAACATATTAAGAGCGGAATGCTTCCCGTATTTCTTGATGGGAAGAATACCTGTCATGTATGCAAGGGCAACATGCGCATTATCTTTCAATAAATCACGCAAAAAATCCAGGTACTCTTTCTGTCCTTCTTTATCATCTTTTCGTTCTCTGAAAAAAGCATCCCATTCATCAATGACTATAACCACCTGTCTATCATTTTCCGCGTATACATCGTCAAGAGTCTGGATAAGATCATTTTCATCAAATAAAGCCACATCCGGATATGCCTTTTTGTAGTCTCTTATAACAAGTCGTTGCATTATTTCCAATGCTTCACGGACTGTTACATTCTTTTTCACGAACTTAGTCATAACAATCCTGATTACATCAAACTTTCCAAGATACCCATCCCAGGTTATCTCTTTTGATGCCGTATTAATTGGCGGACATTTTGCAAGCAGTCTTTTCTCAAACAGTTCTTTATCGTTCGCTTCCCTGTCATAATATGCGCAGACCATATCAGCCGCTATGCTCTTGCCAAATCTTCTGGGACGTGAAACACTCACAAACCGCTGCTGTGTGTTTACAACAGAGTTGAGAAACCGGATCATCTCAGTTTTATCCACAAATATCTTCGAATTAACAGTCATTTGATATCTTTGACTTCCCGGATTTAAATACTGCCCCATGCTATTCTCCAATCACATTCTAAAACACAACAACATATCGGTTTTTCTCAAATTCTGT
>SVDD01000003.1:102454-192593 GCA_015057945.1 Lachnospiraceae bacterium | reverse complement strand
TAGGGGCTGATTTCGTAAGACTTGATTCTACCATTGTTGAAATGACTTAAAAGTGGAAATCACTTTTTCACTTCAGCCAAATATGCCTTCGTGAGAAAACTCTCCCTGAGTAATATAGATACTCCTCTCTTTTGTATGCCTCAAATTAAGGAATCTAAAGGTCATAAGACCGGAAGCCATACTGGATCTGTCATTTCTTCAAAATCTGCATGGCTTCGCGAATGTTTCTGACGGGAATGAGCTCACAGTCCCTAAGGTTCCTGTCATTGAACTTTCTCGCATGATATGCCGGCATGACTATCTTGTTGAATCCGAGGCGGATGGCCTCTTCTATCCGCTGTTCTGCATTGGATACGGCACGAACCTCACCGGAGAGACCTACTTCACCGAAAATCATGATGTCATCGCTTATCTCGATATTCATGTAGGAAGAAATAAGTGACATGATGATGGCGAGGTCCATGGAAGGCTCGGCGATGCGAAGTCCGCCTGTGATATTCACATAGGCATCGTATTTGCCGATTTCAAGGTTCAGACGGCGTTCAATGATGGCTATAAGCATGTTCAGGCGGTTGTAGTCTATACCGTTGGTGGTACGTCTGGGAAGATTGAAAGCACTCTGTACCACCAGCCCCTGAATCTCCATCAGGAGAGGTCTGGTGCCCTCCATACCGCAGGAAACAACTGAACCTGAGGCACCCACAGGGCGGCCGGAAAGCAGCAGTTCTGAAGGATTCAGCACCTCATGGAGTCCGGAGCCCTCCATTTCGAAAACAGCGATCTCGTTGGTGGAACCGAATCTATTCTTTTGACCGTGCATGATGCGGAGACTACCGCTGCTCTCGCCCTCGAAGTAGAGAACCACATCCACCATGTGTTCGAGGATCTTCGGGCCGGCAACATTACCATCCTTAGTCACATGGCCGACGATGAAAACAGCGATACCGTTTTCCTTTGCGATACGAAGGAGCTGTGCCGAGGATTCCCGGACCTGACTGACGGAACCCGGAGCAGCAGTGACTGATTCCGTGTACATGGTCTGAATGGAGTCAATGACCACGAAATCCGGCTGCTCCTCCTGAATAGTGGCAATAATGTTCTCAATGTTTGTTTCAGTCATGAACTTCAGGTCTCCGCTGATGTCTACTATCCTTTCGGCTCGCATCTTAATCTGCTTGAGGCTTTCCTCACCGGAAACATAGAGGACTCTCTTTTTTGCATCTGCGGCGAGATTTCTGGAGACTTCGAGAAGAAGTGTTGATTTTCCTATTCCCGGGTCACCGCCCAGGAGAACGAGGGAACCTACCACTATTCCGCCTCCCAGAACCCGGTCAAGCTCCTTAAATCCGGTAGGAAGACGGTCTTCCTTTTGCAGGGCGATCTCATCTATACGGACAGGCTTTTGTCTTGCAGGCCTTAAGCCTGAAGACTTCGAAAAGGATCTCGTGCCGGAGCTGCCTGCAACAGGCTCCTCAACAAAGCTGTTCCATGCCCTGCAGCCCGGACACTGTCCTAGCCACTTGGCTGATTCATATCCGCACTCTTTACAATAAAATTTAGAAGTAATCTTTGCCATAATAGTACCTATAAAAATCGGGTCGGCTCCTGCCGACCCGGTAATGATTATTTTTCGTCCAATGTCTCTGTGTCTGCTTCCTGAACCGGCTCAGCTGTCTTCTTCCTTCTGGTTGAAGTCTTCTTCGCGGCAGTTTCTGCGGTTTTCTTCGCGGTCCCGGTCTTCTTTGGGACAACCTCTTCGGTCTTGCTCTTATCGGTGAACTTCAGGACATTTCCTTCCTTATCAACAGTGATCTTAACAGTTGAATTTTCAGGGATCCTGCCGTCCAGTATCTCTTCAGCAAGTCTGTCCTCCACCTCAGTCTGAATGGTTCTGCGGAGAGGTCTCGCACCGAATTTAGGGTTGAAGCCCTTTTCGATGATCCACTCCTTGGACTTTGAGTCAAGAGTAAGCTTGATGTTCATCTGAGTGCCTGCACGGTTGATGACATCTTTCATCATGATATCCAGGATATCCTTCATGTTTTCCCGTGTGATCTGATGGAATACGATTATCTCATCGATACGGTTCAGGAACTCAGGCTTGAATATACGGTGTACCTCATCCATGACTCTGCTCTGCATGAACTGGTAGTCCTTTTCGGCAGAACCGTCACCGGTGTCGAATCCGAGACGCTTGGGGCTCACGATCTGCTCTGCACCTGCATTGGAAGTCATGATGATGATGGTGTTCTTGAAGGACACCTTTCTTCCCTGTGCATCTGTGATATGACCGTCATCAAGTACCTGAAGAAGTATGTTCAGTACATCAGGATGTGCTTTTTCTATCTCGTCGAAAAGGATAACGGAGTAAGGATTTCGGCGTACCTTTTCGCTGAGCTGACCGCCCTCATCATAACCCACATATCCTGGCGGAGAACCGATCATCTTGGAGACGCTGTATTTCTCCATGTATTCCGACATATCAACACGGATCAGGTTGTTCTCTGAACCGAACATGGCTTCGGCAAGAGCCTTTGAAAGCTCTGTTTTACCTACACCTGTAGGTCCCAGGAACATGAAGGAACCGATAGGACGTTTCGGATCCTTAAGTCCGACTCTTCCCCTCTTAATGGCTTTGGAAACAGCGGAAACTGCCTCTGCCTGGCCTACGACTCTCTTGTGCAGTGTATCCTCAAGACGCATCAGCTTCTCTGTTTCGCCCTCTGTAAGCTTCTGAACAGGAATCTTGGTCCACTCGGAAACCACATTGGCGATGTCTGTCTCTGTGACATGAAGCATATTTTCTTCCTTATCCTTCTGCCACTTTTCATATTCCTTGTCCAGCTTCTGCTTCTTCTGCTCCTGCTTCTTCTTGACCTCTGAAGCACCGTCGAAATCTTCCTTACGGATGCAGTTTTCCTTGTCAGCTTCCAGGGCCTCTATCTGTGCACGGAGCTTCTTGATGGACTGCGGCTCACCTGATGATGTAATTCGTATCTTTGAGGCAGCCTCGTCCACAAGGTCGATAGCCTTGTCAGGAAGATATCTGTCGTTGATATAACGCTCTGACAGTGATACTGCTGCCTTCAGGGCCTCATCATCGATAACAACATGATGGTGCTCCTCGTACTTCGGGGCGATGCCCTTCAGTATGGCATAGGTCTCTGTCTCAGAAGGCTCGTCCACTGTTACAGGCTGGAAACGACGCTCAAGAGCAGCATCCTTCTCTATATGCTTTCTGTATTCGTCAAGAGTTGTGGCACCGATGATCTGCAGCTCTCCTCTTGCGAGTGCCGGCTTCAGGATGTTTGCTGCGTCCAATGCTCCTTCCGCTCCTCCTGCACCGATGATGGTGTGTATCTCATCGATGAAAAGAAGGATGTTTCCGTCATTTCTGGCTTCTGCGATGACTCTCTTTATGCGCTCTTCGAACTCCCCGCGGTACTTGGAACCGGCAACCATGCCGGAGATGTCCAAGGTAACGAGACGTTTGTTCTGGATGGTCTCAGGTACATCACCTGAAAAAATGCGTTCCGCAAGACCTTCGACTACAGCTGTCTTTCCAACACCCGGCTCACCTATGAGGCAGGGGTTGTTCTTGGTGCGTCGTGAGAGTATCTGTATGACTCTCATGATCTCGGATTCACGTCCGATGACAGGGTCAAGTTTTCCGTTAGCGGCCATATCTGTCAGGTCTCTGGAATACTGGTCAAGTGTAGGTGTTTCAGACTGTCTTACAGGCTGTGTCTGACGGGATGAGCGATCGTCAACAACTATGTCATCACCTATTACAGCCATGATCTGCTGGTACATGCGCTGGGCGTTGCCCCCGAGAGTGGCAATGATCCTTGAAGCCACACAGTTTGTATCTTTAAGCAGGGAGATCAGTATGTGTTCAGTGCCCACAAGTCTTGAACCTGAACGTGTAGCCTCCTGCATGGAGTTTTCCATGATCTTTTTGGCTGAAGGTGTGTAACCTGCACGGTCAGTGATTGCGACGCTGTTATCGGGTGAGATGAATTTTGCGATCATCTCCTTGATCTTTTCGTCGTCTATACCGTTTGACTGTAATACCTTGGCAGCCACTGCTGTACCTTCTCTGCGAAGTCCTAGCAGAATATGTTCAGTTCCTATGTAATTGTGCCCGAGTTCCTCTGCCGCTTCTATAGCGAGCTGAAGTGAACGCTGGGCCTGAATAGTAAATTGATTCATGCTTTACCACCTTTCATACAAGATATTCTAGAACATTTGTAGGATTTAATCAATGAATGTTCACTTGTATACGGCATCAAAATTAAATTTTACGTCATCTCATCAGTATTTTTTATGCTCTCCGGCTCCTGATATAAGTCTTATCCCGGCCGGCTGTAAAAAAACAGCAGACGCCCGATGGGACGTCTGCTGAAGCATATAAATCTGAATTCCTTTAAATCAAAGGTCCTCTATATCGAGACCGTTGTCGTCTTGATTGTCTTCTCCGGCTGAAACTGCCTTTTCAGTTACTGTGGAAGCATTGGTGCTTGCAAACTTGTTAAGTGAGCTTGCAGTCTTCCATTCATTGCTTAAATCGAAAGCCTTTGTAGCGCCGAGATCCTCTTCGGATTCCTTGACATCCGTATCTTCAATGTCCAGATCCAGATCTTCAAAATCAAGGCCTGTTTCTTCGGCAATCTTTTTCTCGGCCATAGCAGTTTCATCCAAAACATGCTTATCCTTCTTTGAAATCACTCTTGTCATTTCAAGTTCAGGATTTGAGATATCTTCTGCTTCGAAAGCCTGTTTTCTTCCGAGAGTATCGAGAGCTATGGTCTCGTCAAGATTCTCTTTTGCGGTATCCGCTGAAGTATGTGTCTTACCGGGATCCTGAGGGTCCGGACGGCGGAAAGTATCCGTATGTGAAGAGCCCTTTCTCTGTGTAAGAAGGACTACAACAAAGATGAAGAGTAAAAGTACAAGTCCGCCCAGGATACATGCAAGAATGAACATGCTGTTATACTGTCCCACAAGCTTATCGTATCTTTCAACCACTTCAGGATACTTGGCTGCATCTTCTTTGATCTTTAATTCTACAGGATCTTCGAAATACTTCTGTATGGTCTTCTCGGAAAGATCGTAACGGTAGAAATTGAGCTCGCCTGCGTCGTTCATACCGTAAACTATGCAGTACTGGTGCTCAGTGTCTTCCTTCCATACCCATCCTTTGACTTGATGTCCGTCAACGTCGATGGTGCTCTCTGCAAATCCTGCAGGAATCAGAACGTCAGTGCCCGGATTCATGATGGTGATGGTCTTTTCCTTTGAGCTGAGCTTTACACCTTCGTTAACAGTCTGTGTATTTGCAGCCTGTGCGTCTGCGGCACTTGGACCGCCCTCCTGCTTGTTGACCTTTATGGTGTAAAGGGCCTGAGTCATACCGTCTGCGGCAGTTACGGTGACAGAAACGGTGTTCTCACCCATGTTTAAATTCTCGTTGCCGCTTACTGATGTGGAAGCACCGCTGTCATCTGTTGCAGCATTGATGGCAAGAGTATTTACATCTGTACCGACTATTACGGAATATTCTGTAATAGTGCTTGAGAACTCAGGTGTCAGAGTTCCCGGTGAAACCATGAGGCTTGATAAAAGTGCATTGTTGGATGAAGTTGCACCCGATGAAACTGTCACGGTAGATGAGCCCTGATGAGTAACCTCTGCGATGGCCTCGTCTGTATCGTATACTTCGAAATTTGCAAGCTTTATGGCAGCACTTCCCGAGGACAATGTATTGAACTTCAGATTGTACTCGAGAGTTCCTGTTCCGGCACCGTTTGTGGCACCCTTGACACGTACAGTACCTGCGCCGCCTTCAGCATCTGTTCCGCTTACGAACTGAAGCAGGTTTGTGTCGTACCCCAGAGTGATGTCAGCTCTGGAAAGGGTTCCGTCTGTACTGGAAACCTTCATGGTGACATTTACTTCAGAACCGACTGTTACTGAAGGATCTGAAAATGAAATAGAAGCTGTTGCTGCCAGGGCCTGTAAAGACAGGAGGGCTGAAAGTGCAGCAGTCGCCAAAAAATATTTAAAATGAATCATGAAAACCTCTTTTTTATGTTTTTGTTCCGCTTTATTTTACAATGGACCGACGCCAACTTCAACCACATTAGAGGCTATTGCTTCAGAAGATGCTGAAACTGCGGCATCTGAGCCTGAACTTGTGCTGTCAAAAGCTGCTTCGACCTGAACCGATACTCCCATGGAAGCATCGTAGGCCGATGTCTGTGCAGTCTGTGTGGTCTGGGCTGTGCCTAACATACCGCCGGCAGCCTTGTTGATAGTTATGGTATAGGTTCTCTGATCTCCGTTCTCGGCTGTTACAGTGAGAGGAATGATGGTTGAGGCTTCTGTCAGGGCTATCGTTCCGGCACCTGAGATGGTTGCTCCGGAATGGATGGCTGCGGCAGAAACATTAACATAGGATACGGAAGGATCAACGATAAGTGTATAGGATTCTGTATCCATGTTGAAGCCGGGTGTAAGGGTAAAGCCGTCAACTGAAAGAGCTGCCAGCTTATTATTGGGATTTCCGTCTCCTGTCGGCATGACACAGGCTGTTTCTGGCATATTGCTGTAAACCGGAATAAAGAACTCTATGGCGTCGTTTCTCATGGACTGGGTGTAGGCCTTTCCGAGCTTCTTTCCCTCTTCCGCTGCGCCCTGGGTGTTGGTCATGTACTGGTGCTTGAACATGTTGGAGCCCTGGACATTGAACTTCTTTAAGTAGAGAGTGTTCTGTCCTGCATCTACATAGTTCTGGGCATAGAAAAGGGCTCCTCCGATGATGGCACGTTCTATGGAGTTCCATGGTCTGTTGTAGCTGCCGCTCTGGGAAGCATACCAGATACCTCTTTCAACTGCAGTCATACCTCCTGTTGCGTAGGCACCTACATTGAAGAAGTTGTAGTAGCCTGTAGCACCGGAAATTGAACCGCTGGTTCCCTTAGTGCCCTGTTCCTGAATGATCATTGAAGCGAGTACATAAGGATTGACCTGTGACATCTGTGCAGCTTCCATGATGATGTCTGAATAGGTCACATTCATGGTGCCGTATGCCTGAGCAGCTGCTGTATTGCCGCTTGCTACTGTTCCGTCTGTAACTGCTGCAGATGTTTCACCGACAGTAGGACCTGTGAGGAGACCTGTTGAGGCATCAGTACCTGTTCCGGTTGCATCTACTATATAAGTAGATCCGGCGGAAGAAACAGCTGAGGTATCTGCAGCTCCTGTGGCAGGAACCGTTGCGGATACAGAGGCTGATGAGTCAGTTCCGGCTGTAGGACCTTCGTAGGCTATCACTACTTCGTCAGAACTCATACCGGAGCTGACAAGATCTGCGATTGAATCCGCCACTGTCGGACCTGTGACAGCGTTGGTTGCTGTATCTGCTGATACAGTACCTGCATTCGCATACATCTGCTGAAGGGCAGCCTGATAGAGGGCACTTGATGAATCAACTGCTACTGTTCCCTCAAGGAAGGTTCCCTGAACCATGGATTTTAATCCTTCAAGGGTCTGCTTGTTTGGATCGTATTTATGAGCGGTGAACTGGAAGATGTAGTCTTCATCAAGGAAATTTCTGGGATCCATGTAGTATTCCAGTATACCCTGAGATGCTGCAACCCATGTGGCACCGTCGAATCCCGGCCATGTGGATGTAGCCCAGTCAAATTTTCCGGGCTCTGTAGATTTCCATGATGACCGTACTGTTTTTTCGATAAGACTGTTGGTTCCCTGTAATTCAGACTGAATTACATATGACCAATCAAGTCCGGTCTGTTCTGCTGTGAATACCCAGTTCGGATACTTGGTATGAAGCTGTCTCAACGCGGGTTTGTAGCTTTCGGGAAAGCCCTGCTGTGAAAGATAGCTTTCGAAATTCACATCCGATGAATAGCTTGTCTGATATCTGACGAAATCAGAACGTACATATCCGCTGCCCCCGGAAAAGGAAATGTGATACCAGATATTTCCGTCATTTCCTGTGGTCTGATCTATGACCGTGATCTGGGAATTGTTTCCAAGAGCAGTAACTATAGAAGAATCTGTCCCTGCGGCTGAGCGGACGTTTACATTGCTGCCTGCTATGACCGCCATGGACTCTGCATAAGCAACCGGTGTGCTGTTAAGAAAAGATACTGCCGGTGAGGTCATAAAGATACCGAGTGCCGATAACAGCGCTCCGGTTTTATAAAGTTTCCGTTTCAGGTTTGTTTTTTTCATAATTTTCCTCAAGATGATTTCAAAAGTAAGTAGTATTTTACTACTTTTACAATATAAAATCAGCTAATATTAACCGTCAACGAAAAATCTAATTATTCAGATAACCGACAAAGATTCGTAATAATCAAATATCGTGATGTGAGTGTCAAAAGTCGATATGTGACCGCTGTGCGTAAAGCGCTCATATATAACCAAATTAAAGAGGGTGCCGTAAACGGCACCCTCTTTAAAAAGGATAAATCAGTCTCTATTATACTGGATACGCTTTATTAGCTTTGTCAGCTGCAGTTGCTGCTACACCTGACTCCTGAGCGTTGCGGTACTCAAAGAAATCCTTTGCTACTGCAGGGAAGAGTGCGTATGAAAGAACATCTTCCTTAGTAGGATTCTTAACGTACTGCTTAGTCTCTTCAGTGTACTTCTCCATCTGAGGCTCGATGTGGTCTGCAGGACGGTCTGTCATCTGAGCAGCACCCTTAAGGATCTTTGCTACTACTTCAGGATCCATAGGCTTAACTGTACGTCCGAACTCTCCTGCAACGAGCTTACGTGACTCGTTAGGAACCATCTTGTATCTCTCACCCATAAGAACGTTCATAACAGCCTGTGTACCAACGATCTGTGAAGAAGGTGTAACAAGAGGTGGCTCACCGAAGTCCTTACGTACTCTTGGAACTTCCTCAAGAACGGCTGTAAGCTGATCGTCCTTACCTGCCTGATGGAGCTGAGAAATAAGGTTACTGAGCATACCGCCCGGAACCTGATACTTAAGAGTGTTGACATTGACACCAAGTACCTTGGTTGAAAGAAGACCTGACTTCAGGCACTCCTCACGATATGGCTCGAAATAGTTGGAAACATCAATGAGCTTCTGAACATCGAGACCTGTATCGTACTCTGTTCCCTCAAGAGCCTTTACCATAACATCTGTAGAAGGCTGTGATGTTCCGAGAGCGAAAGGTGTTGATGCTGTATCTATGATATCAGCGCCTGCTTCGATACACTTCATATATGTCATAGAAGCCATACCTGATGTATAGTGTGTGTGGATCTCTATAGGAAGCTTTGTTCCTCTCTTAAGAGCCTTAACGAGATCATAACCTGCCTGTGGAAGAAGGAGTCCGGCCATATCCTTAACGCAAAGTGAATCTGCACCGAGGCTCTCTACGTCGTTGGCAAGCTTCTCCCAGTAATCAAGAGTATAAGCATCACCAAGTGTGTAGCAAAGTGCGATCTGAGCATGACCGCCCTCTCTCTTTGTAGCCTTTACTGCTGTCTCAAGGTTACGGATATCATTGAGACAGTCGAAAATACGGATAACGTCGATACCGTTTGCAATTGATCTCTCTACGAAGTTGTCAACTACATCGTCAGCATAGTGATTGTAGCCAAGGATGTTCTGACCTCTGAAGAGCATCTGAAGCTTTGTGTTCTTCATGTGCTTCTTGATCATTCTGAGTCTCTCCCAGGGATCTTCCTTAAGGAAACGAAGACATGAATCAAATGTAGCACCGCCCCAACACTCAACTGCGTTATAACCAACCTGATCCATCTGATCAAGGATCGGCTCCATAATTGAGCTTGGCATACGAGTTGCAATTAATGACTGGTGAGCATCACGCAGTACTGTTTCTGTAATTTTTACTTTAGCCATTTTATCTCCTCTACTTACTTAACACCGTAAACTGCCATGAATGTACCGGCTGCAACTGCAGTACCGATAACTCCGGCAACGTTAGGACCCATTGCCTGCATGAGCAGGAAGTTTGTCGGATCAGTTTCAGCAGCAACCTTCTGTGAAACTCTGGCAGCCATAGGAACGGCTGATACACCGGCTGAACCGATCAGAGGGTTGATCTTCTTTCCTGAAAGAACGTACATGAGCTTTCCGATAACAACACCGGCTGCAGTACCGAATGCAAATGCGATAAGGCCGAGAGCAACGATCTTTAATGTGTTAACATTAAGGAATGCCTCTGCAGATGTTGCACCACCAACGGATGTTCCGAGCATGATAACAACGATGTACATCATTGCATTGGAAGCTGTCTCTGTGAGCTGCTTAACAACACCGCACTCCTTGAAGAGATTACCGAGCATGAGCATACCAACAAGCGGAGCTGTTGTAGGAAGAAGTACGCAGACAACTACTGTAACAACTATAGGGAAGAGGATTCTCTCAAGCTTTGATACAGGACGAAGTGTCGGCATCTTTACCTTACGCTCTTCTTCTGTTGTAAGAGCCTTCATGATAGGAGGCTGAATGATAGGAACCAGTGACATGTAGGAGTAAGCTGCTACAGCGATTGGTCCGAGAAGAGATGTCTGTCCGAGCTTATTGCAAAGGAAGATGGAAGTAGGACCGTCAGCACCACCGATGATGGAGATGGCTGCGGCTGCTGCACCATTGAATCCCATGAAAATAGCCATGAAATAAGCTGAATAAATACCGAACTGAGCAGCGGCACCGAGCAGGAAAGTGATCGGGTTCGCGATCAGCGGTGAGAAATCAGTCTGGGCACCTACACCCATGAAGATAAGTGACGGAAGAATCGACCACTCGTCAAGATGGAAGAAGTACCAAAGAAGTCCACCTGTTCCGCTAATTGATTTCTCCGGCTCAAGCATGATGTCCGGATAGATATTAACAAGCAGCATACCAAAGGCGATGGGAACCAGAAGAAGCGGCTCAAATCCCTTGGCGATAGCAAGATAAAGGAAAATAAATGCGACGAAGATCATCAGGATATTTCCCCATGTCATGCTAACGAATGCTGTCTGCTGGAGCAGGTTTGAAAATGTCTGTAATGCGTTCATATTTTAATAACCTCCACAGCAAATCAAATCAACATAATGCAATTACTTAACTTCTGATCAGTTAAGAGTTGCAAGTGTTGCACCTGATTCTACTGCCTCACCAACTGAAACGTTGATGGAAGCTACAGTGCCATCCTGAGGAGCAACGATCTCGTTCTCCATCTTCATAGCCTCAAGTACAAGGATGCAATCACCTGACTTAACAGCATCACCAACATTCTTCTTTACAGCAAGGATCTTACCAGGCATAGGAGCCTCAACCTTTACTGAACCCTGTGAGCCTGATGCTGCAGGAGCAGGAGCTGCTGCAGGAGCCGGTGCAGCGGCAACAGGTGCTGCAGCCTTAGGAGCAGCTGCTCCATTACCACCCTCTTCTACTGTTACGTCATAAGCGACGCCATTAACTGTAATAGTATATTTCTTCATATTAATTACCTCTCATTATGGAAACATCAGTCTGATATTTTTCGAAAGCCGAATGACTGACGTACATGTCAGGCTTCCAATGAAAACCTGGCTCTGGATAAATAAGGGCTGTGCCCGGGTTAATTTAAAGTTGCAAGTGTTGCACCTGACTCTACTGCCTCACCAACAGAAACGTTGATAGAAGCTACAGTGCCATCCTGAGGAGCAACGATCTCGTTCTCCATCTTCATGGCCTCAAGTACGAGGATGCATTCACCTGACTTAACTGCGTCGCCTACGTTCTTCTTTACAGCAAGGATCTTGCCCGGCATAGGAGCCTCAACCTTAACTGAGCCCTGAGCGCCTGTTGCCTTAGGAGCAGGAGCTGCTGCAGGAGTAACTGCTGCAGGTGCAACTGATGTTACAACAGGAGCGGAAACTGCTGCTGTTTCTGCAGGTGCAGCTGAGAAGCAACGGTTTCTTAAAGGACGAACGAAAAGACCGTTGTTGAGTGCAGGTCCCGGTACAAAACCATCAGCGCTTACAGATCCTTCTGAATCTGCCTCATAAGCTGCTATAGCTGCTGCGATTACAGCCTGGATTGTGTCATCGCTTGCAACAGGTGCGGCTGCCTTAGGAGCAGGAGCTGCTGCAGGAGCAGGCGCAGCCTTTGGTGCTGCCTGGGCATTCTTTCTTTCCTTGCTCTCCTTCATCTTCTTCTCAAATACGCTGATGTACTTGAAAAGTGAAATGATCCACGCGATAAAGATGAGAACTGCAAATACTGTGCCCATACCAACAATGAGGTTACCTGCCGCATCACCCATAAGCTCACTTGTTGAGTAAATAGGCTCGAAGGTCATCTCACTTGTTGCACCTGTCATCTCATTGATGCCAAGTGTAAGCTTAAGTGCTCTCTTTTCAAATGTTGAATTGATTACGATCTGATAGCCCTCTTCTGTTTTTGAAGCTTCTGCATTATCAACACTGACAAAGGCTCCGAGACGATCGAGATCGTTCTTGTAGTTTGTAAGACCATTGTATGTAATGGCATCCTTCATCTTGTATGCATAATCGATCTGATCCTGAATTGTTTCTTCAGAAAGAGAATAGATGCTGTTTTCTGCATACTGCATTGCCTGCTGCTCAAGCTGACCCTTGATTGTAGGATCCAGAGGCTCGATAGTCTCCTTGTTTGTGCTTCCGCAAGCTGCAAGTGTGATAACGGAAAATACAAGAGCTAAAGAGAGAGCAGCTTTTCTAAACCACTGTTTCATTCTGTCTCCTCTCATTAAACGGTTCCGTTCTTCTTGTCCGGTCTGTAAACGCTCTTCCATCCAAGCATCTGAAGTGAAGCAGCGATTCTCTGTCTTGTCTCCTGAGGCTCGATGATCTCGTCTACATAACCTCTCTTAGCTGCTGCAAGTGCAGTATTCTTCTCTGCAAATGCCTTTGCAGCTTCAGCATCACCGTCGCTGACAAGCTTGGCAGCCTGCTCTGCGTCCATAACGCCGATCTTTGAATTGTTAAATGCGTATACGATATCTGCGCCGAGAGCCTTGGCACCGAATGTAAGACCGGCTGTGCCAAGTGCGTTCTTAACTACTGTGATAACAGGTACATCTGCATTGCTGTATGCATAAGCAAGTCTGGCTGCCATGGTTGGCATATGCTTCTCTGTGCACTCGCAGTTGCAGTATGCTGTTACGTCTACGATTGATACTACAGGAAGGTCGAAAGCATTGGCAAAAGAAACAAGTCTTGCTGCCTTATCTGCGCCCTTCCATGTGAGCTTCTGGCTCTTGTTTGCAACGATGGCAACTGTCTCGCCGCCGATCTGTGCAAAGCCTGTGATAACATCACTTGAATAGCCCTTCTTTGTCTCAAGGAAGATGCCATTGTCAGCAAGCTGCTTAACAGCCTCCTCTGCCTCAAGTGTGTCGAAAGAAAGAACTGCACGGTTGAGGTCATCTGTGTTCTCCTCAAGTACTCCGCCGTCCTCGTTATTTCCTGGTAATACAGCAACTAACTTACGAATCTGAGCGAAAATCTCATCTTCTGTGCCATCGAAATCAACAAGTCCGAACTCTTCGCGCTTTGCAGCCTTTGCGATTGAATCATCCTTGTTTCCGATTACAGCGTCAGGAGCATTCACGTATGCCAATGCTTTTGTGTTCTCCATGAGAACATAATCAGAAAGACCTGCAAGAACGGTAAGTCCGCCGCCGCAGTTTCCGAAAATAGCTGTGATCTGAGGAATCTGACCGCTTGCCAAAGTCTGCTTCTTGTAGATGCGGCCGAGACCAAATAAGGAGTCATTTGCCTCCTCAAGTCTCACACCTGAGCAATCCACAAGTGCGATCACAGGAGCCTGATTCTTCATCGCCATTGAGTAAATGTTGGCAATTTTTCTGGCATGCATCTCTCCGATTGAACCGCCGAGAACTGCAGCATCCTGTGCATAAACATACACAAGGTTACCGTCGATAGTTCCGTAGCCGGTTACAACACCATCGGATGGTGCTTTCTTTTCAGCAAGGTTGAAATCTGTAGATCTTGCTTCAACAAGACGTCCGATCTCAACAAAGCTGAACTCATCGAGCAATGACTGAATTCTTGTCATAGCTGATGATGTTGACTGATTATCCATTTTTTATCCTCCATTTCATATATAAACAAGGGGTATTTTTACCCCGGTTTATGTCGAATATATTGTATACGATAGACATACATAATTCAATATGAATTTACGTCATTTTATATATATTGTTAATAAATTAACGCCTGATTTTCCTTGCTTTTCTGTCAAAATGTCCTAATGTTCTGCGATAAAAACATAGATACTTATCGGAAACGTAAGTCATGGGATTTCCGGACCCGGTTTCGGATCCGGATACCGCATATCTTTACATAAAACGCAATCCTTTAGGGTAATGATTCTTTATCATCCCGTTCACTATTTTACCGAGACCAAGAGCCGCCCCGTCGCAGGCCACTATGCACCAGCCCTTTTTATCCATGCCTTCGGGAGCAGGAATCTGGAGACCTCTCAGGTACTGATTCATCAGCGGGTCCTCCGAACCGTAATCACATACGGAAAACTCAAAGTTCTCTGCTTCCTTTTCATCGTGTATATTTATGGCGTGAGTAAGTGCATGCTCGGGCTCTATGCGTTTTTTCAGATCCTGAGCTTTAAGTATGCCTGTTCTGAAAACCTTGAGTCCAGATAAATCCGGAATTATGTCCGGAATCAGATAAATCTGGTCTTTCATCTTCTTTTCCGTAAGGATCTGCATGCTAATACTCCTGTCCGGACCTTTTATGACAGTACCGAAGGAAGTGTTTTTTTCTTCGAAGGGATCCTTGCCGGCTCTCTGAAATACAGAAACATAGTGCCCTTCACCCTTATCTATATGGGGCCAGAATCTTTTTTCGAAAATAAGATGCATATCCGGGAAGCTTTCCAGTATAAAGTCACGTATATCTTCGTCCTCTTCCTTTTCAAAGGTACAGGTGGAATAACATAGCTTTCCTCCGGGAGAGAGCATGCGGCAGGCAGCGGACACGATCTCCTTCTGGCGTTCGGCACAGAGCCGGACATTATCCGGAGACCATTCCTTTATGGCTGTCTCATCCTTTCTGAACATTCCTTCTCCCGAGCAGGGAGCATCCACAATGACTCTTGTGAAATACTCAGGGAAGAAACGGGCCAGTTTTCCGGTGTCTTCGTTCAGAACCGCAGCATTGCTTATGCCCATTCTTTCGATATTGGAGCTGAGAGTTTTTGCCCTCAGGGAAACGTATTCATTTGAAATGATGAATCCGCCCTCATCAAGAGAAAGCATATCGGCAGCCTGGGTGGATTTTCCTCCCGGACTGGCACAGAGATCTATTACACGGTCATAGGGACGGATATCCAGATGACTGACAGCCTGCATGGCTTCGGGTCCCTGAATATAGTAGAGACCTGCTTCATGATAGGGGTGCCTTCCGGGACGTATACCTCTTTGGTTAAGAGCGGTCTCGTTCATATAAAACTCACGGTAATACTTCTTTCCGTTGTATATCGCATAGCTTGCCTCATTTATAGGAGTCAGTTCCCATTCTGTCAAAAGGCGCTCGTAGGTAATGGCCCTTTCGTCTCCGGAGGCTTCATTTTCCAGAAGCTTTTTCAGGTTAAGGCGTAATCCACGCACCGGTGTTTCTTCATAACTGTCAACGAATGCCTTGAACTCTGTCTCATCGGGAAGCAGTTCTTTCATTCTGTCTAGAAATTCTTGTGGTAATGCTAAAGTCATATATACTCTCTCTGTTATGGATTTGCCGATACACATGATATGTCGGCTGATTTTCTAAAATTATTACGCAAAAAAAACGGTACACCGAGGCGTACCGTTTTGAATGAACGTACCGATCAAAGATCGATTCTGTAGTCTGAACTTCCTTCACCGTCGATGGTGTAGTATGCTGCAGACTCGGCAACATTGATATAAACATCAACACTTGCAACGTCAGCCTTGATCTTACGGGCTGCTGCGATAGCTTCTTCCTGAAGCTTTGCAGGATCATAATCCTGATTGTTGATCTGTAATGTTACGAATGTTGATACTTCAGCCTTAGGTGCAGCCTTCTTCTCTACGGGCTTCTTCTCAACCGGCTTCTTTTCTTCGGCTTTCTTCTCAGCGGCCTTCTTTGCAGCAGGCTTTGTCTCTGCCTTCTTCTCAACCGGCTTCTTCTCTACGGGCTTCTTTTCTACCGGCTTTTTCTCAACCGGCTTCTTTTCTGCAGCTGCCTTAACAGCTGTCTTTGCTTCGGGCTTGGCTTCTGTCTTTACTTCAGCCTTTGTTCCTGTCTTTTTTGCAGCAGGCTGCTCTGAGTTTGCTGCTTTTTTTATCTCAGCAAAGGACTGTTTAAGAGCCTCGTCCTTTACCTCAGTTGCCTTCAAATTCTTCTCCATTTGTTTATCTCCCTTTTCAAATGTCTGAAAAAATATTCTACCATTAAAATTATATTTCCGCCTATTTGCTTTGTCAATAAACGAGGTAAAACAATACACTGAAGCCAAGATAGAACCAGGTTGAGGGATTCGAGAACCAGGTTGTGAAGAATGAAACTGAAAAATAGAATGCAAGCTCTGCATATATCAGTTTCGCAAAGGGATTTGAATCCCTTTTATGTTCATATAGGATGAAACCGGTTATAAGTCCGATGACTGCAGCAAACAGAACAACACCGGGGATCCCGAAATCATACCATGCATCGTATATAAGTGTTACAGTTGTGAGCTCTTCTTTAGTGGTGAAAAGAGGAAAGCCCATGCCAAAGTCCGGATTTAAAAACTTGAGACCCGTTAGTGTCGTGAATGGATACAGCATCTTGAGACCGTTTGAATGAACTGTCAGCTCCCGGGTCATGACATTGAAATTATCGTAATTATTTGCGATGTACATGTATGGCTGGGTTATGAAAATCGGAGTATCCGGATTCTTCATTTCAAAAATGCTGTTCAGGTACTCAACTGAATGGGCACGTGCTATGGTGATGGTCACATAAACTGCCACCATGAGCATAAAGATCGTGATGACCTGCCAGAGCTTGTATTTTCTGCCGGAAGAAGCGGCTGCAAAAACAGCCAGTATGGCGGCGAACATAAACTGAAATCTGGATACCAGAAGTACACTCAGTAAAAGAGGAAGAAAAATCCCGAGTATCGAGACTGCATCAGGTTTCAGATCCTGTTTTTTTCTGTGCTCCAGGTAAAGCACTGATACAGCCGGAACAAGAACGGCAAGGGTCGTAAAATAATGGATGCCCTTCAGATGGAAATAGCTGTAGGCATGAGGCATATCCACAGTGAATAGAGGGATGAACCCGAGATTTGCAGCTTCATAGAAAAAGGCGCTCCAGGAAATGATGATCACCAAAATGATGATGGACCTGTGAAGGGCAGTATCGGATATCTTCCTTTTATATAGTGAAAGATGCTTTTTTGAAAGTAAAGCCCGGGATTCAGTGAAGCGTTCCGCTGCACCGGAAACCATGAAAAAAACCAGATAGAACAGATAAAAGGAAAGCCAGGTGGATTCGGTCCACACTGTTGAAAGGGAACTAAGCTGTAATCTGGCTATGCCCTCTCCTCCCAGTATGCCCAATGCCATAAGTCCTCTGAGATTTAAAAGTTCGTTGGTCCTTTTCTTCTCCGTATAATAAAAAAATACAGCCATGCCTATAAGACAAATAGCAGAAAGAGCGGAAATTCCCGCTCTTCCTGCCATGAAGCTTATAAAATAGGCAGCTGTATATAGGATTGATATTTTAAAATCGCTGATTATCAATTTTGTGTATTCTCCATAGATGAAGTTTCTTCTGACTGATTCTGTTCAACGCTGCTTTCATCGGAAGAACTTTGTACCGTATCTGTTTCAGACTGCTCAGTACTGCCGGAAATCGCAGATTCGCTGTCAACAGCAGAGGTCTCTGCTGCTGCAGTCTCGTTCTGCGGGATCTGCTCATCTGTATGAAGCGGCTTTTGATCCGGTTTTCCGAAATCCTCTCCAGTCGGTTCTGCAGGCTGGTTAGGATGTGGAGCAGGAACCATACCGCCGTTTGACGGATTGTCACCTATATCAGGTAATTTCTCAATACGTACAAGGACATTGACCTGGGAGTCCTGATCATCCGCAAGTTCGATTCCTGCCGGGAGATATTTGGAAAGGTCAAAGGTCACATTTATACTTTCGGTAGCTCCATTCAGACTGATTTCCGGAAGCTCGAAAACAGTCATGGCTTCAATGATTCCCGGAGATGCGGCAAGAGTCACACTGTCCGGAGAAACCGTTGTGGATTCATACTGATATCCTGCAGCAGGTGTTCCGGAAACTGATGACAAAAGATTAATGCTTTTCTCCTTATGGATGGTAACTGAATAGTTGATATCTTCTATATTGGAAGAGACTTCCTTTAAGTTGTTCAGGGTATTGCCGTTCGCATCGTAATATATCAGTTTTGCTATCCCATCCTGATTAGAGGAAATACCGGAAACGTCGACTTCCACTCCTATAGAGGAGATTCGTCCTATTTCGGATTCGGGACCTGTCAGATATGCTGATTCAGGACTGAGGATTACATTGGCAGCCTTATAGCCGGACTTGGGTTCGCCTTTGATCTGCTTTCTGATATCGAATTTTTTATTCTGAACATTTTCGATGCTCACCTTGGCAACGGAAGGGTGTATCTCCACATCATCTATGATGGTTTCCTTTCCGTTGAGGACTTCAACATATACGGGTACGGAACCGGTGATGCTGTAATCCGAGAGATCGATATATGCGTGGAAGTCGGAACTGGAAATGGTGGAACGCACGTCACTTCTTACCTTATAAGAAATGTTGACATTGGTCCTGTCCACTGACCAGGTTTTTGAATCCTCCTCAAATATGGTCTGGTTCTTAACCTCCAGCTGGACGCTTTTAGTGTCTGTGGTCTCGGGCTTTGAGACATTGACAACCATAATCCATATAACAAAGGCGAGAACAATGCTTATGCATTTGAGAGACAGATTTTCAGTGAAAAAATCTTTTATCATTCTCTTCTCTCCTTTCTGTTATTGCGGAATAAACGGAAACGAGGGTTCTCGGTGGGGAGGTCTTCGTTTTTATGAATGGGAAGCATTCCGCGAAGAGCATCCGCATCTACAGCTCTCTTAAGTACTCCGTTTACAGCAACAGATACCCGGCCAGTCTCCTCCGACACAACTATGGTTATGGCATCACAGGTTTCTGAAACACCAAGGGCTGCCCTGTGGCGTGTACCGTAATCCTTGGAAATTCCCGCATCCGATAACGGCAGATAACAGGTTGCGGAAACTACATGGTCTCCCACTATAACTACAGCGCCGTCGTGAAGAGGGGTGTTCTTTTCAAAGATGTTGATGAGAAGAGCTGAAGTCACAATACCGTTGATGAGTATGCCTGTCTCGGCGATTTCGTTGAGAGACTGTTCCTGCTGTATAACGATAAGAGCTCCGGTCTTCTTCTTTGCCATCTCAAAGGTGGCTTTAACTATCTCGTTTATGGTATGGATGCTGGCGTCCTCGGCATCGTTAGGAAAAAGACTGGTGATAAAATTTCTGCTTCCCAGCTGCTCGAGAGCCTTTCTGAGTTCGGGCTGAAAAATTACAACGGCCGCGATGATGAAGGCGGTGGATATTCTCTCGATGATCCACATTATGGTAGTGAGTTTAAAGAACCATGCCACAACGATAAAAAGAGCTATGACAACGAGACCCTTGAGGAGCTCAAAGGCACGTGTGTTTTTTATCCATAAGAGGAATTCGTACACGATCACTGCCAGTATGATTATCTCCAAAACATTGGTGAAATAAAAAGGCGGCAGTAAACTGAACCAACTCCGTATCGTTGAAAGAAATTCAGGCATTATAGATCTTCCTCATCTTCTGATTTTAATTTAGGTACAGCTTTTACATAATAAACATAATCGTCGTCTTCAAAGTGAAGGCGTTCTGTGCGCTGGTAATCTACGGCGTGAAATACAAATACATAGCCTATGGAAAGGATACATGAAAATAAAAGTCCGGGCAGCATTTCCAAAAATGAAATCTCAAGTCCGAAATGCATACGGCCGAAAATGGTTGCTGCAGCCACAACTATGATACCTGCTGCGGCAGCAACTATCCAGTTACCGTCGAAAGGAATCTGACTGATTATAAAAACCACTATAACACAAAGAGCAAAAGCAAGTATGGCAACTATCGCATCTTTGTCCTTGAAAAGATTTCCGAACAGTCCTGCGTAGGCAGTGGCCATGGCTGTGATGTCACTCTGCGATGCCGCTATGGCTGTGTGCCCTGCCATATACTCTATGAAGTAATAAAGCATGATGCCCACTGATATGGGAACTATGGACATGAGCCCTAATGATAAACCGGCGATAACCGGAAGAACATAAGGTATATGTATGTAAAAAAACAAAGGCACGAGGGCGATAAGAATTGCATGACCTGCACGGAAGGCTGACTGGATAAGTGAAGCCAAAAGCAGGACAACTACTGCAACAAGTGTTATCTCAAGTGAAGCGGCATAGGCATTACCAAGGATAAATAAACAGAAGAACACGGGAATGCAGGTCCATGGCAAAAATGAGCAAAGTACTGAAGCTGCAAAACAGATCAGAGGGTTCGACAGAACATCACTGAACCCCACACGACTGTTGACAGTTAAAAAACACAAAAATGCAGTAATCGCTTTTGTGACCGGCAATGTCCAATAATCATTTTTCGTATAGAATTTTTGTAAGGATTCTTTTACTCGTAACATCTATATGTGCCATGCCTTTCATTTATCTTTTTTGCTAATGCTGAGGATTTCAATTCCGTCATCATAATCGTCTTCAAGATCCTCATCCAGCCAGCCGCCCTGAGGTGCTGAACTGTCAATGGAATCCTTGCCGGATGTGTAATAATCATCCTCAGGATCGTCAAGCCAGCCGCCATTAGGCACATCGGAACTGTATGAACCTTTATGTATCGGAGTGTACTGAAGATCCCGGCTTCTGTATCCTCCGGAAGGAGCTTCAGCTGTTCCGTGATTGACGATTGTGTGAAATCTGGGTTTTACGGTCTCCCATGTATTCCTCTTGTCATCATAGATTCTTATCTTTCCACCGGTCTCCTTATAGTACTCGGATTCCTCTTCTGTTATATCGAGAACGTCATCCTCGTTTTCCTGCATATGGAGAAGTTTATCCAGCTTTGCAGCGTAGAAAAGACTTTTACGATGAGCGTAATCATAGCTCGAGTTGTATCTTATATATGCAATGAGCAGCATGATCACCATACCGATAAGGTATATAACAAATATGGTGTGAAGTGATTCCATGATGAAAGGAATGTTCAGCTTTACAAGCACCTCTTCAAGGTTAATGATGGTGAGAACTATCGTTATCAATATAAAGCACAGGGTATAGAAAATGGCAGAGGTAAGAAGTCTTCGGGAGATATAATCTCCCTTGAAGTGCCTGCTTGTTTCAAGTATGCCCTTTCCTTCCTTCCTTTCATATATGGAAAGCTGTGCCATAAGTCGAATTTTCTCAACATTTAGCATTTCATTTACCTCATAATTAATATCCGCGGATACTCCTTGCTTTTTCGGCGTATGGTGAGTCGGGATAGGACCCGATGATCTTGTCGAAAAGAGTATTGGCATCGTCCGAACGTCCCATGGACTGGTAAAGTCTGGCAAGGAGGAACATATTCTCCGGCTCTTCACGTATGGTCACGCTGAGCAGGTACAATTCTCCTGCAGTCTGCTGGTCTCCTGCGTTCCATGCGTCGGTAGCTTTCTTGGCAAGTTCCTGATATACGGAGCTTTCCATGATATGTTTTATATTCTGATACTGGGCCATCAGGTTCTCATCTGCTATCTGGGAAGAATCAAGACCTGTATAAAGCTGGGCCGCAAGGATCATATCTCCGCTTTCATAAGCCTGATTGATCTGAGTGAGTGCACGGTACTGACCCATGAAGGATTCATTGGCATTCTGGAACTGCTGAATCTGAAGAGCGGCTTCCTGATACTGCTTTTCCAGAGTGCTGTACTGTTCGTTAAGATCCTTTATTTCCCTGTTTGCCAGGTCAAGCTTATCTGTATAGGAAATGAGCTCCTGATTATTGCTTGCATTGAGGGCCCGTTTGTTTGCGGGAAGTATCAGCATATTAAATGTTAACAGAGCAAGGACTACACCTATTAATATGTAGACAACTACCATCCAGGGTGAAACTTCCTTTACTTCCTGAGGGACGATGACGTCATCATCAGTCATTTTGCGGTGTGAGAAAGCATTTCTCAGTTTACTCTGCTCAACCTCTTTACGACCGGTTTTCTGCTTTACCTCGTCCATAAGTACAAGTGCTTTCGGATTGTTTCGGTCAATCTTTAATACCTTGTAAAGGCTTCGTCCCGCCTTGACCCAGTGCTCTCTCTTCATATACAGAAGAGCAAGAAGTATGTGGGCCTTTACATAGTTAGGACTGTCCTGTATGACCTGATTGAGCTGCATTATGGCCAGATCTTCGTTGTTTGTCTGGGCATATATCAGGGCCTGATTATATCTGTTCACGTTGTCGGTACATATACGAAGTATAGCCGGTTTACGCTGTACCGCTTCAAGATATTCGTCTGCAATGTTGTCATGGGGGAACATATTCAGACTTATGACCCACTGAACCAGGGCGTCTGCAGTTTCACCACATTCAAAAAATATGAGTCCCAGAAGATTTCTGGCATCCTTCTGGTATTTGTTGAAAAGCAGGGATTTTTTCAGTAACTCTGCCGCACCGCTTAAATCACGTAATTTTGCTCTCTCAAGCCCCAGGTTGTAGTAGCAGTTAGATATACGTCCTAGAGTTATATCGTAGTTCATTTCTCTGAGTCCTTCTTCTGCTCGATAGCATTTTCAATTAATTTAGTCATGATATCGTTCATATCGGTAAGGTCCATCTTTACAATGGCATCTTCTATCTGATCTACATCGAGGCTTGGCTTAAACCGGTCTATTTCATGCTGGTAATCAATCATATTAATATCTTTCTTTTTAAGGATAGTTACAGCTTTACAATGTATGATAATGCTGTTCTTGACACAAATTAATGTTTCAATTAGAATCTGCTGAGTACGTAAGAGTACACTATCAGATATTAAGTCATCTATTAAGTTTAGCACATCTTATTTTTGCATTCAAGGAAGATAGACCTGGCGTAAGAAGCGGTAATAAAAATTTAAGCATTGATTACAGGGTATTACAGGGATATACATTAGGAGGATAAATGGATAGTCTGGTAAATATTTTAACTGAAAACATGAGAGGTATACTCTCCAGGGAATCGGTGGTCTTCATTATTTCCATGATGCCGGTTCTGGAGCTTAGAGGAGGTCTTCTGGCGGCGTCAATTCTTGACATAACATATCTGAAAGCTCTTCTTATCTGTATTATAGGAAATCTTCTTCCTATACCGTTTGTGCTGCTGTTCATTGAAAAGATCGTTATACTGCTTGAAAAGTTCGGACCTACAAAAAAGATAGCTATGTGGCTCAGAAATAAGGTGGAGAAGAATCAGGCAGCTATTGAAAAATATGATTTCTGGGGACTTACGCTCTTTGTAGGTATACCTCTTCCGGGAACAGGCGCATGGACGGGATCTTTGGTTGCCGGTCTTCTGCATATGCCAAGGAGAAAATCAGTACCGGCTATACTTACAGGAATACTTATGGCGTCGGTTATTATGTCGGTTGTTTCTTATGGGGTTTTGGGAAATATCATTCGGTAACAGATTAAAAACGCCCGCACTTCGATTGTAAAAAGTGCGGGCGTTTTTAATACCATAAAAGTGTATATGATTTATGCTACGAAAAAGGCATCGGTCTAACCGATGCCTTAAATAATGCGGAGAAAGGGATTTGAACCCTCAAGAGTGTTACCTCACACGGACCTGAACCGTGCGCGTCTGCCGTTCCGCCACCTCCGCGAACCTCTAAATATTAGCATATAGAAAGAGCTCAGTCAACCCGAAATTTAATATATACGTTTTATCGAAAATAAAAACCCCGATGTAAATACATCGGGGATAAATAAGCAATTTGAAATTACTTGTTAAGCTGAGCCTTTGCTGTCTCTGCAAGCTTTGCGAATCCCTCTGGATCTGCGATAGCTACCTCAGAAAGCATCTTACGGTTCATGTCAACACCTGCTGACTTGAGACCGAACATGAACTTGCTGTATGAAAGACCGTTAAGTCTTGCAGCAGCGTTGATACGAGCAATCCAGAGCTGTCTGAACTGTCTCTTTCTCTCCTTACGTCCTCTGTAAGACTCTGTGAGAGCTCTCATTACGCTCTGCTTAGCAACTCTATAGTGCTTTGAACGAGATCCTCTGTAGCCTTTAGCCAGCTTGAGTACTCTATTATGCTTCTTCTTAGCGTTTAATCCGCCCTTAATTCTCATTTTAATTTCCTCCTCTAAGGCCTACAAATTAAAGATATGGAAGAATCTTCTTCATTGTCTTTACGTTTGTGGAATCAACTACAGTATCCTTGCGAAGACCTCTCTTACGCTTGGTTGTCTTCTTTGTAAGGATGTGGGACTTATAAGCCTTGTTTCTTACGAGCTTACCAGTTCCGGTAACCTTAAAGCGCTTAGCAGCGGCTTTCTTTGTCTTAAGCTTTAACTGTGCCATATTAGCCTCCTGTGAATTTACTTTTTAGGGCTTATAACAATCGCCATATTTCTGCCTTCAATTTTTGCAGGTTTATCAAGAACAGCAATGTCCTTTAACTTCTCTGCAAACTCGTCAAGAATATACTTGGACTGATTCATACGTGACATCTCACGACCTCTGAATCTGAGTGCAACCTTGACCTTGTTGCCCTTCTCAAGGAATTTTCTTGCAGCACCTAACTTTGTGTTGAGATCGTTGGTGTCGATGTTCGGTGTCATACGAATCTCTTTGATCTCAGTTACATGCTGATTCTTCTTGGCTTCTTTTTCCTTACGCATCATCTCATAACGATACTTACCGAAGTCAGCAATCTTAACAACAGGTGGTGTAGCATTTGCGGCAATCTTGATAAGATCAAGGTCTGCCTCCTTTGCCATCATATAAGCGTCCTTGGAAGACATGACACCTAACTGGTCTCCGTTTGCACCAATTACTCTTACCTCTTTGTCTCTGATCTGCTCATTTATCTCGATGTCTGCGTTTTTCTTAATAGCCATAAACTCCTCTCCGTGGTACATCTCTACATACAAAAATATGATGGATTGTAAGCCAAATCCACCATAATGAATATACACGAAGTAATAATCAAATATGAACCCGGGTCAGTACCGTACTGCCGAGGTGAGGTGGATACCTACTTTCCTGTGTCTAAACGACTTACATACAATATCACCTAACAGATCAACTGTCAAGCATATTTCTGAAAGTCTTTTAATCAATCCCGTTGAGCGAGGCATAAAAAGCCTACTGCTTTAAGGGATTTTGTGATTAAATTCTTACTCCTCTGTTTTCTCAGGAGTATCTATAATGTCATCTATTATAGCATAGATTTCTGAAAGACCCTGCTTTGATTCGGATGAAAATGGAATCATAGTACAGTTTGTTGTGGCATTCAGACACTTTCTTATGACATCTGTCTGTTTTTTTATCTGTGAACGCTTGATCTTGTCTGCCTTTGTCAGTATGACTATGGGCTCAAAACCGGTGGACTGCTTGACAAAGTCGAACATCTGCATATCCTGCTTTGAGGGCTCATGCCTGATGTCTACGAACTGAATGACTTCTTCGATGTCTTCTGAGGTCTCGAGATACTTGTTGATCATGCGACCCCATTTTTCCTGTTCAACGGCTCCGGTAGCGGCATAGCCGTAGCCCGGAAGATCGACAAGATAAAAGCGGTCATTGATATTGTAAAAGTTAATAGTTCGTGTTTTTCCCGGAGTCGAACTGGTACGGGCATAATTTTTACGGTTGATAAAAGCATTGATAAAAGATGATTTACCAACGTTGGATCTTCCGGCCATAACAAACTCCGGCTTGCCTGTTGAAGGGAGCTCTGATTTGACTCCCAGTACCTGCTCTAGGTTAACTGATACTATTTTCAATGTTATCTCCTTTATTTCAGAAAGCTGTATTATGCTGACTGATCTTCGTCCTTGTCAAAGAATGGAGAACCATTATGAGCGATAGATGTCTTTGTTACAGTATCATCCTTGTGGGTCACAACCGGATTTCCGTTATTGTTAACCACATCCTCTGTGATCTCTACTACGGAAATATCAGGTTCGGACGGGATTTCGTACATGATATCTGTCATCATATCTTCCATGATGGATCTCAGACCTCTGGCACCTGTCTTACGTGCTACAGCCTTCTGTGCAATCGCAGTTACCGCATCCTCTGTGAACTCCAGGTTTACGCCGTCGATCTCAAACAGCTTCTGATACTGCTTGATAAGAGCGTTCTTGGGAGTTGTGAGGATCTGCTTAAGAGTATCTACGTCGTGTGACTGTAAGGTTACATCCACAGGTACTCTTCCGATGAACTCAGGGATGAGACCAAACTTAACGAGATCCTCAGGCTGTACTTCCTTCAGCACATCATCGTAATTCTCTTTATTCTTTTCTACGATCTCAGCACCGAAACCGATGGAACCTGAAGCTATACGCTTTTCGATGATATGCTCAAGTCCGTCGAAGGCACCGCCGCAGATGAAAAGAATGTTGGTAGTATCGATCTGGATAAGCTCCTGCTGAGGATGCTTTCTGCCGCCCTGAGGCGGTACAGATGCAACTGTTCCCTCAAGAATCTTGAGGAGTGCCTGCTGTACACCTTCACCGGAAACGTCTCTTGTGATGGAGACATTTTCGGATTTCTTGGTAATCTTATCTATCTCATCGATGTAGATGATGCCGATCTCGGCACGCTTGATGTCATAATCGGCGGCCTGAATAAGCTTCAGTAGGATGTTTTCAACGTCTTCTCCAACGTAGCCTGCTTCTGTCAATGCTGTTGCATCGGCAATGGCAAAAGGAACACCAAGTATTTTCGCAAGAGTCTGTGCAAGATATGTCTTACCTGTACCTGTTGGTCCTACCATAAGGATGTTGGATTTCTGAACATCGATATCCTTGATCTTAGATGTAATTCTCTTGTAGTGGTTATACACCGCTACGGAAAGGACCTTTTTTGCCTCGTCCTGTCCGATTACAAATTCATCAAGAAATTCCTTTATCTCCTTCGGCTTAAGAAGGCGGATATCAGATGTGTCTGTGGTTGTCTCGTCAGTTCCGTTCTCTTCGTCGAGTATCTCCTGGCATAAGTCAACGCACTCGTCACAAATGTAAGTGTTGTTAAGACCAGCAATTAATTTGTGAACTTGCTTGGCAGACTTTCCGCAAAAGGAGCAGCGGATCTTGTCTTCTGGTTTCATTGCCATATTTATACCTCTTTATGTCCTAAAATACTTATCGCGGGATTAATTTTTGCTTGTAAGGCCCTGATCACGAGACTTGAAGATATGGTCTACGATACCATACTCAAGAGCCTGCTCTGCTGTCATCCAGTGATCACGCTCTGTATCTGCCATGACCTTCTCGAAAGGCTGACCGCAGTTAGCTGCAAGGATCTCGGCCATATGCTTCTTGGTTCTGAGTATCCACTCTGCAGTGATCTGGATCTCTGTTGCCTGACCCTGTGCTCCGCCTGAAGGCTGATGAATCATAACCTCGGCATTGGGAAGGATCATACGCTTTCCCTTTGTTCCTCCGGCAAGAAGGAAGGCACCCATGGAAGCTGCCATACCAACACAGATGGTTGATACGTCGCACTTGATATACTGCATGGTGTCATAGATGGCCATTCCGTCTGTGATAACACCTCCAGGGCTGTTGATATAGAGGCTGATATCCTTGTCCGGATCCTCAGACTCAAGGAATAAAAGCTGAGCAACTACAAGAGAAGCTGTGTCATGATTTACTTCATCTCCGAGGAAAACGATACGCTCATTTAAGAGTCTTGAAAAAATATCATAAGAACGCTCGCCTCTGGAAGTAGACTGAATAACATAAGGAATTGTTGTAATGTCACTAAAATTCATACTGTTTCATCCTCCATTGTGAGTTCATTTTACTATTATATGAAATCGAAAACAATAAAGCGTCACTTCACAATCAGTGACGTACTATAAAGTATAAAGAAAAGAGCGATGCAGAGTATACACTGCACCGCTCCGAAATTATAAGTCGATTAGTTCTCGGAAGTCTCTTCCTCTTCCTTCTCAGCCTTCTTTGACTTCTTCTCAGCCTTTACAAGATTAGCCTCTGAAACAAGGAAGTCTACAGTCTCCTGGAATGCGATATCCTTCTTCATGCTCTCCTTCTGAGAATCAGTTACGTTCTTCATAAGATCAGCAACTTCCATCTTGTACTGCTCAGCGATCTTCTTGAACTCTTCGTCTACACGCTCGTCAGAAACAGTGATGTTCTCAGCCTTCATAACAGCCTCGATAACAAGAGATGTCTTGATGTTTCTCTCGGCATTTGGCTTCATCTGCTCTCTTACCTGCTCAACAGTCTGTCCTGTGATCTTTAAGTACTGATCCATAGGGATGCCCTGCTGCTGAAGTCTCATCTGATAATCATAAACCATGTTATCAAGCTGAGCCTCGATCATAGGCTTTGGAATCTCAACTGTAGCGTTATCTACAACCTTAGCGATTACGCTGTTCTCATTTGCAGTTGTAGCTGATTTCTCCTTGAGCTCCTTGAGGGTCTTCTTGAGATCCTTCTTGTACTCATCAAGAGTATCGAACTCTGAAACCTCAGAAGCGAACTCATCATCAGCGGCAGGAACCTGCTTCTCCTTAACAGCCTTGATTGTTGTCTTGAAAAGAGCTGCCTTGCCTGCAAGATCCTTTGCGCCATACTCCTCAGGGAATGTGACATTGACATCAACAGTCTCACCAGCCTTGTGTCCGATGAGCTGATCCTCAAAACCAGGGATGAATGTGCCTGAACCGATTGTAAGAGGATAATCCTCGCCCTTTCCGCCTTCGAACTCCTTGCCGTCTACTGAACCAACGAAGTCGATAGTTGCGATATCGTTCTTCTTGATTGCGCGGTCAACGTCGATAACGCGGGCATTCTTCTCAAGCTCCTGCTTAAGCTTCTCGTTTACTTCCTTTGCAGAAACTGTTGTGTCAGCCTTCTCAACTGTTACACCCTTGTACTCGCCAAGAGTAACTTCAGGCTTTACAGCAACTGTAGCTGTGTAGATAAGGTTCTTGTCAGTTCCGATCTGGTCAACACCGATCTCAGGACGTGATACGATCTCAAGACCTGACTCCTTTGCAGCTGCAGGATATGTCTTATCAAGGATCTCGTTAAGTGCATCCTCGAAGAATACCTGTGGTCCATACATCTTCTCGATCATTGCCTTTGGTGCATGGCCCTTACGGAAGCCCTGAAGATTAAAACGGCCCTTGTTCTTGTTATATGCAGTGTCAATGGCCTTTAAGAATTCAGCATTCTCTACCTCTACGGTCAGCTTGGCCATATTGTTCTCAAGATTTTCAACTTTAACGCTCATTAAGAGTACCTCCAAAACTTATCGTTTCTTAATAATTTTATATGTAACCCACAGGGGAAATGCGCATACTTCTCCCGTAAGTAAACACGTCCGAGGACAGAGTATAACACGTTGAACCTTTTATAGCAAGGATTTTTGCTTTTGCCTCTGTCTCGGGATGTGAAATAATATGGTTCAGTCCTGTATCATCGATGATGGCAGGATGCCTCTTGCAAGTCTTGCATTACTGTATTCTCCGCCTGCAGTTACATCTTTGCCGAACCATGATGGAGGGACAAAAGCCTGCTCCTCTTCTATGGTATCGAATTCCACTTCCACAAGGCTCAATCCCTTAAGATCTCCTTCGAAGATGTCCAGCTCTGCAGTGAACTTACTGAGAGGGATCATATATCTGGTTTTCTTTATTACCGAACCATCATGCTTTTTCAGGAGATTGTCGTAGGAGGCCTTGTCCAGAGGAAGATTGTATTCTTCATGGGCAAAATCTCCACGGCCCTTGTAGGTCAGCTCGTACTTTTCGAAATCAGAACTTTTATCATGTCGTATGCGTATGGTGGGGGTGAAATTCAGGTAGGCCTGTTCGATTTCTCTTGCCTTGTAAGGGGAAAGGTCCTTTGGCATCTCGCTGACCAGAAATTTTCTCTCTATTTCCATTCCCATAGTGCTTCTCCTTTCAACAAAAAAAGAGTCGGGCTCAATGTCCGACTCTTTATAAACAGATAAATTACTCTGCGTCTGTCTCTGCAACTGCGTCGATGTCAACGTCTGCAACATCAGCGTTCTCGTCAGCATCCGGAAGAAGTGCCTTCATGCTGAGTGAGATCTTGTGGTTCTCGATATCAAGATCAACGATCTTTGCCTCGATATCCTGGCCTACTGTAAGAACATCAGATGGCTTGTTTACATGCTCCTTAGAGATCTGAGAAACATGAAGAAGTGCATCGATACCCTTCTCGAGCTCTACGAATGCACCGAAGTCAGTCATACGTGCAACTGTACCGTTTACAGTTGTACCTACAGCGAACTTAACCTCTGCGTCCTTCCAAGGATTCTCATCAGGGAACTTACGTGTAAGAGCGATTCTCTCACCGTTGATCTCCTTAACCATAGCGGTAACTTCCTGACCAGCCTTGAAGATCTTCTTAGGATTCTCGATTCTTCCCCAAGACATCTCTGAGATGTGAAGAAGACCGTCAGCACCACCAAGATCGATGAATGCACCGAAATCTGTAAGGTTCTTAACAACACCTGTACGGATATCGCCAACATTAAGCTCTGAGAAGAGCTTGTCGTGCTGCTCCTTCTTTGTAGCAGTCATGAGCTGCTTTCTGTCACCGATGACTCTGCGCTTCATCGGATTGAACTCTGTGATAACAAACTGGACATCCTGTCCCTGGTACTTGGTAAGATCTCTCTCAAATGTATCTGAAACAAGTGATGCAGGAATAAATACTCTTGCGCCGTTAACCTCAACATTGAGACCACCCTTAACAACCTGAACAACCTTTCCTGTAAGAACAGTCTGGTTCTCGAAAGCTTCCTTAAGCTCCTCAGATGCCTTGGATGCAATAGCCTCTCTGTGAGAAAGTGCAACCTGGCCCTCGCCATCGTTGACCTTCTTAACCTTGCATTCAATTTCGTCGCCGACATTGACTACTGTGGTGAGGTCTAATGTATTGTCTGCGCTGTAATCGCTTCTTGTCATAATACCGTCTGACTTGTACCCGATGTTGAGTGCAATCTCATCTGGCTTAACACTAATAACCTTACCAGTAACAATCTCCCCTGCATGAATAGATTTTAATGATGCGTCGAGCATCTGTTCAAAACTCATTTCTGACATAATTTTGAACCTCCTCAATAATTTCTTTCGGGGTGCTTGCCCCAGCCGTAATACCTACGTTTTGAATCGCGCCATCGTAACTAAAGTTAAGATCGTGAACCGTCTGTATCAACTGGGTAACTGGACACTGGTCTTTGCAAATCTCATATAACTTTTTTGTGTTGGATGAACTGCTTCCTCCAATGACAATCATGGCATCAGAGCGTCTTGCAAGCTCCTTGGCTTCTGTCTGTCTCTCGAAAGTCGCGTTACAAATCGTATTAATAGCATTAACATCATAAAACTTTTTTTTCAAAATTTCAATGATTTGTTTAAATTTGTCTGCATTGAATGTTGTTTGTGCAAGAACAACTATTTTCTCGCCGTTTCCATCAGGAAGCTTCTCTGCAGTTTCTATATCCGGTATGGCGGAAATGTTTCCTTCGGCCCATCCCATGATACCTATTATCTCGGGATGAGTAGGATTTCCGATAATAAAAACTTTTTCTTTTTGCGATGTATGTTTTTTTGCGAGCTTCTGTATCTTCTGGACAAAGGGACAGGAGGCATCGATGGTTTCTATATTATGTTCCCTGAGAATATCGTAAACCGATTTCGGCACCCCGTGGGCTCTTATGATAACGATGCCTGAATCAAGGGCCCTGAGATCGGATTCATCATTGAGTATCTTTACTCCGAAGGAGGCTACCTTTTCAATTACATTTTCGTTATGTACGATGGGACCGTAGGTATATATCTGTTTGCGATCTTTTTCGGGCTTTTGGTTTTCCCTGTCTATTATCTCATAGACCCTGTCCACTGCCCTCTGCACACCGAAGCAGAATCCGGCGGTCTTTGCTAATATTACATTCATTTATCTTTTGATTCCTTTTTATCTGATTATACTTGACAGCTCATAAAACAATAGAAAAATCACCGGACATTTAACGATGCATGGCGATGTCGAGAATGGCGTCGATGGTCTCGTCGATAGTCAAATCGGAGCTGTCAACAAGTACTGCGTCCGGAACCTGTATAAGAGGTGAGTTCTCTCGGTGCATATCTCTGTAGTCACGCTCTTCTATCTCTTTTTCCACCTCATTTATATCACAGTCCATACCCTTTTCCTTAAGTTCGTTGGCACGTCTTCTGGCACGTTCCTTGACTGAAGCGGTGAGATAGATCTTTGTATCTGCGTTTGGAAGGACCTTGGAGCCAATGTCTCTGCCGTCCATAACGACTGAAGTGGTGGAGGCCAGCTTCTGCTGAAGACTTACGAGCTTGTCACGGACCGGCTGGTACTGTGATACGGTGGAAGCAGCATCACCAACTTCCTGTGTACGGATCTTTGTGCTCACATTCTCTCCGTTAAGGTAAACCTCCTGTACTCCTTCATCGTCGTAAGCGATGGAAATATCTATATCCTTTATACTGTCAACAACGGCTTTTTCATCAGTTATGGAAATGCCATTCAAAAGACAGTAAAGACCTACAGCGCGGTACATGGCTCCGGTGTCTATATACACGTAGCCGAGTTCCCTGGAAACTGCTTTTGCAATGGTTGATTTTCCGGCACCTGCAGGGCCGTCGATAGCTATACTGTATGGCATAATATATTAACCTCTTTCCTATATAATAGACTTTATAAGTCTTATCACAACTTTTCCTTAAAATCCACTGTGACGGGATTTAAGACTAAAGTGCTGCCGAGTATCCCGCAAGATGACCTGTCGAAAATGCCATCTGCATGTTGAAGCCTCCGGTGAAGCCGTCCACATCCAGCACCTCTCCGGCAAAATAGAGACCGGAAATCTTCTTTGATTCCATGGTCTTGGGACTTATGTCCTTTACGGAAACTCCTCCCTGGGTCACGATAGCTTCCTTAAAGCTCCCTGTGCCGCTTAAGGTGAAATCAAAGTTCCTGATGAGATTAAGGATCTGCTTTCTGGAGTTCTTATCCACCTCTGTGACCTTTTTGTTAATGTCTACCCCTCTTGCTTCAAGTCTCTCCGTAAAAACAGAGATAAGCTGTGATGGGAGAAGGTTTGAAAAGGCGTTTCTCAGCTCCTTATTCCTGAACTCATGGAAATCTCTGAGTATTCTTTCATCAAGCTGGGAATCATTAAGGGCAGGCTTCAGGTCTATATGTACAGTGAGGATCTTTCTTTTACTCTGGTCAGCTGTATTGAGATATTTCGTGATGATGGCGGAAGCTGAAATGATCACAGGACCTCTCAGCCCCTCCTCTATAAAGTCAAGATCGCCGAAATCCCTGTAGTAGCTCTTACCGTCTTCATCGGTGACATTGATGCTTATATTCCTGAGACTGAGTCCCTTCAGTTTAAAGATGTCAGGCTCATGTACATTGAGACAGACAAGGGAAGGATAGGTTTCGGTAACGGTCATTCCGGCCTCTTTTGCGAATCTGTAGCCGTCTCCGGTGGAGCCTGTTGATGGGTAGGCGAGACCGCCGGTGGCAACGATGATGCGGTCAGCCGGATACCTGCCGTGGGAAGTCTCTACGCCTCTTACACTTCCGTTCTGTATTACGAGCTTTTTGACCTCGGTTTTATAGTGGATTTCCACCCCCAGCTTCTTCAGATAATGTTTAAGTGCATCTGTTATGCTGTAAGCATGGTCGGATACCGGGAATACTCTGTCGCCGCGTTCGGTTTTGGTGCGGCATCCGTTCTTCTCCAGGAGGTCAATGATGTCCTGATTGGTGAAGTCATAAAGGGCTGAATAAAGAAATCTGGGATTTGTCACATAGTTTTTAAAGAACTCTTCTATGCTCTGGGAATTGGTCATGTTTCCACGGCCCTTTCCGGTTATGAAGATTTTCTTTCCCAACTTGTCGTTTTTTTCAAGAAGATGCACTTCTGCATCAGGGTTTGTTTCCTTTGCGGATATCGCAGCCAGCATTCCTGCGGCTCCGCCGCCTATTACATATATTTTCAAAAGATACCTTTCTGTAAAAAGTGTTGTGTTTCATGAAGGAAATCTCACACTGCCGTAAAAGCCGGGGATTTTCTTCATGAGTATCATATCTTGATACCAAGAGTGACATTCTAACATGTGAGCTATGTCTTGTAAATCGAAGCAGGAAAAGAATCCATGCCTGAATTAACTGTTCCGGTCTTTGTTCGATGCAGTGAGGTGCTGCACGGATGTGAATTAAATTCAGCAAATAAAAATACCCGGGGTTTTAAAGCCCGGGTAATGTATGTAATGTGATTATTTATTCGGAGCACTTAAAACAAACATATTATATATTGCTTTAATTGCTTTTTCAAAGTCTTCGTTTCTGACACCGATGATGATGTTATACTCACTGGAACCCTGATCGATCATCTTGATGTTTATATACTCATGTGCAAGTGCCGAGAAGATTCTTCCCGCAACACCTCGTGAGGACTTCATGCCTCTTCCTACTACAGCTACAAGAGCAATGTCGGACTCGAGCTCAATGAGATCCGGATTTACAGCGCGCTGGATTCCGTTCAGCACCTTCTGCTCACAGCACTCCAGCTCTTCCTGATGGATAACAAGAGTCATGGTATCGATACCTGATGGCAGATGCTCGAAGGAAATATGGTTATCCTCAAGAACGGTAAGCACCTTTCTTCCGAAACCAATCTCTGCGTTCATCATGGCCTTTTCGATATTGAGAGCACAGAAGTCCTTTTTACCGCTGACGCCTGTAATCACAAAACGCGGCTTCTTTAATGTGTCCTGAACGATAAGTGTACCGTGGTCGTCAGGTCTGTTGGTATTCTTGATCTGGATTGGGATACCCTCTTTACGAACAGGGAAAATAGCATCCTCGTGGAGTACACCGGCACCCATGTAGCTGAGCTCTCTGAGCTCTCTGTAGGTGATGTAGTCGATGACCTCCGGCTCCTTTACTATACGTGGATCCGCAACCAGGAATCCGGATACGTCTGTCCAGTTCTCATAAAGATCCACATGCTCTGCAGCTGCTATGAGGGATCCTGTAACATCGGAACCGCCGCGGCTGAAGGTCACGATATCCCCGTCCTCGTTGGCACCGTAGAAACCGGGGAATACGGCATACTCAACATCTGTAAGTGCATCTCTGATGGCAGCCTCTGTCTTTGCGAAGTCACAGGTTCTGTCGTCCTTGAATACGAAGCAGGAAGCAGAATCGATGAAAGTAAAGCCGAGATATGCCGCCATGAGCTTTGCATTCAGGAACTCTCCTCTTGATGCTGCATAGTCCTTTCCGGCGCCGTCAAGAAGGTCGTGAGCGATGATATCAAAATCCTCGTCAAGGCTGAGATTAAGTCCGAGACCGTCGATTATCTCCTGATAACGATTCTTGATCTTGGTAAGAATAGGAGTGAAATTCTGATCGGATGAAGCAGCATTGTAAAGCTGATACAACATATCAGTTACCTTGGTGTCATGGGAATCTCTTTTTCCCGGAGCAGAAACTACGATATAATGTCTTGATTTATCAGACAGTATGATGTTCTTTACTTTTGTGAACTGCTCTGCTGATGCACATGAACTACCACCGAACTTTGCTACTTTAATCATGATTACTCCCTCATACAATGCAGAATTTCTGTTATAAAACTTTTTTTAATTATTATTTCGAATTATAGCATCTACAAATTTTTTTACAACAATTCTTATGTATCAATCTAATATAGCAGGTATTCCAAAGGGAGCAGGTTTGTCAGAACCTGCTCCCTTACACTTTGATTTTTATTCATTTCTTATGGCAGCCAGAGGACTGAGCTTCATGGCACGAACTGCCGGAACATATCCGGCTATGGAGCCTACAGCTATCGCAAATATGATGGCAAAGGCAGCAAGCCACAGAGGAATGTAGGAAAGAGAACCGCCTTCGGTGTAGCCGATGAACATGGAGACGGATTCGCCTCCGCTTTCCGATGTGAAAAAGTTAATTATGAAAGATATAAGGTAACTCACCAGAAGGCCTGCTATACCTCCCATAAGCCCGATGATTCCCGACTCAAAGAGGAACATATTCCTGATATCCGACATATCGCAGCCAAGCACCTTCATGACGCCTATTTCCTTCGTTCTTTCGTAAATGGACATCATCATGGTGTTCATGATTCCTATTGCCGCAACAAGAAGGGATACGCCGCCTATTCCGCCGAGGACCATCTGTACCATGCCTAACTGTTCCTGGGCAGACTCCAACCATTCCATATTGGAGTTCACGCTGAAGCCCATGTCGGATAGCTCCTTCTGAACATCTTTGACATTGTTCATATCATCAACAAAGACATAGATGGTGTCATAGACATAGTAGTTGTAGGCTTTTCCGCTTTTTGTGGTACGGGGATTTGGAACCAGCGCTTTTTTATAGATCTTTCGTAAAAAACGCTTCAGGGTGTCGATGTCAGCGAATGCGTTGTAACTGTTCTGTGTCCAGTCATCTCTTCCGCCTTTCAGGATTCCGGATACCGGGATAATGTACTTCTTCTGTCTTTTTGCTGTCTGGTCATCTGTGTCCACAGTGCTTTTTTTGTCAGAATAGCTTGAGGCCGGAAAAGTGAGGAAAACAGTGTCCTTTAGAGGGTCTATTTCGATAGTCTCGTAGCTTTTTGGCTTGTAAAAGGAATTGTATAAAAGCTGGTTTCCGTAAATGAGACTAAGCTCGTTCTGATCCTTTTTCGGGATCTCGCCTCCGTCTCTTAAGCTGAGCTGTGAAAGATAATACTGGGAAACCCCTCTGATCGTGAAGTCACCTTCACCACCCTTGGCTTTTGCGGTAACACTCACATCAAGAGCCGGACTTACTTCGACTACATGATCAAGAGTTTTAAAACGCTCCATGTTTTCGTCTGTAAGTTCGGTCTGGGACTTGTTCTTATCGTTGCTGTCACTCCGCTCATAGCTCTCGTATACCCGGATCATGGTCAGAGAGCCCTCGTCCTGATAGGACTTAAGCATCATCTGACTCATTCCGAGGCCGAGGCTGACCATGACCACAATGGATGCCGTACCTATGACGACACCCAGTATGGTGAGAAAGGTCCTGGTCTTTCGTCGAGTGAGATTGCTTAAAGCTAATTTGAATAAATCATACAGTCTCATCTATATCCTGCTCTTTAGCCTTCTTTTTCTTTTTGTAGAAAACAACTCCGCCGGTTACTGCTGCAGCAGCTATGAGGATTATGGCTCCCGGAATTTTGATACGGTCAAAAAGACCCGGAGTCTCCGTATAATCGTTTTCCTCCTCATACATACTCATATCTTCATCCATGGGTTCTGTAACAAAGAGATTTATGGTTTCGTTCTGAGTGGCCTGTTCTCCGTTGATGTCCTCGTAGGTGATGAGAACATTGATGGTACCGTCATCAGTTGTAGGGGCGAGTCCCTGGATCATGGCATCCACTGAGCCTGATTCTCCGGGTTTAATGTTTCCGACATAAGTGCTTGTGCTCTGTATGGAGTCTGCGGAAAAATCAACGGTTACATTGTAAAGGATGACTTTACCTGTATTGTTTATGTTGAACATAACATTGGATTCACTTCCTACATCCACAGGGTTTGGTGAAATGTCGTATCCGGTACAGGATAATCTTGCCACCTGCTTCACCATGATATCCAGATTTACCTTCTCTTCTGCGTTCTTAAACTCAGGAGAATCATACTTTTCATTCACAGTAAGGCCGTAGGCTTTTGGAGTGACTCCGGCGGCAGCGATCATAGTCCAGGATACCTCCTTTGACTCCCCTGCCTTAAGTTCGTTGATGACCATGGAGTTGGCACCGTTCTCTGTTGAGAATACCGCGGAATTATCCGTCTTTTCCGAATCCAGGGTAAGAAGTATGTTGCTGGCATTGATATCGCTGCTTGCGTTCTGAATCTCAACCACAAGCTTAAAGGCCTGTCCGGCATATACGGTTTCAGGCTCTGTGTGGTAGGAACCTACAACAAGACGGGCTTTGGTACGGTCGTTGGCATTGAACTCTCTGGTCCTGTCGGTATCCTCCGTATCGTTCATGCCCTGGTTGTTGATGTTTACATAGAAAATGTGCTTTTCCTTGGACAAAAGTGTGGCATCCGGTGTGCTCTTATAGGTGACCGTATAGCTTATAGGATAATATCCGCTGGCAGCGTTCCTCTTTATATTCATGGAATAAGCAGGGCTTATGGTCTGATCAGGGTCTACGGAGGTGAATACCTGGTCATAGTTAGACTGGGATATCTCAAAGGGGAACTGCTTGGATGCGGCTGTTTTTGCCAATGCTGTATTCTGCATCTCCGAGTTGCTGTCAAGAGCGCTTTCAATATGTACAGTCACGTCATACAAAGTACGGTTGGTCTGGTTCCTGAAGTTGACTGAATAGTTCATGACTTCTGGATAGCTGGCTGCAGGAGTGGTCTGATTCTCCCCCACTGCAAATGCAGACTCCTTCTCTGTGGTGGCAGGGTTCTTTACATCACCTGCGGAAAGAACCGCGATATTTATGAACTCGGCTCTGTTCAGGCTTCCGTAGGAACCGGATGAGTTGTAGGGTACATCATAAAAAATGGAAAGGGGAACGGCATAGTAGCCTGGCTCAATGTCACTTCTTATGTGAACATTGAAGGTGATCTCCTGATACTCTCCTTTTTTTAAGGTGCCCAGTTTTTTCTCCTGAGTCATGGTAGAGGCATTGATCTCAAGGGGATATGTGCCTCCGTCCACAGGGTATGTGAGTCCCAGTGAAGCATTGTAGGCACGGGCGGCACCGGCCTGATAGCCCTCATTGTAGGCTTCCGATTCCGCAGACTGATCATCTTCATCATAAGGATTTGTTCTGTTGGCATTTGGTACTATACCGTTGGTATTTACGAGGTTCTGGTCCTGAGAGAGACGTACTCTTACGTTGTTTATCTCGTTGCTGTTTGGATTGTAGAGACCGTTGACTCCGTTATACCCTATCCTTACTTTAAGCTGCATATCCTGACCGACTATGCCTTCCGGTGTGGGATCTGCATCGTGGATAAAGGTGTTGAGGTTGGTATCAACGTAGGATGCGGCTGCAGTCTTAGGAGTCAAAACTATAAGTGCCGAAAGCAGCACAAGCAGGCTTAAGCCTAAGCTCAGCCCGGATTTCAGTCTGTGGGAATTTATATTAAAGAAATAATCTGTTCTTTCGTTTTTCATACTTCCTCCGAATGTCTCAAGATTATTTAAGTGACATTCATTATATTGTTTAAATTGTCTGACAATTGAAACTGAATCATACCACAAATTTCAGGTTTCAGAAATCAGGTTTATTATACGGAGCTTTTAGGCGTGACAATGCAGAAGGGAGGTTCTCCGTTCTCTTCCTTTATCTTTATTTCGATAGGACTTTGTTCGTTTATCACAGTCTCCACTATATGACCGTCCACCACCTTAAGCTGCCGGTCTGCCCAGGACGCGATGTGAGGATCATGGGTGACCATGACCATGGTGCGATGTTCCTCGGAGACGATTTTTTTCATCAGATCCAGAACATCGTCGGTGGTGTGTGAATCCAGATTTCCCGTGGGCTCATCTGCAAAGATGATCTGAGGATCTATGACCAGTGCTCTTGCAATGCCTACACGCTGCTGCTGTCCTCCGGACATCTGATTCGGCATGTGCATACCCTGATCTCCTATGCCTATGAGTTCCATATAGTGTTTTGCCGTTTTCATGCGCTTTTCGTAGTTCACGCCTCTGAACATGAGCGGCATGGCCACGTTCTCTATGGCATTCATGGAAGGTATAAGATTGTAGCTTTGGAAAATGAAACCGACATTCTGCCGGCGGAATTTAACCAGCTGTGCCTCGTTCATACGGTCGATACGTTTGTTGGCGATCTGGATTACACCCTTGCTGGGGGCCTCCAGTCCCGCCAGCATATTCAGACAGGTGGACTTACCTGAACCGGAGGTTCCGACTATTGCTATAAATTCACCTTTATAAATGTCAAAAGAGACTCCGTTAAGAGCATAGACTTTATTGGATCCAATATTAAAGATTTTATATAAGTCTCTAACCTTAATAAGTGGTTCCAAGATATATCCTTCTTTCCTGAAAGTATTGTGTTATACGGCTAAATGCTTCATGCCGATGATCTAAGCACAAGGCTTTTTACTTAAGAGCTGCTCCTGATATTTTTTAATACCTGAAGCAGCTCACATTATTGTCTCATTATAGGTCAACAGATTTAATTATACAATCTACGAATTCTTGAAGAAATTAAAGCAAATCTAAAGAACTTAAAAAACCTCCGGACACCTGTAAAAGTGTTCGGAGGTTTAAATATTTAATCAAGGTATCGAAGGTTAACTGTCTAAGATAACCGAGGAACTGCCTGTCTTAAAAACTGACAAAATGAGCTTATTTCTTCTTGCCCTCGATAGAGTTCCACTTCGGAGTGAGAACCTTTACTCCGCCCATGTATGGCTGAAGTACCTCAGGAATGATAACACTGCCATCAGCCTGAAGGTGATTCTCCAGAAATGCGATAAGCATACGAGGTGGAGCTACACAGGTGTTGTTAAGGGTATGAGCAAGATGGATCTTGCCGTCCTTGCCCTTGATTCTGATCTTGAGACGTCTTGCCTGAGCATCACCAAGGTTTGAACATGAACCAACCTCGAAATACTTCTTCTGACGTGGTGACCATGCCTCAACGTCGCATGACTTAACCTTAAGGTCTGCCAGATCTCCTGAGCAGCACTCAAGAGTTCTTACAGGGATGTCCATGGAACGGAAGAAGTCTACAGTGTTCTGCCATAACTTCTCATACCAGTTCATAGAGTCCTCCGGTTCACAAACAACGATCATCTCCTGCTTCTCGAACTGGTGGATACGGTAAACTCCACGCTCCTCGAGACCGTGAGAGCCCTTCTCCTTACGGAAGCAAGGTGAGTATGATGTAAGTGTAAGAGGTAATGTATCGGCAGGAAGGATCTGATCGATGAAACGGCCGATCATTGAGTGCTCTGATGTACCGATAAGGTAAAGATCCTCGCCTTCAATCTTGTACATCATGGCATCCATCTCTGCGAAAGACATTACACCGTCAACTACCTTTGAACGGATCATATATGGAGGGATGACATAGGTAAAGCCTCTGTTGATCATGAAATCACGAGCGTAGCTGAGTACTGCTGAGTGAAGACGTGCGATGTCGCCGACAAGATAGTAGAAACCGTTTCCTGCAACACGGCCTGCGGCATCCATATCAACTCCGCCGAAGGACTCCATGATGTCTGTGTGATAAGGAACATCAAATGCAGGAACAACAGGCTCACCGTAACGCTGGTTCTCAACATTGTGAGTGTCATCCGGACCGATAGGAACAGAAGGATCGATAATGTTAGGGATCACCATCATTCTCTTGGTGATTTCTTCATTAAGCTTAGGCTGTAACTCCTCAAGCTCCTTAAGTCTGTCAGAGTACTGAGATACCTCAGCCTTTACCTGCTCAGCTTCTTCTTTCTTTCCCTGTGCCATAAGTGCACCGATCTGCTTTGAAACAGAATTCTTCTTTGCACGAAGATCGTCAGCCTCCTGCTGGCACTTTCTTGCTTCCGCATCGAACTTAATAACTTCGTCAACCAGTGGAAGTTTCTCATCCTGGAACTTCTTCTTGATATTCTCTTTTACAAGTTCCGGATTTTCTCTGACAAATTTAATGTCTAACATAAAATTCTCTCCTCCCGGAAATTTCTAAAAATAAAAGTGTGGCTAAAAACACACCTAATTACTATAGCGTTATTTCTATGGTTTTTCAAGCTGATAACACAGTGTCATGAAACCAATCCCGTACTAAATTCATGCAAAATACGGAAAGGGAACACATGGAGCACTCAGGGCTACAGCGTATGTAAAATGTCCTCGAACTGAACGCCTTCCTCCACAGGGACATTTTCCTCATCGGAATGTCTGATGGCCGAAGCGATGAAATCAGATGCTATCTGACAGGCAGATTCCATGTCGATGCTCTTTACATATTTTGCACCCACTATGGCACTGAAAAGATCACCTGTTCCTGGCCGGTTGTTACCGGTCTTTGGGTTTCGGATGAATCGTACGTCTCCGTCCTCTTCCGAAAGAACATTGAGAAGATGAGGTCTGTCATCGCTGTCTGTCTCTTCAACTCCTGTTATGACTACAGTCCCCTTTGTTATGTGATGAAGTGCCGAGAGCAAAGCATTGAAAACTATTGCCTTGGCAGAATCATGGTTACAGCTGTCCAGGGTCTCCCTAAGACCTTCGTAATCGTAGTCCACCAGCAAAGCTGCCTCTGTGAGATTCGGACATATAAGATCTGCAAGCCCCGCAAGGGAGACCATGGCATCTATATGTTTTTCCGACATATGTCTGTACAGCTTTCCGTGGTCCGCAAAAACGGGATCAAGGATCACCTTGACATCCGGATTTATCTTTTTCTGTTCCAGAATGAAATTCTCGATTATCTTCTGTTCCCTGTCATCTCCGAGATATCCTATGAGGATACCGTCGAATTTAAAATTATTTCTGTTCCAGGCATCAAAATACTCCTGCATGTGTTCTGAGAAGTTTACCTTGCTCACTTCCTGAAAAGCAGTGTGGCTGCTCAGTATGGCTGTGGGAACAGGACATGCTGTGACTCCCAGAGTGGAGACCACCGGTAACTGTATACTAAGGGAGCTTCTGCCTACTCCGCTTAAGTCATTTATGATCGCAATTCTTTTCATAGGCTGTCAGTCCGCTAAAATCTTGTTGAAGGCACGGACATTCTCGGCGATCCTGTCTTCAGGCTTGAATACTGCTGAACCTGCAATAAAGAAATTGGCACCGGCATCTCTTATTGAGGCAATATTATCAAGAGTCACTCCTCCGTCTACACCGATGTTGAGCTGAAGATCCCTTTCAAGGGCGATTTGTCTCAGCTCACGGATCTTATCAAGTGTGTAAGGAATAAACTTCTGTCCGCCGAATCCGGGGTTTACAGTCATAATGAGAACCAAATCCACCATAGGAAGGATACATTCCAGAGTGCTTAAAGGTGTTGCGGGATTAAGTGCCACACCTGCCTTTATGCCGGCCTCCTTTATCTGATTGATGGTTCTGTCCAGGTGAAGGCAGGCTTCCTGATGAACGGTGATACCGTCGGCACCTGCATTTACAACGTCAGAAATATATCTGCCCGGCTCCTCTACCATCATGTGAACATCAAAGAAGCTTTTAAGATCTTTACGCACAGCCTTGATAACGGGTGTACCGAAGGAAATATTGGGTACGAATGTTCCATCCATCATGTCGAAATGAATGTATTCTGCTCCTGCGTCCTCGGCAGCCTTGATGGAGCTTGTTAAATTGCCGAAATCAGCAGATAAAATGGATGGTGATAAATAGCTCTTCATAAAAATTAGTATCTCCTTTGTGATTTTAGTTCGTCATAGAGCAGTACATAGCTTTCATAACGCTCTTTGGAAATGAGTCCTTCCTGCACGGCTCTTTTTACTGCACAGTCATTTTCCCCGATATGGATACAGGTCTTGAAACGACAGTTGTGTCTGTGATCCTCAAATTCGGGGAAATAGTACATAAGCCTGTCAGGCTCTATATCGTTTATATAGAGGGAAGTGAAACCCGGAGTGTCCAGAACATAGGTGTCATCGTCTATATAGAAGAACTCCGTATGTCTGGTGGTGTTCTTTCCGCGCTCTATTTTCCGGCTGAGCTCCCCTATCTCCATGTTGGCTTCAGGGTGAATAAGGTTCGTAATAGAGGATTTGCCCACTCCGCTGGGACCGGACAGAACCGTGGTCTTTCCCTGAAGAACTTCCATGATCTGTCTGTAACAGTCTCCTGATCTGGTGCTGATTTCCAGAACCTTGTAGCCGGCAGCCCTGTAAATCTCAGGTATGAGCTCGGGATGATCCGAGTGGATCTCGGGAATGAACTGAGAACGGTCCTTCTTTTTCTTTTTATAGGATGGAGTATCATCTTCATCAGGTTCCGGAAGAGGCTCCCGGGAATCGATGAGATCCACCTTGTTAAAGAAGATCACAACAGGGATATCCTTCTGTTCCATGTTTATCAGGAATCTGTCAAGAAGGCTCAGGTTGGGGTCCGGGTGTTTCAAAGCAAAGACCACCACGGCCTGATCGATATTGGCGACTTCCGGACGGATCAGCTGATTCTTTCTGGGAAGAATACGGATGACGGAACCTTCACGTTCCTTTTCACTGTCCTGTACAGGCTCAATTTCGGCATCGTCTCCCACAAGGGGTTTTTCGTTACGGTTTCTGAATATACCCTTTGCACGGCACTCGTAATCACCTTCCGGTGTATGGACGTAGTAGAATCCGCCTATTCCTTTGTATATTTTTCCTTTTAACGGCATTTTTACCTCATTTTACATTAAGCTTTAAGGGATAAAGAACCACCTTTTGGGATGTACAGAAAATGTGAAGGTTCTTTATCCGTTTTTTTAACCCGCAGGAGCGAAGTTACATATAAATGATGCGATGACTGTATCGGTGGCTGCATCCACAACTTCAACAGTACCGACAGGTACACCTGCTTCTCCCTTGATCTTCGGGAATACGACCTGAAGCTCTGTTCCAACTTCGTAAGAACGCGCTCCCTGAAGGGTCTTGTACCTCTCCTCTCCGTTCACATCCTGACGGAGTCTTATGGATACAAGTGTGGTTCCGCTGGAGCCGGGTTCAGAAGCTCCGCCCAGAGGAACAACTGTGTTGACAGAACCGTACCAGGATGAATCCCCTGAGGAGGCACCGTTAGTCGGGTTCTGGACTTCCGCAGTTTTTACACTGGACTCTCCGTTAGGACCGGAGGAAACTGTCAGATTTACTGTGCTTTTCTTTTGAGCCGGAGTTCCGCCCTTTACGGACTGATCAATGACTTTGCCCTCTTCTTTTTCCGCATCGGGAATGTAAGTTATGTCTCCCGGCACAAGATCCAGAAGGGAAAGTGTTGTGACAGCATCAGCCTCCGAATAACCTGTAAGATCCGGAACAGTGACCATGTTGGCATCAGGACCCTTGGAAACATAGATCTCAAGAGGATCAAGACCGGAGGAATCAGGCTTGTTGGTGCTGATTATGTATCCGGCAGGAATAGTATCCGAGAAGGCTTCCACGATATTGTACTCTATGTCACGGTCCGAAAGCTCTTTCTTAAGATCCTGAATGTTCATTGAATGGAGGGCATCGAGAGTTGCAGGGTCATTCTTATCATAGAAAACTATGGTGAATTCGCCCTTTGACACAGTTACACCTATGGTGTCTCCTACAGAATAACTTCCGTCAGGATAACTGATTATGAGACCCTCATTGTATTTGTCTGAGTAAGCTTCCTTCTCAACCACGATGTTTATGTTATATTCACGAAGCGCTTCCCTGGCATCTTCAACCGAAAGACCGATTATACTTTGGAGATGTGTTTCCAGAGCAGAGATGGTGATACTTACCTCGCTGGTCTCGACTGACTCTTCGGTTACGGCAGCAGTGCTTGTTTCGAGAGGCGCATGGGCTTCCCGGAAAAAGCTGATCATGTTCCTTGCTATGATCAGAATGATAATGAGTATACATATTCCGCAGGCAATGACGATCATCCGGTATATCATGAGAGTTCTGTCATTGATGAACTTATGCTCATCCTGAACTTCAGAGTCTCCGCCCTCAGAACTCTTTTGAAGAGCCTTTATGTCTGAAAGCTCTTCCTGTGAAAGGACTCTTGTTTCCCCCAGATCCTCAGGAATACGGCCCTTCATAAAAGAACCTGAAGGATCCTTTATGGCTTTCTGAAGATCCCTTTCCAGCTCATCAATATGCTGATAACGTTTTTCCGGAGACTTCTGCATGCACTTGGATACTATGATATCAAGAGCAGGATAAACGTCCGGAACCAGCTTCTTTACCTTGGGTACAGGATTCTCCAGATGCGCAAATACAACCGCAACGGAGGTGCTTCCGTCGTAAGGGACCTTTCCTGTCAGCATCTCGTACAGAGTACAGCCGAAGCTGTATATGTCCGAACGTTCGTCTGACTGACCGGATCTGGCCTGCTCAGGTGAAATATAGTGTACGGAACCCATAACTGTGGTATTGACAGTCTGCTGGGTTGCCGCACGGGCTATTCCAAAATCTGCCACCTTAACAGTACCGTCACCGGATATGATCATGTTCTGAGGCTTGATATCCCTGTGTACTATTCCGTTCTTATGGGCCTGTTCAATTCCTCCCACTACCTGAAGGGCGATGGCGATGGCTTCCTTGGAATCCATCCGTCCCTTTCTCTGTATATAGGATTTGAGAGTGATTCCTTCCACAAGCTCCATCACTATATAGTGGATCTTGTCCTTATGATTGTCGATGATGTCATAGACACCGACGATATTGGCATGATTGAGCTTTGCGGCTGCCTGAGCCTCATTCTGAAATTTGCGGATGAACTCCTTGTCTTCACAGTACTCTTCCTTCAGTACCTTGATGGCAACTTCACGCCCCATCTTTGTATCGGTGGCACGATATACATAGCTCATGCCTCCCTGACCTATAAGGGAGTTGATCTTATAACGGTCATCCAGAATCTGTCCTTCACGAACCATCATGATTCATCCTCCTCTCTGCAGGGATCCACAAGTATTATTCCTATGTTATCCTTGCCGCCATTGATATTGGCCATATCTATAAGTGCCTGGACCTTTTCGGATACGGAGCTTCGCTCACGGATTATATTTCTTATGCTCTCGTTGTCCACCATATTTGTAAGACCATCGGAGCACATAAGAAGAAAATCTCCTTCTGTGAGCTCTACCTCAAAAAAATCGGCATTCACAGCCGGCTCGATTCCGACAGCTCTTGTGATAATGTTTCTGGAATTAAGATAATCCATCGAGCCACGGCGCATGAAGCCGCGTCTTATCATCTCTTCTACATAGGAGTGATCTCTGGTGATCTGTCTTATGCTGTTTCCGTGAATGAGATAAGCCCTGGAGTCACCGATATTGCCTACAGTCAGATTATTGCCTTCTATAAATGCGGTCACGAGAGTTGTTCCCATTCCGTTAAGATTTTCATCCTCAAGGGACAGCTTGTAAAGACGCTGGTTAACATCCGAGATGGCATCCTGAATGAGCTGAATAGAGGGCAGGTCCTTTGGGGCATCACTTATATACTGTTTTACCTCTTCCACTGCGAAACGTGAGGCGTAGTCACCTGCCTTATGTCCACCCATGCCGTCGGCAAGAAGGAAAAGGTTCGGCAATGTACCTATTGCCTGATCGGTCGCAAAGACATAATCCTGATTCATACGTCTTTTACGGCCTTTGTCGGTTTTTGCAAAAAAGACCATCAGCTACTCCTTAATACACAAGTCTATAACTAGTAAAAAATCAGAAACATTAAAACAGTTTATTCGTTTTCGTTCTCCAGGTAATTGCGACGTAACTGTCCGCAGGATCCTGAAATATCGGAACCCATTTCTCGGCGTATGGTGGCCGCAATACCGTTCTTTTCAAGAATGTGCTGGAAAGCCTCAATCTTTGTACGGTCAGGTCTTTTCCAGTCACGCTCCTTTATAGGATTTACGGGGATGAGGTTCACATGGCACTGAAGTTTTCCCTGGTTCTTCATGCCTTTTATGAGACGAACCAGCTGCCGGGCCTCATCCTTGTTGTCGTTCACGCCTTCAACTACGGAATACTCGAAGGTGACACGTCTTCCGGTCTTCTCGAAATAATATTCTATGGCAGGCATGATCTCTGAGAGAGAATACTTATTTGCTATGGGCATGAGGGTCTTTCTCGTCTCATCGTTGGGAGCATGAAGACTGAGGGCAAGAGTTATGCCGTAATTAAGGTCCGCAAGCTCTCTTATACGGGGAACGAGACCACAGGTGGAAACGGTAATGTTTCTTCTTGAGATATTGAGACCGTTCTCATCTGAGATCATGCGGATAAATCTGGTGAATTCCTCGAAATTATCCAGAGGCTCACCTGAACCCATGATGACGATGTTATCTACTCTTTCTCCTGTGTCGCGCTGCATACGGTAGACCTGTCCCAGCATCTCTCCGGAGGTGAGGTTACGTGCAAGTCCGTCGATGGTCGAGGCGCAGAATCTGCAGCCCATACGGCAGCCTACCTGACTGGATATGCAGACAGAATTTCCGTGCTGGTACTGCATCCACACGGACTCTATAACATGACCGTCCTGCATACGGTTAATGAATTTCTTTGTACCGTCGATTTTTGAGGTCAGGACCTCTACTGTTTTAGGAAGAGCTGCGGAGTAATTCTCCGAAAGCTTATCTCTCAGCTGTTTTGAGACATTGGTCATCTCATCATATCCGTCCACCAGCTTCACGTGAAGCCACTGGTATATCTGTTTTGCGCGGAAAGGCTTTTCGCCCATTTCCGCCACAAGTGTTTCTAAATCTTTATATTCAAGATCTCGTAAATTCTTCATTCTTTTTAGTTTTCTATAGTTTAAAAGCAGGGAGGATACAGGGAGCTATGCCCGTACCTGAACTCGTTTTTGAATCAGTTTTTAGTGAAAACGCAGAGATAGAATCCGTCTGAAGGCTCCCCGGGAAGGAACTTTCTCTCCTTCAAAAGGGTTATGCCCGGAATCTTAAGGATAAAATCCCTGTTATCCTCATTCTCCTCTTTACTGAGGGTACAGGTGGAGTAAACAAGCTTTCCGCCCGGTTTTACATAGCGTACTACAGTTGTGAGGATCTCTCTTTGAAGAGCCTGAAGCTCCTTTATGCCATCAAGGGATGCACCAAAGCGGATATCCGGCTTTTTGCCGATTATTCCGAGACCTGAACATGGAAGGTCTGCCAGCACTATATCGGCTTTTCCCTGTCCCTTTTCATCAAGAAGTGACTCATCGGGAGTCCTTGCGTCAAAGGCTTTTGCCGATATATTTTTAAGCTCAAGTCTGTCAATGTTTTCCTGTATGAGTCTGACCTTATCTTCCGTAAGGTCTCTGGCGTCCACATGTCCGGTGCCCTTAAGAAGCTCTGCCACATGACAGCTCTTTCCTCCGGGAGCTGCACAGACATCAACTATATAGTCCCCTTCCTTAGGTTCAGCCTCCAGACCTACCTGCTGGGAAGCATAATCCTGAATGGTTATTTCCCCTGTCTTGAAGAGCTTTGTCTTTGAGATATTACCATCCATGACCTCTGAATGACCGTCCTTGAAGCGGACATAATTCTCCTTTGATCCCGTAAGGAACCATTGAAGCATCTTTTCGGCAGCTTCCTTTCCATAAAGCTTTCGGAGATAGTCATAGAGCCAGAGTGGAGTGCTGAGTCTTATATAGGCAGGAGTCTTTCCGGTATGCCTGAGATCTGCAAAAATCGTCTCCTTTTCTCTGGATACTGAACGGAGGACACCGTTCACATAGCCGGAAAGGAAAAAGATCCTGTTTTCATTCTGGTCCTTTATGAAATTGACAGCCTCATTGATGGCAGCACTGTCCGGAACCTTATCCATATAAAGAATCTGATATGCGGACATACGAAGAACAGTCCTTATGAGGGGATCCATGTTCTTTGTATGGGTCTTACTGAATTTGTTGAGGATAAAGTCCAGCTGAATGGTGTATTCTATGGTGCCGTCAACGAGACGGGTGATAAATGCTCTGTCCCTCTCGGTGAGGTTTGTATATTGATGAAGCTGTTCTCTCAGAATGATGTGGGAGAACTGTTTTTCCTCGAGAATTTTTACAAGGCTATGAACAGCAATAGACCGCGGTATTACTGCGGTCTTTTTCATTTTAATATTATTATTCATCTATTATCTTCTTCTGTTATTTCCCTTTGCGATGAGAATCAAACGTAAAAGCTGCAAAATTGATGATGCTGCAGCGGCAACATAGGTAAGGGCTGCTGCCCTGAGAACGGCCTTCACACCTGAAAGCTCTTCCCGGGTCATCATGCCGTTTTCCTGAAGAGTCTGAACTGCTCTTCTTGAAGCGTCGAACTCTACGGGCAGTGTGAGAATCTGGAAAGATATAGCTACAACAAAAGCCATGATTCCGAAGTTGATAAGTGGAGTCATACCTATGAAGAGTCCAAAGATGATCAAAGGAATCGAAAACTTTGAAGCCAGGGCACAGGCAGGAGAAATGGTTCTCGTAAGTACAAGCGGTGAATAGCTTCTTGCATCCTGAATGGCGTGCCCGCACTCATGGGCGGCAACACCGATGGCAGCTATAGAGCTGCTTCCGATAGTTGACTGGCTTAAATTAAGGACTTTCTTACTTGGTACATAGTTATCTGTAAGATGCCCCTGGATGCCCTGGACTCTCACATTGCTGATACCGTTTCTCTCAAGGATCATCTGAGCGGCCTGAGCACCGGTGAGACCGGAACCCGACAGCACTCTCGAATACTTTTCAAAGGTTGAGTTTACATTGGCACTGGCAATCATACTAAATGCAGCACCGATGAGAACAAGAATATATGTCCAATCAAAATACATTGGATATCCGTAACCGTACATAGTAAAACCTCCCCTATTCACTAAATGATGAGAAAATGCCCTTAAAATCTGTAACCTCTCAGGAAATCTTCTGCTGTCATGCGTTTCTTTCCTTCAAGCTGAAGCTCGTTAAGTTTCAGGTAATCCGCACCGCAGAAAGCGATGAGAAGCTTCTTTCTGTCGCTGAAAAGCTTTGCTGACTTTTCCCTGTCTGACCTTTCGGAATCCCTGTCTGTTTCAAGATCCGAGACCTCCTGAAGATCATATCCCTTTATATCTTCGGCTGTGAGCACCGTTGCATCCCAGAGCTTGAGCTGCTTTCCCGAAAGGAAGGTGTATGCCGAAGGCCATGGGTTGAGACCGCGGATCTGACGCTCTATCTCTACTGCGGGACGTGACCAGTCTATGAGACCGGATGATTTTGTAAAAAGGCCTACCTTGGTGGCAAGGGATGCATCCTGTGGTGTGCGGGTAAGTGTACCCTTTTCCAATGCCTCAAGAGTCTCAACAATAAGCTCCCCGCCGAGAGCTGCAAGCTTGTCAAAAAGACTGCCGCCGGTCTCTTTTTTATCAAGACGGAGCTTTTTTGTCATGAGGATATCTCCTGTATCGAGACCTGCGTCCATAAGCATGGTGGTAACGCCGGATTCCTCATCTCCGTTAAGAACCGCCCACTGTATAGGTGCTGCTCCGCGGTACTTCGGAAGCAGTGATGCGTGAACGTTGATGCAGCCGTACTTCGGGATATCCAGAATTTCCTGAGGAAGTATCTGACCGAAGGCGGTAACAACAATGACGTCAGGAGCCAGTTCCCTGAGAAGCTGTTTTGCCTCTTCGTCTGTACGGATCTTAAGAGGAGTGATAACAGGGATGTTAAGCTTTTCAGCAGCGATTCTTACATCACTTTTCTGAGCTTCTCCGTGACGACCCTTCGGACGGTCAGGCTGTGTCACAACAAGTGATATTTCATGACCTGCCTTATAAAGATACTCTAAAGTTGACACCGCAAAATCAGGTGTTCCCATGAATATTACTTTCAAATCTTTCCTCCTGATAGGCTAAAGCAATTCTGTTCTATGATATATGACTTTGTTTTACGGGGGTACTCTTAAGCTGCAAGCAAGAAAAAGAGATGTGAAGCGTTAAGCCTCCTCTTCTTCGTCCTCGTCAAAATCATAATCCTCAAGGTTCTCGTATGTTACGTCCTCAAGTTCGCCCTCCACCTTTGTGGTGTAAAGAACTCCGTGTAAGTGGTCGTTCTCGTGGGCCATGGCTCTTGCAAGAAGACCCTCTGCATCGAACTCATAGGGCTCCATGTTTATGTCACAGGCCTTGACATGAACCTTCATAGGACGGGTAACTACACCCTCCTTGCCCGGAACTGAAAGGCATCCCTCTTCACCGGTCTGCTCTTCCTCTCCGATAGCTGTCACTGTAGGATTGATACATACATAACGCTTTCCGTCACCGATATCCACAACGAAAAGCTGACGAAGGATACCTACCTGAGGGGCTGCAAGACCTACACCGTTTGCATCATACATGGTCTCAAACATATCCATGATAAGCTCCTTTGTACGGTCAGAAACAGCCTTTATAGGCTTACACTCCTTCTCAAGAATAGGATCTCCGATTACTCTTATAGTTCTTAATGCCATTTTTATACTCCCTGATAAATGTGGTTTGTATTGTTTCATGTAAGAAGGACTTGCAGTTTTTTGAAAAGCTCCAAGACCAATCATTGTACGTCATAATTAAGCATGACCAGCCCACGCTTGTCAACATTTCTGACAGCAGCGGTGAACCTGTCCCTTAACTGAATAATTATATCATGCTCAGGATGTTTAATATACACGATTTTTCGGTATATGTCATTCACCTTGTATACACTCGCATTGAGAGGACCGATAAATTCAGCCCCGGCGGCTTCGCATTCCGGTTTAAATGCCTCTGCAGCAGAACTGCTCATTACGGAAAGCATGTCCTCGTCCTTTGACAAAAGCTGTATGGTCATAAGGTGTTCGATGGGAGGATATCCCATCAGTTTTCGGAAGCCTATCTCCTTTTCATAGAACAGCTTGTAGTTCTGTGCAGCTGACAGTGCGATGGAATAATGATCCGGCTGATAGGTCTGTATGATGACCTGACCCGAATCCTTGTCACGTCCTGCTCTGCCTGCAGCCTGGGTTATGAGCTGAAATGTTTTTTCCGATGCATGAAAATCCGGTGCTGACAGGCTGAGATCCGCTGCGATGAGACCAACGAGAGTCACATCCGGGAAATCATGGCCCTTTACTATCATCTGTGTGCCTATAAGTATATCTGCCTTATGACTACGGAACTGCTCCAGGATCTTTTCGTGGCCGCCCTTGTTCTTTGTGGTGTCGGCATCCATTCTGAGTACTACGGCTTCAGGGAAGGTCTGCTTTACCAGGCTTTCCAGTTTTTCGGTTCCGAATCCGAATGGGGCAAGATATGGACTTCCGCAGGCAGGGCACTTCTTCATGAGAGGGATCTCATGTCCGCAGTAATGGCATCTCATGATGCCGTCCCTGTGAAGTGTCAGAGATACGTCACAATGAGGACATTTTACTGACTGACCGCAGCTTCTGCAGGAAACGAAATTACTGTAGCCTCTTCTGTTCATGAAGAGCATGATCTGCTCATGCCTGTTGAGCTTTTCTGTTATGAGCTCATGAAGCCTGTCTGAGAAGATGCTGCGGTTTCCTCTGGCCAGTTCATCTCTCAGGTCAATGATCTCGGTGGAAGCAAGGCTTGATCCTGATTTGGCCCTTCGGTGAAGCTCTATAAGAGAGACTTCCTTCTTAAGGGCCTGAGTGTAAATGTTAACAGAGGGTGTGGCAGACCCATAAAGGACAGGACAGTTGCAAAGCTTTGCCCTCTGATATGCCACATCCCTGGTTTCGTATCTCGGAGCGGTTTCCGATTTGTAGGCACCTTCGTGCTCCTCATCCATGATGATGATTCCCAGCTTTTCAAAGGGGGCAAATACAGCAGAACGTGGTCCCACAAGTATATCAACCTCTCCTTTTTTGCATTTCATATACTGCTCGAAACGCTCTCCTATGCTCATCCGGGAATTAAGGATGGCCACCCGGCCTCTGAATCTGGTGGATACCCTGATTACTGTCTGGTATGTGAGAGAGATCTCGGGAATAAGCATTATCACCTTGTAGCCAGCCTTTATGACCTGCTCCATTACATGCAGATAGACCTCAGTCTTTCCTGAGCCTGTGATTCCGTGGAGGAGAAAGCGCGGAACATCTGAAGCCGGTCTCTCAAGGCAGCCTTTGAAACCCGCTATGATCCGGTCTGCAGCAGCCTGCTGCTCCGGGTTAAGTTCATGATACTCATCCTTTTCACAGGCGTATCGGAGAAGAGGATCGATACGGCGGGCATTCTTTCTTACTGCACGCTTGACCGGAAGGACAGTCTTCAGACACTGGTTCATGGTGGTGCCGTATTCCGCGGACATCCATGATGCCAGATGGATGAGCTGTTCCTTAACTGAGATGGCGTCATGCATGACGCTTTTTATTTCCTTGACCTTGGAAGGATCATAGTCCACATACTCCGTGAGCCCTATCACATATCCTGTTTTTATGGCATTTGAAACACCAAAAGGGATAGAAACTCTATCCCCTGCTGCAACCTCCATCCCCGAAGGGATGCGATAAGTGTATGCCCTGTCCAGGGCATCACTTGTAATATCAATTATTATCTGTGCGTACATCAAACTTTTTCCTGTCTGAATTCCTTTACGATCTCAGACAATTTCATACTGTTGGAACCTTTGAATAAAACCACGTCACCGTCCTTGGCGACTGCATGAATGGTGTTATCGAGCTCTGAGAAATCATTGAAATACTCGATGGTAGGCTTTTTGCCGGAATCCCTGTCGGAAGAATCAAAGACAGCGTTTATGCCTGTTCCGATGTAGGATGCCTTTTCTCCAAGCAGGAACACCACATCTATCGGGAGAGCTGCAAGATATTCCCCTACCTCCCTGTGGTAATCCAGTGTTTTGTCACCGAGCTCAAGCATGTCAGCAAGTACAGCTATCTTTCTTGTACCTTCGATCTGTGACAATGCTTCGAGTCCGGCTTTCATGGAAACAGGGGAAGCATTGTAAGCGTCATCGATGATGGTGACGCCGGAGGCTGTCCTGAAGGTCTCTCCGCGGCCCTGGACACCTGTGAAGGACTCAAGTTTTGCCTTTGCACCCTCCGGATCAACCCCTGCATCCTCTGAAATATGCAAGGCGGCAGAGGCATTCTGAAGCATATGATTACCCTTCATAAGAAGTGATAAGGAGTAATCCTTCATGGAATAATGTCTGATGTCGATGTTCTTATCCACAGCGATACCAAACTCATGGAGCTTTTCCACGGTAAGTGTTCTAAGCAGAGGATCATCATCGTTTGTGTAAAGAATGATATCCTTTTCCGCTCCGTCAAGAATGTGGAGCTTCTCCTTCATGATATTTTCCTGGGTCTTCAGATATTCGATATGGGCGATACCGATGTTTGTCACTGCGGCAATGTCTACTGAGGCAACATTGGCGATTTTTGTCATCTCGCCGGGCTCTGAAATACCGAGCTCGATAACGGCGATATCAGCACCTGAATGAGCCATCCGGAACATGGTGATGGGAACTCCCACCTGAGAGTTGGCATTTCCGGCAGTCTGGAATACCTTAAATCCGGCACTGAGAGCCTCGGCTATCATGGTTCTGGTGGTAGTCTTTCCTACTGAGCCTGTGACGCCGATGACCTTGCCATGAAACTTAAGACGCTCCATGTAGCCTATTTCCTGAAGGGCTGTCTTTGTGTCCGGAACCTGATAGAACTTTACCTCAGGATACTTTTCTTTAAGAGGTCTGATATCTCTGGAAGAAAGCACAGAAACGGCACCGTTCGTTATTGCCATATCAATGTAGTCATGTCCGTCACTGCGCTCTCCGATGATGGGAACGAACAGTGCGTTATGCATCTCTTTTCTGGAATCAAGTACTATCTCCTCGATCCCTTCATCTGTAAACCCAAAGCTTATATCTGCAGGTATCATAAAAAAGTCCTCTTTATAGTTATAAATTGTATTTTTTTGCAGTCTCTTCTATCACTTCACTGTCAAGGAAATGAGTTCTTACGCCCTTCACTTCCTGATAGTCCTCGTGACCCTTTCCGATAACGGCTATCATATCGCCCTTTTCCGCATGGGTCATGGCATATTCGATGGCCTCACGGCGATCAGGTATCTCAACGAACTTTCCGCCTGCAGGAACAAGTGTTGACTTGATGTCGTTAATGATATCGAGAGGATCTTCAAAACGTGAGTTGTCGGAAGTAAGGATACTGAGATCCGCGAATTCTGCAGCAGCCTTGCCCATGCCGTATCTTCTGTCCCTGGATCTGTTTCCGCCACATCCGAAAACCACAACAAGACGCTTTGGCTTATATTCCCTCAGGGTGCTGAGTAGGTTCTCCATAGCCATCTCGTTATGGGCGTAGTCTACGAGTACAGACATGGTGTCATTCTTAAATGCCACCTCTGTTCTCCCCGCTACATGAACATTTCTGAGGGCACTGAGAATCGCCTTCGGACGGATGCCTTGAAGGGTGAGACAGCTGATGGCTGCCATGGCATTGTAGACATTGTACCTGCCCGGAAGATCAAGCTTTATGTCAAGCTCTGTGCGGCCGAGTACATGGAATTCGATACCTACGAAATCGCTGCTGCTTACAGGATGAAGCTTATCTGCCATGAAATCCGCGGTTTTCTTCAGTGAGAAGGTGTACATCTTGCAAGGTGAACCCTGAAGGAGCTCTTCCGCATAGTCGGCGTCCATATTGATTATTCCGACCTTTGACTGCTTGAAGATGCAGCTCTTGTAGTACTTGTACTCTTCGAAATCAGCATGCTCGTTTGGTCCGATGTGATCGGGTTCGATGTTTGTGAAGATACCGTAGTCAAAGGTGATGGCTGAAACTCTGTTAAGCTTGAACGCCTGTGAAGATGCCTCGAGAACCACGTAGCTGCATCCGGCAGTTACCATGTCTCTGAAATACTTCTGCAGGTCATAGGATTCAGGAGTTGTGTTCTTTGTCTCTATATGATTTCCTGAGTACTCCACTCCTGTTGTGCCGATATAACCTGCTGATTTTCCATCGGCTTCCAAAATCTGCTTTATCATGTGGGCAGTTGTGGTCTTGCCCTTCGTTCCTGTGATGCCGATAACTGTCAGCTCCTTTTCCGGATATCCGAAACGTGCCGCACTGATATGTGCAAGAGCCTCACGGGCATTCTCCACCCTGACGATGGTGATATCCTCGTTGATTTCCGAAATGTCTACAGGAAGAGCCTGAGCTTCGTCCTCCACAACTATGGCAGTACATCCCTTTGAGATCACATCCGGAATGAACTGATGAGAATCTGTGTTTGCACCCTTCATGCATACAAATATTGTATCAGGGGCAGCTTTTCTTGAGTCAAATATGACTTCAGATACCTCCTTTGAAGAGGTATCTCCGTGTAAAGTCTCATATGATAAATCTTTAAGCCAATCTGAAAATATAGCCATGATATATAACGCTTTCTATTTTTGAATGAATATATGAGTGATAGTGGTAATCCGGATTGCTTCGTGCTTCGCACTCCAGCAATCCGGATGTATTTTCGACGGTCGCAGCGCAACACTGTCTTGCTTAGAACAGACCTACGATCTTTCCGTCAACTACATCGATATCGAAAGCAGCAGGCTTCTTGGGAAGCCCCGGCATGGTCATGATATCCCCTGTGAGGCATACGATAAAGCCTGCACCTGCTGACACGTAGGCATCTCTTACTGTGATACGGAAGTTTTCAGGTCTTCCAAGCTTCTTGGGATCATCGCTCAGGCTGTACTGGGTCTTAGCCATACATACAGGTACGTTTCCGAATCCGAGCTCTGTAAGACGGTCCAGAGATTTCTTTGCCTTTGCATCAAAATCCACTCCGTCTGCTCCGTAGATCTTTGTGGCTACGGCTTCGATCTTGTCGAAAAGAGAATCGGAAAGCTTCTGTACAGGCGTAAAATCCGACTTCTTTGTTTCAAGGGTTCTGACTACAGCCTCTGCAAGTGCTGTACCGCCCTTTCCGCCTTCTCCGTGAACCTTTGAAAGAGCAAATTCCGCACCCTTGTCACGACAGAAGTTTTCCACGAACTGAAGCTCTGCTTCTGTATCCGATGCGAACTGATTGATAGCGACTACTACAGGAACTCCGTAGGTCTGCAGGTTCTCGATGTGTTTCTCGAGGTTTACGATACCACTCTTGAGAGCTTCGATATTCTCTGCGCCAAGCTCTGCCTTGGGAACACCGCCGTTGTACTTTAAGGCACGTACTGTTGCAACAAGAACAACAGCATCAGGAACAAAGCCGGCCATCTGGCACTTGATGTCAAAGAACTTTTCGGCACCGAGATCGGCACCGAAGCCTGCCTCTGTGACTGCGATCTCACCCAGCTTCATGGCAAATCTTGTTGCCTGAACGGAATTGCAGCCATGAGCGATGTTCGCAAAAGGTCCGCCGTGAACTATGGCCATATTGTGCTCAAGGGTCTGGATGATGTTTGGCTTGATGGCATCCTTGAGAAGAGCTGCCATAGCTCCTGTTGCATGAAGGTCTTCTGCAGTTACGGGCTTTCCGTCCACATCGTATGCAACGATGATACGAGCGAGACGTACCTTTAAGTCGTCCATATTATCTGCAAGGCAGAGAACTGCCATGATCTCTGAGGCAACGGTGATGACAAAGTGATCCTCTCTAACAACACCGTCAGTTTTTCTTCCCATTCCTATGATGATATTACGGAGCTGACGGTCGTTCATGTCTTCACATCTCTTCCAGTTGATGCTCTTTAAATCGATGCGAAGCTCGTTGCCCTGCTGTATATGATTGTCGAGGAGTGCGGCAAGGAGATTGTTGGCACTGGTTATAGCGTGGAAATCTCCTGTAAAATGAAGATTCAAGTCCTCCATGGGAACTACCTGAGCGTAACCGCCGCCTGCGGCACCGCCCTTGATTCCGAAGCAAGGTCCGAGAGAAGGCTCTCTCAAAGCTACTACGGTTTTCTTTCCGATATGATTTAATGCATCTGCAAGACCGATGGATGTTGTAGTCTTACCCTCTCCTGCCGGTGTAGGGTTGATGGCTGTTACAAGAACAAGCTTTCCATCAGGCCTGTCCTTGATTTTTGACCAGAGCTCGTTGCTGAGCTTTGCCTTGTACTTTCCGTACTGCTCCAGATCATCCGCATCGATGTTGTATCTTGCCGCAACATCTGTGATGCGCTCCATCATGGCTTCCTGTGCGATTTGAATATCAGACTTCATTTTTTACCTCTTTCTCCTCTTTGATAGACAACAGAAAATCTATGATGCAAGAGAGGGAATTCCCGAAAAGGACTTATGTCAAAGTCTTTGTTCGGAAATCCATTCTCCTATATCAACAAATTAAAAGAAATTATGAAAACAGTGAATCAAATTCCGCAAGAGTCATAAGTATCTTACGGGGCTTGGTGCCCTCTTCAGGGCCGACAACATTGGCATCCGCAAGCTGATCCATGATTCTTGCAGCGCGGTTGAATCCTATACGGAATTTACGCTGAAGCATACCGATGGATGCCTTCTCGGACTCGATGATAAGCTGTCCCGCATCATGGAAAAGCTCATCCATGTCACTCTGGGCTCCGCCTGAGCTTCCGGCACCTCCGCCGGACTGAACCTTCGCCTGGATGTCCTCGCTGTACTCCACATCGCCCATTGTCTTTTTGATGAACTCAGTTACGGCTGAAACCTCCTGATCGGAAACAAAGGCACCCTGAACTCGTACAGGCTTAGGAATACCCTGAGGGAAGAAGAGCATATCTCCCTTTCCGAGAAGCTTCTCCGCACCGTTCATATCGATGATGGTACGGGAATCGGTTCCTGAGGATACCGCAAATGCGATACGGCTTGGGACATTGGCCTTGATAAGACCTGTGATGACATTTACTGTCGGACGCTGGGTTGCGATAACAAGGTGCATTCCCGCAGCTCTTGCAAGCTGTGCGATACGACAGATGGCATCCTCCACTTCCTGGCTTGAGACCATCATAAGGTCAGCCAGCTCGTCGATGATGATAACTATCTGAGGCAGCTTTTCCGGTTTCTGGTCTTCCGGAATCTCAGGATCGTTGATGATTCTTTCTATTTTTTCATTGTAGCCCTTCAGGTCTCTGGAACCTGTTTCGGCAAATTTCTTATATCGTTCTGTCATTTCCGCCACGGCCCAGTTGAGAGCGGCGGCAGCCTTCTTTGGATCCACTACCACAGGGATGAGAAGGTGAGGTATTCCGTTATAGACACTAAGCTCTACAACCTTCGGGTCCACCATGATCATACGGAGCTCCTCAGGCTTGTACTTGAAGAGCATGGACATGATAAGAGTGTTTATACAAACAGACTTACCTGAACCGGTCGATCCGGCGATGAGAAGGTGAGGCATCTTTGCGATGTCTGTAACGATGGTCTTTCCTGAAATGTCTTTACCTACACCAAAGGCGATCTTTGACTTCGAGTCAGCAAATTCAGGACTTCTCAGCACATCACCAAGGTGAACTATGGAGCTGTGCTTGTTGGGAACTTCTATACCCACGGCGGATTTTCCGGGGATAGGTGCCTCAATACGGATATCTGTGGCGGCAAGTCTCATCTTGATATCGTCCGTAAGAGAAACGATCTTTGAAACCTTGACACCGATATCCGGCTGTATTTCATATCTGGTAACAGAAGGTCCCACAGAAATATCAGTGATCTTTACTTCGATATCGAAGCTCTTCAGGGTTTCCTGAAGGATCACGGCGTTCTGACGGATCTCTTCTCTTGAATCCATATCCTGTGCTCCGCCTGATGACAGGAGGCTTAAAGGAGGAATGACATAAGGCTTCTGAGGCTTCTTCTGCTTTATCTCCTGCTCCACCTTCCTGTTGTCTGCTTCAGTCGGGGTGTTTTCAAGCTTTTCACGATCCAGCTGAGTCTGAGGCTTCTTTACAACAGGCTCAACATCAACCTCGATGACCTTGCCTCCCGCAGTAACTATACGTCTTGTTCCTGCTTCGGTCATATCACCGCTTGAAATCACAGACGGTCTGTCAGAAGGAACAGCAGGTTCTTCTGCGAGGTCTTCTGTATATGCTTCTTCAGATGCATAAGCATCATCCGATGAATCATCAGCGATGCTCTCTTCCACCGGTGCTATGGTGAGGATGTTGCCCGGTGTTTCTAGAGAAGTCTCGAATCCATCATCCTGATCCTCTTCTGTATCATAGGAGATGTCTCTGTTATCGAATGCTCCTGATATGATATTGCCCGCAGCTTCCATACTTTCCTCGGAATCTGAGATATTCTTTTTGAAAGGATCGGCAGAGAAATCATCATTGATATCTGTGATGGAAATCTCCGGAGCCTGATCTTCACTGATATGCGGAACTCTTGCCTCAACAGATATATCAACATTCTCTTCGAAAGCGGATGCAGAAGCGCCGTAAGAAGCAGAATTATCTGTTTCAGCTGCAGAATCTGAGTGGTTTACCGACATGCGGTTAAATGCAGCATCAAGAGCTGCTTCTACTGCATCGTAGGACTCACCTGAAGTTGTTGTTTCAGCTATGTCAGTGCTTTCAGCAGTGACTGCATCGGAAGATGGAACGGAAGTGGCTGCTGCTGTTGCAGAAGCTCCGTTAAGAGTCTCCGGACGAGGCTTAATGTTGTATTTGGATGCCTTTGGTCTCGGTAATGTAGACGGATCCACGAGCATAACAGGTGTGTGCTTTACATTGAGAGGAAGCTCAACTGTATTGTCCTTATACTCGTCAGGCCCGAGAAAACGATTGGCATCATCAGTCTCAGGCTCCTTTGTTTCAGGGAATTCTGCATCATACTGTGAAGCTTCATTCATCTCGGGCTCATCGAAATAAGGAAGATCATCATAGCTCGGATTTTCCTGAACCTCAGGTGCAGGCTGTAAAGCCGGAGCAGCCGATGACTGATCGGTAAGTGAAAAGTCAACACGTCTTTGAGCCAGCTCACGCTGCTGTGCTTCTCTGGCCAGTCTCCTCTCCTCTCTGTGGATACGTGCTGATTCGGTGACATTGGTCCAGTCCTCCTTTGCACGCTCGGTGGCACGAAGTGCTGCAAGGCTTGAACTTTCTGCAATCATCCTTGCAAGAGGCTTACCTGTTATGTAAATGAGACATATAAAACAAGCCGCCAGAAGTATGAGCATGGAGCCTACATTTCCCGCGATGGTAAAAAGTACCATGGCAAGGGCTCCGCCAATGATTCCGCCGCCGGTTCCCTGCTGTGAGCCTTCTTTGTAAAAATCCGCCAGACTCATATTGGTGACACCGCCCCCGAAAGTGAGCTGGAAAATAGCTGAGATAAAGATCAGCATAAAGAGGGCTGTTGTCATGCGGAATGTTGCGTATGGATTGTCAAGATTTGACAGGATGAATACAACTACGAAGCTTAATAATATAGGAAAAAGGAAACCCATGATACCGAATAGTCCAAGCTGTACGCTCTTTAATACAGCTCCCACGGGTCCGCAAAGTCCTAAATTAGCTAAAAATAAAAATGCAGAAACTGCGAATGTAATAATAATCGCAACTTCGTCACCCATCATAGGTGCATCATAAGTGTTCTTTTTGGAACGGCTGCTTTTTGAAGCGGCCTTCTTGGTTTTATTTTTACTACCCTTTGGTCTACCCATTTATTCCACCTTAAAATTGCAAAATATAACTCATATAGTATAGAACAAAAAAATCATAAAATCCATCTCCTAAAAACTCATGTTCTATTTTGATGAAATGTGACACCGCCTAAAGAGTGAATTTATATTGTTTTATGAAATTTGAACATGTTTCATTTGACTTTAAAAACCTGCGGTGATACCTTATGCTTAAAGACATAAAATTGCATGTCTTTAAATACACAGCTACCGGTTTCGAGTTTGTTGCAGGTGTCTGTGTCCATATTGAACTATATGGTTTTAATATGTAAAACTCTGCTGAGAAATTCAGTAAAATGGAGATCGTTATGACAAATGTTGCTATCGTAAGCCCGGATCATTCACTGGAGCCTGTTGATAAAGTTATAGCTGAACATGATTTCGGCTGTCAGTTCTATAAGTATATGTATAAGAAGCTGTCGGATATAGATGATATATATCAGGACTGTAAGGGGAAGTGCGATGTTATCTTTTTCTCCGGAGAACTGGGTTATCATTACATAAAGAATAAATTTCCGGACATCAGGATACCCTGCACCTTTACAGCCTATGAACCTATAGATGTGCTGTCGATACTTCTTCAGTTCAAGATAGAACATCCTGCCACACCTCTTAACCGTATATTCTGTGATTTCCTGACTCCGACAAACAACTACATGGGGATCAGGCAGTATATAAGGAAGGAAGACTGTCCCTATTTCTTTGAGGACACCCACTATGACTATAAGCATATAACTGCTTATGCAAAGAAGCTGTGGGATGAAGGAAAGATAGATTACATACTCTCCCGCTCCATCAACAATCTGAAAAGGCTGGATGAAATACACATTCCGTATGTGGCGGTATTCCCTTCTGAGGACATGATCATTAAGTCCATAAGATCTGCCATGAAAGAGCTCAGGCTTAATCAGATTGAGCAGAAGGACGAGTTAAGCATTCTCATAAGACTTCCTTTCGGTGAAGATATAGAACAGGAGGAGCAGGAATACAGAGAAGCTACCGTGTATAAGATGCTTGCGGATTATCGTAAGGATACACACCGTCACTTCTCGATTTCACAGGGCTTCAACCAGTTTGAGATACATGACCGTCTTGAGGCAGGGACATTTGAAATAGATAAGCTGAGACCTTTCCTTCTCAGGATGAAGAAGGAGCTTGGTTTTGCCTTCAGAATCGGTGCCGGAATGAGCTCTTCGAAGGAACGCTCCAGATATTTTGCGGAGCACGCTCTCATGGAGGCCAACAGATACGGAAGGAACGATGCGTTTTTCGTCGGTGAGGAAGGCAAGGTGACTGGACCACTCAGTTCCGACACCCAGCTCATGTACAATTATTCCAATGAAAAGGCCCTGAACTTCTCCCGCGAGAACGGAATCAATGAGACCAATATACTTAAGCTCATAAGCATGTTTGAGCAGGATGAAAAGCAGGTGATAAGCTCCCACGAGCTGTCTTCTCTTCTCGGAATCACACCGAGATCCGCAAGCCGTATCCTTGCAAAGCTTCTGGATCTCCATATCATCCGTCTCACGGAAAATGAGATTCAGGACAAGTCAGTACGTCAGGGCCGCCCGACTCATTACTTCAATTTCAATGTTATGGAGTTCAGGAATGCGCTGATGTGATATAAGTGTCATGATATTAGAAAAAAGACCTGTGTAGAGAGCTATGAAAGCTCCTGCACAGGTCTTTTTTTCTAATATCATGATGTTAGTGTCAAAAGTCGATATCGGACCGCTTCGCGCTAAGCGCTCTCGCGTTCCTCCCACATTCCGCACTCTCAGGCCGATAAATCGTCCTTTCGTGCTCCATGTGGGGCGTGTCATGAAGTCTATCCTCCACTTTTGTGCAAGCACAAGTGGAGGAAGACTTATGACACTTATATCAATATTGCTCAGATGGAATTATGACGGCAAAAGCGATATCTGGCAGGGTTGTTTTTCCCTGCCCGATTAAATCAGTCTTTAATTCTCTCGTCGCCCCACCAGAATACAGCAATGGTGCCCGGGCCTGTATGGCAGCTGATTGTAGGACCCACCTTAAAGAGGGAAGGCTTTCCGTCTTTCAGATTAGGGAATCTTTCAGCGATCATTGATGCCATCTTCTCTCCGTCCTCGGGACAGCCTGCATGATTGATGAAACACTTATCCGAATACTCGAGACGTCCTTCTGCTGTTTCTGTCATCTTCTGAAGTATGCGTTCCATGACCTTTTTCTTGGTTCTTATCTTTTCTCTTGTTTTGAGAGAACCATCATAGCAGATCTCAAGGAGAGGACAAATGTTTAAGACATTACCGATAAAACCTGATGCTTTCGAAACACGTCCGCCCATGATGAGGAACTTAAGATCCGAGGTGAAGAACCATGACTGGATATGATGTTTATGCTCCTCTGCCCATGCAGCGAGATCATCGATAGTCATCCCTTCATCCCTGAGAGAACACATCTTGTCTACAAGAAGCGCATAACCGCCTGTGGCATTGGCTGAATCGATAATTATGAGTTTTCTGTCGGGATAATCCTCACTCAGATTATCAGCGGCTATCCTTGCGGAATTGTAGGTTCCGGAAATGCCGCTGGAAAGAGTCACATGGATTATGTCTTTTCCTTCATCAAGGAACTTACGGAAGTGATCTTCGTATTCCTGAACGTTGACCTGAGAGGTTTTTGATTTCTCTCCCGCCAGCATACGCTTGTAGATTTCGTCTGTGGTTATGGAATGTTCAAAATCGTCAATGTACTCATCGGTCCCCAGACTCAGGTGAAAGAAGCAGGGATAGACTTTCTTTTGCTCAACCCATTCCATAGAGGTATCTATGGGAGTACAGCAGCTAATGATGTATTCGTTCATGATAATCTCCTATCAGTATCAGCTTAATGATTAATATAAGGTTCAGATCAATCTCCTATTACATTTCTTATAGCAACAGGAGTACGGTAGTTCCAGCGATAAATTCTGATACCTGATTTTCTTGAAGCAGCATTTACGATCTGACCGTTACCTATGTACATACCAACATGGTTGATGGTTCCGCCGCTGTTTGCATAGAATACAAGGTCACCGGGCTTCATGTTTTCGCTGGTCACCTTTACACCTGACTGAGCCTGATCACGGGAAACTCTGGGAACATAAATTCCGAAGTTTTTGAGAACAGACTGGACGAAACCGGAGCAGTCGGCACCATGAGTAAGGGATGTACCGCCCCATACATAAGGATTACCAACATACTGACAGGCAAAGTTGACAATCTTGTTTCTGAAAGCAGCAGCTGCGTTTGCTGCTTCTACAGCAGGATAATACTCGATGGCTTCCTGAAGAGCGTAGGTTACGGAGACATTGTTATCTCGTGTGGAAACGAAGGAGCCCTGAGTAGAATCGCTGTCATCACCGTCACCGAGATCGAGCTCTACCCATCCGTCCAGCTGGTTGACTACGTCATAGCGCTGACCGCTGGTTACCTGAGTCCAGGCCTCAGAGTCAGTGGATGGCTGTGATCTTACGTTAAGTGACTGGGTGTTGATAAGCGCCATAACGTGGGCGTTCTGTAATGCAAGATCCTGGGCGGTCTGACCTGTTGCAAGGAGGTCTGCACGAACATATCCGTCTATTCCGCCGGACTTGATATGATACCAGCCGTTTTCTTCCCCGAGGATATTACATCCGCCGTAGCCCGGGAATTTTCCAATGATGTTTGATATGCCGTCTTCCTTCGGTGAAGAACGAACATTGATGTAATCAGATGCAAGAGAAACACCAAGGTTATCGTACATATTGAGAACCTTCTGCTTGAGGTTCAGGGACTTGGCTTCATCAAGTCCGTATCCGAGAGAAACATTCTCATCGGAAGCTGACATGTATGCCAGGTCAACATTGTCAATGTTGGTGGTGGCGATCATGATCCAGTCCTTGCTGACTCTCTTCACTACCTCGTATTTTTCGCCCTTGGCTGCAGAACCTACAGTGTTGCCGTCTATGATCTCGGGAGTTGAACGGATACGGAGCTTATCTGCCAGAATGGTGGCTCTTGGTTTAATGAGGCTTCCTGCAAGAGTGACTGCTTCATCACCGGTTGCTACGTACTGAGAAGCTACGTAACCTTCCATACCGCCGGACCTGACATGCATCCAGCCTTCCGCTCCCTCGGGAGAAACTTCAAGTACATCAACAGCAGAACCGTTGGCAAGCATACCCACGATTGTTGTGAGATCGTTCTGGTTTGGTGCGCTTCGAAAGTTGATGTAGCTGTCACACTTTATGATTCCCAGGTTTCCGTACTGGGAAATGGAATTCATGATGGCTTCCATCTGGATGCTCTTTGTGAAGACCTGAACTTCCTCAAGAGTGGTCATCTCTTTTTTAGGCTCCTGTGAAACAGCAGAACTTTCATCCTGAGAAGTCTGAGCTTCGGTTTCTGCTGCAAGAGATTCTGTATAGGTGGCTTTTTGGCCGTTTATCGCCAAAGTTGCTACCAGTCCGATGACAATTACAGTCAGAACACCGGCTGCGACAAACATGATATTTTTTTCCTGGTCGCGATTTTTGTTTAAATGAAAATCAAAATTAAATTTGGGCTTTTCCATGTATGAGTACTCCTTGGAAATCTACATGACTTTTTTGCGTAACCATCATTATATCATATAGTTTTACCGGAGATTATTAAAATATCATGAAAGAAGCATTCTGTCGTTTGCAAATGATCCTCTGGTTACCTCTTCAAATTTATGAAGCAGGTCTTCCACAGTGAGCTTTTTCTTCTCTTCTCCCGATACGTCGAAAGCAACCCTTCCCTCATTCATCATGATAAGCCGGTTTCCGTGCTGTATGGCATCACGCATATTGTGAGTGACCATCAGAGTTGTGAGATTGTTTTCGGCAACTATTCTGTCCGTGGCTGCAAGTACCTTGGAAGCGGTTTTCGGATCAAGGGCTGCTGTGTGCTCGTCAAGAAGAAGTACCTTTGGCTTCTTCATAGTGGCCATGATAAGAGTGAGTGCCTGACGCTGACCTCCGGAAAGAAGTCCTACCTTGGCGGTGAGTCTGTCCTCCAGACCGAGATCCAGAGTTTTCAGATATTCTCTGTACTTTTCCTGTTCTTTTCTTGTTACACCCCAGCGGAGTGTACGGCGCTGTCCTCTTCTTGCTGCAAGGGCCATGTTCTCGTCGATCTGCATATCTCCTGCAGTACCGGTCATAGGATCCTGAAAGACTCTTCCGAAGAAAGGCGCTCTCTGATACTCGGAAAGACCGGATACATCCGTTCCATCAACAAGGATCATTCCCGAATCAAGGGGCCACACACCGGCAACAGCATTCATAATGGTGGATTTTCCTGCGCCGTTACCTCCGATTACCGTACAGAAATCTCCGTCGTTAAGAGTTATACTCACATCGGAAAGGGCGACCTTTTCATTGATGGTTCCCGGATTGAATGTTTTGCAAATGTTTCTGATCTCCAGCATTATTCTGCCTCCTTACTGCTTTTTAAGGATTCTGACTGAAGCTTCTGATTACGCTTCTGGAGTCCCGAAAAAGAATTGATTCGTTTTTCTTTAAGATATGGAACTGCAAGGAATGCTGCTACCACAATGGCTGTAAGAAGCTTCATGTCGTCTGCAGGGAACTTGAGCCAGAGAACGAAAACATAAACCATGTAGTAAATGATGGCACCTATTACGGTGAAGCTTAAACGCATGACGAAATTCAGACGTTTTCCGACCAGAGCCTCTGCAAGTACCTCACCGATGATAACAGCTGCAAGACCGATAACGATAGAACCCTGGCCCATCTTGACATCTGCAAATCCCTGATACTCTGCAAGGATACCGCCAGAAAGAGCCACGAGACCGTTACCGAGCATAAGAGCGATGATCTTCATTTTGTTGGTATCGATACCCTGTGCTCTTGACATGTTCGGATTGATACCGGTTGCACGGATGGAGCTTCCCAGCTCTGTGCCGAGGAACCAGTAAATGATGGATACGATGATGATATCCACAACAAAGGTAAGAGCAAGTGTCTGACCGAGATAGCGTATGTTGGAAGTGAAGAACACTCTTACAGAGTTTATAGGAACGGCCTGGTTTGCTTTACCCATGAGGTTGAGATTGATGGAATACAGGGAAATCTGGGTAAGAATACCTGCAAGGATATCCGGTATACCGAGCTTTGTGTGTAGAATTCCTGTTACGAGTCCCGCCAGAAGTCCGGCACCGAAGGATACAAAAATCACCACAGAGGGATTGACGCCGTTAAGCATGAGCATAACCGCAACTGCGCCTCCCAGAGAGAAGGAACCGTCAACTGTCATATCAGCGAAGTTTAGAATTCTGAAAGTGGTGTACACACCAAGAGCCATGATGCCCCATATAAGACCCTGTGCAATACCGCCCGGTGCTGCATTCCATAAGGCTACCGGATTTAATGAAGAAAAGTAAGCTGCCATTATCTGTAAATCTCCGTAAAAATAAAAATATATACATCCATCGGCTTCTGTACCAGTATCGGCTGATGTGTTTGTTTCCGGAAAGTAAAGAAGCTGATTGAGGTAAAAATAACCCAGCACAGTATCAGAAACACAACACTGTGCTGAGTAATAAATGATTCAATAGAAAATCTTCGAAACTGAATCGGGAATGATGATGTTTATCATCACTCTACTGCCTTATAGTCATCAGGAATCTTGATTCCGATGGCATCAGCGTAGGCCTTGTTATACTCCTTGGTTGTTGCAGAAGCATAGGCGATAGGCATGGTTTTTACATCTGCACCGTTTGAAAGGATCTCGATAGCCTGCTCACCTGTAGCGCGGCCAAGGTCCTCATAACTGATGGAAAGAGTTGCAAGTCCGCCGGACTTCATCATGTTCTCCTCACCGCAGATGATAGGGATGCCTGCAGGCTGAACGATATTTGTAACAACAGTCATGTTTGAAGCTGCCGTGTTGTCTGTAGGAATGTAAAGAGCATCACAGTCTGCTACTGCTGTCTGAACAACTGACTGAAGGTCGTTGGAATCTGCAAATGTGAACTCCTGGTATTCGATGCCGTCTTCCTTTAAGTACTTTCCGATCTCTGTGGCCTGGAACTTGGAATTTGCCTCTGCTGAGCAGTAAAGGATGGAAACCTTCTTTACATCCGGAACCAGCTCAAGGATCATATCTTCCTGCTGTCCGAGAGGAGCGAGGTCTGATGTTCCGGAAACATTGATACCTGTTCCCTTTGTTGCATCGAAGTTGTCCATGGCAAGAGCTGTGCCGTAGTCTGTAACGGATGTACCGAGGATAGGAATGTCCTGTGTAGCATTCATGGCTGCCTGAAGTGCAGGTGTGGCATTTGCAAGAATGAGGTCATACTCATTTGAAACGAAACCGTTGATGATGGTAGTACATGTAGCTGAATCGCCCTGTGCGTTCTGCTCGTCAATGACTACATTATCACCGTACTTTTCCTTGAGAACGTCCACGAACCCCTTTGTGGCCGCATCAAGTGCACTGTGCTGTACCAGCTGGCAGATACCAACCTTGAACTGCTTGTCAGAGGAAACGTCCTGAGCCTGGTCAGTTTCTGATGGAGCTGATTTGGTATCAGCTGAAGCTGCGGTGGTCTCCGCTGATTTTTCTGTGGTAGCCGGTGCAGTGGATGAACCACAGGCTGTAAGTGAAGCGGCTGCAATCAAAGCTGCCATGGAAACTGCTGTTAATTTTGTCATTCTCTTCATAATATTCTCCATTCCGCCACCGTATTTCCGGCGGCACGAACAGTGCTGAAAATAAGAACCCTATACACTGTTTCGCCCTTCTTTTTTGATAAAAAATGCTATTTTACTTTAGCACTTTAAATCGTACTAGTTATGGTTATTATATTCCATGGGATGAGGGATATCAAGAAGGAATTATGATATTTTTTCGTGTCATTACCATGAGTTATGCAAGAAATAAAAAAAGAGTCCACTGTATATAAATACAATGAACTCTCAAAAATCATATAAATGATGATAAAGCGGCGCAAATACCTGCCACTCCTTAATGATGCGATGTACGGATACATATGTGTGGCGCAAAGGACACTAAAACTTAGTACCCTTTCTTATTATGTAATCGTAATCCGGGATCAGAAGGTTACAGTCTCTTCGATTGGCCCTGTATGAACCAGTGTCTTTATTTCGAGGACAGGACCCTCTCCGCCGTACTCTTCTCTTTCTTCCATGTTTACCACAGCTGTAACCTTTGCCCAGTCTCTGGTCTTAAACTGAGAAAGAAGTGAAGGCTCTCCCTTTGCAACATATCCCAGGAAAGTCATATCCTGGGCACAGCAGGTCATGGCCATACGTCCGGGTACGATTTCATCTGCAGGACTTCCGTTTCTGTTGAGTATCATGGCAGTAAATGTAAGCTCCTTACCGACATATCTATCAGGATTATCCATGCAGTCAACGAACCATGTACCGTAATCTTCGTTCTTAATGGCGATTGAAGGCTGGTTTATGTCATAAGGAAGATCCTCCGGAAGTGTATCCTGTGGAATCTCACCATCCTTGCCTTCGAGGACAAGCATGGCATTCTGACCCATGGCTCTTATCTTTCTTCTGTAATCCACAAGCTTTTCCTTGGGGATATTGTCACAACGATTAACGATTGCAAGCTCTGCGTTACGAAGCATCTGACCCATGAAACTCTTCATATTTCCGAGATAGAGGTCCAGCGTTTCTCCGTTAATGATGGTGATGATCTGATATACAGCCCATGATTCAGGCATGGAAAGCTCGTATTCAGGTGCACGGCCCTGCTGCTCTGCAAGAGCTGTCTCTGACATAGGACCATCCAGAAGGTCATCCTGGTTCCACATGCCGTTCCACTCTATGATGATTCGCTCAGGATTGTACTTGTCCTGAAGAGCCTGAAGATTTTCTTTATTAAAGTCAGTTTCCTTTTCCATAGGGATCCTGATGGTATGATACTTTTCAAGAGTAGCATCATCATATTCAGACTCACCCTCCTCACAGAGAAGCAAAAGTGTTGTGCCTTCTGTCTGGAAGTAATCCTGTGCCATGGTGAACTTTATAAAAACAGTTTTTCCTGCCTCGAGAAATCCGTTGATAAGGAATACAGGAATCTGATCGTCATTTAATTCATAATTATCACTTGTTGCCATGTTTACTCCATTCCAAAGATCTGGTGTCAGATCTGTAAAAAACTGACACTGAAATATCTGTTCTATATGAATATAGTGAGTGCCGAAAAACGACACTCACCGTTTATACATTACATACCTGCAAATGCCTCGCGAAGTGCACTCTCGTTAAGCTCGGCACCGATTACTACAACCTTACCGGTATAATCAGGTGAGCCTGTTCTGATCTCAGTCTGCTCGGGGACGAGATCAAAGTACATCCACTCTCCGTCCTTTGTAGGAAGCATTCCCTTACATCTTACAACCTTACCGAATTTCTCTGAATGAGCCATCTCTTCAAGGATCTGAGAAAGCTTGTCCTTCTCGAATGAATGAGGAGTCTCTACACCCCAGGTTGTAAATATCTCATCGGCATCATGGTCATGACCGCAGCAGCATCCATGGTGGTGTTCATGGTCATGGTCGTGATGATGCTCATGCTCCTCATGGTCATGGTGGCAGCAGCACTCTTCGCCATCCTCGTGATGATGGTGCTCATGGTCATGGTCGTGATGATGCTCATGCTCTTCGTGGTCATGGTGGCAACAGCACTCCTCGCCGTCTTCATGATGATGGTGCTCATGGTCATGGTCGTGATGGTGTTCATGATCCTCATGGTCATGGTGGCTGCAGCACTCCTCGCCGTCTTCATGATGATGATGCTCATGCTCATGGTCATGATGGTGGTGATGATGTGAATGGCTGTGATGAATCTGGACACCGTTAGGAAGTGTCTCAACTTCATCGTGCTCATCCTCATGCTCATGACCCTCGTGTTCATGAACACGCTCCATGACATCCTTAAGCATCTCATCTGCAAGATCATACTTCTTTGAGATAATGTTTACCAGCTGCTCGCCTGTGAGCTCAGCCTCAGGTGTTGTGATAACTGTAGCTCTTGGATTTATGGTCTTAATGATGGCAACAGCCTCCCCAACCTTGGCTTCATCAGCGATATCAGTTCTTGAAAGCACTACTGTTCCTGCGTACTCAATTTGGTTGTTGAAGAATTCACCGAAGTTCTTTGAGTACATCTTTGCCTTCTTTGCATCCACAACTGTAACAGCTGCATGAAGCTCAACCTCAAGATTTCCTGAAACAGACTTGACTGCACCAATTATATCTGAGAGCTTACCTACACCAGATGGTTCGATGATGATACGGTCAGGGTGATAAGTCTCAACAACCTCTGTAAGTGACTGCTCGAAATTTCCTACAAGTGAGCAGCAGATACAACCCTGATTCATCTCACGGATCTGTATTCCCGAATCCTTGAGGAATCCGCTGTCGATTCCTATCTCACCGAACTCGTTCTCGATAAGAACGACCTTCTCTGTTTTCAATGCCTCGTCCAGAAGTCTCTGGATGAATGTTGTCTTACCGGCTCCGAGGAAGCCGGAAACGATATCTATACTTGTCATAATTACTCCTTCCGGTAATAAGAATAATCTATGTTAATGGTGATGGTCTGAACGTTGATAAGAGTCAAAATCATCATCCGTGTCAGCTGAACAAACGTGTATACAAAATTAGCACTCTGAATTCAGCATTGCTAATTATAGATTTATGAAAATTTATTGTCAACAGACGAAACTGCCATAAAATGGCTTTAAAAATGAAAATTTTGTAAAATCGGTTTTGTGCAACTGAATCAAAAAGAAAATCTCTGACTGGTGCTCCTGTCAGCTTTAAATGTGACAGCCGGACTTTCAGTTATCCTCAAGATACTCGATAGCCTGCTCTATATCTTCAGCACTCTTTATGAGAACATCGGCTCCGGACTCTTCAAGCTCCTGCTGGGTTCTGAAACCATAAATACAGCCTATGGATCTGATGCCGGCTCTCTTTGCTGTTTCCATATCTGTGTTTGTGTCACCAACATATACGCACTCTTCTTTTTTGCATCCTATGTGACTCAGTGTATCATCCACGACACCGGTGTCCGGCTTCAAAGGATGTGTTCCGTCGTCACCTGATATGTAATCAAAGTATCCTTCCCCGAAGGCATGATCGAGAACCAGAACAGCCTCTTCCAGAGGCTTGTTTGTAATGCAGGCAATCTTCCAGCCCTTTTCCTTGAGTGCATCAAGAGACTCTCTCATTCCCGGATAGGGTTCAGCCTTAAAGGTACAGTTTTCTTTGAAAATCTCCATGTATGTCTCGAAGGCATCGTCAATCTGCTCCATGACCTCATCGGCCTGCTGATCGAGATCAAAGGCCCTGTCCTCATCCTTCTCTTCCCACTTTTCAGCTTCTCTGTAGAAACGATTTGCGGTTGCTTCAACAGAACGCTCAACAAATTTATAGCTTCCCACACCGACATATTTTTTTGTCTGCTCCATGGTGATGGGATCAAAGCCGAACTTTTCCATGGTCTTGTTCATGGTATCCTGAAGACTGTAGAGTGTGTTTACAAGTGTGCCGTCCAGGTCTAAAAGAATTGCATTGAATTTCTGAGACATAGTGAAGGTCCTTTCTTATATATAAGTCTGCTGCATTATAACACTAAATATCCGGCATCTAAAGAGAAATTGAAATCTTTATGAAACATTAACTTATGATTATGTGGTATTATCTTAGACTATTGAGTAGAATTAGGTGCTATTCAGTATGGATATAACACAGAAAATGCAGGGCGCGTGCCGGCTCACATCCCTTGCATTTTCTTCCGTTTCTGATCAGTCAAGTAAATTATGAACTGAATAGAACTCATTTTTACTATAGTTTATTTTATGGAAGGTGACATATGGCATTTTATTACGCAGTTCAAAGAGGAAAGAAACCGGGAGTCTACAGTAACTGGAATGATTGTAAAGCACAGGTTACGGGATTTTCCGGAGCAGTATATAAGAAGTTCAGCACCCGGGCTGAGGCAGAAGCATTTGCAGGAGCAAGCGGTGGATACGGAAGTGCAGGTGGAACGAGTAAAAGCACCGGTTCGGCTGGAAGCAACAGATATGCATCATCCGGAAGCACAGGTTCATCCGGATCTGCTACATCATCATGCAGTAATACAGCAGGTGGCACTTCGGCTTCTGTTTCGGTTCCTCAGGGTCCACAGTTTCACTCCGTCAGTGACATTAAACCAGAGGACATAACGGCGGAATTTGCCGGTGTTGACACTGAAGCTCTCGCCTATGTTGACGGAAGCTATAATATACGATCAAAGAAGTTCGGCTACGGCGGAATCCTTATGAGAAGAGACGGAACGTTTGAGACTCTGCAGGGCTCCGGTACCGATGCTTCTCTCGCATCCATGAGAAATGTTGCAGGTGAGATCCACGGGTCCATGGCGGCCATCAGAGCAGCAGGAAAACAGGGAATCAAAAGCATCACGGTTTTCTATGACTATATGGGTATCGAAATGTGGGCTGACAACAAGTGGAAAGCCAATAAAGAAGGTACCATTGAGTACAAGGCTTTTATTTCGGAAATGAGAAACAGCATGGAAATCCGTTTTCAAAAGGTTGCTGCCCATACCGGTGTCAGATTTAATGAGCTTGTAGATAAGCTGGCAAAGGGATCTGTCGGGATACTGTGATAATCTGTATATAGAAGAGATACTATATGTAAGCCTCCGAATTTCTGGAAGGATATTGAAATTCGGAGGCTTTTTTCTATATGCTCAATGCTATCAGTGTCTGGCCAATGTAATAACTCATGAGTACACCTGTTGTATAAATACTCTTCTCTTCTATAAATCTTTCAGTGATCAGCAAAATATCAGAAATCATAAAAAGAACAGCGCCTGTTCCGAATAAAAATGTTTTGATTCCGGGGATGGTGGTGAGATTTACCAGGCCATTTGAAGACATAAAAATCACCAAAAACACATAGACCATGCCTGGTATCTTGAATTTGTATTCCAGGTTGATTTTTTTAAATAAAAAAGCCATCAGTAAATAGTTCATGATAATGCTTATGGCGAATGCCATGAGAACATGATGAGAAATGGTCACTGCTGCCATGAGATAGAAAATATGCCCAATGAAAAACATAATCCCGCCGAATGCGAAAAAAACTTTTTCGTATCTTTTTGAAATAAGGCATATAGCAAGCAATACATCTCCCACAGCTCCGAAACATAATCCGAAAAATATAGGACTAGGGGCGCTCATGTTAAAGAAAAGCTTTTGATATCCCAGCAATACAAACATCAGTGATGACAATGTCTTGAAAATCAAAGTTTTAATATTTTGTTTTTTTAACTCGGCTATGATCAGTATGATGACAAATACAAATTCAAGAAAAATGATTGTAAACATATAGGTACTCCTGGGATGCTGATGTAGTCAGCTATGTTTCAGCTTTATAGTCCAAATTCAGACTATATGATTTTCTGTTAAACTCTGATATCATTTATTGAAAATCGAATTCGAATATCGAACATAAAAAATCTTATAAATCATCGTTTCTTTTAATTAGAATCCAATCTTCTGCAGCTGTAGTATCAGCTGGATTTCCACTTATTGTCTCCAATAATAAATAATGGTAATATGAAAGTGATCGAAGGTAACTCACTTATAATTACCAAAAGAGAAAGAAATAATAATTATGAGTGAATACGAAAAGACCCAATGGCACTCGCCATTTTGTGCTGCCATAAAGCTCGAGCTTAAAGCCAATAAAAAAGATTTAAGCTTTGATTCTGAACGCACACTTAACACAAAGCCCATACAGATGGATCTGTTGGTTATAAAAAAGAATAAAGATGCAAAAATTGAGAATGAAATCGGCAGGATTTTTCTGCAGCACAATATTTTTGAATACAAGTCGCCGGAAGATGAACTTGGTATAGACGAATATTTTAAAACATTGGCTTACGCCTGCCTATACAAGGCCGATGCAGAAAAGGAAGATGCTATCAGGGCATCTGAGATGACCATCTCTCTTGTCCGGGAAGGAATGACCAGAACGCTAATTGACTGGTTAAAGAATAACGGTTGCAATGTGACCGAAAAATATCCGGGAATATTTTACATTTCCGGGGAAAAAGTGCTTTTTCCGACTCAGTTGATCATTTCATCAAGATTGAGAGTCGATGAACACCAATGGTTAAAAGCCCTGACCCGTAAGATGGATGAAACGACAGCTAAAAGTCTGGTTTCGTCTGCCAGAGTCCTGACTGAAAAAGATGATAGAGATAATGCTGATTCAGTGTTACATCTTGCAATGATAGAAAACGAGGCGATTTTTAACAAATTGAAGGAGGTACCGGAAATGAATGAAGCTCTTATAAAACTCATGAAGCCCGAACTGGATGCTGCAACTGATAACGCAAGAAAAGAAGGCATAACCGAGGGTGCTACAGAATTAGCCACAGTGATTAAGCTGTTAAAATCCGGTTCCCCGGTTCAGATACTACTTGATAAAGGATATAATCCGGATATCGTTAAATCAGCAAATGAACTATTGGCAGAAATATCATAATACAGTGTGTGTTGCCACCAGAATGAATAAAAACGTTCAAGGCTCCAATGAGGAAGCCCTGAACGTTTTTTTATGAGGGAATGTTTTTTAAATCTCTTTTGCAGCATTTTCTCCCGCAACTTTTCCATAGTACATCGCCATGGAGTGGCTCACGCCCTTAAGTCCAATCGGATATTCCATTCCGAATCTTCCGCCCTGCATATTTCCTGCAACATAGAGGCCTTTAATGATGTCTCCGCAAACCTTTCGGCCCTGTTCGTCTGTGATCTCTGTAAATGTATGGCAATTCTCGTCCGACTCTAGTCCACCGATACATACAAGCATGATGGCTGTTGTGAACTGATCGGCATAGAAAGGAGCTTTATCTATAGGCAGAAGACGGCTTGGAGTCTTGTGGAAGTCCTCGTCGTAACCGGCATTTGCAAGTTCATTGTATCTCTTAATTGACTCAAGTGCCTGCTTCTGAGCTTTTTCATCATCAGGATAAACCAAAGCTGCAAGCTCTTCCAATGTATCTGCCTTGAGGCATCGTCCCTCAAGAACTGCTTCCTCAAGCTGGTAAGGACTCTTCCAGTTACGATAGGTCTGGTTATTCTTAGGGGCTTCATCGATAGAAGCATAATCTTCGTAATAACATGCACCGCCGTGAGCTGCCGGCATGTGAGTCACCTGCTCGGGCCAATTGGCATCAAAGAACTGCCAGCTCTGCATGAGTCTGGTCTGTTCGATCTGATTTTCAAGCTGCTGCCCCGGAATGTCCTCGCACATAAAACGTTTACCATCGACATCCAGATTCAGGAAACCGGCATTACCCATTACACCAACACCGGAGAGATCAGCGCCTCCGCCCATATGGTGAATCATTGGAGCATTGTAACCCATTATCTTTGCACCTGCCCAGGCGCCCATTCTGAGTCCGTCTCCCTGATTTGTCGGAACACCGTTGACATCAAAAGATGTAAAGAGTCTGTTGTTCGCGTGTGTTTTCATTACGTCCGGAGCGAAATGATTCATAGCTGCATCATTGGAACCATAGTCGCCTGTGGCAAGGATGACGCCCTTTTTTGCTGTGAGCTTTAAGTATTTACCCTTATCAGCTGAGTCAGGATCATCGTTAAGGGCATAAACACCTGCACATTTACCATCTTCCAGGATGAGTTTTTTTCCGAAATGTCCGAAATAAGCCTCAACATTTCCTGTATCGAGAGCCTTGTTCCAGTTCGCTGTAAATGTTGCTGACTGGTTAGGAAGGAACTCCACTGAAGTCGGATAACACGGGAAGCGCTCCTCCTTCCAGTTGTAAACATGCTCCTGACCGTTTGCGTCCTTATATGAAGGAAGTGGCCGGAAAATCGGTATCAGGAAATCGTCTGCATTTTCATCCTCTATAGGCTGTCTCGTTTCATCGGCTATAAACAGGTGATCATCAGCATCAGTCCACCAGTCAAAGGCTTCACCGATATTGTCGGCCCATTTCCTGGCTATACTTCTCTTTACACGGTAGGATGACTCATTGACATGTGAATCGATGATCTCGTCAACTTCCTCTCGTGATAGTGCTCTCTCCGGCCAGCGGGCATTGAGCTTCGGACTGTTGATGACAGCATACTCTCCGGAACGGCAGTTTGGAGCTTTGGAACCGTCAATTCCGATCACAGTCGCGCCTGCTTCTGAAGCGGATCTTGCTGCAGAAACTCCCGCAACACCGAGACCTACAATGATGACATCAGCTTCCACCTCTTTATAGATATCACTGTCCTTTATCTCCGGTTCAGCGCCGAGCCAATCATCATCGGTCGTAGCGGCTGTAATTCCTTCTTCAGCGGCTAATGTCTCTCCCTTGGCCTGAGATATGCATTTTGCTGCTGCCTTCTTCACAGCGTTTGATGTTACTGTGGCACCGGAAACTCCGTCAACCTCCGCACTTTGCGCCTCAAGTATAGCCTTTTTAAGAGGCTCCGGTGTTTCGGTACCGATACCATCAGTTTCTCCTGAAGCATCGATAACTACATCTGTAATGCTGTTTTCATCAAAGGTCATGGTAACTGTAATATCACTTTCCAGACCTTTTTCGCTGGCAGTATAAGTTCCCGGTATGTATAAAGATCCGGCAGCTTCTGTAGCGGCTTCCGTAGTCTTTGCAGCCTCCGTTGTCACGGCCGGTACAGCGTCGGACCCACAACCCGTGAGGGCTCCAACGAGTGTTCCTGCGGTTAATGTTACAGCACCTGCTGCTGAGCCCTTTAGAAAATCTCTTCTTGATATAAGTTTAGCCATATTGCCTCCTGATAGCTCTATCTAAGCAGAATCATAAAATCTAAGGAAACACTGATTAATCAGCGGTTCTATAGGTTCATCACGAAGTATGTGATTTTTCTTCCGCTTAAAACATGAATGTATGTGAATTGTCACATATTAATCATTGTCTGTATATTTCAGTTGTGTTAATGTGTATTCAGTTTTACTTAATATAAAAAGTGAGGCGAATATGTACAGTACACAGATCATCACATTTCTGACAGTGTGTGAAAAAGGCAGTTTCAACAAAGCTGCTGCGGAATTATATATTTCCCCAAGTGCAGTTCTCCAACAGATCAATACTTTGGAAAAAAGGCTTTCGGTACAGCTTATCGTGAGAAACAGAAGCGGTATTGAACTTACTCCTGCGGGAGAATATCTGAAAAATGAAGCAAAGACCTGGGTACACAGTGCTGATGCGATAGTTGAAGAAACAAGAGCCATAGCTGAACGGGAAAAAACCATTTCCATCGGTACATCTCTTATAGAAAAATGTCGTCTTCTTTATGAGCTCTGGATGTTGTACTCTTCCGAAAACGACGATGTTAAGATCAATATGGTGCCTATTGATCCGGAACACCACATCCATGCAAAGACTGATCTCATCGAAAGCATTAACAGTGATGTACCATGGATGAAGGAATGGAATTTTATAAAGATATGCGATGTGCGATTTGGAATTGCTGCCTCAGAAAGACATTCTCTTTCAAAAAAAGATCTGCTCTCATGGGCAGATCTCCGCGGCGAAACTGTCACTTGCTTTAAGGATGATAGTTCTCCTGTGCTGCAGGAAATGTTTACCATTATGAAAGAATATGACATTAAGCTTGATATAAAGGATTATCCGAATCATTCAATACTGTGGGGAAGCGGCTTTAGAGATCAGCTGATGCTTGTCCCTATGTGTTGGAATGACATAATTGCCGGCATGAGGATCATTCCCTGCACCTGGAACTATACACTGCCTTATGGGATTTTTTACAGAAAACACCCGACACAAACTGTCCGTGGTTTTCTAAAGTTCATCAGAAAAACTTATGGGGAAGGCAATAATCAGGGCATTGTGCCTGTGCTGTAGATTATAATATGATATAAGTGTCATAAATCTTCCTCCACTTGTGCTTGCACAAAAGTGGAGGATAAACTTCCTGCCCTTCTTTGTCTCATTAAGATCTCACATAAATCTGGCAGGATCTCATGGTTTCAAGGGCAGCCTCATGCTTTTCGGGAGTCACACCGGCGCAGCACTTAGGATCTACGGAGATAGAAACTTCAGGCATTGAGGCTTTCAGGAGCAAAGCATTGGAAACAACGCATATATCTGTACAGAGACCAATGAGCTCTATCTCAATGTTTTCTTTTTCACTGATAGCCTTCAGTGAATCCGCGAGAACCGTAGAACCGAAGGTTGGCTTGTCGATAAAGGTCGCTCCTTCCACCACCTGTGCTACGCTTTTATCAAGCTGCCATCCATCCGTTCCTTCCACACAGTGCACAACCGGTAGATTTTTGCCTTCCTGAGTTTCCATATAGTCAGGCTGATGGGTGTCGCGGGTGACAAAAACATCCTTTATGTTATAGGATTTTATCTTTTCCACAACAGCCGGTACGATAGCTACAGCCTCTTTTGAGCCAAGCGCCCCATCAACAAAGTCTTTTTGCATGTCTACAACAACAAGTAACTTTCTCATATAATCCTCCCATGATTACAATTTTGTCCTTGATAAGCGTTCAAGTTAGTTGTAGGCTTGAACGCTTTTAATATACATGGATTTATTCGTAATGCCCTCGACATGACATGATTCTAATATGACCATCGGTATAGTCATATACCAGGCGATCCACGTCATTGATGCGGCGACTCCAAAAACCACTAAGGTTTTCTTTTAGAGGTTCCGGTTTTCCCAGACCATCAAAAGGATTTCTTTGGGCATCTTTTATTAAGGCATTAATTCTCTTTAGTGTTTTTTTGTCTTGCCCTTGCCAGAAAAGGTAATCTTCCCAGCCTCTGTCTTCCCAAAGAACCCCCATCAGTCAGCCTCCATGAGTTCATGTTCCTCGAAATGTGCTTTCCCTGATTTTATATCATTCATTATCATATTCAAATGATGAAGATTACTTTCGGAATAAAAAGGATCTGCTGATACTTCGAACGGAATTCTACGCTCCCGAGTCATTTTTTTGGCAAAAATAGTGAATGCAGTAGTCATAGACATACCTAAATCATCACAAAGGCTTTCCATGTTCTTTTTTAACTCTGAATCCATCCTGAAATTTACATTAACAACATTTGCCATGACAGATACCTCCTCTATAAACGCAGGTTTTTATCTATTATTTCTTAAACAAAGATGCAAATTTATCAGTTACCAGCATAATAACTATGGCTCTATTATAACTCGGTTTATTTAAAATTCAAGATATATCATTACATTGTAATGATATATCTTGAATTTTAACACCCCCCGCGGCTCCAACCGGTACCGTGGGGGCTTTAAGATGAGTATTTCTTTTTACGCCTTAGTAACAGTAATCACTATCTTTCCTGTATATGTGCCTGCCTTGATGTCGGTCTTCTTACCATCCACTGTCATCGAAAGCTTATATCCTGAAGGCGCTGTGATGGAAGCCGAATCCTCGATGGTTAGGCTTCCCAGGTAGGAATCGTGAGTTACGGTCCATACAGAGTCACCGGAGAAGGCTGCACTTATGCCGTAGTTTCCTTCTGCACCGTAGTAGTTTCCGTTAAGGCTTGTGATCTCACCCTTTGAATTTGTGTAGCTGAGACCCTCCACATCCCAGAGACCGTTAGAACCGTCTGCGAAGGAACCTGTGAAGTCAGAGTTTTTGAAGGTTACTGTGAGTGATGATGAACGGCTTCCGCTCATGCCTTCAACTACTCTTTCGATATCACCTTCATTCCAGATGATACCTGATGCGTCAGAATCCTCAAAGGTGATTACAGGCGCAGAACCTGCTTCTGATGCGATAAGGTAGTTATAATCATCACCGTTTGTATTTTCAAACTTTGAGTTAGTGAAGAGAAGGTTCTCTCCTGCTGCCTCAAATTCCATTACAGAGCTTACAGTTCCGCCGTAGGCGCTGCCCACTACAAGGTATGGAATATCTGAATAGTCTGTGGTTCCTGTATATGCTCCTGCTGAGTAGTTATAGTAGGCGTTATCAAGTACAGAGCTTCTTAACTTCGTATCTTCTGTGTATGTCTCACCTGCTATCTCGCTCAATGTCTCAAGAAGCTCCTTCTTTGCTGAATCCGTTACATCGTAATTCTCGCAAAGCTGTCCTATGGTCATGCCGGCATCGCTCATCATATAGTGCATAAGCTCAGTGCTTCCGCTTGCCTTTTCCCATGCTTCCATAGCAGCCTTTGCCTTTGCGCCTGTGACATAGTTTGACATGTTTTTTTCTGCCCGGACGATAACATTATCAAAAATCGAAGTTGAATCGGTATTGATGCCTCCGCGGTTCTTGATACCCATTGTGCCCTCAAGAAGAGTGTTCTTCATCTTGTAAGTTCCGCCTGATGCGATAACTGCTGCGGCATCGGCCTTTGAAATAAAGCTTGAGTCCTCTGCAGTTATGACACCGCCTCCGATAACATAGGCGCCGGCTGAACGGTTACCGAAAACAGTTGCTGAGAAGTTCTTTACATCAACAACGCCGTTACCGAAGTCATTGGCAAGGGCTGAAGCCTGACCTACTGAATAGCTTCCGTCGATACCTGTTGTACCGGTTACATCCTCAAGGTATGCATATCCTCCGTAAACTACGTCTGCCACATGGTTGTTCCAGCCTTCGAGAGTGAAGTCCGCATTATAAACATAAACAGAAGCTGTATCGGACTTTGCATCACTTTCGCCGGTCTTGGTTCCCGAGCCTCCCGCGATGACGCCGTTGGCCCCGTCTCCGTTTGCGTAGAAGGTACTCTTCTCGCCGTCAGTGCTGCCCACTGTGACGATACCGCCGTTTGTTGCGTAAAGAAGTGCATTCATGCCCCACTCCATGGCGATCTCAACATTGTAGCTTGAAAGACCTGTGAGGTAAGACATCTTCGACCAGTTTGCGCTTGCTGTTGATGTTCCGTTTATATGTGAAACAGTGATGCTTGCGTAGTCGTCAGCCCACACAAGAGAACGCTCCTCGTTTGCTTCTGCACCGATGGCATCACCGTCCTTTGCTGTATCTATGGTGAGGTCATCCTCCTTCACATCCTCCGACTCACCGCTTGCCTTTATAACACTGTCTGCAAAGCTTAAGTAGATGGGATTCAGTGTATCTCTTGCGGAGAGACCATCAAGATTCTCATTATCACTCTTTATTACTGTGGAATTGTAGGAGTAGTTCACACTGTAAGGTGAATAGTAGATAATGTCTACGTCCCCGTCGTTGTCAGTATCCTCATAGCTCATGTAACGGTAGTTTCCTGAGCCTGTTGCCGGGAATGCACCTGTTATGGAATCCTTTTCGATTTCTTCTCCGGTCTTTACATCGTAGGCTTTGACATTATCATCAAGAGTTACCTTGTCACCGTTTATATAGTAGCCCTCCTCAAACTTAAGAACTGACTTAAGCTTGCTGTAAGACTCGTCTGACTCGATCTTTTCCTTAAGCTCCTTTGCATCATCCTCGGAGAGATACCAGAGAGTCTTTGTGAGGTCAGCTTCCTTAACTGAATCCTTGAACTTTTCGTTGATTTCAACCTTTTCCTCTTCCGCAACGTAAGCATCACCTGAGAAGGTTACAGTGGAGCCGGAAACCGAGACATCTGATTCTTCACCGCTGGCGCTGACTGCGATTGCTGTGATATCGTCTGTTGAAATTGAATATGTCTTGTCGGAAGAAACATTAAGATAAGTTCCGCCGGCTATGGCTGCCGCCTCGGAATTCTCAAGTTCTACAGTGATAAGCTCTGTACCGGCGCTTACAACCTCCTTGCCACCTGCCTTTGTCTGTGAAGTGCCTTCCGGCAGATAGAGAACCGCATTGCCGCTGGACTGGAAGGCCGCGTCGTCAATGTTTACATCAGGGTTCGCAAAGGAAATGATGGTGGCAGTGTTAAGGTCATAGAATGCCCACTCTGAAACTGTTGTAACAGTATCCGGAACGTAAACCGCCATGATCTCGCTGTGGTGACCGAATGCCTGGGCAGAGATCTCGGTTACAGGAGCACCGCCGAGAACTGAAGGGATGATAACAACCGCATCCTCTTTACCTGCATAGTAGGTGATGGTACTTGTGACCTTTTTATTTTCACCCTCGCCTGTTGTTATGACATCAAAGGACCAGTCGCCCTCGGTTACTGAAACCTTTGTGCTTGTTTCCTGCGAACCGGGCATACCTCCGGGACCACCCTGCCCACCCGGGCCTCCCGGCATTCCCTCAGGGGCTTCCCCCATAGGAGCGCCATCAGGACCGTTTGGAGCCTCAGGGCTCGCGTTATCAGTATTCTTCTCGGAAGCGTCCTGAGAATTCTCTGCTCCGGCAGCTGTTGTTGCTTCGGGTACTGCTGATGTACTGCAGGCACTAAGGCTTGAGGCGCTTAGTGCCACTGCTAAAACACAGGAAAGTGCCTGGATGTTTTTTCTCTTCATAGTCTTAAATCCTTTCAGATCAAAAGATATTCGGTACACCAATGTTTATATCGGCGTTTTTAAAATTTGATTTTCGCATAATCTAGCATCCCAATCTGAAAGGAAACTGAAAAATCACGACATTGTAAATATGCCGGTATAGAAAAACCCGCGGCTCCGAAAGGAATCGCGGGTTCATGCTTATTAAGGATCGTCAAAGTTTTTTTCTGTTTGTTCGGAAATCTCGTGATTTTGATATTGTCAAATCAGCGGATTAAAGTAAGATGATATCGTGCTCTTTGCACTCATCGATCATATCCTGAGGCCAGATACTTGCCTGAACCTCACCGATGTGTGCCCTGTCAAGAAGGAGCATGCAGAGACGTGACTGTCCGATACCGCCACCGATGGTGTATGGAAGCTCCTTGTTGAGAAGCATCTTGTGGTAAGGAAGTTCTGCTCTCTCCTCGCATCCGGATTTCTTGAGCTGATCTGCAAGAGAATCCTCATCAACACGGATGCCCATGGAACTGATCTCAAGAGCGCAGTTAAGTGTAGGATACCAGAAAAGGATATCACCGTTAAGCTGCCAATCATCATAGTCCGGAGCTCTTCCGTCATGTGGCTCGCCGTTTGAAAGCTTGTCACCGATTCTTGAGATGAATACGCATCCGTGCTCCTTTGTGATGGCGTTCTCACGCTCCTTAGGAGTCTTGTCAGGATACATCTTGAGAAGCTCTTCTGAATCGATAAAGTATATATCATCAGGAAGCTTGTTGACAGCCTGAGGGTACTTGTACCATACCTCGTGCTCCATATGCTTGATGATACGGAAGATCATGCGAACTGTTCCCTCAAGGGTATTCATATTTCGGTCACTCTTGTCGATGACCATTTCCCAGTCCCACTGGTCAACGTAGCAGCTGTGAAGATTATCCAGCTCCTCGTCACGACGGATAGCGTTCATGTTGGTGTAAAGACCCTCGCCCGGCTTGAAACCGTAACGCTTAAGAGCCATACGCTTCCACTTTGCAAGTGAATGAACTACCTCGACTGTCTCGTCCGGCCACCATGGAACATCAAAACTTACCGGACGCTCATATCCATTGAGATTATCATTGAGACCACTGCTCTTTGGTACGAAAAGTGGTGCGGAAATACGGCTTAAATTCATCTCTCGGCCGAATTCCTTCTGGAATGTATCGCGAATATACTTGATGGCTTCCTGTGTTTCGCGAACAGAAAGTCGTGGATCATAGTCCTTTGGAATAATAAGTCCCATAGTTGCCTCCCTATATTTTTATACTTTAAAGCATTATATTAGCAGTATAGAAAAACCATAGCAAGAGAAAATTGATGATGTTCTTACAAAAATATCTTATAGAAAAAGGCTTTGTAATGGTCAATTAAGCTTGCTTCTTTCAAAGCTTTGTTTATCCTTCTTATCCGGCACAGCTGTAATATCTCTTTTTATCCATGCCATAAGTACGTTAACCACGTAATTCTTCTCATCTTCTGTCAGTGCTCTGTGCTCGGGGATATGATGCCATTTCTTCAGGCATCCTCTGCAGCAGCAGGCTGTGGCGTGCTGGGCAATGAAAACAGGATGTCCCTTCATGGGAGTCTGTTTACCATCGTTTGCAGGCTCTGCAGGAGCCAGTCGCTGTGCTATAAAATCAGCTGCATGCTTACGTATGACCTCCTCACCATGAGATATGAAATAGTCTCTCTCGAGCTTGTGAAGATGGAAGCTTGAACGGAATTTGCTTCTCGCGAGATGAGAAAACAGTTCATCTGTATTCCGGCTTTTTAAGTCTGAGTCCAATGTCTCTTCAATGACATCTTCTATTTCAACTTCATAATTTATCCCGGGAATGGTCAGGGTTTCTTCTCTTTCAGCTTTTGCCTCAAATTCATTTTCAGGCTCATCTTCCACTTCAATTTGGTAGTTGATGTGAGGAATTGATATTTCGGTCTCCTGCACTGGATTTATGTCATCAGGCACCTGTGATGATGGAAACTCTGCTGGAGCCTCAAAAGGGTTCTCTAAGGTGTCATCTTCCCTGAAAGGATTAAATGAATTATCAGAGCCAATGGGACGGAATCCCAGTTTCCATAAATCATCAGAGGATGAATGGCCGGTATCATGATTCCTGCAGGCGGTATTCCTGTTATCTGAGCCATGATTGCCGGAGGAAAGGGATTTATGTCCTGAAACATCGGAAGAAGGATCATAAGTCGGAGGATTCATTGCTCTCGACAGAGGGAAATAATTCATTTCCGCTTTTCTCGCCTGTGACTCCTGAAACTTTTTATCGATACGGAAGTCACGTCCTCTCATTCTGAAATTTGCGCCGGTACCTGTGAAATAAAAAGGAATGTCCAGGGCTATACATTGACGGCGAAGGTCATGTATCCATGAAAAATCAAGAATGGAACCTGAATCATCACTGTCGCCGCAGCAGCTGAGATAGGATATTTTTTCGCTTTTCAGATTGGTGGTGAGATCTATCTTTTCGCAAAGGGGATCTGCAAGAAGTGCGATAGAATGAGCTTCTTCTGTATCGGAAATAGTTTGAAACTGATGGTCGGCTTCCTCCTGAGTGCTGAATTTTACTGTTTTTGAAGCCTTTAATCGGATTTCCATCGGATAGCCTCCGTTTGTTAAGTATTGAATAGATTCCATGGTGCTTCGTCTTCCGGCGAAGCTTCGAAAGATACTGTTTCTTTTAATGCAGAATCATAAAAGCTCAGACTGTTGCAGAAAAGGCAAAGGCTCTTTGTCTTAATTCTGGAACCGTACTTTCCGTCTCCTAAAAGAGGCATCTTTCTGGAAGCGAACTGACAGCGTATCTGGTGGAAACGGCCTGTATGGAGCCTTACTTCAACAAGAGAAATCAAAGAATCCTCGTACTCGATGGTCTTTAGAACTTTGTATGAAAGGTCTGCTTCTTTCACTCCCTTTCGCATACGTTTTACTGGAAATGCCTTCTGCTTCATTTTATCTTTGTAAAGAAGGTCATGAAAGCTTCCTTCAGTTGTTTCAGGCTCCCCTGCAACAACTGCAAGATAGGTCTTCTCTACAGTCTCATCCTGTATCTGTTTTGTGAGCTCTGACGCAGCAAATCGGTTCTTCCCGTAAACAAGAAGTCCGGAAGCTGTTTTATCCAGTCTGTGGACACAGAAATAGTCGGAGGCATCTTTACCGGACTGATCAGCCAGAAGTCTCGGGACGTCCTTTTCGGAATCCTCCCCGGGAGCCTTCTGAATCACTATATAGTTTTCGGTTTCACTTATTATTTTCATATATTTGTATTGATGATATTTGTTGCTCTGGCTATAAATTTTTTTGTATAAGCTTATTGCTGATGAAACTCACAAAATAAGCTTGATTTACCTCATATATACTCTGAAAGTCCCAGCGACACGAAAAAAGTATCACTTTGAATCCTTGGAGGCTGCGTCTGATGTATCACATTTCTGAACAGCTTCCTTCTCAGAATATCCGCCGGCTCCCTTTAACTTTGAATCATTGCAGTAATGTGACATACGGCAGGATGAACATCTTGAACGGATGATGGTCTCCTGCTCCTCCGGAGTCAGCTTGTCCATGCGGACACCGTTCTTGAAGATGAAAACAGTACCTGCGGCCAAAAATATGATGATACATATAGCGATAGTTAAATTCATATCTTTAAAACTCCTTTATGAGTCTGTTTGAAATCTTCCGAAGGAAAGACTTTCTATGTTTAGTGCTTTTTAAGGAACGGTAAGTTCCTTCGCCAAATCAGATTGTAACATAGATCAGGATTAATTCCATATCTATGTACTTTATTTAAGCATGATGAAGGCCGCGTTATTGCCGCGTTTACCCTTGGTGAAGCGGTGGCTGAAAAGCAGGTCCGGATTACAGTTGGTGCAGATATCTGTGATGCCAATGTTTCCGGCCTCCACCCCTGCTTCTTCCAGAACGATTCTGTTGGCATTCCAGAGATCAAGATGGAACTTATGTTCTCCCTGTTCATTTAATCCGTCATCGGTGAGGATTTCTGATTCGTGACCCGGAAAAGCATTTTTAAACTCTGAAGCCACATCCTCTGAAACCTCATAGCAGCTTCTGCAGATGCTTGGTCCTATTGCACATACAAGATCTTCAGGTTCTGTTCCGAAGGCTTCTTTCATTTTTTCTATGGTGCCCCTTCCCATTCGGTTAACTGTTCCCCTCCATCCTGAGTGGCTTGCACCTATAGCTTTGTGAACAGGATCCACAAAAAGTAAAGGTACACAGTCGGCTGCGAAAATGGATAGGACTAATCCGGGAACATTGGTTATAAGCCCGTCAACATCAGAATAGTCTCTTTCTTCTATGAGTCCCTTTCCGGCATCCTCTTCCGTGACAACTCTCACATTTACAGTGTGGGTCTGATGGGAAAGAACCATGTGATCGTCGGATACACCGAAAAGAACAGCATATCTATGGAAGTTTTCATAGGCATTTTCAGGAGAATCTCCGCTGGTGAAGCTAAGATTCATACTTGACCATATTCCCTTGCTTACACCCCCAAGTCTTGTTGAGAAAGCATGCTTCACCATTCCGGTCTCTTGTAACTTTGGAAACTCAATGTATGTAAGCTTACTTCCGTCATCGTTAAGATGAGTTTTTAGGTCTGTTGTATGCTTGTTATGAGAAAAGTGTATTTTCATTTGATTCTCCGCTAAGAAAAGCTTTAATTCCTTGTTGCTCGATTTATTTGATGTAACGATTAAATATAGAAAAAAGTCTCAGGACAAACCTGAGACTCAAAGTGACGGATCCGGGAATCGAACCCGGGATTCAGCCGTGAGAGGGCTGCGTCTTAACCGCTTGACCAATCCGC
>SVDD01000003.1:0-102444 GCA_015057945.1 Lachnospiraceae bacterium | reverse complement strand
TCAAAGTGACGGATCCGGGAATCGAACCCGGGATTCAGCCGTGAGAGGGCTGCGTCTTAACCGCTTGACCAATCCGCCATAAAACAATATGAAGATTTCAAAGTGACGGATCCGGGAATCGAACCCGGGATTCAGCCGTGAGAGGGCTGCGTCTTAACCGCTTGACCAATCCGCCATTTGTGATGTCGCTTGTGGCGACTCACATAATTTATCAGAGACATGAGTATATGTCAACAACTTTTTGATATTACATTTGATTATCTATTGCGTCTGAGATATAACCGAACCTGGGCCATAAATATACATCTATGGTACGACCTGTGTTAAAGGTCAGTACCACTACTTTCTCATTCTGTATCTTAGCTATTATCAAAGCGTCACAGATCTAAAATCAAAGACCTGCCAGATCGTCATAGAATCCGGGATAAGAGATACTTATGCAGTCTGCATCGAGAAGCTTCACTTCGGTACTCTCCGATCCTGCAAGAGCCAGAACCGCGAAGGTCATGGCGATGCGGTGATCCTTATGGGTGTCTATCTCACCTGAACCGATCTTTAAAGCATGGCCCTGTCCCTTTATGATCATGCCGTCCTCGGTTTCCGTAGCCTCGATACCAAGAGTCCTGAGTCCCTCCACCATAACAGCGATGCGGTTGGATTCCTTGACCTTGAGTTCCGAAGCGTCCCTTATTACCGTGTCTCCCTCAGCACCTGCAGCAACAGCCGCGATAACCGGAAGCTCGTCTATAAGCTGAGGTATGAGGGCTCCGCCTATTTCGGTTCCGTGAAGACCTTCTGTGTATCTTACATGGATATCCGCCACATCCTCTGAGCCTGACATCCTTTTATTCTCGAGAGTAATGTCCGCTCCCATGCTGCTGTATGCCGTGAGAATACCGGCACGTGTCTCGTTAATGCCTACATTTTTCACCACTATGTCTGAGCCCGGCACCAGAAGTGCTGCTGATATGAAATAAGCCGCACTGGAGATGTCTCCCGGGATCTCAAGAGTCTCAGAAGGTGCAGTCAGCCTATCACAATGGGAAACTGTTATCTCGGCTTTTCCGTCCGGGAGAATCCGCGTAGAAACTGATGCCCCGAGTGCCTTAAGCATACGTTCACTGTGATCTCGTGATAATGCCGGTTCCACAACGGTTGTGTCGCCCTCTGCATAGAGCCCTGCGAAAAGTATGGATGACTTTACCTGTGCGCTTGCCACAGGTGATTCATAACGGATTCCGTGAAGCTTTTGTCCGTGGATGGCTAAAGGTGCGCAGTCATTGCCCCTGACAGAGCTTATATCAGCACCCATCTCCGATAGAGGTTTCATGATTCGCTTCATGGGGCGTTTCTGTATACTCTCGTCACCTGTAACCTCGGAATCAAAATCCTGAGCGGCAAGTATACCGGAAAGAAGTCTGGTGGTGGTTCCTGAGTTTCCGCAGTCGAGGATTCCGGAAGGCTTTTTAAGTCCTCTGATTCCCTTTCCGTGGATGGTTACTTCTGTTTCATCATCACTTAACTCGATCTCGATTCCCATCTTTCTGAAACAGGAAATGGTGGAGAGGCAGTCGGCACCGTTCAGGAAGCCTGTTACATGTGTTGTTCCCTCGCTGAGTGCTCCCAGCATAACAGAGCGGTGGGAAATGCTCTTGTCCCCGGGAACCTTTACAGTGCCTCTCAAAGGCCGTAATACACCTTTTACAGTTTTATCCATCAGTCAATGAATCCCTTCATGCGAATATAGTCTTTCATAAGTGTTTCCATCTCGTCGTAGTTTATACGGCTGGCGTTGATCATGAGATCATAGCGGTCCGGTGACATCCAGTCCTCGCCGGTATAGTACTTGTGGTAATCTGTACGCTCCTTATTGATCTTCTGAATGCGCTTGATAGCCTCTTCTCTTGAAATGCAGTCATAGTCCATGGCACGCTGTATCTTCGTTTCTATATCCGCATAAACGAAGAAATCCACATGATTCTCCATTTTTGCCTGGGAAAGAACGTAATTTCCGCAGCGTCCTGCGATAATGCAGGTTTCGTTTTTTGCTATTTCGCGGATTACCTCAGCCTGAAATCTGAAAAGATTGTCAGGGGAAACGATGTGCTCATCAAGCTTAGGAGTGCTGATATCCGGTGTAAGATTGTTAATGATCTTATAAAGAATGTTATTGCCGGCCTTTTCATCTGCCAAACGGAAATACTGCTCTCCTATGGCTGCACGTTCCGAAGTGAGCTTGAGAATATCATTGTCATAAAAGTGAATGCCTAAATCCTCTGCAAGACGTTTGCCCACTACACGTCCTCCGGAGCCATACTGTCTGTCAATGGTGATGACAAAATGTTTTTTTATCATAGATATCTGCCTCCCGATTATTGACCTTAATCTTATGTATAAGTCCTATGCACCGCTATGGATAGCTACGCTCCCCATCGCTGCGCTGTCGTTGTCGTTTTCACACCGGACTTATACATTAAGTATACAAAAACAGGAGCCCCATTACAACAAAACGGGGCTCCTGTTACAAGGCATATTATTTATTGTTTTAATAACTAAATCAGATATCTTCCTTTGTGGAAAGCAGTATTCTGTCGTTGTTTAATGCCTTTCCTGCATTCTCCTCGAATTTATCAAGAAGATCCGTAATGGTCATCCGTGAGCGTTCCTCACCCTTTACATCGAATACGATGTTTCCGTTGTTCATCATAAGGGTTCTGTTTCCAAGTTCCAGAGCCTGATTCATGTTGTGTGTAACCATGAGGCAGCTTATATGGTTCTCTTCGATGATCTTCTTTGTGAGATCCAGTACCTTTGCGGCGGTTGATGGGTCAAGAGCTGCTGTGTGCTCGTCCAGAAGCAGGAGCTTCGGTGTGACCATAGTGGCCATGAGAAGTGTAAGAGCCTGACGCTGTCCTCCGGAAAGGAGACCCACAGGGTGATTCATTCTGTCCTCAAGACCCATATCAAGAAGTGAAAGCTGTTCTCTGAATTTATCTCTCTCGGTCTTTGAAACATGGCTGAACAGACCTCTCTTGTGTTCACTGGCACGAAGGTATGCAACAGACAGGTTCTCCTCTATGGTCATATGAGGAGCGGTTCCCATAAGCGGGTCCTGAAAGAGACGTCCTATATAGCGGCTTCTGGTATGCTCCGGAGTAAAGGTGATATCCTCTCCGTCCAGCTCTATGAAGCCGGAATCAGTGTAGAAGGAACCGGCGATGGCATTGAACATGGTGGACTTACCGGCGCCGTTTGAACCGATGATTGTGGCGAAATCTCCGTCCTGAAGATCCAGGTTAAGGTCGGTAAGAGCCTTCTTCTCGTTGACTGTTCCTGTATTAAAGGTTTTGAAAACGTGTTCTATCTTAAGCATTGGCCTTATCTCCTCTCATGCTTTTTCTTTCCAGCATGGCTGTCCGCTGCTTATGCTTGAAGGCAATGAGCTGCTTTGCTCTCGGTGCAGCGATGGCTACGGCGACGATGACTGCGGAAACCAGTTTAAATGCCTCTGTAGGGACATTGAGACGAAGGGCGATGGAAATGATGAAACGGTAGAAGCATGAGCCTGCAACCATTCCCAGGATCCTGAAGATCATCCTTCCCTTTCCCATGAGTGTTTCACCGATTACAAGAGAAGCAAGTGCTATAGTCACCATACCTGTTCCCAGGTTGATATCACAGGTTTTGTTGTACTGTCCGATGAGGCAGCCTGCAAGACCGGTCAGTGCATTGGAACAGCAAAGGCCTACCGTGATGGTGAAGATGGGGTTGATGGATGAGGCACGTACCATGGCCGGGCTGTCTCCTGTTGCACGGATGGAAAGACCAAGGGTTGTTCCCAGGAACCACTTGATGAGGAGACATACTGCTGCAACTATCGCCGTAAGAAGAATGAGGTTACACCAGTCTTTCCAGAAGGTGCTTGAACTCAGATTTTTGAAAAGTGAGAAAATGGTATCTGTGCCGAAGATGGAGACATTGGAACTGAAACCCATGACCGCCAGATTAACAGTGTATAGTCCTGTGTTCACTATGATTCCTGCGAGAATGCTTTCCACTCCGAATTTTGTCTGAAGAAGTGCTGTAACATATCCCGAGCAGATTCCTGCAAGCATAGCTGCGGGAATTGCAAGGAAAGGATGCCCTGCTATGGTGACTATGGCACCGACCGCACATCCCAGTGTGTAGCAGCCGTCTGTGGAAAGATCACAGATATTCAGGATTGAGTAGCTGATAAAAAGAGAAAGAGCTACAAGGGAATAAATGAGTCCCACCTCAAGTGCGGTACGGACTATGCCTGCTGTTAAAAAGCCAGTCAATGGTGTTTCCTCCTAAAACTTACTGATACCAACAAAAGGCTTCCCGATGTGTTATCCGGGAAGCTGCTTTGTCATTTGTTAAGACATAGTGAGTTAAAAACTATGTATGTCTTCATCATTATAATTCATATTTATGTGAGGTTAAAGTACTCTTAGGCAGATACCTGAGGGTAATGCCGAAGGGGGATATTTTATAAATCACTCTGAATTTAATTTGAAATTACTTTGAGAACTCCTGCTCGGTCTTTGTCTCAACAACCTGTGTGCAAAGAGGCTCAATGGCTGTTTTTACATCTTCGATCTTAAGTCCGAGTGCCTCACAGGTATCTGTGTTAACTGTAGCGATACCGTTGTCAAATGTCTGAACCGGGAATGTAGCTGTGTCTCTTCCGTCTACAAGTATCTCTGCTACCATGTCAGCGGTTGCTGTACCGAGATTTGCGTAATCAACGCCGTAGCCCATGAAAGCACCGTTGAGGGCGAAGCTGTCTGCACCTGCGTAGTGAGGAATCTTTGCATCCAGGAACTTTTCATAGATTCCGAGCTCTGCCTGCTGGATAGTGTTGTCTGTCGGTGTGAATACCGCATCAACGCCTTCAGCTACAAGAGCGTCTGCTGCAGCCTGAACCTCATCTGTCTTTGTTCCTGTCTTTTCGATGTACTTGATGCCCTTTTCGTCAAGATACTTCTTGGCTGCGGCTATAGGCTGTTTTGAAGCATCCTCTGAGTTGGAGTAAAGAAGACCTACATAGTCGGTATCAGGATTTACTGCAAGCATGAGATCCATGATGGCATTTGTATTAAGCGCATCTGAGGTTCCGGTAATGTTTGCGCCGGGGTTCTCCATGGAAGAAACAAGGTTGGCTGTGACCGGATCCGATACTGCTGAAAATACAACGGGGATTCCCTTATCCTCCACTGCAGCCTGAACTACCTGTGCAGCAGGTGTTGCGATAGGGATGATCACGTCAACTTCATCTGAAATCAGTTCACTTGAGATCTGGTTGAGCACACTGGCATCGCCCTGTCCGTTGAAGGTGTAATCCGCATAATTGAAAGTAACGCCCATGCTGTCTGAAAGTCTGTCGAGCTCAGAAGCAACATTGTCCTTTATCTGATTAAGTGATGGGTGATCCATGAAAAGGACGATTCCTACTTTATATTCTTTATTGTCCTGAGGCGCTGTTTCTGTAACGGCCTTTGTGGTCTCCGGTGCCTTCGCTGTTTCGGGTGCGGATGCACCGCATGCTGCAAGAGATGCTGCCATAAGAGTTGCCATAGACGCTGCTATTAACTGTTTCTTCATTTTGATTTCCTCCAATTTTGTTACGTCAGTTTGTGATGATTCGTTTTTACTGGAGCCATGTGATACTGATTGAAGTAAGATGTATAAGTCCAACGGATTGCTTCGTTGCTCTGCAACTCCCGCAATCCTAACATAAATCTCGAACTCGCGCTGTCGCGCTTATTCTCGATTGTTGGGAACGTCAGCCCATTTGAGTTCGCTTCGCGAAGGGCTGACGCTGCATGGCAGGTTTCTTCGAAACCTGTCACGATATCTGTTGTCGTATCAGATGTCTGTACATACTTGCAAGCGAGCTTGCAGTATGTACAGCCGCCTGATACTGGACTTATACACTAAAAAAGCCTCATACAGAGATTACTCTCCGTATGAGGCGAATGTTTAAATCCGTGGTACCACTCATATTACCTTTAAAAATAAAGGTCACTTTTCACATACCAGCATATGTGCTGCCTGATAACGGTGCAGAACCCGTTGCCGCATACTCGACTGAATAAATCTTTCTGAGCACCCTCCAGAGTCCATTCGTCTATCCTTCCATACCGCATTTCCACCGTCAGCGGCTCTCTATGATGTTACAGATAAAGTACTTCTCTCTGTCATCGGTTTAAGATTATTTATTTAACGGTACTTTAACACGTTGAACCGGAAGTGTCAATAGAGACAAATAATTTATTATCTGTTCATATGGACAAATGATTAATTAATTATCTGTTCACAGAGACAAGTGATCAATTAATTATCTGTTCATCTCGCTGTGGAATCCGGTGGAGTAATGATCTTCGATAACGGCGTTGATCTCAGCAAGGTTACTCTGAGGAAGATCTCCCGGTATGGTGTTCTTCATGGAGGAGGTGGCATTACCATATTTCACAGCCTCTCTCACATCACCGCCTGAACTGATAAGACCATAGAGTGCACCGGAAATATAGGAATCTCCGGAACCGATACGGTCCACAACATCGATGTTCTTGTATGGCGGTTCCTCAAAGAACCTGTCAAGCTCTGCATCATAAGCTATGGAACCGAAGTCATGGCACTTAGGGCTGTGAACAGTACGCTGAGTGGCAAAGACCGCCTTGATAGGATAATCCTCTGTAAAGCTCTTTATCATCTCACGGCATGTGCCGGTCTTCTGGAAGGTGAGCTGTGCAGTTGACTCCGAGCAGAAGAAAATATCCACATAAGGAAGTATCTCAAGGATGGTATCCCTTGCCTCGTCTCCTGACCAGAGGTTTCCTCTGAAGTTAACATCGAAGGAAATGAGGGCTCCGTTCTCCTTGAACTTTTTGATCGCTTCTATGGTGGTCTTTCTTACCTTTGGGGAAAGAGCAAGGGTTATTCCTGATGTATGGAAACACTTGGTGTTCTTATAAACATCCGGATTTATCTCTTCCGGGTCTATGGAAAAGAAGCTTGAGTTCCTGCGGTCATAGATGACCTGGGGCTTACGGGGATAGGCACCGTACTCATAAAAGTAGACAGCCACTCTCGCATCCGGTGAATCGTCATAGATAAAGAAGTCATCTGATACACCATAGCTTCTGATGGTGCCCTTCATGAACTGACCAAGATCGTGGGAAGGAAGCTTTGAGATGATACCTGTGTGGAGACCCAGCAGTGACGCACCGACGGAAACATTGAGCTCCGCACCACCCACATTCTTTTCGAAAATGTCACTTCTTGCGATACGCTCGTTTCCCGGAGGAGAAAGTCTGAGCATAAGCTGTCCCATGGTTACTAGATCAAAAGAACGATTTGGAAAATTCATGATTTTTGCTCCTTTGTGTGATGAAAACACTTTTCTCAAAATTTCGTTAATGCATTGATTTTATAACATTAGTCGGCTATAATCAAGAAAATATGTAAACGCTTACAGAAATTTAAAAGGATTTACAAGAATGAACATTTACGACATTTCAAAAGCAGCGGGTGTTTCCATTGCTTCCGTATCCCGGGTTATCAACGGAGCGGATAATGTTTCTGAAAAAACCAGAAAAAAGGTCATGGATATCATCGATGAGTATGGTTATACCCCCAATGCTTATGCCAGAGGCCTGGGCCGCGGTTCCATGAAGACCATCGGAATCATGTGCTCAGACTCATCGGATATATATCTTGCCAATGCCATCTACTATCTCGAAACCGATCTCAGAAAGAACGGTTACAATTCCATACTGTGCTGCACAGGTTATGATCTTGAGACCAAGAAGGCAAGCTTTGAGCTATTGAAGTCAAGACAGGTTGACGCTTTTATCCTTGCGGGTTCCAAGTATGTGGAGACGGATCCCGAGAATAACCGGTACATCATTGAAGGAGCAAAGGAACATCCGGTCATGATGGTAAACGGCTGCATTGAAGCTGAAGGAATCTATTCTGTCAGAAGTGACGATAAGGGCGGCATGAAGGATGCGTTTATACAGCTTCATGAATCAGGCGCCAGAAAAATAGTTTATGTATATTCCAGCGACAGTTTTTCCGGTAAACAGAAAATCGAAGGTATCAGGGCCGGCGCAAAGAAGTGCGGTATCCCGGAGGAAAATCTCCGCATAATCAAGAGTAAGAAGTCCTACCGAGATATCGCCGGGCTCCTTGCCGCAGAATACGAGAAAGAGGCATTTGACGCTATCATAGCCTCCTCCGACACATCAGGTATCGGAGCGGTGAAGTTCGCTGTCAGTCATAAATTAAGGATCCCCGAGGACATTCAGATAGTGAGCTACAACAATTCAAGACTTGCGGAGGCGTCAAACCCAGAGCTTACCAGTGTTGACGCAAAGCTTGAGGAGATCTGTCAGAAGACCTGTGATTCACTTATGAAGCTTTTAAATGCTCCACTTGATGAGAACGGAACTGCCACTGCTGTTTCTGTTCCGCATAAAACCGTAGTTAAAACAAAACTCGTAAAGAGAGCAACAACCAGATTTTGATGTCGGATGACGACTTCAAATATACAGATGCGATTTTCATGAATCAGATAGGCTATGTTTTTGTGATTTCAATGAGCTTTGCATCACATGATTAATAAAATGTAGTCAGTTCATATACATGAGCCGGCAAAAGTTATGGAGGTAATTAAAATGAAACCATTTATGGACAAGGACTTTCTGCTTTCAACAGATGTAGCAAAGCAGCTTTATCATGACTATGCCGAGAATGCTCCTATTCTCGATTATCACTGCCACATCAATCCTCAGGAGATCGCTGAGGACCGTCAGTTTGATAACATTTTCCAGGTATGGCTGGGAGGCGACCACTATAAGTGGAGACAGATGAGAACAAACGGTGTTCCTGAGGAGTACATCACAGGTGACAAGTCTGATCGTGAGAAGTTCCAGAAGTGGGCAGAGACCATGCCTAAGCTCATCGGAAACCCTCTCTACCACTGGTCTCACCTTGAGCTCCGTAAGTATTTCGGATATGAGGGATATCTCAACGGAGACACAGCAGAGGAGGTTTGGAATCTATGCAATGAGAAGCTTCATCAGAAGTCTATGTCAGTAAGAAACATCATCAAGGCTTCCAATGTTACTCTTATCTGTACAACAGATGACCCGATCGATACTCTTGAGTGGCATCAGAAGATAAAGGATGATCCTACATTTGACGTTCAGGTTCTTCCTGCATGGAGACCTGACAAGGTTACAAATATCGAGAAGCCTGAGTTCCCTTCATACATGGCTAAGATTTCAGAGAGATCAGGCATCGAGGTAAAGGATTTTGCATCTCTCAAGGAAGCTCTCAAGAATCGTCTTGATTTCTTCCAGTCTATGGGATGTATCGTTACAGACCATGCTCTTCGTTATGTTATGTACGCTCCTGCTACAGATGCAGAGGTTGATGAAATCCTTAAGAAGGGTCTCAAGGGTGAGAAGCTTACAGATCTTGAGTGTGCCAAGTACAGAACAGCTGAGATGCAGTTCCTTGCCAAGGAGTACAACAAGAGAAATCTCGTATTCCAGATCCACTTCGGCTGTATCCGTGATAACAATGCTGATATGTACGGAAAGCTTGGCGCAGATACTGGCTTCGATGCAGTTGATAACTACGCTCCTGCTGACCAGCTTGCAGCATTCTTCAATGCTCTTTCAGCTACAGACGAGATTCCTAAGACCATCCTTTATTCACTGAATCCATGTGACAATACAACCATCAACACCATTACAGGCTGCTTCTGCAAGGCTCCTGTACAGAACCGTATCACTCAGGGTGCTGCATGGTGGTTCAATGATCACAAGCAGGGCATGACAGATCAGCTTATCAACTATGCTAATCTTTCAACACTTGGAAACTTCAACGGAATGCTCACAGACTCACGTTCATTCCTCTCCTACACACGTCATGACTACTTCCGTCGTATTCTTTGCGAGCTCGTAGGAAACTGGGTAGAGAACGGTGAGTATCCTTATGACAAGAAGGCTCTTGAGGAGATCATCAAGGGTATATCTTATAACAACGCTGCAAGATATTTCGGATTTGATCTTGAGCAGTGCTGATAAAACTCTGACCGAATAGAATAAAAGAAGCTCTTCCCGGATGAACTTATCATCCTGAGAAGAGCTTTTTTATATGAAGGATTAGACAGGGTTAATGTTTCTCCCGCATGTTTTCACAGAGAGACCGGAAGATATTCCAGAGTGATTTCCATGGATTTTACCATGACTTCCAGTGCTAAGGAAAAGATGTGTCCGTCCTGCTCGAAGCTTTTAAGGAGAATGGTTTTTCCTGAGAAGCTAACGATATTTTCTGTGGTGTCCGGAAGCTGAAGAAAATCTGAAAATCCCTCACCTAAGCACTTGTACAGACTTTCCTTTCTTGTCCAGACCCATACGGCTTTATGGGCATCATCTCCTATCAGTATTCTTTCTTTCTCAGTAGTATATGAGGAAAGAATCGGCTCATAAAAGCTCATATCTTTTACTGGTTCCACATCAACTCCCACGGCCTTTGCACCTTCATCATAAGCCATAACTATATGGTCTCCTCCATGGGATATGCTGAAGGGAACTCCGTCTTTAAGGTATGGCTTTCCGTCATTCCCGCAGCATAACTTTTCTTCTGAGTAATCCGGAAGGTATCGTTTCATAAGATATCCTGCCCCAAGGCAGCGAAGCCGGTCCTCTTCATGATAGTAATGAAGAGCTCTATTACGTCTTTTTTCATCGGACATCTCAAAAAGGTATTCTGTTTTATTCTTCAGATCTGCAAGGTGAAGGTCATAAAATTTAGTCATTATTGTTTTGGCTTTCCTTCCTTATTGAGTTGCCCGGAAATTGGACAAGGGGATAAAACGTCCGGGAGAAGCAGGTGTACCGGCGCGATTTATAGCTACAGGGCCTGTAGTTGATCCGGTCTGATTACCTGCCGACGGTCCGCCCGGTTCGGTTGGATTATCCCCTGTTGATGGTGTCAAAGCTTCTCCATATATAATAAAGCTTAGATCTTGGGAACTATTTTCAAGGGTTAAGGAGAGCAGTCCGTCCTGGGAGCAGGCTATATCAATGCTGGTGCCATTACTGAAGTAAATTTTGTAAGTGGTACCGGCTTTAACATTGGCAGCAACAGGAACAGTAATTGTTTCTGATGTTGGAGATGCTTCAAAAAGCTTCTTCAGACTGATGGTGCCATAGCCCTGAATCTGATTTAAATCCAATGACATAGGAGATGAAAAAGTGCTGTTCATGGCTGTGGTTTTGTCAGGAAAAGACTTAATGATCTGAGAAAGATCCACATTCAGTGTATTTCCAAGGTTGTCTGTTACAGGCGGTGTGTCCTTTTGATCCTGCCCGGGAATAGGGTTATTATTGTTATCTGGATTATTATTGCCAGGTTTAGGATTTCTGCCATCATCGCCGGAATCGTCGCCGGAATCATCGTTGCCGGCCACATATATAGCATTTGGTATGCTAAAAGATATATTGGTTCCCGATGTCACTCTGATAGTCCATGATCCGTCACGATTACGTGAAACAGAAACATTATCCTTTAAACTGTCAGGAACTTTTATTGTTGAAAGGGCATAATCAGATGAGGGAGTAATGATGATTTCAGTGTAACTCCGGTCTGTACCGGTCTGCCCAAGCCACAGGTCATCTTCATATTTTACCAGATTACTGCCGCCGCTCCGGCTCATATTACTGCCGGATGTAATGCTTACTGAGAAGTACTCTGTACCGGTGCTTTTATCCTTTATTACGCCACCGTAATTATAGACTTTACCGGTGTTCTTCGCTACTACACCACCCTCATAGTTTGCTACTATACCGGATTGTGAGTTGATCGTTACTGTGGCTGTATTTTCATTGACTGTGCCGTTGTTTTCGAAGATCAATCCGTCTTCTTCATTGATTTCTACTGTGCCGTTATTGATTATGATAAGACCGGTATTTGTGCCGACATTTCCGCCTTCAAAATCTTCGAGATCTTCGCTTGACAAATCGGCATGCTTTGCATCATCCTTGCCTGCATTTTTTGTGATGATACCGTAATTTTCGGTTATTTCCCCGAAGTTGCCAAGACCTGTGGGGATAGATTCATCAACATCTTTAGAAGTAAGATTATCAGGGTCCAGGTCTTCAGAGTATCTTCCCACCAGACCATAGTTCTGCTCAATATTTCCAATGTTAATACTTACCTGGCCGTTTTCACCGTTTTCCTCGATAGAACCGTAGTTCCTGTCTACGAATCCTCCATTATCGTTTGTGCCGATGATGCCCAGATTCTGTTTTACATAACCACCTTCGTCGTTATTCGATATTTCACCGTTATTAACATTTACTTCTCCGAAATTATCGCTGACTTCAGAATTGTTTTCATTTATTTTTCCGTAATTGGTTGTTACTGCGCCCTGATTATCGTCTATTACCGCACCATTGTTATTATCAGTTACGCTTCCGTAGTTTTCTGTAATAGTACCGTTGTTTTCTTCAACGGAGCCTTTTGTGTTGTTTGATTCTATAGTACCGTTGTTTATGGAGACATCGGAATTATTATCTTTTATAGTGCCGCCGGTATAAGCTGCCTTTTTTTCATCATTCCAATCAAGCTTTCTGGTATCATTTTTTCCTGCATTTATTTCCAGGTGAGTTTCATTTTTATCGATAGTACCGTGATTAATGGTTTCGTTCCTGTCTTCTGATCCTACCAGTCCTTTGTTAGTGCCTATTTCACCGGTATTGACACCTACTTCAGCATTTTCATGATTGGTATCTATGGTGCCTTCATTTGTCTTCACAGAGCCTTTGTTATCTTCGACCTTTCCTTTGTTTTCTCCGATATTGCTGCTGTTATCTTTAACAGTACCATAATTGATACATATCTCTCCGTTGTTTGTATCAATAGTTTCACCGGGGTCAACGACTTCTTTTTGCGTATCTTTTTCAACATTTTCTGCCATCGCAGGTGTCTGGATTTGTGACACACTGATGGTCAGAGAAGCCAGCAAGGTCACCGCCTTTTTGAATTTTCTTCTCATATCACTCGTCCCTTCCAAATAGTAAATGCTTTAATTTAAAAATTTACTGTATTCTCACGTTCTGTCCCCGGGCTCGATCCACTTTTTGATCAGAACCTGTAAACAGCATATTACTCCACTAACTATTTTCGTCTGTATTTACTAAAAAATAAATGAAAAATCCACATAATTCGACTGCTTTTATATTTTTCGTATCTTTGCAAAAAAAACTGCCGCTTCAAAGCCATAAGCTATGAAGTGACAGTATTTCCGGAAGCAGACATAAAAAGCACGGTCACAAAAGAGACCGTGCTTCGTAGAAAATATATGATGCTTTGTGATGATTTAAGCTGTAGCCGGTATTAAAGGTGTAGCCTGAAGTCCTACAATTACGAAGTTAAATGGGTTGCCGTTTTTGCTTCTGAAAATTGGAAGATCCAGGAAATCATCCGGATTCCAATTTTCTCACATCCTGACTTGAACGATTATATATTCTCAGGAGTTGATCATTTCGGAATCTGATTCCACCATACAGGATAAACCATTCCCTGTGTCGAACCTGTAGCTTCAAGAAGCTTCAGCAGTTCGATATACTCTGCATCAGACATGCACTGATAAGTATTACAGGAAGGGCATACCCAGGTTCTGTCACCATACTCTCCGTTTGCATTTACAATGTTCATAGGTGTGCCGCATTGAGGGCAGGTTGCTTCATTAGCTCCGCCTACACCGCCGGTCACTTTGGCCATTTCTTCATCGGAAATTGCGGTATTCTTTGCCTTGATCTTCTCTGCTTCTCCGCGATGCTTCTTGATAAACTCGGTAAACTTGTTGTCTTCCATAAAGTACTCCTTTCATGTTTTGTACGCCTTTAGGAATCAGCATTTATATATAAAAACTAAACTATGTTTCTGATCTAAAGCCTGATTTCAATCACGGTGATACCTTTACTGTGCTTATGAGTACTCCATCGTAGTAAATACTTGCCTCTTCTTCAGGTGCAAGATCCTTTGTGTCCACAAGGGTGAAGGAGTGGGATGTCTGAGTATCGCTCTTTACAGTTACGTGACCATCATCATCCATGAGGCAAGGATATACCAGCTGACCGCTTTTGGTTTCAATCATAAACTTTGCAGCGTCGAAGTCTTTTTCTTCACCGGTCTCATTATAGAGGTAGATTCCAAACCAATACATCCTTTCTCCGGTAGCACCATCTCCATACTTGATCTTTACTTCACGGCACTGAACCTCATCCTTTGTGATAAAATGGCCGTCTTCCAGAGAATTTACATCGTCGGAAGAGTCCTTCTTATCCAGAGTGAGTTTTGTGTTTGCCACCCTTTCATCGATCATTGCCTGAACCATCTTCTGATATTCTTCTGACATAAGGAATGAATAATCAGTAGTGTCACCCTGAACCTGAGCTTCAGCAGGTGCTTCTTCAGGAGTTGTTGTAATACTGTTGATGATGGCTTTTGTTAGTTCTTCGGCTTCATCGCCGTCCTGCCAGAAGGACAACTCTCCGAAATCATTGCCTGAAATAAAAATGTAATTTGCTACTATAAACTCGCCTTCCTCTCCTTCATATTTCTTTTTTGAGAAATAGAGTCCAAGATCGGTATCATTTATGGTGACTTCGGTAATGCCGTCAGCATTATACTGTTTTGCTTTTGTTTCGGTATAAGCGTAAAGGTCTTTTCCTTCGTTTGGAAATTGATACACATCGAAATCCATCAGGAACTCGTCGCTCTTATAGTATGCGATCATATTATCCTTGCGTTCATTATCCTTTACATCTCCCTTATAGTAGCTCTTCGGGACTTTGATGAAATATCCGGTGGTTCCGACCTCCATGTATTGGGCGTCTTTAAAAGCTTCCTGAAGGTCAAATGCAGTATTATCTTCTAAAGCTGCGGTAGTCTCTTCCTTGACAGGTTCTGTTGTTTCGGATAATGTCTCTGCTTTTGTTTCCTCAGCAACCTTCTGAGTTGTGGTTTCAGCAACTGTCTCTGCAGGCTTTGATTCAGCGGCGTTTTTCTGAGCTCCTCCACATCCGGAAAGAAGAGCTGCGGAGCAGCCTGCTATCATAAGTGAATATAACGCTTTTTTCTTCATGTTGTTCCTCCTGGTTAGTGATAGGCTTTTATGGGCTTGTATTTAAAGATAATAATTCATGCTTTTTCTGAACTTAGGGATCTTTCGTACAGATGTGAATTAACTCTGCTGATCTTTCTTTTTGAAGAATTCCATAAGAGCCAGGCCTATGGCTCCTCCAATAGCAATTACCATTGCCAGGGAAATAATAAATGATATGATTCCGAAAACAATAAGGCCAACTCCGCCCCACCTTAAGATTTTCAGGATGGTTCCGTCTGATTTGGAGATTTCTTCAGAATACAGCTCCATAGGATCGTTGGGATCTACATATATTGTGTATTGGCTTCCTACCTTGAAGGTATCCTTAAAGGAACTGCTGTAAGTGCTTGCATTTGATGAATAGGTCTTTCCGTTAAAATCATATTCAAATACCGGTGTTACTGAGGACGAATTCGAACTTCCTTTTTCAGAGCTTTCCGATCTTGCAAAACCGGTTACTGTTGCCTGTACCTGAGTTGTGCAGCGTTCTTTTAATGCGGCATTTTGTTTTGTTATAAAGGATGATGCAAAGATAAATATTATTCCAAGTATCACCATGATGACAGATCCAAATAGTCCTCCCAAAGGGCCGCTATTCCGACGGGTTGTAGTTGTAGTGACTCTCATGATAAGTCCTCCTCGAGATTTTTATTGTTCCTTGGAATCTTCCTTCGATTCCCGGTTCCGTTTCTTTATGAGTTGACTGTACCATGGCTGGATTTTGGTTACAATAATTCCTGTCTATTCGGTCGTTTTTTCTGTCTATTTGGTCAAACTGCTGAATTTTTTTCGTTTTTCACAGTAACTGTATGGCTATGCCGGTATATTGGAACTGAATTTTACGAGTTCCAGTTGCCCGTTGATTTTTGCTATTTCCTTCTTCCAGAGATAGTATTCTGTCAGCCAAATAGCAAGATATGCTATTGAAAAAGCTAAAAATACCCAGAGAAGAATTCCATGAGGAAACCATCCCAGAATCTTACTTGTGATAAACATGGTGCCAAATGTTACTAAATAGTGTGTAAGCGTAGCTCTTCCGAGGCTCCAGGATTCAAAGTCATATACGATGGCTCCTCCGTTTGCTATAGCACCATAAATACCTGAACCAAAGAGCTGCATCAGAAGAAATCTTTTATTAAGTGGTTCGGTTTCACTGGTAAAGATCACATAGGTGATGGCACCGATGGAAATTCCGAGAGAGAAACCCAAAAGAGCCCGAATGATGAATTTAGTTTTGATGTTCATGACTTATCTCCTCAATAAACTTTTATGTAGCAGTATAGCCGGTGGACTACTAACTCCGTCTCTCATTGACCACTGGCTGAACTGTTACTTTTTTGTTTATGGTTTAATATAATGCTTATTTAAATGACTGCCTTTGAAAGAGCAGCTTTGATTTCCTTTACTCTTCTTCTTGACACGTAGGTTTTGTCTCCGTTTTCAAGTTCTACTTCTATGGTTCCGGTGGAGGAAAAATCAAAATTCTTCACTCTTTTTATATTCAGAATCTCTGACTGTGAAATGCGTATAAAACTTTCCGGATCAAGCATCTCTTCCAGGTCTCTCAGATTCTTTCGGACTTCATATAGTCTTTCCGAGGTCTGTATCAGAATCTTTCTGTTTACTATATAGATTCTGAATATCTTCCTCTGTGGCAGCATAACAACGCTACCCTTGAAATATGCCTGAATCATAGGTTTCTGATTATTGGCATAAGTCTGGATAGCGTTTATTACGCCTTCAACTTCTTCATTGTTTTCGCGGTTTTTTATTATGACAGTCAGTCTTTCAAATGCCTCATCTATGATGAGCTTGATATCTGGTAAGTCGGACATTTTTCAAATCCTTCAATTGGTGTCGCTTTTATCACTATTGCTGCTTCCGTCTTTATAAAACATTGATACTATTGTCATGGCTATTCCGCCTGCAAAAACTGCAAGCCAGGCTTGCTGGTAGGTTCCGGCCAGGGTTCCCCATGCAACCATTACAAAAACTGATATCATAGCGATTGCTGCAATGATTTTTGATTTTTTCTTGTCTTTCATAAGTTTCACCTCATCAATAAAAGTAGGTTTTTCATTGGAAATCTTCGAAATACAGAGTCTTATACATAAGGATTCCATAGGATACAGGGTTTGATCAGCGTTTTACCGGAAACTGCAGTATCCAGCCTCCTGTAACAGCATATAGTCCGACTTGAGTGTTTGCAGGAAGTATATCGTCTGTCTGACTGCTGGCAACCAGTTCAGCCCCATCACTGAAGCGTACCTGATAAAGTTTGCCGCCAAGATGCATTTCAATTCTCCCGACGGCATCATATTCCGGTGTTTTCTGTTGATCTAAAGAAAGTCCTCCGCTGGCATCCTTCAGCATTTCATCTGAAAGCTGAATGTTCTTTTCGTCGTTCATGGTATTTCCTTCTATCAGATAAATTCAGCAATTTCCCACTTGCCCATACCTACAAGAGCAATCATTACTCTGGTTCCCGGTTTAAGCAGTGGTCCTACTCTATCGTATGAAGCAATAGCTTCAGGACCTTGATCACGCTTTACTCTATATGTATTCCGTGACTCATCATAAGACCCTATTACTGTTCCGGGTTCTTTACGTACCCTGCTCTCTCCTTCACCACCTGTTACGTTTTTCATCAACTCATCATTGAGTTCCATATTCTTATTCTCTGACATTCTGATTTCCTCCTCATCTATAAACGCATGTTTTTTGCCGTTTATCTCTGACATACAGATGCAGATCTAATTGGCTATTAGAATTTTGCCGGCTGTTCTATAGAATCATTCGAAGATTCCGTTTCTTCATGATTTGACTTTACCATGCATAGATCGGCCTTACAATAATTCATGTCTGTTCGGTCGTTTTTTATGTCTATTCGGTTTTTGCAGGGTAAGGCTCGATAATATCTTCCGGCTTTAATTCCTTACTTATCCAGTCTCTGACGGGAAACCAGATCCGCGAAATAACCATTCTGTGCTATAAGCTCATCATAGGTTCCGTCTTCAACGATATGGCCTCCGTCGAATACCAGAATTCTGTCGCATTGTTTTATGGTTGAGAGTCTGTGGGCAATGACGATCCTGGTGCAATTCATCCGGTCGAGAGCATTGGATACCTTTTTCTGGGTAATGTTGTCGAGAGCTGAGGTTGCCTCGTCAAAAATAAGTATCTTCGGCTTCGGTGCCACGGCTCTCGCTATCATAAGTCTCTGCCGCTGCCCTCCCGAAATGCCTCCGCTGCCTTCTGAAATAAGTGTGTTCATGCCCATAGGCATACGTCGTATGTCTTCGTCGATGCCTGCGATCTTTGCTGCTTCCCAGGCCTCATCAAGAGTAAGCTGAGGAGCCGAAATCACGATATTGGAGTATATATCGCCGGAAAACAGCTTTCCGTTCTGAGTAACAACCCCGATATGCTTTCTGAGGGACTTAAGATCCACCGTAGAGAGATCCTTTCCGTCATAGAATATGTTTCCTTTATCGGGCTTTTCAAAACCTACAAGAAGTCTCACTAAGGTCGATTTTCCGCATCCGGTCTTTCCTACGATGGCAACATACTGTCCCGGTTTTATCTTCAGGGAAAGGTTGTCAATGATTATCGGTGAGTTTTCAGTGTACTTGAAGGTGAGGTTTACGATTTCTATCATTCCGGATAGTCTTGCCAGGGTTTCCTTATTTCCGGAAATCTCAGGTTCCGCCTTAAGTATCGGATCAGCCATCTCCAGGGTAGGCTTAATATTTGCGGCCGTTATTGCCACGCTGAAAAGTGCCATAAAGGCTCCGAAGACCATTCCGTAGGCTGTATTAAAAGCGTAGTACTCAGCAGGGGACACATGGTTCACTAAGGCCTGATTGTAAATCACGATCGTGCCGATAAGGGTTATGGCAATGCTTATAACTCCGTTTAGCTTTATGAACAAAGGCGGATTATACAGAAGCTCGGCATTTTTTGAATAAAGGTCTCCCCATCTTGCAAAAACACGCTTCTCCGCGCCGGTAAGCTTAACTTTTTGGATTCCCGAAACAACCGCATAGCTCATACCATTTTCCTGAGAACTAAGCAGCATCTGTTTTTTTGTTATCCGCATCTGTACCAGAGATGAGATAACTGAAAAAGCCACTGTGATGATAATTATTGAAAGAGCCGGTATCACAAGTCCGGGAGCAAAGGCAAAAATCTCAAATATGTAGACCAATGAGAATACTGAAGTTAAGCCCGTGTTCAGCACCACAGAAACCAGCGTGGAACATAATGAGTTAACATGATTTGCTCTTGCTGCAAGATCACCGGAACTAAACTTCTTAAAGAAGTCTGCCGGTAATGACAACACTCTCATCATGGTAGCCGCCTCAACACAGATACTCATTTTGGTATCTATCCTTGTGGATATTAGATTTCTTGCCGCACTGAAAATAAGGGTACTCCAGGACACACATAAAAGAAACATTGCAGTTGTCACAAGAAGTGATATCTTTCCGTTATCTATGACATTACGAAAAAGAAAAAGGTTGATCCTGGGAGTAAGAAGCCCCACAAGAGTCAATGCCAGTGTGGTCAGGAATACCATCACATAATCTGAAATATCGATGACACCAAGGATATATTTTGAAAGCTCTACTAAGGAAAGCTTTTTAAGCGGGAAGGGTCTATAAAAGGCGTAAGCCCTTTGGGAAAATATAGCTTCGGTTTTCTTTGTGACAATCCGGTATTTATCAGAGGTATCATCATAATATTTATAGCTGCTGAGGCCAAAAGGGATAAGTACGACAGGGAAATTATCCTTCTTCTTAAATCCCAGCATCAGCCCGTAGGCATCCTTGCTCCACCCGGGGGTAAGATTCACCGCCCTGTGCATAACACCATGAGGATGCAGAGCATAATCAAGCTTATCCTCTATGGAAAACAGATTTTCGGGCAGCTCTTTCTTAGGGATATGAAGGTGCTGAATGATATCGTTTATCGCACTGTCTTCTACGTCAGATTCCTCCTCCGAGGATGCTCTGTAATTTATTCCCGTAACAGCTCCTGCGATGTTTCGGAAGGCGCGATCAAAAGCCTGAGCATCTTTTTGTTTTCTCTGTTTTATCTGCTCATCAAACCAACCCATATATCTTACTCGCTTTGTACTAATTCTCTGTAATAGTCGCTGTTTTTAAAAAGTTCATCGTGGGTTCCTCTGTCCACTACTTCTCCGTTTTTGAGTACGATTATTTCGTCACAATCTCTTATGGTGGATAGCCTGTGGGCAATAACAATCGAGGTAATGCCTCTGTCCTTTATGGCCTTCACAACATCATATTCTGTTTTTGCATCCAGGGCTGAGGTAGCCTCGTCAAGAACTATGATGGTTGGATCCTGAGCAAGAACCCGGGCAATCTCTATGCGCTGCCTTTGACCTCCCGAGAAGTCTTTTCCGCCTTCACTCATTTTATAATCATAGCCGTTTTCTCTTGCGATTATATCCTTATGGATTTGAGCGTCCCTGGCAGCCATGATCACTTCGAAATCCTTGATGGTACTGTCCCACATTCTGATATTTGCGGAAATCGTATCTTCAAACATGATGATGTCCTGATCCACTACCGCAAGGGAACCCTTGAACACATCTTTATCGATTTTTTTAAGGGGAGTTCCGTCATATAGGATCTCGCCTTCCCAGGGATCATACAGACCGGAAAGTATCTTTGCCAATGTTGACTTTCCGCAGCCGCTCTCACCAACGAAGGCAATCCTCATTCCCGGTGATAGCTTTAATGAAAAGTCTTTAATCAGCGGCTCCGCAAGCCTTGAATATCCGAAGGTAACATTACGCAGCTCTATATCACCGCTGAGCTTATTGTATACTTCGGTTTTTACGGTTGATTTTGAAGCACCGTTTTTATCCTCGGGGTATTCCATAACATCTTCTATACGTTCCATCTCAGTCCTTAACTCCTGTAAGGTCTGCCCTGTGGAGATAAAGGTTTCCGCAGGAGCCGAGAAGGAACTGAGAAATCCCTGAAAGGCGGTGACCATACCAAGAGTGAATTTACCCTGTATCACCAGAAGGACGCCCATTGAAAGTACCAGGGTATTGGTCACGGCTGATACCACTCCGGGAAGGATTCCCAGATATTGATTAAGTTTTGCAAATCGAACCTTCTGGGTGTTAACGCTTGCCTGGTAGCCGGCCCACTTTTGGAAGTATCCGTTTTCTGCACCGCTGGATTTAATGGTTTCGATCATCTCGATGCCTGCTGTAGTGGAGCTTGCAAGCTTTCCTGCATCTCTCATCTGTATCCTTGAGATATTCACCCTGTAATTGGATATGATACGGGCTATCAGCATATTGATGACTATGGAGGATATACCAAGCATTGTGAGCAGCACGCTGTTCTTAAGCATTACCACAAGGTAGAAAACCATCATGAATGCATTAAGGAAAAGCGGTGCAAAGGTGTTTATCAATGAATTCGAAATGGATGCATTACCCATCCTTCGCTGAAGTATATCGCCTGCATATCGTTGAGAGAAGAAATCCATGGGCAGATTAAGAACCTTCCACATGTAGGAGGTAGTGCCCTGAACTGCCATTTTACCGTTTATACGAAGGGAATAAACTGTTCGTATGAGCTGTGACACTATCTGTATGATTGCAAACACTGACATAACAAGGATAAATGGAATGTGCCACCCAGGATCCTTTCCTGTCAGAAGCCGATCCATGAAGATCCTTGAAAAAACCGGGTTTATAACTCCGATCAGGGAATATATGATGTTTGTAAGTACAACGAAGGCGATGGCAATGCCGCAGCCAGCCAGTCTGCTTCTTGCAAAATCAATGGTTGATCTCTGCTTGCCTCCTGGTTTGAAGTTTTCGGAAGGAGAAAAGAGTATGCATAAGCCGGTGAACTTTTCATCAAACTCTTCCATGGAAACAAGTATGGTTCCTTTTGCAGGGTCATTTAAGGAGACTTTTCCATTTTTGAATCCGTTTACCACCACAAAATGATTGAAACCCCAGTGGGCAATGCAGGGGAAGGTTCCGTTGTCTCTGAGGTAATCGGGCTCATATCTGTAGCCGGTGGCATTAAGCCCGTAATTCCTTGCAGCCTTCATAACGTTTAGGGCATTGGAACCGTCTCTTGATACTCCGCAGTCACGGCGAACCCGGGAAAGCGGGATCCACTTATCATAGTAAGCCAGGATCATGGCAAGGCAGGCAGCTCCGCATTCAAGCATTTCAAGCTGCATGATAAAAGGTACCTTTGCCACCTTTCCCTGAGTAGGTTGTTTAAGTTTAGTCTGTTTCATTGATTACCGAATAAAAATGAAAGTGGTGAGATCCTTTCGGTCACAAGCTGCACTTCGTAAATGCCTTCAGAAATCTCCCCGTCAACGGTAACCTCATATACCCACTCGCCGATCTGCATGTTTCCGGTAAAAAGCGCGTAGGAATCAAAATCGGGAGTGAGAGCTATGGGCTTTGCATCACTAAGGGTTACTTTATATTCCTTTCCGTTTGATCTTATAAACATATCTCCGGAGAAACGGTTTTCGAATTCCTTTTTTACGAGACATACGGAATGGTTGTCTTCTGAGATCATTACTCCGGGAACATAGGAGTCAATATGCCCTACCGTGCCGAAGATGCAGGCTCCGGTAAGCAGGATAAGTATGGCCATAAGGATGAACCAGACACCGGGGTTTGCCAGTTTAATGTAGTCATTAAGCTGATCCGGTGAGGATATACGTTCTATGGATTTATCCCGGAATATGGTTTTATTTTCCATTAATCAGTACCTCGTATCGTTTGATAGATTAACTGTACCATTAATGCATTATTGGCACAATGATTCGCGTCTATTCGGTAAATTTTAATGTCTATTCGGCAAAAAACTCTGATTTTTGTGTTTTTTTCACATCCTCTTTAACTTTCAAAAACAATCGAGTATCGTAATAAGCCGGGTTATGTATCAAGTGGTCATCTATCTAGGGCGTATGTTGCCATACGTCTCAATCAACCTACCCGGAAACTGACGAGCAGCCATATGTTTCCTATTTGGTCTTTCTTCGAATGGGGTTTATAATGCCGCCTCTGTCACCAGACGCGCGGTAGTCTCTTACACTGCCGTTTCACCCTTACCGGCAAAAGCCGGCGGTCTGTTCTCTGTTACACTTTCCTGTGCGTCACCGCAACCTGCCGTTAGCAGGCATCCTGCTCTGTGAAGCCCGGACTTTCCTCTCCCAGCCGGTTTCCCTCATACTGGCAGCGACCACATCCGATACTCGAGCCTAGATTGTACTATCAAATCATAGATATTACAAGTGTTTTTTCTTTCTGAAAACCGTGAACCAGCTGCCCAGTATGATCATTGACAAGACAGCTCCTATTCCGTGAAGAATCATCCTTGATTCATCTCCGGTCTTTGGTGAACGGGTTCTGTCTGTTTCAGAAGAACCGTTTTCGCCATCCTTTAGCATGGCTCTTTTCGCCTCAAGAACTGCACGGGAATCATCATAAGTCTCCCCAGCAGAATACATATTGCTGCCCAGGAACTCTGCAAATGTTATTTCCGGCTGTTCTTCACTTCCGGTGATACTGCTTAGAAGCTTCTCTGATGAAGCATCATTACCATCTGAAGTATCTCCTGAATCATCATCGGAAGAACTGTTTTTATAAGGAGTTATCTTGAGGTTAGGCAAACCTGAGCCCTCCGATGATGAAGCTCCGCCGCCTGAAAGTCCTGATTCCGATATATGCTCTGTTTTCTCCGGCACCTTAGTTCCGTCAGTATCATCAGGTTCCTTGGTTTCATCTGTTACAGGCTTTATTGCAGCTTCTGAAGAACTTTCATTTTCCGGCTTTTCCGTATTCTTATCTGAGTTTTCATTTTCCGGTTTTTCCGTATTTTTATCAGGGCTGTCATCTTCCGGTTTTTCAATATCCTTTTCCGGACTGTCAGTTTCCGGACTGTCAGTTTCCGGCCTGCCGGCATTTTTATCCGGCATCTGTGGCCCGCGGCTCGGCATGGTGCCTCTTGGTGGCATAGGGATAACTGCAGGTTCCTCTTCTGGCTCAGGAGCACCGGTGTAGACATTGACAAGTCCTGCTGTTCCGCTGCCTTTTCCTCTGTAATCATCACTTGGATCTATGGCATAACTTCCTCTGACAACGGTGTCATAACCTGTACAGTTTTTATCATGATAGATCCTGCCCATTCCGGAAGGCAAAAGTCCTATGTATTTTCCTGACGGAAGTTCATAAAGGTTTTTGTCCATAACCTTAAGGTCAATGTCTCCATCGGACTTCGTCACCTCAGCGCTGTATACCTTACGGTACAGCTGGCTGTTTTCTCCCATATATTCCGAAACCACATAAATGTATGGCTTAAGGTTCGGAGCATAGTAAGGAAGACCGGTCCAGGTATATGAAGAGTATTCAGGGTTATCGGGATCGTAGCTTAGCTCTATGCTTCCCTGACTGTTCACCTGCTCTTCACTGCCGGAAATTATACCGGATTCATCCTGAAGATAACGGTATAAACGTAGCTTTATGGTTGTGATCTCAGGGCTCTTTTTCGAAAGTACATCATCGCCCTCATTTGTAAGTGCCGTATCCACCATCCATTTTTTATAGAAGGTGATTTCATAACCCTTATCTGTTTTATACCCGTTTATGGCCTTAATGCCATTTGTAAGGGTATCTGATGTGGTCAATTCAAAAAGGTGATGCAAAAGCTTATCATCTTCTGATTCTTCTGTATCCTTGTTTCCAACCTCCTTTATATAGTATGTGTAGAGATGTCCTTTATCATCGTACTTAGGAACTTCAGCTCTTGTACCGTCAGAATTAAAGAAGGTGAATGAGGTTTCTCCGCTTTCATTGGCATTTCCAAGTGTGGTCGTGAGCTGTATACCCTCTGGCTTCAGAATAAGGGTTTCCTGTCCCAGAGGATCTTTTCCCTTTTGATATTCATAGACCGGCTCGTCAACTGAGGAGGTCTTTCTCCAGAGTGCAAGCTTTATTTTGGGGAGATCCTTTGAACGGAATCCCTTAGGGAGATTCTCGTATATCTTTACGCCGCTTACGGTACGTTTATTTCTCTTTCTGTTTACTATGGTCCAGGCATCAGCTTTATCGAGGGTTACCTTTGCAGCTGAGGTTTCTGTTCCGTCCTCCAGTAAAAGAGTACCCGGATTTGCGGAATCATAGCTAAACTCTGCGTTTTTACCGGTTTCAGTGGGCGAACCGGGGAAGGCTCCTATCTCAATATATTCATGGGTATCTGCGGAGGCTGTTTTTTCCTTTATATAGTAGCTGTACTCATAGTAGTTTCCCGGACTGAAACGTGGCTGCGGGTCATAGTTCACATACCACCAGTTTTTGTTTTTGGTTGTCCAGTCGTAATTAATGAAGGTATCCTTATCTATCTGTTCTGCATGGTACCTGTTATCCTTATCGGTATAGGTACGGTAAAGATTTACCACTATATCAGGACGCTTACCGGAGCTGCCTGCGTCATCCTCCCAGAATTTATTTACAGCAGGAACTATACTTTCCTTCAGTTCATGTTTCAGGGTGAAGGAATATACATCTCCTGTATGGTAGGAACCGAGATTCAGATTTTCTTTAGTGGTAAGTACATAGGCTCCCCGGAAGGAAGCTTCATCATCCTTTCTGTTGTTATAGATGTAATTTATGAGCTTACCGTTTTCACTGACGATCCTTGGACTGTAATCTATCAGTGCACCTTCATCATCATATTTTTTGAAGGGGCCCATTCTATCCTTCCAGCCGTTTCCTTCGTTGAGAGTGAAGGTATAGGTCTCTTCTCCCATTTTTACGGATAATGTGATTTCATCCGGGCGGGCTTTTTCCTTCAGATAACCGTCTAACCACTCATGAGCATCTATATCGAGATAAACAACTCCGACTCTTTTGTTGGTTATGGTGAAGTCATAATATGAATTAAGTAAGTCCGTTTCTTTGTGTTCGGTTCCCTGAGAGACTGAGGAGTGCAGGTTATCATCGATGAGAACGTCATAAATATAACTGCTGCCACGGACGAATCCGTACTTATCAATTTTATCTTCAGGGGATGAAAAGCTTTGCTTTTTGCCGCCCTCATACTTTTCCCATTCATGTCCGAGGTAAAGAGACTGATCATCCGCATCTTTAAAATCCCGAGCTTTTGTCTGTCCATCACCGTTGTAGTAGTGAACAGCATTTTCAGAGGTCTTGACCTTGCCTACATGTGTTTCTCTTATTCTGAAGGCATCTGAGCTTTTGTCTTTTCTCCAGGCATCATATTCAGGCTCCAGTTCCTTTGGTACTTCCACGTAAAAGTAGTTTTCCGACGAAGGATCTATGGTGTGTTCGGTTCCGATCTGTTCCCAGCTTCCGTTTAGCTTGTGCTCCAGTACAAAGCTTACAGGCTCTCTTCCTTCGGAGTCTCCGCCATCCTTCCAGACCTTGTTGACGGAAAAGTGCTTTGATTCACCTATACTGTTTGTGATGGAAACATTGACCAAAAGGTATTTTTCGGTAACCGAAAGACCTGAATCCTTTAGTTTATAGCTTAGCTCCTTCTCTTTGATGGAGTTATGTACTGTCGGATAGTATCCGCTTTCTTTTATTCCTCCATGTTCATAGGCAGTGTAGGTATATTCAGCTCCGTTTTCATCATATCGTGGAAGTGAGCCGCTGCCGGAAGGGGTGTCCATATCATCATAGGAATCGATAAGTATCTCATCGGTAAAGGAGGTATAGAGCTCGTTAATGTCTTTTATCTCTCTTTCTGATTCGATACCATTTTCATCTATGCTGTGAAGATAGCTTCCTGCTTTATAGCTTCTCTTAATGCTTCCGATTTTTTCTGAATTACGGTAAATATCGAAGCTTACTTCGGCGTAACCTCTCTCCTTATCATGATTTGAGAGACCTGATGAAAAGGTCTTCTTTATAAGGACTTTGGTTTTGCCCACCAGAGTGTTGGTGATGGTTACAGACTGATTTCCGCTGTCAGAATAAGTTGTATCGGCTTCTTCCGATGATGTTTTATCGGAACCATAGCTGTAGCTCTGATGATAGCGGTATCCATCTCCTGTCAGGAAATACTTCTCCCCCTCTTCTTCAAAGGAAACCGCTTCTTCAGTGATACCGGTCTTTTTGTTTTTTGTATAGACTCTTTCTTCTTTAGGGAAGTAGTAAAGCCTGTTACCTTGATCATCGTATTTGGGAAGAACAGACTCTGTACTCCTGGTCTGAAGCTCTGAGGTGAAGCCCTCCAGCTTTATGATATTTGGAAGCTTTGCAGCATACTTTTCATCATCATAGGTGGATGGATGAGTGTTCGGATCCAGAATTGTCTTATACAGTGATAATGTGACCTGTGAGCTTACATCCTGTCTGGCAGCAGCCTTCCAGATTTTTGCAGCCTTAACTGATATGCTTCCTTTGATAAGGTTCCTGAGTGTTTCACCATTCAGGATAAAATGATTGTTATAAAGCTTGATGTTCCTGCCATCCCTTGTGTAAAGACTTGTTTCGTAAGTGGAGGTGCCTCCGGTTGTTTTCAGCTTTCCCACATAAATAAGCTCTGAACCGTCCGGATTGTAGGCGTCAAGTGTGCCGCTTAAAGGAAGACGGAGCCTGTAAAGACTGTTCGGATTTCCCTCTGCTTCCGAACCTATAGGATCCTTTATCTCCTCATAATCAGAATCCTGTATGGGAGAAAGATTGGACCATCTGCTTTTATCGGTAACAGTTCCGTCATTCGCATATCTGTACAGAATAATGGAGGTCTTTGGTCGTTCTTTCAATGCTTTATCATCAGCTTCATCCAGCCATTTACTGTAAATCTCAAAGGTAGTTTCACCTGTTAAGACATTGACAAGAGTTCCCCCGTTATAGAGAGCATCTGTAATGTTTGCGGCGTTGTTGATGTTTTTATAGCCTGATTCATAATGACGGTTTACGATGGGATTTCCTTCAGTTCCTGTGGAATCATTTAAGTCTATAGGAGCTTCAGTAAGGTAATAGTGGATATCGTAGTTATCCTTATCATAGCCGTAGCCGCGGATCGTGATGTTCCATTCATCATTTCCGGTATCAGTGACTGTTATGGCTCCTTCTTCTGTTTCAGATGAAGGGAGGAGCTTTACAGTTTCAGGATTTTCTTTATCTCCTTTCAGGATTTTGTGCAGTGTCAGGCCATTAATCCATTCCGGAACGGATGGTCTTTCTGAGACACTTCCGTCTTTGTTTTTTGAAGCCAGATCATTCCATTTTACTTTTGCGGTAAAGTTTTTTGCTTCGTAGTTGTGAAGAACTGTTCCGTTCTCATCTTCATTTCCGTTTTCGTCTTCGAAAGAACAGAAATAATGTTCCTTCAGGCTGTCACTTGCTGCGATTCGATAGTTAATATGGTGAGTTACCAGCTTTCCCGTATCCTCGTCACGTTCTACATAGGTATCATACAGCCTGTTTTTGAAGCTATAGCTATAGGATGTAGGAACAGCAGTTTTCTCTGATAAATCAAGCGGAGAATCAATGCTGCTTTCTTCCTCATTATATCCAAGCTTTTTCATGGCAATGCTGTCTAGGGGCAGCCATCTTGCAGTGTTCTTATCCAGTGAATACTCCAGGTACAGTAGATCATCTGTGTTCTGACCTGTAAGACTGTCCTTTGATGCTTCATTTCTTCCGCCGTCTTCCCATTTGACCAAAAGAGTTATTTCGGAATTCTTTCCCACGACCATGAAGCTGTTCATATCCAGGTCAAAGTCTTCCGTTTCCTCAGTTAAGGTTACAGGATCTGTTCCTGTTCCTGCACTGTTCTGATAGTCTGTCCCATCAGTAAGAATCTGAAGCTGTATATCTTTTTCGGGTGATAAGACTGTAAAGTAGTATTCTGAATCAGAACCTTCAACAGGTAATGAAAACTTTCCGTTGTCTATATCTACTTCATTACGTTCAGTCTTATCTCCTGTGAAGCTGTAATTATATACCTTTACCTCCGATGAATCAGGAACATCCAGTTCAAAATCCAGAGTTCCTTCAGGGGATATGCTTTTCGTTTTTACATACACGGGATATGTAACGGAATCTGTGGCGATAAAGGCATCGGTCACTTCTACGTTTACAGTAGGAAATTCCACAGAATAGAGTATGTAGTCTGATTCATTTTTCAGAGATGCTTCGAACCGGTAAACATCCGGAATATCCGGATCATATTCTCCGCCAAATGATGGATCATTATCCCATCTGAGTTTTACTTCCCTTATCTCATATCCCGTAAGATCAAGATTGGTGGCATCCTCAAGATCCCGGATCTTTGGCTTTGTTTTACTGTAGAGAAGTTTTTGGATTATTTCCTTCTGTTCATCGGTCATAAAATCAAGGTCTTTGTTTAAAGAAGATTCTGTGGCCTTTTTTACAGCTTCACTTTTGGAAGCCTTCTCAGAAGCTTCGCTGTCTGTGGCTTTTTCAGCCGCTTTTTCAGACACAGAGCTTCCGGTGGATATATCCGGGAGTTCTGTGTCCTCTGCTTCGTCCAATGTCTCTTTTATGGCGAGACCAAATACGGATTTTGGCAGGTTTAATTCATCTATTTCCGTACCGCATGGTACTGTCTGATTTTCTATATTTTTCGGAAGTGAGGCAATGGCTTTCAATGCGTACCCATTCCCGTAGTATTCTGTACTGCTCTCTGCCCCGGCGTATCCGGTAATTCCCGAACTTAAACCTGTCTCGGCAACCAGCATCACACTTAGCAGTAAAGATAATAATCGTTTTGACAAACTACCTCTTATCATTAAGAAACCCCTTATAATATATAATTATTTAATAAATTTTAATAAAAAAATTGCAAACAATGCATTATAGCATTTCGGGATTCCAATAGTAAGTGAAAAATACACGGAAATACGGATTTTTTAATAACAAAACCTGTAAAATGCGATTTAAGGTTAAAAAATCGGTGGTTTTAGTTTTGGTTAAGTATGATTTTTAAGTATGTATTTTTAGAATGGAAAGGAAATAAATAAAAAAACTACCTTACAAAGCTGTAAAGTAGTTTTTATCAGTTGAAGTAATGGAAGATTATGTTGTTTAAATATGAATACCTGTATCATCATTATCAAAGATACAGGTAATGGGCTAACCTACATCCAGGCAGCTTCCGCCGATGAACTCTCGGACTATGGAGTTCTGAGGGATAAGCTCCGGGCTTATGGGAAGTATGTAATCAAGGAACTTTAAAAGTCTCTTTGCTTCAACATGTTCGGGATCTCCGCGTTTGATCTGGAAAAGAAGCGGAGCCGCAAAGATCTTAAGAACCGGAAGCTCATAGATCATGCTGGAGTTGACCATAACATCTGCGCTTTCCTGATACGGGAAGATGTTCTTATCTTCTCCTCTTCTGACATTTTCCCACATAGCTATGGTGTTCTTTGCACTGTAGCCCCTTGTCCTGTTGTCACGGACTATGCGGCGGAGAAGTCTGCCGTCTGTTGTAGCTATACGGTTGTGGGCGTCAACATTGATCTGCGTAAGAGATGATATGTATATCCTGTACTTGTCGTTATCGGACAGTGAGGAAGACATCTCATCATTCAGGCAGTGTATACCCTCGATTACCAGAACATCATTGGCACCGAGCTTGCAGAAATCCCCTTTATACTCTCTCGTTCCTGTGAAGAAATTGTAGCGGGGAAGCTGAATGGTCTCGCCCTGAAGGAGCTTCAGCATATCGCTGTTGAACTGCTCTACGTCTACACACTTGATGGACTCGAAATCCTTATTTCCGTTTTCATCCACCGGTGCCAGATCACGATCCCTGAAATAATTGTCCACAGAGATAGGATGAGGATTGAATCCCAGGGCCTTCAGCTGGATGCTGAGGCGTCTTGAAAATGTGGTCTTGCCGGAGCTTGAAGGTCCCGCTATCATGACCACCCTCTTGTTTTTCTCTGCGATATCCATGGCGATGTTTCCGATGGTCTTTTCGAAAAGAGCCTCCTGCATCAGTATAAGGTCATCGGAATAACCGTTCATGATCATTTCATTCAGTGAACCTATACTTGAGCATCCGATCTTTGCAGCCCATTTGGAGGATGTGTGCTCTACTTCATACAGCTTGTTCATAGGTACGAAGGATGCCACCTTTTCAGGATTGCTTCTTGTAGGAAGCATCAGAACGAAGCCGTCACCGTAGGGGATCAGTTCATAGTACTTGATATAGCTTGTGTTCAGTACCATATAGCCGTAGAAGTAATCAACGAAATTACCCATGTAGTAGACATTGACACTTCCTGTCATACGGAATTGGAAAAGACGTTCCTTGCTGATCATTCCGTTTTCATGGAAAATTTTGATGGCCTCTCTGGTGCTTATGGATTTCTTCAGAATAGGAATGCTCTTTTTGTGGTACTCATCCATTTTGTCCTTTACCTTCTGAAGAAGCTCCGGAGTTACCTTTACGTCTCCTTTCAGGTAGCAGTAGTATCCGCCGCCCAATGTATAATCCACCACTACTCCGAAATCCTTTACATCTTCACAGACATTGTAAAAAGCCTTGAGCATCATGAAGATGGCGGATCTTTCATAGGTGGACTGACCTATCTTTTCAGTACATGTGATGAAATGAATCTCGCCGTCTCCGGGTACTGTATGATAAAGCTCATAAAGCATGTTGTTGTAACGGGCGAGAAGTATCTCATGCTCATATTGAGGCTGAAAATATTTTGCTACTTCAAGAAAAGTTGTACCTGCTGGAAATTCCTGTGTTTGTCCCTTTGATGTGATTGTCATGATGATCTCCATTCCGCCGCTCATAAAAACGGCACAAATAGTGATATTTTGTGAAATATAAGGCTGAATACAGTACCGGTGCGTATTTCACACTAAACGATGCCGGAAGGAGAAGACAGGGATTCGTTAAATGAAGCTTAGCGGAAAGCCGGTCTCATCCTTAATGATCTCCACCTCCGGAAATGCTTCCGTAAGAAAGCTTCCCATATGATCTACAAATATATGTTCCAGACCATAGTGCCCTGCGTCTATAAGGCTTATACCCTCCTCTGTAAGGTCCAGTCCCTCATGATGTCCCATGTCGCCGCTTATAAATGCATCAACATGAAGCTTCATGACTTCTTTCAGTTCAGATCTTCCTGAACCCGGACAGCAGGCGATGGTCCTTACAGGAATACCTGCATCATAGAAGCTTACGAAAGGAAGACTGAATTTATCCTTCACGAGTTTTGCCAGTTCCTCACAGGTCATGCTGTGGGAAAGCTTCGCAACAAAACCGATACCATATGTATTTATATCGGCGATATTTCCGTCAGTATCAGGCTCCGGAGTAGGAAGCATGGAACCTGTTGAACCTCCGTTTTCACTGTCTTTAGGTGTGTACCCCGTAGGCTCCATAACAGAGAGCTTTTTAAGCCCCAGTGTCTCGCATACAATGTCTGCCATGCCGCCGGGGCAGCTGTCGTAGTTCGTATGCATGGAGTAGACTGAAACGTCATTCTGTATCAGGTCAAGGAGCTTAAGTCCCAGTGAAGACTCATCATTTATGGATTTTATTCCCCTGAATATCACAGGATGATGAGTGACTATCATGTCGCAGCCGGATTCAATGGCCTCAGTTACAGCCTCCCTGGTCGCATCAAGTGCAACATAGACTCTTTTCACTTCCTTGTCGTTTCTTCCCACCAGAAGACCCGGATTGTCCCAGTCACAGGCAGAAGCCCTTGGAGCCAGCTTATCAAGCTTTTCAACTATATCTCTTACTGTTATCATCTGTATGCCTCCAATGCCTTAAGACAAAGCTCATAGGACTTCCTGACAGTCTCATTTGAGGTCTTTTCTAGGATGCCCTCATATCTCAGTTTCTCTTTTTGAAGGAAACTTCTGAGTGTCTCGTTTTTGTTACTTAGAAGGATGCCGCCATAGATAAAATCCTCATCATTTTTGTAGTGATCTAATGTTTTATCAGGAGTCAGGCTCCGGGCAGGGTCCTGTGCCGGAGAACAGTCATAAGAGGAACCTGCTGAATCAGTATGCTTTTCAGCCTTCACCGGAACAGCAGTCATTATCGTATAATACTTCTTTTCGTCGATAAGCATATCCTCTGCTATGATGTTCATGCCGTTGTCTATAAGGAAATGACGGAAGTGCTCGATGTCCGACTGTGGTGAAAGAACGAAACGGTCGAAATCACCGAGACGGCCTGCGAGTATACGTTCCATCAGGAGGCCTCCCATGCCTGCGATTATGACAGTGTCCGCTTCATGAGGCTTCACTTCCTTAAGTCCGTCACTTAACCTGGTCTCAATCTTTTGGGACAGTCCCTCCCCTGCGATATTCTGTGCCGCACTCGTTAAAGGGCCTTTGTTAATGTCACAGGCCAGAGCTCTTTTAGCCTTGCCTGAACGTACCAGTTCTATGGACACATAGGCGTGGTCACAGCCTATATCCGCAATGGTTTCTGAAGGTGGAACCATCTCCACTATTCTTTTTAATCTGTAAGGTAAATTCATATCATGTCATTCCGAATCGCTTATTACGCCGGATATCACAGAGTGAAGTAATGGGTTTCGCACATTTCTTCAGGATATCATCAGGCCGAAAAAGTGATTCTCTTAAAGTTTCAAATTCTGGAGATCCGACTGCTGTCTGAAAAGGTCTGTCAGCTTGTGTGGATCTATTTCATTTTCGATTTTTTTGTTTAGTGAGGTGAGCTTGATGTTTCTTATCACATCCTCAAGTCCGCGTTTAAACTCATACTCATCTGTATCATCCGAAAGCAGGTTTCCGTTGAACATGGCAGCCACCTTTTCGTATTCCTCATCGGAGTCACGGAAGCTGTCCATGATCTCATTGGCAGGAGTCTCGTTATATACCATGGAGAGCACCTTCTGCATGGAAGGGTCACTGAGGTCCTCCGGGTAGATATACTCTCTTACCTTCGGTATAAGCTCAGGCTTTTCCTGAAGCCATGTGATGAGCTGCTTCTCGGATTTCTGAAGAGCGGTTTCCTTTTTCTTCCCGTTTTTCTTTTCATCGGTGAAGCTGGTATGGCTGTAGATCTTCTCGTTGAGAGGCGAGTTCTTTCTTTCAGCAAGATCTCCCATGTGATTGACCAGCTTTCTGAGACTGTCGTAATCAATCATCTGCTCTCTTGCAACAGCCTTTATATAGTTCTCCCGTTCAATGGGTTCCTTTATCTCACTGAGTTTTGCTGCCACCTCGTTGGTGTAACGGGTCATGCCTGCAGGGTCGGAAAGGTCATAATCCTGCTTAAGTACATCTATGAGCCAGAGAAAACTGTTTTTGGCATTGTCTATACGCTCCTGGAATTTATCAACTCCCATAGCCTTAATGAACTCGTCGGGGTCCTTATAGGGCCGCATGTTGATGACCTTTGTGTTTATACCCACGGCTCTCAGCATGGGCATGGCTCTTTTTGCTGCGTTTATGCCTGCACCGTCTGAGTCATAGGTCAGAAGGATGTCTGAGACATATCTCTTAAGCACTCGGCACTGCTGTTCCGTAAGGGCTGTTCCCAGAGAAGCCACTGCGTTTGTGAAGCCTGCCTGATGGAGCTGTATGACATCCATATAGCCTTCACAGAGAATGAAGAAATTCTTCCTGGATTTTTTTGCATAACAGAGACCGAAAAGATTTCTTGATTTGTCAAAGAGCTTTGTTTCCGGACTGTTCAGGTACTTAGGCTCTCCGTCTCCCAGGACACGGCCTCCGAAGCCAATGACTCTGTTGTTCGAATCCATGATGGGGAACATGACACGGTTAAAGAACTTGTCATATACCCCCTTTTCCGAAAAGGTGATGAGACCGGAGTCGTGAAGTATGTTGTCATCGAAGCCTGCATTTTTCAGATACTGATACAGTCCGTCTCTTGTCTGGTCCGCATAGCCCAGTCCCCATATGCGCATGGTCTCGTCGCTTAATTCACGCTTCCTGAAATAGTTCATGCCGTTCTGACCTGCAGGAGTTCTCAGGGAATTGTAAAAGTAGACTGCGGCTTTTTTATTTATATCCAGAAGCCTGATGCGAAGATCCGTATCCTTTTTCTGTTCCTGGCTCTGTTCAGTCTCTGGAAGCTTGTAGCCTACATCATCGGCTATCTTTTTTACTGCCTCCGGAAATGTCAGGTTCTCATATTCCATGGTGAACTTGATGACGTCTCCGCCCTTTCCGCAGCCGAAGCAGTGAAAGATCTGCATACGGGGATTTACGGAAAAGGATGCGGTCTTTTCGCCATGGAAGGGGCACAGACCGAAATAATTGGCACCCTTCTTTTTTAAGTTTACATGCTGCCCGATGACATCGACTATGTCTGCCCGGGATCTTAGTTCTTGAACTATCTCTTCAGAATAAAACAATGTGGCACACTCCGGTTAATTAGTATTTCTGCCATCCGATAGGTACGAAATACTCTTTGAATTTATAAATACAGTAATCATCAGTCATGCCGGCAATGTAATCGCACACACTTCTTTCATGCGCCAGCATGATTTTCTTTTCCTTCTCGGGATCGTCTGATCTGATGGAGGAAAGCATGTTCTCCAGCATGACCGTATATTCCGAGGTCATGGATTCGGGATGCTCCATGTAGTAGTTAAAGAGAAGGCGTATCATACGGTTCACCTTCACCTCTTCAGCCTTTGCTGCTCCTCCGATGTAAATGTGGTCGAACATCCACTGTCTGAGATGCTGCATGGCAGTCTCCACTTCGCGGGACATACTGAGCTCCTTTTTGTCCCTGGAGTTGTAAATCACATCATGAATCAGAGTGTTCAGACGCTCCTTTACAGAGTGACCTAGAACATCCGTGATTTCTTTCGGAATATCGCTTTCCTGTATGAGTCCTGCACGGATGGAGTCATCTGTATCATGGTTTATATAGGCAATCTTATCCGCGAAACGTACGGCCTGCCCCTCAAGAGTATGAGGATGCCCTGATGTACGGTGGTTAAGTATGCCGTCTCTTACTTCTTTTGTGAGGTTGAGACCCCGGCCGCCCTTTTCAAGAACTTCAACCACTCTGACGCTCTGTTCAACATGAGAAAACTTTTCATGACAAAGTGAATCCAGTACCCTTTCTCCGCTGTGTCCGAAAGGAGTGTGACCGAGATCATGCCCGAGAGCTATGGCCTCGATCAGGTCTTCATTGAGACGAAGTGCCTTTCCAAAGGTGCGGGCAATCTGGCTCACCTCCAGAGTATGGGTGAGTCTGGTGCGGTAGTGGTCTCCTTCAGGAGCTATAAATACCTGGGTTTTATGCTTCAGTCTGCGGAAGGCCTTGCAGTGGATAATACGGTCACGGTCCCTCTCATAGCATGGCCTGATATCATCCGGTTCTTCGAAACGGTCACGTCCTTCTGAGTTTTTGGATAATGCTGCATAAGGAGATAATGTTTTCTCTTCCAGCTCTTCAAGTTGTTCACGAATACAGCTCATGTTTCCTCCATATCCCGCAGCACGCTTTCTGCGTATAATCCTTACTTAAAAGTTCTGCTTCACAGCATGACTTTCTTCTGATGCTTAATAGATATAGCATATCATTTTAGGGGTACCTTCGCAATAATTCAAGAACATTTGTACCTCTAATAAAAAACTCTTCAAAAGAGGCTTAGGCCTTTTTTGAAGAGTCTGTTATCCTTCTATAGATTAAATCAAAGCTCTGCGATTGCCTCGATCTCACACTTAACACCCTTTGGGATGTCCTTTACAGCAACGCAGGATCTTGCGGGATTTGATACAAAATACTTTGCGTATACTTCGTTAAATGCCGCGAAATCATTGATATCGCTGAGGAAGCAGGTGGTCTTTAACACCTTCTCCATGGAGCTTCCCGCTGCCTCTACAAGAGCCTTGACATTCCTGCAGCTCTGCTCAGCCTGCTCTGCTACTGTTTCCGGAACATTGCCTGTTGCAGGATCAACAGGGATCTGACCTGAACAGAAAACAAGGTTTCCAACCTTGATAGCCTGTGAATATGGTCCGATTGCTGCAGGTGCATTATTTGTTGATACAACTTCCATTGCTTTTATCTCCTTTATATTGAATAAATATGATTTTACCACCTTCATAATGAAGGGCATTAATCAATTAATAATGACATCCATAAAATGATGTGAGTGTCATCTCTCATCACCCTGTTCTTTTATCTTTGTGATGGCCAGGGTTCCGGTACGTGCAAGCTCTACAATGCGGATAGATTTCAGGGTGTCTAGGAACATCTGTACACGCTCGGGAGTGTCACACATCTTTATGGTCATCATGGACTTTGAAAGATCGACTATTCTGGCTCCCATAATCTGGCAGTTCTCCATGATGTCCTTTCTGTTGTCACGGTTGTATCTGATCTTTACGAGAACCAGCTCCTGACTGATGCCTTCTGTTTCATCAAAGGTCTTTACCTTTATGATATCAAGCTTTTTGTTGAGCTGCTTCTCAATCTGCTCAAGTGTGCGTTCGTCCCCGCTTGAAACTATGACCATATTTGAAACAGTCTTATCCTCCGTTTCACCAACAGTCAGAGAATCGATATTGAAGCATCGTCTCCAGAAAAGACCGGCTACCTTTGCAAGAACACCGGATCTGTTCTCAACAAGGCAAGAATATATACGTTTCATCCGTTCCTCCTTAAGCTATCTCTGATGGGTCAACCAGTACTTCCATGAGGACAGATTCGTCCTTATCGAGGAAATCATCCAGTTTTTCGGACATTTCACTGTTGTTTGCCATCCTGATATATTTCATTCCGTAGGCTTCTGCTATCTTCGAAAGCTCAGGACTTCCGGAAAGATCAGTGACAGAGAATCTGTCGTTGTAGGTAAAATGCTGATACTGCCTTACTAGACCGAGCCATCCGTTCTTGATGACTGCGATCTTCACGGGCACATCATACTGACGCATGGTGGCAAGCTCCATAAAGCACATCTGGAATGCACCGTCACCGATTACTGCTATGACCTGTTTCTTCTTATCAGCAAGCTTTGCACCAAGAGCCGCCGGAATGGAATATCCCATGGTTCCCATGCCGCCCGAGGTGAAGAAACGTCCGTTACGCATGATGTAATTTCCGCAGCTCCACATCTGATTCTGTCCTACATCGGCAACGTAGATCGCATCATCCTTAAGCTTCTGACAAAGCTCAATGATGAACTCCTCAGGTGTAACTGTAGAAGACTTTCTTACTCTCTCAAGAAGCTTCTGGAGTTTTTTATCCTCTGTTTCCTTTTTGTAAGCTTTCAGCCTGTCCACCCACTCGCTGTACTCGGAGTCACAGTCCTGCTGATTGAAGACCTCGAAAACACTTGCGATGTCACCAACCAGAGGAATCTCAGGACCTGCGTTCTTGCCTATTTCCGCAGGGTCCACATCGATATGGACGAGAGTCTTGTTTTCGGTGATGAGGTCTGGCTGGCTGATGGATCTGTCAGCAACTCTCGCACCCACCATGATGATCATATCCGCTTCATTCATTGCGCGGTTTCCGTAGGCATTACCGTTGTTTCCTACCATGCCGAAGAACATGGGGTCGTTTGACTTCATGACACCTATTCCCATCATGGTGCAGACTACGGGTATCCTGTTGTTGTCAGCAAAGGTTCTTACTGCATTTGCTGCTCTTGCCAGGTGCACACCTCCGCCTACGCAGATGATGGGTCTCTTTGCATCCTTAAGTCTCGCAAACACCTTTTTGATCTGAACCGTATTTCCCTGAACTGTTGGTTTATATGTCCTGAGCTTTGCTTCATCCGGATACTTGAAATCCTTTATCGCAGCCTGCTGTACGTCTATAGGGATATCTATGAGAACAGGCCCTCTTCTACCGGAATTGGCTATGTAAAATGCCTCTTTCATGATGCGCGGGATAGCATTCACATCACGGACGATGTAGGAATACTTGACGAAAGATTCGCATGCTCCTGAGATATCGGCTTCCTGGAACACATCAGAACCCACCAGATTGCTCTTCACCTGTCCTGTTATGACCACTATGGGAATACTGTCTGCGAAGGCAGTTGCTATTCCGGTGATTATATTGGTGGCACCGGGACCTGAGGTAACCGCGGCCACACCCACCTTTCCTGTGGCTCTTGCGTAACCGTTTGCGGAATGAGCTGCATTCTGCTCCTGACGTACCAGTACGGTTTTAATGTCTGTGTCCAGAATGCTGTTGAAGAAGGGGGCTATGGCAACACCCGGATAACCGAAAACATATTCAACATGTTCATTCTGGAGACATTTAGCTAAAGCGTCTGCACCTGTCATATATAGATATCTCCTTTAATTGTCATAAATCATCTCCCGCAAGTGCTTGAAAAATGGGAGAAGTGTCAAGCTGATAATTTTTGCTTCAAAACATAGTGCCCTGATATCAGACCAGCTTGAAGCCCTCTTCCACGAATTTGTTTCGTATCTGCTCGATATGCTCAAAGTTTCTGGTCTCCATCTGAAGTGTCAGATAACATCCGTTGATGTCTGTATCCATGGATATGGTATTGTGATCCACCTTGGTTACATTTGCACCCATGGAAGCCACGATATGTGATACTTCTTCAAGCTGACCCGGCTTATCCAGAAGCTCAATGGTAAGGGTTGCCTTTCTTCCGGTCTTGATGAGACCTCTGTTGATAACACGTGAAAGGATATTCACGTCTATATTACCGCCTGAAACCACGCAGACGACCTTCTTGCCCTTTACCGGAATCTTATTGAAAAGTACTGCTGCCACGGAAACGGCACCTGCACCCTCGGAAACCACCTTCTGCTTCTCCATAAGAGTGAGGATGGCTGCAGCTGTTTCGTCATCTGTGACTGTGACAACTTCATCAACGTATTTGCTTACCATATCGAAGGTCACATCACCGGGACACTTTACGGAAATACCGTCTGCAAAGGTATGGACCTCACTGAGGGCCTCAACCTTATTGTCCTTGAGGGCTTCTACCATGCTGGCAGCTCCTGCCGCCTGAACACCGTATACTTTACAGTTAGGGTTAAGCTTCTTCACTACGAAGCTGACTCCGGAAATAAGTCCGCCTCCTCCGACAGGAACCACTACTGCATCTGCATCTGCAAGCTGATCACAGATCTCCATACCTATGGTTCCCTGACCGGCGATTACATCCACGTCATTGAAGGGGTGGATGAACACAGCTCCCGACTCCTTCTGGTATTCCACAGAAGCGGCATAAGCATCATCATAAACACCGTCTATAAGACGAATCTCCGCACCGTAGCTCTTTGTTGCCTCAACCTTGGAAATAGGTGCTATGGCCGGCAGGAAGATGGTTGACTTGATTCCTGCACGCTGTGCAGCAAGAGCTACGCCCTGTGCATGATTTCCGGCTGAGCAGGCAACTACACCCTTCTGCTTTTCTTCCTCGGTGAGAGTAGAGATCTTATAGTAAGCTCCTCTTATCTTGAAAGAGCCTGTGTTCTGAAGATTCTCTGCCTTGAGATAAAGATCACATCCCGCATCGATTCTTGTGGCATGTACAAGTTCAGTTTTATTGATTACAGGCTTAAGCACGTGTGCTGCCTGATAGACCCGGTCTAAAGTTAATTCCATCATAAATCCTCCCCAATGACTTCTGTTTCGTTTTTTATTTTGTTTTATTCAGAAACTGTTTCAGTCTTCCATCATTTCTGTTCTGAGGTCGACCTTCCGGATATCGTAGAGCTTTTCAAGCTGGGATATGACCTGTGTTCTCATGTAGTCATCTCCTGTTGAAACGATCTCGATCTTAGTTACTCCTGGAATATCGGTAGGACCTGCGTGAATTGTTTCGATATTGTAACCACGCTTTGAATATAGACCTGTGATTCTGTTGAGTACCCCGAAACGGTTATTGACCCAAAGATCGATTATAAATCTCTCTTCCATAAGTTCCTCCTCTATATTTTAGAGTCAGCCTTCCTGAATCGGTATCAGAGAGGCTGACTGTGAATTATTCCTTTTTCAATCCTTCAGTATGATGTTCTTTATTGACTTTCCTGGCGGAATCATGGGAAGAACCTTTTCATCCTGATCGATATGGCAGTCAATTACATAAGAACCTGTATCTCCGGTATCGGTCTCTGTCAGTACCCTTTCAAGTTCTTCCAGAGTTGATACTGAGTAACCCTTTGAACCGAAGGCATCTGCAAGAGCCGCGAAGTTTGTTTTTCTGTTAAGGGTTGTCTGTGAATATCTTCCTGAGTAGAAGATTCCCTGCCACTGTCTCACCATACCGAGAACGTTGTTGTCAAGAATCACCACTGTGATCGGAAGATCCTGACTTACCACTGTACAGAGCTCGTTCAGATTCATTCCGAAGGAGCCCTCTGAAGTGAAGAGGATGGTTCTCTTTCTTCCGGAACCTATGCAGCCTCCGATGGCAGCTCCGAGGCCGTATCCCATGGTGCCGAGACCTCCTGAAGTAAGAAGTGTTCTTGGAGCTTCGAAGTCGTAGAACTGCACGGTCCACATCTGATGCTGGCCAACATCTGTAGCAACGACCGTAGTGTCATTTACGTGCTTTCTCACTGTACTGATGATGTTCTTCGGACAGAACTCACCGGGACGGTCGGGAATCACTACCTTCTTGAATTCCTCTACCTCGTTTCTCCACTCCTGATGGCGGACACCCTTAAGCTCTGAAAGAAGATCCTGAAGTATGGCCTTTACATCACCCTGTAAGCAGAAATCAGAATTGACATTCTTTCCGAATTCGGCCTTGTCGATATCGATATGGATGACTGTGCACTTTCTGGTGTATTCATTGATATCACCTGTTGCCCTGTCTGAAAAACGTACACCGACAGCAAGCATGAGATCACATTCAGCCTGAGCCTTTGTGGCGGCGTACTGACCATGCATTCCGCACATTCCGAGGTTGTATTCGTAGGAATCAGGCAATGCTGTTCTGCCCATCATACTGAGACCTACCGGGGCATCCAGACGATGTGACAGCTCCAGAACCTCCTTCTCGGCATTGGCTGAGATAACTCCTCCGCCGCAGTAGATGAAAGGTCTCTGGCAGTTTCTGATGGCCTCAAGCACCTTTTCCTTAACGTATGGAACCTTGGGCTTGTCAGGCATGCGAGGAACAACGGCGATTCCGTATTCGCAGAGATCTGTCTGAACGCTTTTTGGAATGTCTATAAGAACCGGACCCTTACGTCCTGAATTTGCGATGAGAAAAGCCTCTTTGATGGTCTGCTCCAGCTCCTGTACGTGACGTACCATGAAATTGTGTTTGACTACAGGCTGGGTGATACCTACTATATCTACCTCCTGAAAGCTGTCGCGGCCTAAAGCGTTGATGGAGACATTGCCGGTGATGGCAACCAGGGGAACGGAATCAAGATATGCATTGGCGATTCCTGTTACGAGATTTGTGGCACCGGGACCTGATGTGGCGATGACTACGCCTGTCCTTCCGGTAGCTCTTGCATAACCATCCGCAGCATGACATGCTCCCTGCTCATGGGCAGTTATGACATGATCGATTCTGTCCGAACTCTTGTAAAGCTCGTCATAAATGTCCAGAACAGCACCGCCGGGATAACCGAAAACTGTATCAACACCCTGTTTGATAAGCTCCTCTATCAGGATTTCTGCGCCTTTTAATCTCATATCCTTAAACTCCTTTGTAGTGAATTTATATATGTGAAAGTGTTACTAAAACCTGGCGAAATGGTAAATGATATTCTTATAAAAAATCAATATAACTATACCACAATCAAAGCGAAAAAAAACCTTGCAGTGGTAAAGCTGCAAGGTTTAAAAAACAAATCTGTCTTTATCAATCTTGAAAAGCTTTACGCAAATAAGCACTATTGCTAATCACAATAATGTTCACGAGAATAATAATGACAGATGTTATAACACTGTAATTATTCATGCGTCTTTGCGTCACCTTTCGTCAAAATAGTTTCAGAACATAAGCCTAAGCCTCATGCAAATATGAAGATATCGAAGATATACGAAGTTATACGGGCTTAAATCTTTGTACCGGACATAACCTAAAAACACAGCTTGTCAGCCGGCATGTTCTTAAACTTGTACAACAATTATGCGATTCTGAAGTCGGCATGTCAATGAACAAAAAGTTATAAGAGATATATCACTTTCGGCAGGGGCTTGCCCGCCTTTGTTTTATATCTCAATATTACAGATATATCACTTTCAGCAGGGGCTTACTCACGTTTTTTCTTTATCTCGGTTTTACGGATTCAGGGAATTTATGAACTGCTGCGCTACCCTTCCTGTATGACCGCCCTTTCTTACGGACCAGACATTGGCCTTTGCAAGAAGCTCCTTTTCCGGCATGTCGATGCCATGCTTACGGGCGAGGCTTATGACGATCTCCTGGAATTCCTGGAAGGTAGGTTTCGTGTAGAGGATGTTTAGACCGAAACGGTCAACCAGAGACAGCTTTTCCTCCAGAGTATCCGAATGGTGAACATCACCTCCTGCTCCCATGTCATCACGATCCGCAGTACTCTCCTTGATGAGATGGCGGCGGTTGGATGTGGCATAGATGAGGATATTGTCGGGCTTTGTTTCCATACCTCCTTCGATGACTGCCTTCAGGTATTTGTACTCGATCTCGAAGTCCTCAAAGGAAAGGTCGTCCATGTAAATGATAAACTTGTAATTACGGGTCTTGACCTTGGAAATCACATAGGAAAGATCCTTGAACTGGTGCTTGTAGATCTCGATGAGACGGAGGCCCTTAGGATAGAACTCGTTGAGTGTCGCCTTGATAGTGGTGGACTTTCCTGTTCCGGCATCACCGTAAAGCAGCACATTGTTTGCACGTTTACCCTCGATAAAATTCCGGGTATTGTCGAAGATCTGCTTCTTCTGAAGCTCGTAACCCACCAGATCATCGTAATTCACAGCATCAAGGTTGTTAATGGGAATGAGCTCCGGAGTACCGTCATGGTCATTCCTGATGCGGAAAGCCTTGTTGAGACCGAACATACCCACACCATGCTCATGATAATACTTACCTACAGCATCATAAAAATCATCCGCAGTCTCCGCTGCCAGAAGTTTATCCTTAAGCTCATTTACGGTCCTGGAAATGTAGCTGAAATACATGCGTTCATGTTTTTTTACTGCGTGATAATTCTGAAGTGTTGTGAAACAGTCGGTACAGAGCATTCCCTCAAGCTTTGAAAAATCATAATGCATAAGTCGGATGATATATTCGAAATCATGCTTTGCAAAATGTGAAGCAGAGCCCTCCGGAATAACTGCATTTTCGGAAACCATGGCAAGAGGGTTCTCGTCTGTCATGAGAAGGAAGGTGATGTATCCGGCCCAGAGATTATCTGTAAAACCGTAGTTTGTGGCTGTTTCCATGATTTTATGGACCTGATCGAAGCAGCTTGAGAGCATGCTGAATACCCTGGCCTCATCTCCTGCTTCTGCGGCATCGGAAATAAGTGCTATGGTGTCCAGAGTATCATCGTGTTTCAGGTTTCCGTAAACGATAAGATTTGATAAAAGATTTCTCACAAGGGCTCCTTTCTTTATTGATCAGTGGTTACAGGAAACTTAACAGACCGGCGTTATGCAGTACATAACAGCCGGTCTGAGGTGTAGTTTATTTAATTAAGAAAGACCGAAGGATCCTTTTTCATCAGTTGTTTACGAGCTTATCTGACTCGTTGTTCCAGCTGTAGAGCTTTCTGATCTCAGCACCGATCTTCTCTGCAGGGTGCTCTGCAGCCTTTGTTCTCATAGCCTGGAAGTGAACCTTACCGTTGTTCATGTCCTGAAGGAACTGTGATGCGAAGGTTCCGTCCTGGATATCGGCAAGAATCTTCTTCATAGCCTTCTTTGTGTCCTCTGTAACGATCTTAGGACCTGTTACATAGTCACCGAACTCTGCAGTGTTGGAGATGGAATATCTCATGCCTGCAAAGCCTGACTGATAGATGAGGTCAACGATGAGCTTCATCTCATGCACACACTCGAAGTAAGCATTACGTGGGTCATAGCCTGCGTCAACGAGTGTCTCGAAGCCTGCCTGCATAAGTGCACATACACCGCCGCAAAGAACAGCCTGCTCACCGAAAAGGTCAGTCTCTGTCTCAGTCTTGAAGGTTGTCTCAAGAAGACCTGCACGCGCGCCGCCGATTCCTGCACCGTATGCAAGAGCATAGTCAAGAGCGTGGCCTGTAGCATCCTGATGGATGGCAACGAGACAAGGTGTTCCCTTACCTGCCTGATACTCGGAACGAACTGTATGGCCCGGAGCCTTAGGAGCGATCATGGCAACATCAACGTCTGCAGGAGGAACGATGAGCTTGTAGTTAATGTTGAAACCGTGAGCAAACATGAGCATATCGCCTGCCTTTAAGTTAGGCTCTACGTCCTTCTTGTACATGCTTGCCTGAAGCTCATCATTGATGAGGATCATAATGATATCAGACTGCTTAACAGCTTCTGCTGTAGGAAGAACTGTAAGTCCCTGGGACTCAGCCTTTGCCTTTGACTTTGAACCCTCATAAAGTCCAACTACTACATCACATCCTGACTCCTTAAGGTTAAGTGCGTGTGCATGTCCCTGAGAGCCGTATCCGATGATGCAGATCTTCTTTCCGTTAAGGAAAGATATATCACAGTCTTTTTCATAAAATAATCTTGGTTCTGCCATTGTTATTCCTCCAAAATATTATAATTTTGACAATCGCTCCATGGTGTGCAGCAATCATTTTTTCGTGTATTTCGGTCAAAAACCATAATTCATGTATATGTATACTGATAATTATTAGTGACCTTCACAATTAAAAATTATAAATATCGAAAAATGAAAATGCAATATGAATTATGAAAAGATAATATGATATAACTTCATAGAATGTATAACCTGACATAGAAAAAGAGGCATTACCCGATGGTATGCCTCTTATAGTAAAAATATCTGTTATTTAGGGAAATACTGATTAAAGTGTTTCTCCGGCCGGATTCCCCTCAAAGCAGCAATTTCCTTTAAAAATCCCCTGACATCCGAATCAGGATCTTAGGAAACGCTGATTAAATCAGTAGTTTCTTATATCCGTCTTATCCGATTCTCTTTGATATCTCTCTTGCTACGTGGACACCGCTTGCACTTGCATGTGAAAGTGAATGGGTCACTCCGCTTCCGTCTCCAATACAGAAAAGCTCAGGATAAATGGTCTCCAGCTTATCGTCAACGGAAACCTCCATGTTGTAGAACTTGACCTCTACACCGTAGAGAAGGGTATCATCATTGGCGGTTCCCGGAGCGATCTTGTCAAGGGCGTAGATCATCTCGATGATACCGTCAAGAATACGCTTGGGAAGTACGAGACTGAGATCTCCGGGAGTTGCCTTGAGAGTCGGTCTCACTGTACCCTCTTCGATACGCTTCTGCGTACTGCGGCGTCCTCTTTCCAGATCACCGAAACGCTGAACTATGACACCGCCTCCGAGCATGTTGGAAAGTCTGGCAATGCTTTCGCCGTAGCCGTTGCTGTCCTTAAAGGGCTCTGAGAAATGCTTGCTTACGAGGAGTGCGAAGTTGGTGTTCTCCGTCTGAAGTGAAGGATCCTCGTAGCTGTGACCGTTAACTGTGATGATACCGTTGGTGTTCTCATTAACGACAGCTCCGTGAGGGTTCATACAGAAGGTACGGACATTATCCTCGAATTTCTGAGTCTGATATACGATCTTTCCTTCATAAAGAGCGTTGGTGATATCTTCAAATACCACAGCCGGAAGCTCAACTCTGACACCCAGATCCACTCTGTTTGACTTTGTAGGGATCTGAAGGTCATCACATACAGTCTTCATCCACTTGCTTCCGCTGCGGCCTACCGAGATCACACAGTACTTACAGGATGCTGTTCCGTCCTTGAAGTCTACCTCATAGCCATCATCAAGCTTCCTTACCTTCTCTATAGGAGTTTTGAAGAAGAACTGAATCTTGTCCTTCATCTCCTTGTAGATGTTTTCAAGAACTATATAGTTCTTGTCGGTTCCCAGGTGACGTACCGAGGCATCAAGAAGCGTAAGTTTGCTCTGGATGCATTTCTTCTTGAACTCTGAGCCGGAAGTGGAGTAAAGCTTAGTACCCTCTCCTCCGTGGGTCATGTTGATTGAATCAACGTACTTCATGAGATCTGTGGCGGTATCTCTTCCTACGTGCTCGTAAAGTGTGCCGCCGAAGGCATTGGTGATGTTATACTTGCCGTCCGAGAAGGCTCCCGCTCCGCCGAAACCGCTCATGATGGAACAGGTCGGACAGCTGATACATGACTTTATCTTGTCGCCGTCGATAGGACATTTTCTCTTCTCCAGAGGATTACCTGCCTCAAATACAGCAATGGAAAGCTCAGGCTGAAGCTTCATGAGCTCATAGGCTGCAAATATTCCTCCCGGTCCGGCGCCGATTATGATTACATCGAATTTAGTGTTCATTTGTTTCCCCTCAAATATCTTTCAGGTCTCTTTATGTCATAGACAAGGGACCATTTATATACACCGATAATTATCGGCAAAAAAAGCTGCCATTAACAGAAGCTTATGACTAATAAGAGTCATAAGGTGCTGTTAATGGCAGCTTGTAGAAACGCCCAACCATATAATGGGCATATTATGACGTAAGCATTTTACTCATTTTGTGTTGCAGCGTCAAGTGCCTGTTTCAAATCCTCGATGATATCATCAACATTCTCGATACCCACAGAAAGACGGACCATATCAGGCTTAACACCTCCTGCCATAAGCTCCTCATCAGTCATCTGACGATGTGTTGATGATGCAGGGTGAAGAACGCAGGTATGGGCGTCTGCAACGTGAGTCGCGATGATGGCGAGCTTAAGGTGCTTCATGAACTCCTCCGCTGTCTTACGGCCGCCCTTTACTCCGAAGGAAATGACACCGCATGTTCCTGAAGGCATGTACTTCTGAGCTCTCTCGTAGTACCTGTCTCCGGGAAGACCCGGGTATGTTACGTAAGAAACATTGGCGTTATCCTGAAGGAACTCAGCTACCTTCTTCGCATTGGAGCAATGTCTCTCCATTCTTACAGCAAGGGACTCGAGTCCGAGATTCAGCATGTAGCAGTTCATAGGAGAAGGAATGGCACCGAAATCACGCATGAGCTGGGCGGTAGCCTTTGTGATAAATGCCTTTTCTTTACCGAACTTTTCAGCGTAGGTTATGCCGTGGTAGGATTCATCCGGGGTGCAGAGTCCCGGGAACTTGTCCGCATGAGCCATCCAGTCAAATCTGCCTGAATCCACGATGACACCGCCAACTGTGGCGTCGTGACCGTCCATGTACTTTGTGGTGGAATGGGTAACGATGTCTGCTCCCCACTCGAAAGGTCTGCAGTTGATAGGTGTGGCGAAGGTGTTGTCCACGATAAGCGGTACACCATGTCTGTGGGCAGCCTCAGCGAAACGCTCGATATCGAATACGATAAGGGCCGGGTTTGCGATGGTCTCACCGAAAACCACCTTTGTGTTGGGTTTAAATGCTGCTTCAAGCTCTTCGTCGCTGCAGTCCGGATCTATAAATGTGAAGTCGATACCCATCTTTCGCATGGTAACATTGAAAAGATTGAAGCTTCCTCCGTAGATACTTGAAGAAGCAATCACATGGTCACCGGCATTGGCAAGGTTGAAAACAGAAAGAAATGTTGCAGCCTGTCCTGATGAAGTAAGCATGGCTGCTGTACCTCCTTCAAGGGCTGCTATCTTTGCAGCTACATAGTCATTTGTGGGATTCTGAAGTCTGGTATAGAAATATCCCTCGGCTTCAAGATCAAAAAGCTTTCCCATGTCAGCGCTTGTGTCGTACTTGAATGTTGTACTCTGGATGATAGGAATCATACGAGGCTCACCGTTCTTGGGAGTGTAGCCTGCTTCGATACATTTTGTTTCTTTTCTCATTACTTTAAAAGCTCCTTTTTTGCCGGTCATTGATATAAGCTGAACATTTGATTTTCGGTTAATGTTCCTTCATCCTGAAAGAACGGAATCCCGAACACTCAGATGATCAAAGTTACGGACATGACCATTGCTTTGTTTTATGAAACTCATGATAGCTCATATATGCTGCTATTTTAAATTAGTTATAATCTATAACTGGCAATAGTAACAGCCTAATATGATATAAGTGTCATAAGTCTACCTCCACTTGTGCTTGCACAAAAGTGGAGGAAAGACTTCCGGATTTTTTATTTACACGCAAAAAAAAGCCGTAAACCCTGAAGTTTACGGTCTTTCAAATAGTCGATGCGACAAGATTCGAACTTGCGACCTCTGCGTCCCGAACGCAGCGCTCTACCAAGCTGAGCCACGCATCGCTTTTTTATGCAAGTGAAATATTAGCAAACAGAATAAGACATGTCAAGTTCAATATACAATTAAGCTGTTAAAAAACGCTATGCCTTACAGGAGTCTTAATTATTGCTGAAAAACAGAGTATCTCATGATGATCATGAAATACTCTGAAAAGATGAATCAAATATAATGCTGATTACTGCTGCTGATAGTCATCCTGAGCGGTTGGATATGAATCAGTATACTGAGTATCCTGAGGCGCATTTAAAGCTCTGTTGAGCTCTCTGCGGTTTCCGGTTACCAGGTTATAGGTGTTCTGCATGCTGTCAAGTAAAGACTGATATCTTGTCTGCTGCTCTGAAATAGAGTTTCCGACAAGGGCTTCGATTGATGCAAGAATGGAATCTGTATAAGTAATCGCACTGGCTTTTACGGAGTTCGCTTCTGCGTTTGCCTCTGCAAGAATCTGATCGGCCTTTGCCTGAGCCTGCTGTACGAGGGCATTGGCCTCGTTATAAGCCTGCTGCATGATCTCGTTTTCAGAAACCATCTCTTCTGTCTGCTGTCTTGCATCCTGTATCATGCTCTCAGCCTGATTCTTTGCATCAGCCAGTATAGCTTCCTGCTGTGAAATGATCTTCTGATACTTTTTGATCTCATCAGGTACTCTGAGACGGAGCTCAACAAGAAGCTCCTCCATCTCCTCCTTGTTCACAAGGATCTTTGTATTTGAAAGAGGCTGGTACTTGCAGCTATCTATATATTCTTCGATCTCGCCGATTAACTGTTCAATTCTGCTCATTTATCTAATCCACCTTATAATAACTAAATTTTTACTTTTTATACTTTTCTTTCATCTTCATCTCCACCTCGGCAGGTACAAATTCGTGGATATCGCCGTCAAAGCTGGCAATTTCCTTCACTGTACTGGAGCTGAGATAAGAGAACTTAAGATTTGTAGTAAGAAATATCGTATCGATATCGGGGGCAATGACTTTGTTTGTCTGAGCAAGCTGCAGTTCGTATTCAAAATCCGTTACTGCTCGCAGACCTCTGACAATAACTGTAGCGTTGCACTCACGGGCAAAGTTGACAGTTAGACCACCGAAGGATTTAACCTCTACGTTTCCGTAATTTTTGGTCAAATCTTCAATCATTTTAACACGTTCCGACATGGAAAACAACGGGGTTTTTGCACTGTTCTGCAAAACTCCGACAATCAGTTTGTCTACCATCTTAGAAGCTCTTTCGATTATGTCAAGGTGACCGAATGTGACTGGATCAAAGGATCCCGGATAGATACCTATTATCATAGTATTTCTTCTTTCTCGGTTTATATTTATAGCACGTTCAATATTGTAATGTAAATATATGGAAGCTTTATTCTGTAATTGTTTTTTTGAAAAAAACATGTTTGTTGGTTTTGTATGTTTTTTCTCTCTGAAGAGTATACCCCATCGCTGATATCTCATCTGCCAGGTCATCGTTTATATCTGCTTCGATAACAAACAGAGTATCCTCATCCACGTAGTCCATATCATGAATAAGCTGCATGGCTTTACGTTCAAAACCACGATTGTAAGGAGGATCCATAAATACGATTCCGAATCTGTAGCCCTTGCCGTTAAGTCTGTTCAGTGCTGACATATAGTCTGTTGACATCACTAAAGACCTGTCGGCGAACTTGCAATGCTCGATGTTATCATTGATACAGGCCACCGCCTTCGGATTGTTTTCTACGAATACTGCTCTTTTTGAACCTCTCGAAAGAGCTTCAATGCCTATGCCACCGGAGCCTGAAAAAAGATCGAGGAAATCAATTCCCGGAACTTCAAACTGAAGCATATTGAAAAGGGTTTCCTTTATTCTGTCTGTTGTTGGTCTTGTGTCTATGGAATCAATGGTTTTAAGTAGAAGTCTTCTTGCACTTCCGGCAATTACTCTCATTTTTTTCTCCTTGCTGAATTTAGTGTTTAAAGTACATAGCTCTCTTCCAGATATCTGTTTAGCTGCTGTTTTAGATTCAGATTGTCCGCTTCCTTAAGTTCAGGATCGGAACGAAGTACATACATGGCATCTTCGGATGCTTTTCTGAGAAGCTCTTTATCCTGATAAATATCGGCTATGGTGAAGTCCAGTGCTCCGGACTGCCTGATTCCGAATATATCTCCGGGACCTCTTAGCTTAAGGTCCTCTTCTGCTATATGGAATCCGTCGTTTGATGATGCAAGTATCTGAAGCCTCTCCCGAGATTTTTCGGAATTGGAGCTGTCAACGAAAATACAGTAGCTCTGATGCTCCGATCTTCCAACACGGCCTCGTAGCTGATGGAGCTGTGAGAGACCGAAGCGTTCGGCATTTTCTACCATCATGACCGTGGAGTTAGGTACATCCACACCGACCTCTACTACGGTTGTGGAAACCAGAATATCTATTTCCCTATGGAGGAATCTGTCCATGACAGCATCCTTCTCTTTGGGCTTCATTTTACCATGAAGCTTATCGATCCTGACTTCCGGCGGAAAGAGCTTTCGTATTTTGGATGAATAGTCAGTTACATTTTCAAGATCAAGCATATCATTATCTTCGACCATAGGACAGATAATATAGGCCTGTCGGCCTTTTTTTATTTCATCATATATAAATTTATATGCTTTGTTCCTGTAGCTTTCATTGACCACCGCGTTCTTAATGGGCAGACGATTGGAAGGAAGGCCTTTTATCAGGCTCACCTTCATATCCGCATAAAGAAGCATGGCCAGGGTTCTGGGAATGGGTGTGGCGGACATAACAAGAGTATGGGGGCTTTGTCCCTTCTCCCCGAGAGTCTTTCTCTGATTGACCCCGAAACGGTGCTGTTCATCCGTCACCACAAGAGCAAGGTCATCATAGATCACATTCTCCTGGAACAGTGCATGGGTACCTATGATTATATCGACTTCATGGTTCCTGATGGCTCCATAAAGAATTTTTCTCTCGGAGGCTTTAAGTGAGCCTGTGACGAGTGCGATCTTAAGGTCGTAAGCAGAGTCCGAAACTATCTTTTTCAGCTTTTCGTAGTGCTGGGATGCCAATATCTCAGTCGGTGCCATTATGGCTGCCTGATGTCCGTTGAAGGCTGTTTCCAGTGCCGCTATAAAGGAAACTATGGTCTTGCCGGATCCTACATCTCCCTGAAGGAGCCTGTTCATGATGAAACCACCTGTCAGATCCTTTCGTATATCTTCCACTGCGGCTGCCTGACCTTCTGTCAGGGTAAAGGGCAGATTTGAAATGAAGGTATCTATCCGGGCATCTCTTTTAAGGATGAATCCGGACTTTTGATTATCGGTGTTCTGTTGCTTTTTCACCAGTGCCATGGAGAACAGGAAGAGCTCGTTGTAAGCCAGGCGCTCACGGGCATGCTTATAATCCTCCATGGATTCCGGAAAATGAATATGGAAAATCGCTTCATTCATACCGGGGAGCTTCCTGTTGTAAAGTATGGCCTGAGGGATGAAATCAGACTGAGCTTCCGACACATCCATGGCCTGCCTTATGGCCTTTATGATGGTTGCATTTGAAAGGCCTTTTGACTGTCCGTATACCGGTTCAAGGGTATCTGTCTTTTTTGAGTACTCCAAAACCGAAAAGATCTTCGGCTGGTTCATGGTCTTCTGACCCTTGTAATCACTGACTTTGCCGAAGAAAACAAAAGCTGACCCGGCTTTCAGTGTATTTTTGAGAAATGGTGCATTGAACCAGGTGAGACGCAGTTTTCCTGAAATGTCACGGACGTATGAGCTTGTCATCATCAGGCCGTTCAGTCTTAGTAAAGAGGCATCCTTTTCAAGCATACCTGTAACAGCTCCTGACTCGCCCACGGAAAGATTTCCTATGGGCTCAGGCTTTTTATAGTACAGATAGGTATGAGGAAAATAATACAAGAGATCACTTACCGTATATATCCCCAGTTTGTTGAACAGTTTTTCTGTTTTTGGTCCTATTCCCTTTAAATCTGTCAGAGTCATTTTTATTTAGTAAAAAATACTCCTGAGATTAATACTCAGGAGCATGTTGATTAACATGTTTATTCCACGGAAATGAAATAATAGTAAATTGGCTGTCCGCCGTACTGAAGCTCTGTCTCAACTGACGGATACTTCTTTCTGATATCATCGGAAAGCTTTACAGCATCCTCTTCCTTAACATCCTTACCATAGTAGATGGTAACGATCTCGGATTCGGAGTTGATCATTTTGGCAACAGCTTCATGAACGGCATGGTTTATAGACTTCTGTACGGAAAGGAGTCCGTCATCACCGATTACCATAATGTCGTTTTCCTGAATCTGATGTCCGTCGATAGTGGTGTTTCGAACCGCATAAGTAACTTCAGCGGAGTTCACACACTCGGAAGCGTCCTTCATGGCTTCGAAATTCTCTTCCGCTGACATATCAGGACTGAAGCTGATCATAGCTGTGATACCCTGAGGAATGGTCTTTGTGGGTATAACGATGATGGTCTTGTCCTCAATGATATCCTTGGCCTGATTTGCAGCGAGGATGATGTTCTTATTGTTGGGAAGAACAAATATAGTCTTGGCATTGACCTCGGCACAGGCATTTAAGATGTCTTCGGTGGAAGGATTCATGGTCTGTCCGCCTTCGATGACATAGTCTACGCCTACACCCTTGAAGATCTCTGTGAGTCCTTCACCGGCAGATACGGAAATAAAACCGAAATCCTTTGCTGGTCCGAGATCCTTTGCAGGCTCACTTGAAGCGGACTGAGCGTCATCTTTCTTCTCGCTCTCGGCAATCTTTGAAGCATCCTTTATAAGGATTTCGTTGTGCTCGAGGCGCATATTGTCCACCTTCATCTTTGAAAGGTATCCCATGGAGAGACCCTTCTCAAAAGCATCACCGGGGTGGTTGGTGTGAACGTGAACCTTTATGATATTCTCGTCAGAGAAACATACGATGGAATCACCGACACCGTTGAGCCAGGATCTGAGCTCGTCAACTTCTTCATCACTGAATTCGTGATCACCGTTGACCATGAACTCTGTACAGTATCCGAACTTGATGTCTGCAGTGGAAATATCTCCGCGGGACTTGCGCTCAGCTACAGGAGAAGCTGCAGGTGACATCTCAACATCAGCTATCTCTAAGTCAACATCTTCTCCCTTTAAGGAAGCAAGGGCTCCCTTGACAACAGTCATAAGACCCTGTCCGCCTGAATCTACTACACCTGCCTCTTTAAGAACAGGGAGCATGTCAGGTGTCTTTGCAAGGACGTCATCACCGTATGCGATGACCTTTTCAAGCAAGGTGATAGTATCCTCATCGAGCACAGAAAGCTCTGTGATTCGGTCAGCCATTCCCTTGGCAACTGTAAGGATAGTACCTTCTTTAGGCTTCATAACAGCCTTGTACGCTGTTTCAATAGCACGGTTAAAAGCTCGTGCGAGTATAACATCATCAATCACGCCTGCGTCTGCATTCTCGCGGATTTCCTTTGTGAATCCACGGATAAGCTGACTTAAGATAACGCCTGAATTTCCTCTGGCTCCACGGAGTGAACCGCTGGCCATGGCCTTCGCCACATTATCGATGGTGGGCTCTGAAATCGCAGCTACTTCTCTGGCAGCTGACATGATTGTCATAGTCATATTTGTTCCTGTATCTCCATCAGGTACAGGGAATACATTGAGCTCGTTGATGTACTCTTTCTTGGCGTTAAGACTGTTAGCGCCTGCAAGAAAAGCGTTTTTCAACGCCATTGCATCAATTTGATTACCCACAGGTAATTCCTCCTTATAAACTTCATCAGTCAATGACTCTTACGCCTTCAACGAAGATATTGACATCTTTAACCTTCATGCCGGTATACTCTGTAACTTTATATCTGACGTTTTCGATAAGATTGTCAGCTACGGCACGAATGCTTACACCGTAAGCTACAATAACGTGGAAATCAAGAGAAATTTCGTTGTTCTCAATCTTTACCATAATGCCCTTGGTGAGGCTTTCGCGCTTAAGAAGCTTTACAAGCCCGCCGGACTGGTAAGAGACCTTAGCCATACCAACGATACCAAAACACTCTATAGCGGTAGTTCCTGCATAGGTAGCAATAACATCAGGATCGATCTGAATTTCACCCAGCTTGGATGCAATTGTTCCTTTCATATATTACCTCCGGAAAGATACTGTAATGTAGTAAGTCCTATGAAATACGTTTTTTTCACATTTCATGCTTACGCAATGCTTTAGTTTTTTAAAGCAAGCTTGATTATAGCATATTATACCGATGTGTGCACTCTGACTTTGATTTAAGGTTTTGCATGAAAAAAGGGTATTACGAGATGATCGTAATACCCTATCATGCATCAATTAGACGATCCTGATTAAGCGTTTGCCTCTACAGTCTTAGATGTACCGATTGCACGCTGAACCTTGCCAGATCTTAAGCAGGAAGTACATACATACATCTTCTTTGTACCGCCATTTACCATAACTCTAACTGACTTAATGTTAGCCTTCCAGATCTTGTTTGATCTTCTATGTGAATGGCTTACCTTATTTCCGAAGTGAACTGCCTTCTCACAAACTGCGCATTTTGCCATGGTTGCACCTCCCTTTTCAAAATATATCGAATCAGATACGCTCTGAATTCGCGACTCAACTATACTAGCAAAGTTAATGAAAATTTGCAAGTCTTATTTTGAGAAAAATCATAACTCTTTTTTTGTCATTTCGATGGCGGCCTGTTCTGCGTCCTTTGACACTCTGCTTCCGCCGGTGATCTTATCGATGGCGTCTGGAATCATATCCAGGATCTTTGTGAGTGCGTCCTGGTTCTTGACATTGATGAGCTTGCAGTTGCCGTTCTGAATGATGAGAATGGCTGTTGGAGTTATCTTTGAACTGAGAGCACCTGCTCCGCCGTCATCCCTGCTGCTTTCCTTTGGCTTTGCAAAGCCTCCGGCTCCCATACCGCAGCTTACCTCGATGAGAGGAATAAGTGTGGCTTCTCCCACCTTAACGGGCTCACCTACCACTGTTTTTGAATTTACGAAGCCCTCCATACCCTCAAACAGAGTACCGAGTATTTCTGTTACATTGTTTTTGTCAGCCATGGGTGTTCTCCTTATAATCGATTTATGACAAACTGTCGTATTTTTTTGTTCAGCATAAGTTCTATGAGGGCGACCAAAAGGTGGATAAGTCTGATTCTGCCCTTGAATCTCATATCACCGGTTAAGACGGACCTGTCAAACACAGGCTCTATGGTGAAGTTTTCTCCATATACAGGATAAAGCATACCGAGATACATCATCACGGTTCCTACGGAGGAAGGATCCTCTGAACCGTAAGATAAGTTTCCGTTTAAACTTCTGAACCGGTAATGTCTCAGAAGGTACTTCAGGTTCTTTATAATAAGCTTTACTGCTGCCCTGTTCTCTTCATCAGTGACTGCTGCTTTTATCTCTGTAGTTTTCCGTGACACTTCTTTTATTTTATCAAGAATTCTTCGGAATTTCTTCTCTGTTTTTTCTGTAAAGTCAGGACCGGATTCATCTGATGAAGCTGTGTCTGTTTCATCAGATGCGTAAGACTCTTCCTTGCTCGATGTCTCTGAAATGATGTCAGGATTTGAATCTGAATCGGAATCAGTTTCAGTCTTGTTTATTTCTGAAGATTCTGAAACTTCAGAAACAATGCTGTCTGATTTCACGTCAGTAGCAGCTGCTGTGAACCGGTCCGTACCTATGACTCTGTCTCCCGCTGTGTCTTTGGGAGCTTCCCCGACAGGTGTTTCTGTTTCCGGACTTTTCGTTTCTACGGCATTTGATATTTCAGATTCATCAGACCGTGCATCTGCTTTTTCTAAATCCGAAAGGTCATCATTCGTAGAAAGGTCGTCATCCTTAGAAAGGGCAGCACCTTTAGAAATGTTATCATCCTGATAAATGCCGTCATCCTTAGAAGGGTCAGCACCTTTAGAAATGTTATCATCCTTAGAAAAATCATCACTCAGAGAAATGTCATCTTCCCTATCATCAGATTCACTTTCGTTTTCCTCATCCCCGGAGGAATCCATCAAGGTGATGAAGAGGAATTTGAGATTCATCTTCAGTCCACCCGGATCAAATTCCGCCTTGAAACGAAGGGCCTTCATAAGCCAGGTGGCATGAAAGTCAACATAGTAATCTTTGCTCTCCTCTCTCTTGTATCCGAGAGACCTGTATCTTACGGGAACAAAGAGCAGGATACTAAGCAGCAATAAAATAAGCAATAAAATAACGAGGAGTACAATGCCTATGACCTTTAATATTGTCAGGACAATCATGTAAGCCTCCTCGTTTAATCAGCGTCTCCAAAGCGAAAATAAGCTCTATAGACGTTTATGTGTTTTTATATAAATTGAGATGTGATCAGCCGATTACATCTTTTCTTTGCATAAGCATCCTGGTGACACACTCGACGGCATCCTTATAGCCGTAACCTATTCCCAGGATTTCAACATTTTCTGTATCCATCTTCGGGTTCAGGAACATAGCCTGATTATATATTTCATAAAGATTAGGCGCTTTCGCTTCTACGATAACATATGCACCGGGCTGAAAATGTCTGTTTCTCAGATTATCAAGAATATATTTCTTACGTTCTCCGGCATGTCTGCCCCAGAACAGATTCTTTGAAAAAATCATGAATAGAACCCTTTACATTCCGCCTTCTGTGATAACATGGATATTCTTTATCATGTAATCCACAAGAGACACGATGGTAAGTACCAGAGCGATACCTGCAATTATGGTAGTGATGATCCTTAATGCAGGAATGTCTATGATCAGTAAAATGACTGTGAGCATCTGGAAGGTGGTCTTGAACTTACCCCACCAGGATGCAGCTATAACTATGCCTTTGTCAGCTGCCACAAGTCTGAATCCGGAGATGATGAACTCTCTTGCTATGATAACGATAACATACCATGCGGGAAGCTGATTCAGTTCAATAAGGCAGATAAGAGCTGAACACACTAGAAGTTTATCAGCCAAAGGATCCATAAATTTTCCAAAATCTGTAACCAGGTTCTGCTTTCTTGCTATCTGTCCATCCAGAAAATCTGTAAATGAAGCAAGACAAAAAACAATCAAAGCAGCAATGCGTAAATACTGATTCTGTCCGCCTTCAAGCAAAAGAAGAATTACGAATAGCGGAATCATGATTATACGAAGGAGTGTCAGTTTGTTTGGTAAATTCATTTAGATGCGCTCTCCAATCAAGTCATATCCATCTGCATCGATGATACGACAATCGATCATATCACCGGAAATCTTGTTGTTATATTCACCTGCGTCTACAAATACCAGACTGTCGATGTCGGGGTTGTCCATATAGGAACGTGTAAGGTACATGTTGTTTTCAGGATCATAGCCTATGACCATGACACGAAGCTCTCTGCCGCAAAGCTCACGTGCCTTTTCAAATGCGATGCCCTGCTGAAGCTTCATGATCTCATCCTGACGCTGAAGCTTTATCTTTTCCGGAATCTGATCGGTCATCTCTGCTGCAGGGGTACCCTCTTCCTGTGAATAAGGGAATACTCCCAGACGTTCAAAACGCATTTCCGAAACGAAATTCTTCAGTATTTCGAAATCTTCCTCTGTCTCTCCCGGGAATCCCGTGATGAGTGTGGTGCGTAATGCGATATCCGGGATAGCTTTACGGAGCGCAGAAATACGTTCTTTAAGCTCTGCCTGTCTGGTCTTTCTGTGCATGTTCTTAAGAACTGCGTCGGAAGCATGCTGTATAGGTATATCAAGATAATGTACGACCTTTTTGTTATCACGGATGGTCTCGATAAGCTCATCTGTGATCTCTTCCGGATAACAGTAAAGGATGCGTATCCACTCTATTCCTTCTATCTCTGAAAGTTTGTTGAGAAGCTCGGGAAGAGACTTTTTCTTATAGAGGTCAACGCCGTAAAGAGTTGTTTCCTGAGCCACAAGGATAAGCTCCTTTGTGCCCCTCTGTGCAAGCATCTTTGCTTCTTCTATGAGATGTTCCATGGGAACAGAACGATAGTGACCCCTGAGACTTGGAATGATGCAATAGGTACAGTATTTATCGCAGCCCTCCGCTATCTTGAGATAGGAGGTGTAATTCTCGGAGTTCTCGACACGTGTCATCTGGATATCCAGCTTGTCAACGTAGTCCTTGACACCTATGACTTCATCTACTTCAGGAAGCTCTTTTCTGATCTGGTCTTTGTAACGCTCAACTAAACAGCCGGCAACGATAATCTTCTTGAGCTTTGCCGACTGCTTATATTCTCCCATCTCGATGATGGTATTAATACTTTCTTCCTTGGCATCACCAATAAAAGAACAGGTATTGATGACAGCGATATCAGCCTCTTCAGGATCATCGGTTATCTCAGATCCCGGATACTTATCAAGTAGGTTGCTGAGCATCTTTTCGCTGTCAACTCTGTTCTTATCACAGCCAAGTGATATCATGTGTATTTTCATATTTTAACTCCATGGGTCATGAACGAATCGAGCTTGCTCGAATTCGTATATGACCCACTAATAAAGTTTGAAAGTTCACTTTCAAACTTATGCTTCGCTGTCAGAATTGTAATCATCTTCTGAAGATGCTGATGGGCTGTTATCGATAAGATCCTGAGTTCCGTCATCATCCTCGTCAAACTCTTCTGTTGCAAAATCAAAGCGCTTATCAACAGCGTTTGTTCTGAACTCGTCTTCGATCTCAGAGCCGCGCTTGATAGTGATGGCGTTCTTTGCAAGCTCCTCTACTGCGATTGAAAGAGGCTTTCTGCTTGGGTCTACCGGGAGAACCGGAGAAGCTCCGTCTATTAACTGTCTTGCACGCTTTGCACTTGCGATAACTACAGAGTATCTGCTTTCTACAAGTTTGTCTGTATCATCCTGGATCGCATTGGTGTTGTTTGCTGCATCGATCAGTTCGTTATATGATTGCTGTGACATCTTCTATCCTCCTAAGATCACTTCTAACATTTTCTATTATATCAATATGGTTTTTTGCCTTTTCGTGCTGAGCACGAATGAGATTATGCAATTTTTCGGTGCAGGTGTCAATATCATCATTGATTAAAATGTAATCGTAGGCTTCTACACCTTCCGACTCCTGAATCGCACGCTTAAGCCTCTTTTTAACCACTTCGGCTGACTCGGTTCCTCTTCCGATAAGTCTGTTTTTAAGTTCCTCTCCCGATGGAGGTGTAATAAATACAAGTATTGAGTCCGGAAACTTCTGCTTGATCTTGAGAGCACCCTGAATCTCTATCTCCAGAAGAACATCCTTGCCTTCTTTAAGCTTTGAGTCAACAAATGCCTTCGGAGTACCATAGTAGTTATCAACATACTGAGCGTACTCGATAAGATCATCTCTGTTTATCATATCGATAAATTCTTCTTTTGATTTAAAGAAATACTCTCTGCCATCCTGTTCTCCCTCTCTTGGATTACGGGTGGTACATGAAATGGAAAGAGCGTAATTGTCATATTTTTTGAGCAGACTCTTCATGAGTGTGCCCTTGCCCGCACCGGAAAAACCCGATACGACTACCAAAGATCCTTTGTTCATTATTACCTCCATGGGGCATGCACAAATCGAGCCTGCTCGTATTTGTATATGACCCACTAATTAAGTTTGAAGGATAACTTTCAAACCTATCCTCTTAATGTCTGTATTCTGAAGCTTGTGCTGTACTTTGCCCTGTGGCTTTGTGTACGAATCACTCCAGATTCTGAATCTGTTCTCTGATTTTTTCTATCAATGTCTTAAGTCCGATTGCGTCATCGGATATGATAAGATCATTTGCCTTGCTGAGAGTGGTGTTGGCTTCTCTGTTCATCTCCTGAGCAAGGAAATCAAGTTCTCTTCCTACAGGACCGCCGGCTTCCAGCTTTCCGCGCATATTCTTGATATGGCTGTGGAGACGTACTCTTTCTTCATCTGTACATATCTTATCCGAATACATGGTGACTTCCTGAACTATACGGGATTCGTCAATGCCCGCTGTTCCGAGGAGCTCAGTGACCTTTGCACGAAGCTTCTGCTCATAGGCAGCCATGATCTCAGGAGAACGTTCATCTATACGAAGTACGATGGCTTCCATCTCTGAAAGCTTGCTTATGAGATCGCTCTTAAGGTTGATTCCTTCTGAAACCCTGGTTGCCACAAAGTTAGTGAGAGCCTGAGTAATTACCGGATAAAGGCGGTTCCAGAGCTCGTTATCATCTTCGGATTCCTCTGAGAGCACCAGAACTTCCGGAAGGCTTGCAATGTTGGTGACCTTGACATTGTCATCTACCTTGAGTTCGTTACAGATCTTTCTCATGGAATCAAGATACTCTTTTGCAAGCTCCATATTGAGCCTGAGAGACTTGGTGCCTTCACCGAATTCATCATAGGTGATGTAAAGATCTACCTTTCCGCGGGAGATGTACTCTTTGATGGTATTACGGATATTGGCTTCAAGTGCGTTAAACTTCTTGGGCATCTTGATGTTCAGATCAAGAAAACGTGAATTTACGGACTTGACTTCAACTGAAAGACGATAGATATCATTGGAAACTTCGCATCTGCCAAATCCGGTCATGCTTTTTAAATCCATAGCATACCTCTTTTTGATTTTATGAAGAGGGTCTTTTCCGGGACGGATCTCTTCATATATTATGATAGTTGGTGAATCAATCGAATATATGTTATCCGAATTGTACTTATATGACGGAAACCTGTGCCCTGTCTGCGGCTTGTGTTTTCCGAACATTTGTTATAAATTATAATCTACCCTAAAAAATAAGTAAAGTTAAAGAGAAACAGCACTTGCTATTGTACATTATGAAATCTTTGATGGGGCTTAAATAAAAAGTTCCGGCCAAGGAATATATAAATCCGTGGTCGGCTGTACTGTTACTAATAAGGAAATATGAGGTGATCAATATGGCATATGATGGACTGGTTGTTTCGGCAACGGTTAAGGAATTTCGTGAAAAACTGATCGGCGGAAAGATCTCAAAGATCACCCAGCCTGAAAAAGATGAAATAGATTTCGTCATAAGAAATCAAAAGGATAATTACCGTTTGAAGATTTCCGTGAACCCTTCTCTTCCATTATGTATTCTTACGGAGGAGAAGAAGCTCTCACCCATCTCGGTTCCAACCTTCTGCATGGCTTTGCGTAAGCATATAGGAAACGGAGCTATACTTGATGTGAAGCAGCCGGATCAGACATTGAAAAATGACGGACTTGAAAGAGTCATCATTTTTGAAATTGAGCATCTGGATGAAATGGGGGATCTCGGAAGAAGATATTTGTCTGTTGAACTCATGGGTAAGTATTCAAATATCATATTATATAGAGAAGATTTTACCATCATTGATTCCGTCAAGAGGATTTCATTGTCCCAGTCTTCTGTTCGTGAGGTACTTCCCAACAGGGAATATTTCATTCCCGATGCAGGGGGAAAGAAGAATCCGCTGGAGATTACCGAAGAGTCTTTCATCAGTCTCCTTGGGGATAAGCCGGAGCCTTTGTTTAAGGCACTCTTCCACAGTATAACCGGACTCAGTCCCCTTAGTGCTTCCGAGATGTGCTACAGAAGTTCCGTTGATCCCGATCTTTCAGCCAACTGTCAGCCGGCAGAAGCATTGGCAAAGCTCTACCGAGGATTTGATGATGTGATCACTTCTTCTGTAAGAGACCGGAATCCCGATCCTGTGATCGTATATAAGGATGGAGTTCCTTCTGATTTTTCGGCATTTCCACTTACAATCTATGATACCGATATGCGCTACGAGGTTCGTCACTTTGAGTCCATGAGCGACGTGATCTCCCGCTTCTACAGTGAAAAGGATAAGAGCTCACGAATCCGTCAGAGATCCACTGATCTTCGTAAGGTCATAAATACTTTGATGGAACGTACCTCCAAAAAGCTGAACATTCAGGAAAAGCAGCTTAAGGATACCGAGGAGATGGATAAGTTCAGGGTCTATGGAGAGCTTCTTCATACCTATGGCTATTCTCTTTCGGGAGGTGAGGAAAAGCTTAGATGCGAGAACTTCTATACCAATGAGGAGATAGATATTCCTCTTAAAAAGGATCTCAGTGCATCCGAGAATGCGAAGCATTATCTTGAAAAGTACGATAAACTGAAGCGTACCAGGGACAATGTCACTGTTCAGCTTAAAGAAACCAGGCAGGAGCTTTCGCACCTTGAGTCTATTCAGACTTCTCTCGACATCGCCGAAAGCGAGGAGGATCTTCAGGATATCAGAAGGGAAATGGGTGACTTCGGTTTCATCCACAGAACCCAGGGAAAGGATAGAGGAAAGCTTCAGAGAAAGTCAAAGCCGTATCATTTTGTTTCCGAGGATGGATACGAGATTTTTGTTGGAAAGAACAATTATCAGAATGAGGATGTGACCTTCAAGATAGGTGACGGCGGTGACATCTGGTTCCATGCAAAGAATGTTGCCGGCTCCCACGTTATCGTAAAAACAGGAGGACAGCCTATGGAGGAGATTCCGGACAGACTGTTCATCGAGGCTGCGGGACTTGCAGCTTACTACTCTTCCCACAGGGATGATAAAAAGGTGGATGTGGATTACACCATAAGAAAGAATCTGAAGAAGGTTCCGAACGCGGCCCCTGGTTTCGTTATATATCACCAAAACTGGTCGGTCACTGTGGAACCAAAGAACATGACAGAAGTGTCATAAGTCTTCCTCCGGTTGTGCTTATACAAAAAGTGCAGGATAGACTTCATGACACGTCCCATATGATTATTTCAGGAATAGTAAAAAGACGCATCCGTTAAACGGATGCGTCTTTTGGTTTATTATATTTCGTCGTTCTCTTCTGCCCAGTTGGTGTAAACATTCTGTACATCCTCAGATGCATCAAGGAGATCAAGAGTTCTGCGAAGTCCCTTGACTGCCTCAGGATCTGTTACAGAGACGTAGTTCTGAGGAACCATAACCACATCAGCCTCAGCCATAGGTATACCCTGCTTCTCGATGTTCTCACGAACTGTCTCAAAATCGCTTGGAGCTGTATAGATTACATAAGAATCTTCCTCATCCTGGATATCCTCGGCACCTGCCTCGATAGCCATCTCCATAAGTGTATCGAAGTCCTTGTCCATGTCATCCATGGCTTCACGGTCAAGGATGATCTGTCCCTTCTCATCGAACATGAAGGATACGGCACCCTGTGTAGCGAGGGATCCTTTACCCTTTGTGAAAGCGGAACGGATGTCAGCTGCAGCACGGTTCTTGTTATCTGTGAGTACCTTGACGATGAGTGCAACACCGTTAGGACCGTAGCCCTCGTACTGGAGTTCCTCGAAGTTATCAGCCTCCATGGATCCGGCAGCCTTCTTTATACCGTTGTTGATTGTATCGTTAGGCATGTTGTTTGCCTTAGCCTTTGCGATAACCGCTGCAAGCTTTGAGTTGTTGGAAGGGTCAGGACCGCCAGCCTTAACAGCAAGCGCAATCTCATGGCCGATCATTGTGAATATTTTACCCTTGGCGGCATCATTCTTTTCTTTCTTAGCTCGAATGTTAGAAAATTTTGAATGTCCTGACATATCATTCTCCTCAAATCATATATAAAAATCATTGTTTATAAATCAAACTCTAGTACTATAACGTAAAAGAGGCGCAGAATCAAGAGTTTCATGATGCTGCGCCTGAAATAATACTTTTAAGCATTTATATGATGTGAGTGTCAAAAGTCGATATCGGACCGCTTCGCGCTATGCGCTCTCGCGTTCCTCCCACATTCCGCACTCTCAGGCCGATAAATCGTCCTTTCGTGCTCCATGTGGGGCGTGTCATGAAGTCTATCCTCCACTTTTGTGCAAGCACAAGTGGAGGAAGACTTATGACACTTATATCATTATATGATCAATGATAAATCCGAGTGAATTTGCTGTGTCTCTCGCCAGAACTCCGTTTGTGCCGTATTGTTTTACGGCATACCGGCCCGCTTCTCCATGGATGATGACTGAAAGTACGGCAGCATCATAGGATAAATCGTGGAGGTTCTTTGCATTCAGTAATTTAGCTTCGGCATTACTGAGAGCATTTTTTGCATCTGCCCTTAGCAGGGTGTATATGCCTGCGATGGCACCGCTCAGTACATCACCGGAACCGCCTTTACTAAGAGATGGGCTCTTCACAGAGTTTTTAAAGAGCTTCACTCCTGTTCTATCCGAGATTATGGTCTCGCTTCCCTTCATTATGGTTATCAGATGGTGATTTTCAGAAAATTCCGAAGCTGCCATATCCGGGTTTTTCAATATTTCTTCTACTGCTTTACCGGATAATCTGCTCATTTCCATCGGGTGAGGTGTGACTATGACCGGGATTTTATCTGATATTTCGGTAAGACATTCTACTATAGAAAGTGTTTTACTGAGAATATTGAGACCGTCTGCATCAAGAATAAGGAGTGGTGCTTTCTTTCCGATTATTTCATCATCGTGCCATAAAGATTTTACTGATTTTAATGTCTCTCTTAGTACTTCCGTACTTAGTTCAGAGGTTCCAAGCCCGGGACCTGCAACTATAACATCCGCCCAGGAAACATTTCTTTCAGTGATCTCAGCTACTGAAGTCTTCTCATCATAGCCTTCGTATACAGCCTCCGGGAGAAGTGTCTGGAGTATGCACCTGTTGTCTTCATGGGTCAGGAACTTAACGAGACCGGCACCTGTACGATAAGCGGCCAGTGCGGAAAGATAAGCTGCACCGCTCATGCCTTTACAGCCTGCAAGTACAAGAACCTTGCCATAGGTTCCCTTATTGCTGTCGGGAAGACGTGAAGGAATTGAATTGATGTAAGGGGATGCATCAGTTTGGATAGTCATGTATGTATCCTTTCATTTTTGTGGACCTTATTAAGGTTCCTTTCCTCCGAAATGTAATGAGCCTATCAGATTTGGAGCTTTAAGTCAGAATTTATGCGAGAAAAACCAGGTGTAATATATGAGTACAGAATCTTATAAGCTCTATCCTTCCATCACTGCCACAGCTGAAACCAGATCTTTGGTATCGGTTATGGAAACATGGATGTTTTTACCGCCCAGTTCTTCATACTTTTCCAGTGCTTTCCCATACAGTACAACGTAAGGCTTTCCGTTTTCGTTTCGCAGAATTTCGATATCCGCCGGGCGTATGCCTGAAGAGAAGCCGGTGCCGAAACATTTGACCACACATTCCTTACATGCAAAATCACCGGCAAGCATCGAGTCTTTATCGGATGCCTGCCGGAGTTCTTCTTCGGTAAAAATGCGTTCTGCAGTATGGTTTTTTCTTGTAGTTGCTATACGCTTAATCTCCAAAAGGTCAGTACCTATACCGATAATCATGAGTACCTCTTATTCAGCATTGAGAGACTCACCCATACGGTAGCTGAGACGCATAAGCGATTCGGAAAGATGCACGTTTTCTATAACGATGTTCTCGGGAACCTCAAGATCTACATGAGCGAAGTTCCAGATACCTACGATACCATCGTTGATAAGCTGTTCCACAACCTTGATAGCTGCGTTCTTAGGGATGCATACAGCTGCCATCTTGATGTTTGATGACCTGATGACGTCGTCCATATTTTCCATGGACTGAATCTCGATCTCCCCCACTTTCTTTCCGATGATGCTTGGATCCTTGTCGAAGATGGCCTTTACGATAAAGCCTCTTTTACGGAAATTGGTGTAATTTGCAAGAGCCTGTCCGAGATGTCCTGCACCGACTATGATCATCTCGTGTTCGTTGTCAATGTTAAGGATCTTGGCTATCTCGTCATGGAGATTTTTAATGTTATAGCCGTATCCCTGCTGGCCGAAACCTCCGAAATTGTTAAGGTCCTGTCTGATTTGTGAAGCAGTGAGCTTCATTCTCTTACTGAGCTCACTTGAGGAAATACGTTCGATACCCTGATCCATAAGATCCTCAAGATATCGATAGTATCTTGGGAGTCGCTGTATAACAGCCTGAGAAATCTCTTTTTTTGCCATATAAAAACCTCTATATTATAAACTTTTTTATCATCTGATTACTTATGAAAATAAGAAGAAATTAATTTTCTCTCTTTGCACCTAACATATTATACAGTTTCGTTAATTATATGTCAAAAGAATGTAGTAGAATTCTTAACAAAGTTATATTGGAATATTCTGTTAGAAGCATTTTGTAGTTTGAATGGATTATGGGAAAATTTTTACAGCCGTAAAAAAGCGGACCGGATATGTTCCGACCCGCCTTGAATAAAATGCAATTGAAAAGCCCGATTTAAGATCTTAAAGAGCTTATATCTTTAATGAAATCACTGTGATAAATATCAGATCTTAGGTGTACGCTTGAGGATCTCATGTCTTTCAGGACCGTTTGAAACCATGGTGATAGGAGTCTCGATCTGCTTCTCGATGAAGTCGATGTAGTCCTTACACTCCTTAGGGAGCTCATCATAGTTCTTGATACCGCGGATATCGCAGTTCCATCCCGGAAGGGTCTCATAAACAGGCTTTGCCTTGTTAAGAAGCGGTGTAACAGGGAAATCTTTAGTTACTTCACCATCGATTTCATAGCCTGTGCAAACCTTAAGCTCCTTAAGGTAACCGAGTACATCGAGTACTGTGAGTACTGCCTGTGTAGCACCCTGAAGCTGACAGCCGTACCTGGAAGCAACTGCATCGTACCAGCCTACTCTTCTCGGACGCCCTGTTGTCGCACCATACTCACCCTTATCGCCGCCTCTTCTTCTGAGCTCTTCTGCTTCATCACCGAAAAGCTCTGAAACGAAGTCTCCTGCACCTACAGCTGATGAGTAAGCCTTTGTTACGGCGATGATATCCTTGATCTCATAAGGAGGGATACCTGCACCTACAGCACCGTAGGCCGCAAGTGTTGAGCTTGATGTGACCATAGGATAGATACCATGGTCAGGATCCTTCATGGTTCCGAGCTGACCCTCAAGAAGAACTGTCTTTCCTGCCTTCAGTGCTTCTCTTAAGAACTTTGAAGTATCTGTAACGTAAGGAGCGATGAGGTCTCTCTGCTTGTGAAGCTCTGTAAGGAGCTCATCGTAATTCAGCTCGGCTGCATGATAAAGCTCACGAAGTGTGGCATTTTTCATCTCAACTACCTTGTGAAGTCTGTCACAAAGTACTTCCTCGTCAAAGAGCTCACATACCTGAAGACCGATCTTTGCGAATTTATCTGAGAAGAATGGAGCGATACCTGACTTTGTGGAACCGTAGCTCTTTCCTGCAAGTCTCGCTTCCTCAAGAGTATCGAAAAGTACATGATAAGGCATCATGACCTGTGCACGATTGGAAACAAGTATCTTAGGCTTTGGAACATCCGCATCAACTAATGACTTAAGCTCGGCACAGAATTTTTCGATATCCAGTGCTACTCCGTTGCCAAGTACAGAAGTTGTGTGATCGTAAAATACACCGCTTGGAAGAAGGTGGAGTGAAAAACGTCCGTAGTTGTTGATGATGGTGTGACCTGCATTGGCACCGCCCTGAAAACGAACTACGATGTCTGAGGATTCAGCAAGCATATCTGTGATCTTGCCCTTTCCTTCGTCTCCCCAGTTTGCGCCTACGATTGCTCGAACCATATAAATCCTCCTAAAGAGATAGTATCCATAGGATACTACTGATGCCCCTCACCTTTTTGACACATGATGATCCTTCTTAACCCTATGGATTACCTTAGTATCTGATCTTTTGATGTATCAGATAATGACAATATTGAAAAGTAATCTTGTTTCCGGGATCATGCAGCCTTGCTGCCGTGAGAGATTCGTGACCGAAGCATCAAAAACTATTTTTTTGTTAGATTTGTGAACCAGATAAATACATATATTACCGATGGTACCACGATCAGGCAAAACATAACCGCAAGAATGTACTCCTTTTTTGCACCTGTAATAGCAAAAACAAGGAGAAGGATCAGCAGTATGGCTATCAAGATTAATGCTAAAATCGCAAGAATCCGTTTTAAAGTCACTTCTGCACCTCCTTGATTCCCCGGTTAAATTTCACACAGACATCAAAAATTATAAAGGTTATAAAGCTTATTTTCAAGTTCAACACATGAAAAAAAATCTAAGCTCAGACTATCCGGAAGAGATGACCCCTTCCGGATTCCATGTTGGCTGTCAAATGCATGTCTATTCCGGCACGGCATGCGCTTATAAGACTTATCGCGAAAAAAGAACTATCGGTGTTTCTGTCCGATAGTTCTTTTTAAAATAAGTCTATTCAATTAAACCTTTATTTCGGCAGTAAGACCAAGAAGAGCCTTGTTCTCCTCGAGTATAGGATTTACTACTTCGTTGATGTAGTCTTCTGTCTGCTTTGGTGAACGTCCCACATAACGCTCAGGCTGCATGCTTGCCTCCAGATCCTCGAGTGAAAGATGGAAGCTTGGGTCAGCGGCGATGAGCTCAAGGAGGTTATTGTCCTTGCCCTCTTCCTTTACAGTCTTTCCTGCCTCCATGCTGAGCTGACGGATCTTCTCATGAAGCTCCTGACGGTCACCCCCTGCCTTGACTGCATCCATCATGATGTTTTCGGTTGCCATGAACGGAAGCTCTGCCATAAGATGCTTCCTGATTACCTTTGGATAAACCACAAGTCCGTCAACAACGTTAAGGTAGAGATCAAGTATACCGTCGATGGCAAGGAATCCCTCAGGTACAGAAAGGCGCTTGTTTGCGGAGTCATCAAGTGTTCTCTCGAACCACTGTGTGCTTGATACAAGCATCGGATTCATAAGATCTGACATAACATAATCCGCGAGAGATGCGATACGCTCTGAACGCATAGGATTACGCTTGTAAGCCATGGCACTTGAACCGATCTGGTGCTTCTCGAAAGGCTCCTCGATTTCCTTCATGTGCTGGAGCATACGTATATCGTTTGTGAACTTGTGGGCAGACTGGGCAATGCCTGCGAGAATGCTTAAAACACGGAAATCTACCTTACGGCTGTAGGTCTGTCCGGATACAGGATAGCAGGACTTAAAGCCCATCTTCTCTGCAATCTTCTGATCGAGCTCACGGCACTTACTGTGGTCACCGTCGAAAAGTTCAAGGAAGGAAGCCTGAGTTCCTGTGGTACCCTTGGAACCTAATAATTTAAGAGATTCAAGAACATAATCGAGATCCTGGAGATCCATAACGAGATCGTTGATCCAGAGAGTAGAACGCTTGCCGACAGTTGTTGGCTGTGCCGGCTGGAAATGAGTATAAGCAAGAGTAGGAAGATCCTTATGCTTGAGAGCGAACTTGCTGAGCTCATTGATACAGTTAATGAGCTTCTTTCTGACAAGCTCGAGGCCCTGACGCATGATGATGATATCTGTGTTATCACCAACATAGCATGACGTTGCACCAAGGTGAATGATGCCCTTTGCATTAGGACACTGAACGCCATAAGCATAGACATGGCTCATAACATCATGACGAACTTCCTTTTCACGTGCCTCTGCAACTTCATAGTTGATTTCATCCTGATGGGCCTTTAACTCTTCTATCTGCTCCTTAGTGATATTGAGTCCAAGCTCATGCTCTGTTTCTGCAAGGGCTATCCAAAGCTTTCTCCATGTACGGAACTTATTGTCCTGTGAAAAGATGTACTGCATCTCCTCTGAAGCATAACGTCCTGTCAGTGGGCTGGTGTAACGATTATGTTCTGCCATCTTGATCTCCTTTAAATAAAGCTTGTGTGAACTTATTCTTTTATCTGTGTGCCGAAGCTTAAATCCTATCCTTTGACTGAAGCTCTCAGACCACAGCAATTAGAAATATATAACATTTTTATTCTGCTGTCGAATGATTTTGCCATGCTCGTCAATATGTACATGAAAAAAGCAGAATCCCGATGGGATTCTGCTAAAAAGTCACTATTATGCGAGAGCATCCTGCATTGAATAGAGTCCTGCTGACTTGCCCTTAAGGAACTTTGCGGCATTCAGGGCTCCGTTTGCAAAAATGTTTCTTGAATAAGCTGTATGGTTAAATGTGATGACCTCGTCTTCTCCTGCGAAAATGATGTCATGAACTCCTGCGATAGTTCCGCCTCTTACGGCACTGATACCGATCTCGTCATGAGGTCTTTGCTCTCGGCGGTCTGAACGGTCATAAACGTAATTAAGCTTATGGTCCAGAGCCTCATTTACAGCGTCTGCAATAGCAACAGCTGTTCCGGAGGGAGCATCCTGCTTCCTTCTGTGGTGCTGCTCCACGATGTCGATATCAAAGCCTCTCTCGTAAAGCTTCTGTGCGGCTGTCTTTACCAGCTCCAAAAGAAGGTTCACACCTATGGACATATTGGCACTTCTGAGAACCGGAGCTTTCTTTGAAATCTCCTTTACTCTTTCAAGCTGAGCGTCACTGAGACCTGTTGTACACTGAACACAGGCTGCACCTGTTTTTTCAACATAATCCAAAAGTTTATCAATGGCAGGGGCAACTGAGAAATCGATGATGACATCAAAGTTTTCCTTTACCTTATCGAAGCTGTCGTATACAGGGAATCCGAAAGCAGGGTCATCAAGGTGATCTTCTCTGTCGATACCTGCAACTATCTCTATATCATCCATGGCTTTGGCACAGTTTGCAACGTTCCTGCACATAACGCCCATAGCACCGAATAATAAAACTTTTATCATAACAACCTCACTTTCATTTTGATCAGGCAGACCACTGCTGAAATCAACTTTTTAGATCCTGATCAGAGAACTCCGAACTTTGTCATCTCTTCCTTCAGAAGAGCCTTTGTTTTGTCACTTGCCTCTGTAAGAGGAAGTCGAAGAGATCCTACATTCTTTCCCTGAAGATTAAGGGCAGCCTTTACAGGAATAGGATTTACCTCTGCGAAAAGAGCCTTGATAAGAGGGAATGCCTTAAGCTGTGCATCAAGAGAGCCCTTGATGTCACCGTTGAACCACTTCTCACAGATATCGTGGGTCTCTTTAGGTGCAATGTTTGAAAGGACCGAAATGACTCCTGAACCACCGAGGGCAAGAAGAGGAACCACCTCGTCATCATCTCCAGAATAAAGTGCGAAATCATCATCTACAAGAGTCATGAGCTTTGTGCTCATCTCTATGTTTCCTGTAGCGTCCTTTACACCTGCGATGTTCTTTACGTTCTTGTAAAGATAAGCCATAGTCTCAGGCTGGATAGTAACACCTGTTCTTGATGGTATGTTATAAAGGATACAGGGAATGCTGATAGCCTCTGCGATAGTTGTGAAGTGCCTGATCAGTCCCTCCTGTGTTGCTTTATTGTAGTATGGAGTAACCAGAAGAACTCCGTCAGCTCCTGCTTCCTCAGCCTGTCTGGAAAGCTCCACAGCTGTTGCTGTACAATTACTTCCTGTACCTGCAATTACAGGAATACGATGAGCTACCTTATCGATGATGAAACGAACAACATCCATGTGCTCTTTTTCAGACATGGTTGATGCTTCACCTGTTGTACCGCAAGCTATGATGGCGTCTGTGCCGCCTGCGATCTGTTCCTCTATAAGTTCTGTAAGTTTCTCGTAATTTACAGATCCATCCTCATGAAATGGAGTAATAAGCGCTACTCCTGCTCCCTTAAATATGGCCATAATAACCTCCGTTATTTGTGGTATTACACACTAAACTTCACCAATTATACAATAGAATTTAAGAACAGGCGACAGAAAATCTGCCGCCTGTTATACATTTTACTTATCATGACATAACCTGAGGTGTTTTTTAACCGGCTGCAGTATCAGCAACAGCCTGAACAAGCCTTATGATTTATGCCATGCAGCAATATATTATCCGTTCTTTCTTGCGATGCCGGCTCTCTTTCTGAGAGTAGGATCAAGAATCTTCTTACGGATACGGAGATTCTCAGGTGTAACCTCAAGAAGCTCGTCTGTATCGATGAAGTCGATGCACTGCTCAAGAGACATGATCTTCTTAGGTGTGAGCTTAAGTGCTTCGTCAGATGATGAAGTACGTGTGTTTGTAAGGTGCTTTGTCTTACATACGTTAAGCTCGATGTCCTCAGACTTAGGTGACTGACCGATGACCATACCTGAGTAAACCTTCTCACCCGGTCCGATGAAAAGAGTACCTCTTGCCTGTGCCTGGAAAAGACCGTATGTTACAGCCTCACCGTTCTCGAAGGCAATGAGTGAACCCTGGTGACGGTATGAAAGCTCGCCTCTGAACTCGCCGTAGCCATCGAACTCGGTATTAAGGATACCGTTACCCTTTGTATCTGTCATGAACTCGCCTCTGTATCCGATAAGACCTCTTGAAGGGATATCGAACTCAAGACGTGTGTAGCCTGTTGCAAGAGGGCTCATGCCGTTAAGAACACCTTTACGCTGTGTGAGCTTCTGGATAACTGTACCTGTGCAGTCATCCGGAACATCGATGTAAGCAATCTCCATAGGCTCCATCTTCTTGCCCTGCTCGTTGGTCTTGTAGATAACCTCTGCCTTGGAAACGGCAAATTCGAAGCCTTCACGACGCATAGTCTCGATAAGAACTGAAAGGTGAAGCTCACCACGTCCTGAAACCTTGAGAGTATCGGCTGAATCAGTTTCCTCAACGCGGAGAGATACGTCAGTCTGAAGCTCTCTCATAAGACGGTCACGGATATGTCTTGAAGTAACGAACTTACCTTCCTGACCTGCAAGAGGAGAATCGTTAACGATGAAGTCCATAGAGATGGTAGGCTCAGTGATCTTCTGGAACGGAATAGCCTCAGCCTCTCCTGTGATAACAGTATCACCAACGTGGAGATCTTCGATACCGGAGATAGCAACTATCTCACCGCACTGAGCTTCCTGAACATCCACTCTCTTAAGTCCATCGAAGGTATAAAGCTTTGTGATTCTTACCTTGCTCTTCTTTGATGAATCATGGTGGTTAACTACGTATGCATCCTGATTGAGCTTGAGAGAACCGTTCTCTATCTTACCGATACCGATACGACCAACGAATTCGTTGTAGTCGATTGTTGAGATGAGCATCTGTGTATCAGCCTCTACATCTCCCTCAGGCGCTGGGATATAATCGAGGATAGCCTGGAAAAGAGGCTCCATGTCTTTAGATTCATCCTCGAGTTTTGCCTTTGCAAAGCCTTCCTTTGATGAAGCATAAAGGAACGGGCAGTCAAGCTGCTCGTCGGAAGCATTGAGATCCATCATGAGCTCAAGAACCTCATCCTCTACATCTGTAGGACGAGCCTGTGGCTTATCGATCTTGTTGATAACGCACATAACAGGAAGTCTTAAATCAAGAGCCTTCTGAAGTACGAATCTTGTCTGAGGCATAGGACCTTCGAATGCGTCTACAAGAAGGATTGCACCGTCAACCATCTTCAGGATTCGCTCAACCTCACCGCCGAAGTCTGCGTGACCCGGAGTATCGATGATGTTGATCTTTGTATCCTTGTATGTTACGGCAGTGTTCTTTGAAAGGATGGTAATTCCTCTCTCACGCTCCAGAGGGTTGGAATCCATTACACGGATACCTACGTCCTGGTTGTCACGGAATACACCTGACTGCTTTAAAAGCTCGTCAACAAGTGTAGTTTTACCATGGTCAACGTGAGCGATGATTGCGACGTTACGAATATTTTCTCTCTTCTGCTTCATTCTTGTACCTCATCTATACAGTATAAAAAACCCAGCCGCATTCAGAATGCGAACTGAAAAATTGAGTTTCAGGACGCATACTTAATAGCGACTGGGCTGAATATGCGTGTTTGAATACAAATTCTCAAAAAATCTTACGCATTATACCACCGGTATTTCTCGATTGCAAGAGAAATACTTCCCCCTGACATCTCCTGTATCTGATTTTGAAACAGGGACATCTTATCTTCCGGCACCAGCCAGGTCATGTTCACATTGTTTCCATACTCGGCTTCTGATTCGGTTATACCTTCCGTTTCCGTAAAATATTTTATTTTTCCCACCAATGTATATGGGATTTCCGCAGTCGCCCTGAAGCCTTCCACAGCCTCCAGCACTACTGCATTTTCAATAGCCGCCTTGCTGGCGTTTGTATAGCTTCTGACCAGACCACCTGTTCCCAGAAGTGTTCCTCCGAAGTAGCGGGTCACAACTATGAGGGCATCGTGTATTTCCTGCCCCTTAAGTACATTGAGTATGGGCATGCCTGCTGTCTGGGAAGGTTCACCGTCGTCTGACTGCTTTACGGTCTCGTAGCTGTCACCAAGAACATAAGCGTAACAATGATGGCGGGCGTCATAATATTTTTTTCTGATAGCCGCAATATGCTCCTGGGCTTCTTCTTCTGATTTAATAGGGAATATCTCTCCTATGAATCTGGATTTTTTTTCTTCGTATTCGCCTGTTGCGTATTCTTTGATATATCTCATTATTTTTATCCAATTACACCCATCTCTTACTGAGATGGGTGCGAAAGATTGTTGATTTGTTAATGTCTCTGCCGGGACTTATAACGTACCGGAGTGTACTGAAAACGGTCAGTTCACAATGACCACAGGTGCTTCTATGCCTCCTGCAGGAGGTTTTCCGCTTGGACCGTACTCATAGGTCTCTGCCTGAGTCTCTGCCGCTGTTTCCGTCATCACGGGAAGTGTGAACTGAGGTATCTGTACAGCCTGATAATCAGAATGGCTGTATCCGCTGTCATCCGTTCCTCTGTCCTCGCCTTCAGGAATCTTGATTCCTCCCCAGCTGTAGTGAACTTCACATTTGTCCACTGGCTCTGTTCCCTCGGCGAAATATTCGGTTTTAACTGCACTTCCGCGGAAATCGTTATAACATCCGCCGGATGGAAGCTGACCGGACTTGCGGCATACCTTTGCAGTGACGATTCCCACAGGCTCATCGAAGCCTATATCAGGAAGTCCTTCATGGACACGCTGCATGATTTTGCGCCAGATGTCCTTATGGAAGCCGGAGCCTCCGTTATACTCCCCGCTTGCATTGTCGATAAGAGGCTGGTTCTCGTCACAGCCGCCCCAGACACCTGCAGTATAATATGGAGAGAAACCTACAAACCATATATCCACATCCTTGGTTGTGGTACCGGATTTTCCGGCAAGGCTCATACCGTCGAAATGAGCTCTTGTGGAGGTGGAGTTGACACTGAGTCCGGATGCAAATGCTCTGTTCGGAAGCATAGACTCACGCATGGCATCTGTAAGAAGGAAGGCTGTGGTCTCTTTCATGGCCTGTCTCGGCTGGTCCAGAGTAGTGTCTATAAGTACATTTCCGTCCTGATCTATGATCTTTGTAAAGAACTTTGCTTTGTTAAAGCTGCCGTTGTTTGCAATTGTTGCAAAGGCCTGGGTAAGCTCCAGGTTGGTTACACCGTTGGTAAGACCGCCAAGGGCAAGAGCCGGATTCTCATCCTCATTTACAAGAGTCGTTATACCGAGATTTTCGGCATATAAGCGTCCTCTGTGGGGATCCAGCTGTTCCATAAGACATCTTACGGCAACGATGTTGAGTGAATAAATGATACCGTCCCTTATGGTCTGATAACCGAGATATCCTTTGCTGTACCAGTTCTTGAAGGTCTTCTCTCCTATTGTATAGTTTCCGTCATAGTAGGTTGAAGCAAGAGTTGCACCGTAGAGATCTATGGCAGGAGCAAAGCTTGAAATGACCTTAAAGGTGGAGCCGGGCTGTCTCGGTGTGTTTGTGGCACGATTAAGGGAAAGAGAGAAAAGCTTCTCACCTCTTCCGCCGTTGATTGCCTTTACCTGACCTGTATGCTGATCCATGAGAACAAAGGAGACCTGAGGCTCAAGTGTTGCGAAATACTTTTCTCCGAGGATTACATCGGTATCGGTAAGAAGCTGTGATTTATACTCTTCTATATAAGTTTTTGCGGATTCCTCCGACTTATACAATCCGTTAAATGAAATTCCTCTTACTTCCTTTATATAACGGCTCAGATCCCTTTCGGAATAGTTCACAATGGTTCCGTCTTCATGACGTACAGTGAACCTCCAGGTTATGGAATATTTTGCGGTGTCATAGTTCTCCGGATTGTTGACCTCTTCATCAACTATAGCCTGTAAAGCAGGGTCCTGTGTGGAGTAGATGGTGAGACCGCCTGAATAAAGAAGATCCGTTGCCTTTTCCTTGGTATAGTCGAAGCGGTTCTGAAGTTCCTCCACTACCTGTTCCGTAAGTTCATCCACGAAGTAGGAGTAGGGTTCTTCGCTGACCATGGATTTCTGAATATCCACATTCTTGATCCTGGAATATACATCATCGGCCTTTGCGATATCATACTGTACCTTGGTTATATAACCCTGCTTCAGCATGTTGGAAAGAATCTGTGCACGACGTTCTGCGTTCTTTTCGGGATGGGTAATAGGGTTAAGAGCCGAGGGATTCTTCGTAATTGCCGCAATGACGGCACATTCCGAAAGAGTCAGGGTATCGACCTCTTTATTGAAATATCTTCTTGCCGCTACCTTGACACCGAGGGTGTTGGAACCCAGGTTAATGGTGTTGAGATACGCGGTTATAATGCTTTTTTTCAGGTCTTCCTTTGGAATATCCGGCTGGCTTTCCAGTTCAAGGGCCAGATACTGCTCCTGGAACTTACGGACATACTTCTGGAAGGTGCCTTCATTCAAGCCGCCTCCGAAGACATTGTTCTTTATGAGCTGCTGGGTGATGGTGGAACCGCCTCCGTCAGAGCTGTTATCGGAAATTACACCCCTGACTGCACGAAGGATGGACTTGATATCTATACCGTTGTGAGTCCAGAAACGTTCATCCTCTATGGCAACAAAAGCATTTATAAGATCCTCCGGGAGCTGCTCGTAAGTAACTCTTTCTCTGTTGGAGCCGGCCTGGACCAGCGTTGCTGTGACATTGCCCTCTGTATCAAGGACTTTTGAAGCGTAGGCTGTGGGTCCTACATGGATGGAGTTGATATTTGGAGCTGAATCCAGTATGCCCTGGAACATACCAAAGCCTAATGCAGCTGCAAGTATACCTCCCGACAAAGTGCCTATAATCAGCGCCATCTGAAAAAAGTATGAGATGCGCCGCCCGACCTTTCCTTTGGTATCGTCCAGTGCATCAAGTGTTTTATCTATATTATATTTGGTGTATTTTGTCATCATTACCTGCCATATTTATATTTAGACATTCTCTGTAAATTATACAATTCTGTCAATTTGTATGCAATGTCATCACACTTACAAATTCATGTCACTTGACTTAGGAAAGTTGGTGTTTATTTATAAAGAGGAATCCGGGAGTTTCACATAAGAAGAGGTAACTTTAATAACAAAAGAAGAGCCGGCATCTCTGCCGGCCCCTCTTTTTAAGAAGGATACATCATGGTGTATTTTAATCTGTGATAGATTTGATATAAGCTCCGATCTTCTCATCCTTGCAGTTTGCGAAGAAGAGCTCCTTGAAGTGCTCACCCTTGAATGCACCCTTAACGAGTTCGGGATCGAGCTCCTTGAGAACTTCAACAAGATCCTGTCTCAGAGTGTGCTTACGAACCTCGTCAAGGATCTTCTTGTTTCTCTGCTCAGGCTCACGTCTCTCTGGTGGATATCCGCCGCCGAATGGCTGTGAAAAGAGCTTCTCGAAGATGTATACGAGGTTAAGGTCTCCGCCCCAGCCGAACTTAAGTGCGAAAGGAAGTGCTACTGCATTGCCATCGTTGATCTGCGCAAATGTGAAAGCGTCAAGAGGATCCTCGATATGTCCGCAGATCACACCCGGGAATGAGTTAAGAGCAAGCATAGCGCCCTCTCCTGTTCCGCAGCCTGTAACTACAAAGTCTGCTGCACCGCTGTTAAGAAGAACGGCTGCCAGTATTCCGTTCTGAACATAGGTGAGCTGGGATTCGTCCTCTGCACTGTACATACCGTAGTTATCTACAGTATATCCCTTCTCGTCTGCCACTTTCTTGAGAGAACCGTAGATAGAAGCATTCTTGGCTGCCTGAGAGTTCTCATTGATTAAAGCAATTCTCATGATTTTTATATCTCCTTGTTGATTTAGTTAACCGATTTACTAAATTATATTTTAGTGGATTTTAAACGCAAAAACAAGGGGGTTGTCATACAATTTTTAGTTTTCAAACTTGCCGTCGTATTTATCGATTTTTCCTTCCTCGGCATCCTTGAAGATCTGGTCCATGGTATGCCATCCGAGGACAGCGCACTTGACTCTTGCCGGCATGTGATGGATATCCTCCAGGATTCCGGCCTCCTCAAGCTCCTCCTTTTCCTCGGGAGTGATGGTGTCCTTTATCATACGGAGGAAAATGTCGGAAAGTCTCAGAGCTTCTTCTTTTGATTTTCCGATGATAAGATCGCACATCATATCTGCACTGGCCTGTGAAATGGCACAGCCGTCACCGTAGAAGGAAGCCTCCTCGATGGTATTATGTTCATCTACCTTTATGTAGAGAACCACATCATCTCCGCAGCTCGGATTCACACCTTCAAGTGAGAAGGTGGCATCCTCCATCTTATATTTGTGGGTGGGGTGAATGTTGTGGTCTGTAAGTATTTCATTGTAGAACGTATTTGACATTATTAACCTCCATGAGTCACATACCGGATATACTCAATACGGCATGTGACTCATAAACTTAATTTGAAAATATCTCAAATCTTATTTGGGTGCCTCGTAACAGATGTGAGCTTCCGGTATCGGATCAATCCTGATATCCCATCTCTCCTCTTATTTTTTTTAAGGCAGCTATGAATTTATATACATCATCCGAAGTGTTGTAGAGACCGATGCTGGCTCTTACGGTGCTAGGTGTGTGACAGAACTTCATAAGAGGCTGTGCACAGTGGTGTCCTGCGCGAATGTTTACATCATGCTCATCAAAGATAGCTGCTATATCATGGGGATGCACTCCGTCGATGGTGAAGGTGACTATACCATGATGATCTTCGGGAGCCTCTTTTCCGAGAATATGTACATAGGGCAGCTTCTTCATTTCTTCCATCATAAGACGGGTAAGATGAAGCTCCCGCTCTTCTATGCGGTCAAAGCCTATGGAACTCACGTATTTCAGTGCCGCACTCAGTCCTACCGCACCGCCGTCATTGACAGTTCCTGCCTCAAACTTATGGGGAAGCTCATTCCATGTGGCACCCTCTGTTGTTACATATTCTATCATTTCTCCGCCAAAAAGAAATGGAGGCATCTTTTCAAGCAATGCCTTTTTTCCGTACAGAACACCTATTCCCATAGGTGCATAGATCTTATGGCCTGAGAAGGACAGAAAATCAACGTCCAGATCCTGTACATCAACTTTTGTATGAGGTATGGACTGTGCTCCGTCTAATGAGAAGACAGCCCCGTTCTCATGTGCGATACGTGCAAATGTCTTCACATCGTTTTTTACCCCGAGGACATTGGATATATGAGTCATGCTTACCAGTTTTACTCTGGGATTCATATAGGAGCGGAACATTTCTTCCGGGATGGTTCCGTCCGCTTCCGGCATGATGTAAGTGAGCTTAGCTCCCTTTTCTTTGCAGAGCTCCTGCCATGGTATCATGTTGCTGTGGTGTTCCATGACAGTTATAACTACTTCGTCACCTTCTTTGATAAAGGCTCTTCCGTAGCTGTAAGCCACCAGGTTAAGGCTCTCAGTTGCATTTCTGGTGAAGACTATCTCCTCTGTGGAACCTGCATTGATGAAGGAACGAACAGTTTCCCTGGCTTCCTCATAGGCTTCGGTTGCCCGGAGGCTCAGCTTGTAGAGGCCTCTCATGGGATTTGCATTCATGGTCCTGTAGTAATTGTCCACGGCTTCCAGAACACATTTTGGCTTCTGGGTGGTGGCGCCGTTATCGAGATATGTGAAGCTTCCGTCAAAAATAGGAAAGTCTCCGAGTATTTTCTCATCTTCTGCCTGACGTTCTTCTTTAGTGATTTCCCGCATGGTTTTCCTCCAGATATTTCGAAATGAGATTCTTTGTTTCTACATCGGGAATCTTTGCGACAACAGAATCTATTCTTGCCTTAGCCATCATTTCATAGACTTCTTCCCTGTTCATACCTCTTGATTCCATATAGAAAAGAAGGTCGTCATCCAGACGTCCGATGGTGGCACCGTGATTTCCTTCTACATCATCCTCATCGCAGAGGATAACGGGGATGGTCTGGTTAATGACATCGTCATCCATAAGAAGAACATCTTCAATTTCGTTACCTACAGCGCCCTTCGCACCTCTTCTGAGATCGATGGTGCCTCTGAAAAGCTTCATGGCTTCATCTCTTAAGACACCGTCTACCTTGATATCACAGAGAGTTTTCTTACCTATATGATTTGCAATATAGTTCATGTCCAGGTGTTCATGGCCCTTCAGAAGATATCCGGTATCGGTCTTAAGGACACTGCCTTTGCCTTTCAGATCTGTACGTGAACCAAGATAGGTCTCCTTGCCACTCAGGACAAGCTGTATCTCTTCGAAGCTTCCGTTATCATCTGTTACGGAGGCTATATCATTAAAGAATCTGAATCCATCACCCGGTCTCTGGATCTGGATGAGAAGGACTTTTGCATTCTTTCCTACCCTGACCTTGGTCTGTACAGCAGCAAAACCGCTGCTTCCTTTTTCTGATGAGAAATCCATGATGACAGTTATATCGCTGTCCTGTGCAGCATCGATGTAAACAGCATTAACTGTAGTCTGATCCTTAGTGAAATTGAAATCTATTTTTACGGGAGAGACTGTTTTCTGTCCCTTCCCTGCAGAAATCTTCAGTACTTCTGCACCTGACTTCTTTATATAGTCATCCATGTCGGGACCCATTCCGCCGGGGATGTCCTTTATTTCCTCATAAGAAACTGCTTCTGCAGTGACTTCTGAACTTCTCGTTACAATTGGGTTGCCTTCTTCTGCAAATACCGGAACCTTAACATTCGCACCATTCATCCTGAGCCAGTTGTAAGTCGGTGCAGGCATGGCATTTATCAATAATGTAGTATTTTCCATATCTGTCTCCCTTAACCTATAGCTCCGACCATCTCAAGACGGATCAGGTTGTTCATTTCAACTGCGTACTCCAGAGGCAGCTCCTTTGATACGGAGTCGGCAAAGCCTGATACTATAAGGGCTCTGGCCTCTTCCTCGGAAACGCCTCTTGACATGAGATAGAAAACAGCATCATCTGAGATTCTTCCTATCTTTGCTTCATGTCCCACATCAGCCTGCTGAGTGCGGACATCCATGGCAGGTATGGTATCTGATCTTGAAATATCATCAAGCATCAGTGACTGACAGGATACAGAGTTCTTTGCGTTCTTTGCATTATTGTTAATGACTACGGATGAGCGATAGGTGCTGGCACCGCCGTCTTTGCTTATGGAACGTGTGCTGATGTATGAGCTTGTGTCCGGAGCCTGATGTACTACCTTGGCTCCGGTATCAAGATTCTGTCCTTTTCCTGCAAATGTAACGCCCGTAAATTCCATGTGGGAATGTGCACCCTTAAGGATGGTCATAGGGTAAAGGTAGGAAACATGGGAACCGAAAGAACCGGATACCCATTCCATGGTTCCGCCCTCTTCAACTATGGCGCGCTTTGTGTTCAGGTTATACATGTTCTTTGACCAGTTCTCGATGGTGGAATAACGAAGCTTTGCGTTCTTACCTACAAAAAGCTCTACACAGCCTGCATGGAGATTTGCGATATTGTACTTCGGAGCGGAACATCCCTCGATGAAATGAAGGTCAGCACCTTCATCAACTATGATAAGAGTGTGCTCGAACTGACCTGCACCCGGAGCATTTAAACGGAAGTATGACTGAAGAGGAATCTCCACACTGACACCCTTCGGAACATAAACAAATGATCCGCCTGACCAGACTGCACCGTGAAGTGCTGCGAACTTATGGTCTGTGGGAGGTACCAGATGCATGAAATGATCCTTTATCATATCTGCATAGGGACCGTGAAGTGCGGATTCAATATCCGTATATACCACGCCTTTGTCTGCAACTTCCTTCTGAAGGTTATGATATACAAGCTCTGAATCGTACTGGGCACCTACTCCTGCAAGAGACTCTCTTTCAGCCTGAGGGATTCCCAGCTTCTCAAAGGTGTTCTTGATATCATCGGGAACTTCCTCCCAGTCTGCTGTCATTTTTGTCTTCGGTTTTACATAGGTCACGATATTGCTCATATCGAGCCCCTCTATACTCGGACCCCACTGTGGGATCTCCTTTTTATTGTATATTTCAAGGGATTTTAAGCGGAAATCACGCATCCACTGAGGATCCCCCTTTTTTTCTGATATTTCCTCTACTATTTCTCTGGTGAGACCTTCCTGTATTTTGTAGAAGTCCTTTTCATTCTCTTCGTAGCGGAAATCATACATTGAACGGTCAATGTCATTGACCTCTGCTTTTTCCTTTTTAGCCATGTTGTATCCTCTTTCTTATTAAAGGAACTCCTCGAATCCCTCATTGTTGATCTTTTCAACGAGTGAAGCGTCTCCTTCAGCCTTTATGCTTCCGTTTACAAGTATATGAGTGTGGTCTACCTTCAGTGACTCAAGTATCCTTGTGGAGTGAGTGATGATAAGGAGGGCACCGTCCATGGATTTCTGGTATTCCTCCACTCCCTTGGATACTGTTCTTACAGCGTCAACATCAAGTCCTGAATCGGTCTCGTCAAGGATCGCAAGGGACGGCTTAAGCATAAGGAGCTGGAGTATCTCTGCCTTTTTCTTCTCTCCGCCTGAGAAACCGACATTCAGGTCACGGTCTGCATAGGAAGGATCCATATTGAGGATTTCCATAGCCTTTCGCATTTCCTTTTTGAAATCCCAGAGACGAATGTGCTGGCCTGTTCTCTGCTGAAGAGCCGAACGGATAAAGTTTCCGAGGGTAATGCCGGGAACCTCAAGAGGATTCTGGAAGGAAAGGAACATACCGAGCTTAGCTCTCTTGTCTGCTGATTCGTTTGTTATGTCCTGACCGTTGAAAAGAATCTGACCTCCGGTTATTCCGTACTGGGGATTGCCCATGAGAGCGTTGCCCAGTGTGGACTTTCCGGCACCGTTTGGTCCCATAAGCACATGGGTCTCACCTTTATTTACAGTAAGACTTAAATTGTGAAGGATCTCCTTATCCTCTACAGTTACATGAAGATCTTTAATCCTAAGTAAATCTGCCATAATAATTCTCCCGAAATATATAAATTAAAATTTAAAAAGTATTTGTAATTTGTCCTCCAGACATGACGATTATAATTCCTAGTAAATCACTATGCAATATAATCCCTACCATTTATATAGGATTTTATAAAAAAAAACAAGCCCCTTACCATTAAAACATTAATGGTAAGAGACTTTTCAGACTCCTTCACCGTTCCATTCGGGAATAAAGCTTTCTTTTGCCACGCTTCCCTCCTGGATGAAGGCATTGGTCACGCCCTTTGTCATGGCGTAATCTATAAGACGTTCATACTCTCTCCTGGTTACCCGGCGGTTTATCTCAGGATACTTTTTAAGCCTTTCCAATGGTGTGAACTGGTGCATGAGGCTCAGGAAGACATTGTCACCGTAGTTGTCATAAACGTAGTCCACAACCTGCTTTGCATTTTTTACCATTCCCGGCATAAGAAGGTGACGGACGATGACACCTTTCTGCATGATGCCTCTATCATCAAAGGAAGGTTCGGGACACTGCCTCACCATCTCGGCGAGACTTTCCTTTGCACGTTCCGGATAGTCTCCCGCACCGGAATATTTTGCAGCCTTTTCGCTGTCCATGTACTTGAAATCATCGAGATATATGTCAGCAAGTCCGTCAAGCTCTCTTATGAGCTCTGCGGTCTCGTAACCGGAGCAGTTTATGACGTAGGGAATATGGAGACCTTTATCACGCCCCTTTATCATGGCTTCACGGATGAGGGGGATATAGTGGTCAGGGGTGACCAGGTTAATGTTGTTGGCCCCTTTTTCTTCAAGTTCAAGGAAAATTTCGGAAAGCCTGTCTACAGAAACCTTCTTTCCGTACTCTCCGTGACTTAGCTCATAATTCTGGCAGAATACACACTTAAGTGTACAGCCTGAGAAAAAGACTGCACCGGAACCCTCTGTACCTGATATACATGGCTCCTCCCAGAAGTGGAGGGCCGCTCTTGCAACGTAAATATCCGATGAAACGCCGCACACTCCATGTTTACCCTTGTTTCTTTCCGCTCCGCACCTTCTTGGACAGAGTCGGCAGTTCTCCAAAAGGGGATGATAAGTCCCACAGCTTTCATTCATGCACATTATTTTTCCTTAGGTATATTCAGCTTTCTGAAATTAGCATTTTTACGGTTCTCTTCCGCATTCTTTCTGGCCTGTTCTGATTTCGGCATGGAATCGATACGGGCTTTTTCTTTCTGAAGCTCCTGAGCCTTTCTCTTCTCGTCCTCCATACGTATCTCCTCTTCGCTGAGAATACCTATCTTCAGGTCGTTCTCCTGCTCGTACCATTCAAGGAAGCTGTGCTTCACATGCTGGCGTTTAAAACCGAGGATCTTGTTGAGACTGATGTTTTCCATTGCGCTGAAGATGTTTCTTTCAACATAGGGATTTGTCTCCTTAAGCTTCGCAATCAGATGCTTGGTCTCAAGGCGCTTAGAGCTGGTCTGTCCGTCTGTGTGGCAGGTGGAGCAGGTTGCGGTAAAACGGCATGCACACTGTATGAAATTCAAGCTGTTGTAATCTCTCCAATGCTTTATTTCTGCCTCATGTACAAGATAAAGAGGTCTGATGAGCTCCATTCCCGGGAAATTGGTGGAGTGAAGCTTGGGCATCATAGCTTCGTACTGTCCTGCATAAAGCATTCCCATAAGTACAGTCTCGATGACATCGTCGAAATGATGACCGAGAGCTATCTTGTTGCATCCCAGCTTCTGGGCTTCCTTATATAGATAACCTCTTCTCATTCTGGCACAGACATAGCAAGGTGACTTGGGAATGTTGTATACGGAGTCAAAAATATTTGTTTCAAAGATGGTAAGAGGAATACCCAGCAGTTCAGCGTTTCTCTCTATGATCTTCCTATTGGCCTCGTTATAGCCCGGGTCCATGCAGAGGTAGACCACCTCAAAGGGAAGCTTGTTGTGACGCTTGAGCTCCTGAAAGAGTTTGGCCATAAGCATGGAATCCTTACCACCGGATATGCAGACAGCAATCTTATCGCCTTCTTCCACAAGCTTGTAATCACAGATGGCCTTTACGAACATGCTGTAAATATTTCTCTTGAATTTCTTTCTCAGGGACTTTTCGATATCTTCCCTTCGCTTTTCAGAATCCAGATCCTTCTGAATCTGTCGAAGCACCCATTTTCCGTAGCCGCCCTGAAGGCTGTATGCTTCATATCCCTGTTCATAAAGCTGTTCTGCGGCCAAAAGAGAAAGCTCACCGTACTTACAGTAAAGCACCAGCTTCTTGTCCTTTGGGAGGTTGTGATTCTTATCGACAATGTCAGAAAGCTCAACTCTCACGGCATCCGGCATCTTTCCGGTAAGGAAATCCTCCTCTTCCCGGAGATCTATGAGATGATAATCTTCTCTCTTTAAGCTTTCAAATTCGTCTATAGTTATTTCTTTTCCTTTTTCCATATATTCCTCAATTTAAATCATGACGTGAATGTAATAATTGATAACCGCCCCTTTGACAGGAGAGTTCAATGTATATCTACTCATCAAAAAAACGCCGTGCTTTGTAGCTACGACGAATTTATGTCGCTTGTTTTTGCTCACGCCATTATATGCGATGTGTCTTTATTCGGCAAGTATATACTTTTTCATTGACGATATTGAAGACACCATCAAGTAAGGAAGAACAACCTGCCCGCTTTCGCCTGGACTTCTTATGGCCGCAGGAGCCGGCCGGGCTTTCGCATTAAGACCTGATCACAAAAAAAGAACGTCTGAAAAGATCAGACGTTCTCATATCTTTAATGTTTATAATCAGGAAAACTTGATTCCGCTCTTCTTAAAGAGATCTCCGAGAGATGTGGTAGCTGCACCTGACTCTTTATAGTTCGCACGGAAATCCTCGCGCTCTTCCTTCTCCTTACGCTCCTTGCGCTCAGTTTCAAGAGACTTCATGGAAAGAGAAATCTTACCATCCTTGATAGCGATGACCTGTACCTGAACAGTTTCACCTTCCTTAAGGACTTCTGAAGGAGACTTGATGCGCTTGTTTGAAATCTGTGAAACATGAAGAAGACCTGTAACGCCTTCACCTATGTCAACGAAAGCACCATAATCCTTGATGGAATCGACCTTACCCTCAGTAACCAGTCCTACCTGAACCTTCTGAGCCTTCTCTTCCTTAGCTTTCTCCTGCTCATCGCGAAGAACATCTCTTGCGGAAAGAACAAGCTTGTTATTCTCAGGCTCAGCTGTTATGATGCGGACATTGAGCTTCTTGCCCACAAAGTCCTTTAATTCCTCATCCTTTACAAAGCCGAGTGAAAGCTTTGATGCAGGGATAAATGCTCTGAGTCCATCTATGGTTGCTGTTACACCGCTCTTTACGGCTTCAGCGACTTCGACTTCAATGGTGTTCTTATTCTCGAAATCATCAAGAACCTTTTCCCACTTGCTCATGTCTACACGCTTTGTTCTGGCATGCTCTTTGAAGGAAGCTTCAAGCTCATCCTTGAAGTCATCCATTGATGGGATCTTTTCGTTAACTTCTGACATAATTTTTGGTACCTCTTTTTTCATAATAGTCCCGGGCAAGGCCCTCATAGAATCTATGATACCATAAATCCTGCTATTTCAACACTAAAATGCTTAAAAAAGGTATTAAGGGCATTGAATTTAAAACAAAGAATCAGGCTGCAACTGTCATGATTTCCACAGGCAGTTTTCTTAATGCCGCACTCTCATAGATTCGGGCGCATATTCTGTATCGCCTGAAGGTATTCAGTGCCTCAGCCTTATTACAGTACACTTTCCAGAAGCCACATGTAAGACAGTCTCTGCCATCATGGCGTATGAACTCTTTTACATCCTCAACAGGAAAACCAAGGAATAGTCCTATCTCATGCGGAAAACATTCATAATCAGAAAGTCTTTTCATGAGAAAATCAACTCTCCCGTCCAGAATGATATCTTCTGTAGGGCCACATTCCGGATAGCCAAGTGATCTGAGTATTTTACATGCTGATTCATTACACAGATCATTTACCAGCTGGGATTTTCTGTATACATATATCAGAGAGTTATTCTTTTTACTCCTTATTCTTTTTATAAAGATACCGAGGGGATTTAGTTTCGAGCTCAGTATCGCAATCTGAAATTCCAGAACCGATACAGGTATATCAGAAATATTGAAAATGGAGCCTGTTTTCAGACCGGCCAGGGTCTGGGAACAGTTTCTTAAAAGCTTTTCACTGAGTTCGTCTGCCATTGTTTTTTCCTAACTTTATTTCCTGTAATATTTTTTGAATTTAAACTGCTGCAAGCTTCTTACCGAGCTCTTCACAGGCTGCCTTTGCGGCATCATCAGGTGATTCGTTAGCGATCACTCCTTCGCCGTCTACTACTGTGGCTCCGGCCTTCTGCATACGCTCTGTCCAGTTGCGCATCCACTCGCCATCACCCCAGCCGTATGAACCAAAGAGACCGATGGTCTTTCCTGAAGCGAACTTTTCAACTTCCGCAACAAATGGTTCCATCTCGCTTTCCTCAAGTTCTTCCGCACCCATTGCCGGACATCCCAGAGCAAATGCCGCAGCATCCTTAAGTGATTCTGCGGATACATCTGATACTGAAACTACCTGTGCTTCACTGCCGGCAGCCTCGACACCCTTACCTACAGCCTCTGCCATCTCCTGTGTGTTTCCTGACTGTGTCCAGTAAATTACATAAATCTTATTCATGACATCCCTCCATGTTTTTAATAATATGAGTTAGACATTGCTAACCATACGTATTATAGGTTAGAGAAAACTAACTGTCAATTAAATAGTTAGTTATATCTAATTAAATTCACTAGAAATAAGCATTAAATGGAATACGTCATCTGTAAGCGGAAATGATTTTGTCATTGGCAGATTGGTATTGTTTTAATATTCAATAATTGGTAAAATTCAGAGACAGATAACTTCAGTTCTTTATATGCGTCTGATTCGGACTGCAGTTCTCATGTAAATATCGGATAACAGAAAGTCTGATATGTTACATCGCTCCTTCGTTGATCGAAATATCAGGGGACGATGCTTTATTATGAAAGGAAAAAATATGGCAAATCCAATAGTTACTATCACCATGGATGACGGTAAGGATATCAAGATCGAGCTTTATCCTGATATCGCTCCTATCACAGTTGAAAATTTTGTTAAGCTTGTAAAGGACGGATTCTATGATGGACTTACTTTCCATCGTATCATTCCGGGATTCATGATTCAGGGCGGAGATCCTGATGGAAACGGAACAGGCGGACCCGGCTGGAATATCAAGGGTGAGTTCTCATCAAACGGTGTGAAGAATGATCTTAAGCACACACGTGGAGTTATATCCATGGCTCGTGCCATGAACCCGGATTCTGCAGGCTCACAGTTCTTTATCATGCATGCTGATGCACCTCATCTTGATGGCGAGTATGCTTCTTTCGGTAAGGTTATCGAAGGCATGGACGAGGTTGACCGCATCGCAGCAACACCTACAGGCTGGGGTGATGCCCCTGTTATTTCAGTGACTATGACAAAAGTTACAGTTACAGAGTGATTATATGACAAAACGGAGATGACTGATTTTTTGTCAGTCATCTCCGTTTTGTTTTTAATAAGTATTTAAGAAGCTTCTAACCTGGCTTTACTTTCTGAGATCTATTCCTCTTATTACCTTTCTCAGAGGAAGGATGGATACAGGATTTACAGAAAGCTCATCAACTCCGTAGCGGAGGAATGTCTCTGTAAGTGTGAGATCGGCACCGAGCTCACCGCAGATTCCTACCCATGCGCCATGACGGTGTCCTGCCTCGATAGTCATCTTGATCTCCTTGAGAACAGCCGGATGATGTGTGTCAAGGAAAGGATCCAGTGCAGCGTTCTGTCTGTCTATGGCCAGAGTATACTGTGTGAGATCGTTTGTTCCGATTGAAAGGAAATCACACTCCTCTGCCAGCTCGTCTGCGATCATAACAGCAGCCGGAGTCTCTATCATGACACCGATGCTGTACTTACCTATGTTGTAACCCTTTTCCTCAAGTTCTGCCGTGCACTCCTGTATAAGCTCCTTACACTCGTGGAGCTCTCTTGTAGAAATGATCATAGGGAACATGATGCCCAGGTTACCGTAGGCAGATGCTCTGAGAAGTGCCTTCAGCTGAGTCTTGAAGAACTCTCTTCTTGTGAGGCAAAGTCGTATAGCTCTGCATCCCATGGCAGGATTCTCTTCCTTAATGAGATTCATGTAGTCCACCTGCTTGTCGGCACCGATATCACATGTACGGATGATTACCTGCTTTGGAGCGAGGGACTCAACTGCCAGTCTGTAAGCATTGAACTGCTCCTCTTCTGTAGGATAGTCCTTGCTGTTGAGATATACGAACTCTGAACGGAAAAGTCCTACTCCGCCGGCATCGTTCTGCTGAACGAGACCGATGTCTGAAGGGCCGCCGATATTGGCATATACCTTGATGGTCTTTCCATCGATGGTTGTGTTGCTCTGTCCCTTGAGTTCCTGAAGAAGAGCCTTCTGCTTAAGGTCTGAATCTCTCTTGTTGCGAAGGGAAATCATGAGATCCTCAGTAGGCTCGATATATGCGCAGGCATTGTAACCATCGAGGATAGCTGTCTTTCCGTCCCATTTGCTTGCGACTTCACCGCACTGTACAAGTGCAGGGATACCCATGGATCTTGCAAGTATAGCTGTATGGCTGTTGAGAGAACCTTCTCTTGTGATGATTCCGAGGAGCTTTGACTTATCAAGACGTACAGTCTCTGAAGGGGTGAGATCGTTGGCCACAAGGATAGACGGCTCACTTCCCTGCATTGACTCAGGATCGATTCCGAAAAGAATATTGAGGACAGCCTGCTCTATATCATAGATGTCAGCTGAACGTTCCTTCATGTATGGATCATCCATCTCGGCAAAAACTCTTGCCTGATTGTTGAAAGCTGTCTTTACAGCGTACTCCGCGTTGTGCTTCTGGGTCTGGATGATTTCCTTTGTGGCGTCAATGAGGTCATCATCCTCGAGCATCATGGCATGAACCGAGAAAACCTCGGCACTGTCTTCACCTGCATCGATAACAGCCTTTTCATAGAGAGCATTCTGCTGGTCAATAGCCTTCTCCCTTGCATCTTCAAATCGTGCAAGCTCAGCATCTGTGTCCTCTATAAGCTTTTCACTGATAACGACTTTCGGTGGAGTATATACTTTGATCTTTCCTATGGCAATTCCGTTAAGAACGCTTTTTCCTGTTGCAACTTGCATATTATCTCCTTAAAAAAAACACCTCCCGGAGATACCATCCGGTTATCCGAGAAGTGTCTGAAAATTATAGTGTTACGATGTTAATAATGATGTGATGAGAAAAAATTTCCGGTCTCACATCCTAACCATCCTTCTTAAAGAAAATCAGAAATTCTCCTTAAGTGACTTCTCAAGTTCAGCTGCGCAAGCCTCTTCATCATCGCCCTCGATCTGAACCTTGATTGTATCGCCCTGCTTGATGCCCATGCCCATAAGTGCAAGAAGCTTCTTCATGTCAACATTCTTGTCACCCTTGAAAATAGTTACCTTTGAGTTGTAAGCCTTTAAAGCCTTTACAAGAACTCCTGCCGGACGTGCATGAATTCCGTTAGGATCATTGACTGTGTATTCGATTTCTCTCATAATATGTATCTCCTTTTTTTACTTTTGTTTATTATAGTATATGTTTACAAAAATAAACAAGGCTAAATTGATAAAAATCAGTCAATTATAAAAAAATAATGTGAAGCGCTTGATATTTTTGTCATCCTGCGCTTCACATCCGGAATAATACTGAAGAAAATCAGTCAGTATCTATTAAATTTTTACATCATTATAATCATCGCTGTTTGTCAGAAGAACAACTACTATATCAGGATGATTTGCTGCCTTGATGGCACTTCTTGAGAATTTAAGTATAGGCTGACCCGCAGTTACCTTGTCACCTTCCTTCACAAGGGGCTCAAATCCCTCGCCGTTCATGGCTACTGTGTCAACTCCCACATGAATAAGAACCTCCATGTCATTAGGACCTGTGATTCCCACAGCGTGCTTTGATTCCGCAACTGAAGAAATCTCACCATCGTAAGGTGCATATACTGTTTCGTCCTCAGGCTCGATACCTACACCTTGTCCGAGTACACCTGTTGCAAATGTCTCATCAGGAATCTTGTCCTGGGCTATCACTGTTCCCTTTACGGGAGCAAGTACTGTTCCTGCTTCACATGTTATAACAGGCTTCTGCTCGAAGGAAGGTACTTCCTTTTCCACTGCCTCTTCTGCTTTCTTAGGTGCCTTTGTTTCTTCGTTCCATGTTAACCATGCGCCGGCAAATGCAACGCCTCCTGAAACAATAAGAAGTACTGTATAAACAGGAATGTTGTTGATTGTAAGGTATCCGGGGATACCGGTTACACCATATGCTGTTGCTCCTATACCTGTTAATGCACCGAAGATGGAACCTACGGCACCACCGATCATACCGGCAATGAATGGCTTATAGAAACGAAGGTTTACACCAAAGATAGCCGGCTCTGTGATTCCGAGAGATGCGGAAAGAGCTGAAGGGATGGCGATGACCTTTGTCTTGTTGTTCTTAGCCTTGAGACCTACTGCAAGGCAGGCACCGAACTGTGCGAAGTTTGCAGCTGAAGCGATAGGCATCCAGGTGTTAAGCATAAGAGCCGGGTCTGAAAGCATACCTGCTTCGATGACGTTGTACATGTGGTGAAGACCCATAACGACGGTAACAGGATATACAGCACCCATTATCATTGCACCGAAAGGATTCTTTACCAGAACTCTCGCACCGCTGAGTACAAGTGTCTCAAGTCCGGAGAATACAGGTCCGATCATGGTGAAAGTAACGAGAGCTGTGATAAGTACAGTGCAAAGAGGTGTGATGAAAAGGTCGAGCATCTCAGGCACATGCTTATGGAACCACTTCTCTACATGGCTCATAAGAAGCACCGCTATGATAACAGGAATAACATGTCCCTGATAACCGAGCTGGTTTATCTGGAGAAGTGAATAGCCATCTGTTATCTTGATGTTTCCGAAAAGATACCATACACCGTAGCCGTCTGCTGCAGCCCAGCCGTTTGTGAGAGCTGAGTGAATCATGAGAAGACCGATAACAGCACCGAGGAAAATGTTTCCGCCGAATACTCTGGCAGCTGAGATGGCAACGATAACAGGCAGGTATGCAAATGCTGTGTTAGCTACCATGTCGAGGAATGAATACCAGTCTGTTCCGGCAAAATTCAGGCCCGGAATCTTACCGAGTGCCTCGACGAGACCCATCATAAGACCTGATGCTACGATTGCAGGAAGGATAGGTACGAAAACATCTCCGATAGGCTTCAGAAGCTGCTTCCAAAGAGGCTGTTTTGCAGCTGCTGCTGCCTTGACATCATCCTTTGTAGCTGCTGTCATGCCTGTTATACTGAGGAACTCATCGTAAACCTTGTTTACTGTTCCTGTTCCGATAATCAGCTGAAGCTGACCGTTGGACTCAAACATGCCCTTAACGCCTTCAACATTGTCAAGATAATCTTTATCAACTTTACTGTTATCTTTTATGACAAGTCTGAGTCTTGTTGCACAGTGCGCTGCCTGAGCGACATTATCGCGACCGCCTATATGGTCGACAATTTCCTGCGCACATTTTCTGTAATCAAGTGCCATTTTCTTACCTCGCTAAAAGTGAATTATTATATCCGCTGTCTCCCTCAGCGGACATGCACAGTTTTAATCAAACAAGTTCCAAATCAGCAAATGCCTTTGCAAGTCCGTCTTCTGTTACTGCCGGACAGACAATGTCTGAAAGTTCTTTGAGCTTCTCCGAACCGTTTGCCATACATACGGATACGCCCACAGTTTCTATCATCTCAAGATCATTCATGCTGTCACCGAAACCTATGGTATCCTCTATAGGAACCGAAAGATGCTCAGCTATGAGCCTTACTCCCCTTCCCTTATCGAACTTTCTATTGATAAGTTCTCCATTAACGCAGCCATGAGCCGGAACATCCTGAATGACGAAGCTGAAATCCTTTTCCAGAAGTGCTCTGCATTCATCAATCTGTGAATTATGTCTCGCCATGATAACTACCTTGTAGATAGGCTGTCCATCATACATATTCATGGGCTTAATTCCGAGATTTTCACTGAGAGCCTTTCTCCAACGCTCTATCTCTGAGTTACCGCCGTCAGTACTGTCGAGAAAATCTTTAAGGTCAGAGTCTCCAAAGGATCCGTTCTTACCTTCGATAGTACAGAACACACCGTTCTTGTGAAGGGATTCAAGCGCAGTATAGAGCTGCTCTTTGCTCATGGGACAATCATAAAGTACATCATCTCCACAGGTCACATATCCTCCGGAACAGCTTACCAGACCGTCAAATCCGTATTTAAGTACAGGCTTCAGCATGTCGTAGTTTCTTCCGGTACATAGAAAAACCTTGTGTCCCTTCTTCTGTGCCTTTTTAATTGCATCAACAGCACTTTCCGGAGGTGTATTTGTTCCGGCAGGTGTCAGAGTACCGTCGATATCAACAAAAATAAGTTTTGTTTTCATAATTTAAGACCATCCTTCTATACACGCCCGGGTATTATACATCTGAAAATAATTCTGGCGGCAATTACAGGTTTTTGAGAATGTGTCATGCGCTTGACATATAACATATATTAACAGAACTTGATAATAATTTCACTAATAAATGCAAATTTTTTTGAAAAAAACCATAAAATTTATGCGTATTGTATACAGTGCGCTGTATTCTCTTACTTATAGCTTGTTATAAGCCATGCGAAATCCCTGGCAGGTATGCCCACAGCCACAGCCGGACGGGGCTTGTTGGTAAGCATGTCCTTATAGTCTTCAACTTCATTGATCCATGCTGTTTCATCCTGATCGGAGAAATTGAACAGTGCAATAAGCTTTTCTCCGTGATGGTATCTGCCTATTCCGAGAATGTGATCATTATAGGTTTCAACTATCCAGCAATCTGCTCCGGTTTCGAATACATCGTGTTTTGCACGGAGCTTTTCAAGCTTTCTTATGGCTTTATACAGACGTCCCTGACGTGTTTTGGTGTAGCGGCGTTTTCCTGCTTCATCCCACTTGAAAGCGCCTCTGTGAAGATATCTTGAATCATCCCATTTTTCCGGCTCACTGTGGTAGCTGTAGTCATTGAGCTGACCTATCTCGTCTCCGGAATAAATAATAGGTATTCCGCTCTGGGTGAAAAGGAAGGCATGAAGCATTATATCCAGCTTTATAGCCATATCCAGTTTCAGTGGATTGTTTTCGTATTCGGCGGCTTCTATGCCGCACAGTGATGCTGTGGTTCCGCAGAGTCTTGCATCACCGAGGCGGGGATCATCGTTATAAAGCTCTCCACGGGAGTCGGATTCGTAATAATTTCCGCTCAGATAGTCATTAAGGAATTTTTTATGTTCTATTTCATGAACTCCGAACTGCTTCAGATAGTTGTAATCAAGGCCCCATCCGATATCATCATGACATCTCAGATAGTTCAGGAATACATACTGCTTTGGAAGCGCGAAGACCTGTCCCAGCTGATGCTTCATAAGCCGGACATCCTGTGTTGCAACGGTGTGCCATGTGCTTGCCATGGTGGTGACATTGTAAAGCATATGACATTCAGGTTTATCCACCGTTCCGAAGTAAGGAACTACTTTACTTGGTTCCATAACCACTTCACCGAGAAGAAGGGTTCCGGGACATACTATTTCAGAAGCCATACGCATTATTCGCACAAGAGTATGAACCTCGGGAAGATTCCTGCAGGTGGTTCCGAGTGACTTCCAGATATACGGAGTGGCATCAAGTCTTATGATATCTATGCCGTGGTTACAAAGATTCAGCATGTTGGCGGTCATGTCGTTGAACACTGTCGGATTAGTGTAGTTAAGATCCCACTGGTATGGATAGAAGGTGGTCATGACTACCTTTTGTGCCTCCTCGCACCAGGTGAAATTGCCGGGGGCTGTTGTTGGAAAGACTTGAGGAACGGTTTTTTCAAATTCATTAGGTATGTACCAGTTATCGAAGAAGAAATAACGGTCCTGGTACTCCTTCTCTCCTGCTTTTGCGCGCAGGGCCCACTCGTGGTCCTCTGAGGTGTGGTTCATGACGAAATCCATGCAGACACTCATTCCGTTTCTGTGACACTCTGCTGTAAGGTCTCTAAGGTCCTCCATGGTACCGAGGTTCGGGTCCACTTTTCTGAAATCAGAAACCGCATAACCACCGTCCGAACGTCCTTTGGGACTTTCGAGAAGCGGCATAAGGTGAATATAATTGGAACCGGTCTCCTTCAGATAAGATATTTTTTCTTTAACCCCCTTCAGGGTTTTGTTGAAACAGCTGACATACATCTGCATACCAAGCATCTCATTCCCATGATACCAGTCAGGTACCATTTCTCTTGCTTCATCCCATTCTTTAAGATCAGGATCCCGTTCTTTGTAATACTGATGAAGCATACATAAAAAATAATCAAAGGCCTGATTATCATTGTGATAAAGCTCGCTGTAGAGCCATTTAAGTTCGTCGAAGTGGGCGTCCAGTCTGGATTTAAATGTCTTGTCCGGTTTAATATCTTTGAACATGTTGATGATGGTCCTTTTCTTGAATATGATTTCATCGAAGCTGCCTGTGAATGAATATGACATCTTCTGCATAAAAATTTAAAATGCTGTTACTTTGATTATAAGAAAATATTTTCACTCCATCAATCCAAGTAAGTAGTATTATTGACGAAAAATAGCAAGTTTTTTTATGGATAATATCAGTTAAGTGGTTTACGTGCCTTAGGAAATGAGGATATTTTTTAGATAATTGATTTGTTATGGATTAAATATGCGAGATTGATTTTCTTACGGATTGATTTTTCATTTTTGCTCTTTTACAATCGAATGTAACGAATTATGCTTTCGTAATTATAAACATTGAGAGGTAAAGCTTATGCTATATGGAGCATTGGAGGCAGGCGGTACAAAGATGGTTTGTGCTGTCGGAGATGAAAACGGAAAAATCATTGAACAGACTTCTATTCCTACTGTTTCGCCGGAGGAAACCATTCCTGAAATCATAGACTGGTTCAGGGATAAAAAAATAGAAGCCCTCGGAATTGCGGCATTCGGACCTATAGATCTTAATCGAAGCTCAGAGACCTATGGCAGCTTCACGACCACACCGAAATTAAAATGGGCAAATTACAATATAGTAAAAGCCATGAAGGAAGCATTGGGAGTACCTGTCGGTTTTGATACAGACGTAAACGGTTCATTACTTGGTGAGATAACCTACGGACAGGCCAGGGGCCTTACAGATGCTGTGTACATCACCATCGGCACAGGAATCGGAGGTGGCATCATGTCCAATGGAAAACTGGTTCATGGAATGCTTCATCCGGAACTCGGACATATGAAGATGGTTCCTTTCGCAGGAGACACATATAAGGGACACTGCCCATTCCACGGTACATGCCTTGAAGGTCTTGCTGCCGGACCAGCCATCGAGGAACGCTTCGGCAAAAAGGGAATTGAACTTAAGGACTCGGAAAAGGTCTGGGATATGGAGGCATATTACATAGCTCAGGCTCTTGTGAATATCATCCTTGTCATGAGTCCTCAGATGATCATTCTCGGAGGCGGTGTTATGCATCAGACACAGCTCTTCCCTCTTATCAGAAAGAAGACTGCGGAAATGCTTAACGGATATATCAAGACTTCACAAATAGCCGATATGGATCACTATATCGTTCCCGCATCTTTGAATGACGATCAGGGAATCATGGGCTGCATAAAGCTTGCCATAGATGAAAAAGCACTGGAAGGCTGAGATATAATACATAAATATTCGATGATTTTTCATCGAAAGTAGATTTGGATTTTAACTTTCCAACGTGGAAACGAGCAGGGGGCTCTCCCCTGCTCGTTTTAGTGTGCATTTCTGTTGATTACTTCCGGTTCGTATTTGTTGAATCGTATCTTCTGTGAACCATACAGGCTGTAGTTTCCGGAGAAAAGATAAGTGACTGCCACTCCGAGAAGAACATATGAGGATAATTCAAATCCGAACAGTTCGAAGCCTATAAGTATCGATGCAACAGGACAGTTCGTTACACCGCAGAAAACGAATACAGCTCCCAAAGCAGCTCCCATGGAGGGTGAATAATTACATAATCCGGCCAAAGCATGACCGAAGGTGGCACCTATAAATAAAGAGGGAACGATCTCACCGCCCTGGAAACCACCGGATAAGGTTATGGCTGTAAATATGATCTTTAAAAGAAAAGCGTAAGCTGCTATATGGTATTTCGGGTCGTTAATGCAGGATGCTATCACATCAGAGCCGGCTCCGTTATAGGTCTGTGAACCTACGATCAGAGTCAGTCCTATAACGATGGCTCCACAGACTACTGCACGGATATATGAATTTTTAAATACTGTCTTTGCGAATTTTTTCGTTTCATGAAGGGTCGAGCAGAAAAGAATGGCAACAAAGGAACAGAGAATGGCAAAGCCTATGGTGAAGAGTCCTGATTTCCAAGTGAATTCATTAACCACTGACAGCTTCATGGCACTCTCGGCTCCCGGATTTATAATTTCCGCAACAAAATGAGCAGTGAGAGCTGCTATGGCGCAGGGAGCCAGTGCGGAATAATACATGATTCCTACGGTGCTCATCTCTATAGGCATGATGGTGGCTGCAAGAGGAGTTCCGAAAAGTGCCGAGAAAGAAGCACTCATGCCGCACATTATGGTACGTCGATGATCCTTTTCAGAGAAGCCGAGAATATGTCCGAGGGAATTGCCCAAAGAACCGCCCACCTGAAGGGCAGCTCCTTCGCGGCCCGCGGAACCTCCGAAAAGATGGGTGACAACAGTTGAAACTATGATAAGAGGAGTCATACGAAGAGGGACCCTCTGTCCGTTATGGATGGCATCAATGACGAGATTGGTACCCTTTGGAGTACGTGCACCCAGGAGTATGTAGAAAAAAACTATAAAGACACCCGCTAAAGGGAGAAGAAACAGTATAAAAGGATGAGTTGAGCGGAAGGCGGTTGCCATAGATATGGCCTTTCCGAAGCAGGCGGAAACACTTCCTACTATAACTCCTGCCAGTATGCCGAAAAACATCCATTTCAGTGTCAGCAGAGATTTACGAAATGTAGAGTATAAGAAATCGTTTTGTTTTAAAGACATGTGTACATTCACCTCTCTATATCGAAAAATCAGGAGCCGAGTTTTATCCCCGGCTCCAATTCTGTAAGTCATGTAAGAAACCTGACATTTATCTGGTCTCTTGTGAAATACCCTTGATGCTCTTGATAGCCCAGTCTTCGTTCACAACTGTCACTACAGAACCGCAGTATGGACACTTCGCTGTCTGGTTAATGTCAAGAGGCGCACCACAGTGTGGACATACAACAGAGCTGAGTCCCTTGTTTGTCTTAGTGATCACGCCGCTCTTTCTGCAAAGATCATACTCGTAAGTCATGAACTTCTCTCTGGTCTTGCTTCCTGATACAAGAGCTCCGGTCTTGTCATCAAGAGTATAGTCTACAATACGGGTACTGAGAATGGCTATGATGTGATCCATATCGTTCTCCTGGTAGAAGCTTACAGGCTCTGAACTGAGTACGGCTATTCTCTCTACATAGTTGGTCTGATTTCTGCTCTTCATTGCATTGAGCTGGCGTTCCATCTGACCATAGAAATCATCGGTAAGGTATGGACGTACAGGTGCGAGATCCTTGTCCTGCCATGCGTTCTGCAGCTTCACATAAACATTGGAAAGCTTGGCTGCAAGCTCGGCTGAATCGAATCCCGGATCGATGCTTGTATATTCTGAAATAGGCCGTCCCTTGCTTCGAGCTGTATTGTTCACAGGCTGGTTCGAAGGGGCAGTCGTTATCCGTTTTGAGTTTCCGCGGTTAATAATGAAAACAAACGCCAGGATAAGAACAATCAATGGTAAGAGAATATCCCAGAAGAAGCTGTCACCTGAGCTGTCACCGGATCCGCTGTAGTAAGAACTGTAGCCGCTGTCGTAGCTTGAGCTGCTGCTCCAATCTGAATCACTGCTCCAGCTGCTTGAGCCGTAATCCGAATCTCCGGAATAACTTCCGAAGTCCGCAAACCCCTTTAAGGTAAATGCAGAAATCACAAAACAAAGTGCCAGGATCATCAATAGATTAAATCTGGATTTTTTCTTCATGCTAAAACTCCTATTGTGAATTTGTGTCAAAAAATGATTAAGGATCCATATCCCGAAATGAGTCCCATCCGCTTTTGACATATTTATCTTTATATATTCTACCAATTTTATTTTTAACATGAAATGCTTATAATCAGTAATATGCATTATTTATCCTTATCAGAATATTTAAAAAGAATTTACGGACAGAAGGTCTATAAGATATCACTCCAGTCAGGATGTTCCTGTCCCAACAGAGACGGAACCATCTCCAGAGGAGGCTGCAGTTTTTGCTCGGAGGGTGGTTCCGGTGATTTTGCCGCTCCTCTTCTTCCGATAAGTGAACAGATTGATATAGGCATTAAAAAAGTTGAAGCCAAGCTCCCAAAGGATACAGACCATAAATTTATCGCTTATTTCCAGTCCTATACCAATACTTATGGAGATACACAGTATCTTACAGGCTTATTTGAAGAAGCCCTTCGTGATCCGAGAGTCCTTATACTATCCATAGGGACGAGACCTGATTGTTTAAGTGATGAAATGATTTCAGAGTTAAGGGGTCTTCAGGACAGATACGGAAAAAAGATATGGGTCGAGCTGGGACTTCAGTCAGTTCACGATGAGACAGCAAAACGTATAAACAGAGGATATCCCCTTTCTGTATTTAACGACTCCTACCAGAGGCTTAAGAAAGCAGGTCTGTCCGTCATCGTTCATGTCATCATAGGATTTCCATGGGAAGAAGAAAAGGATATTCTCGCAACCATAAAGTATCTTTCGGAATTACAGCCGGTGCTTGACGGTATCAAGCTCCAGCTTCTTCATATTCTTAAGGGAACGAGGCTTGGTGAAGTATATGAAAAGGAGCATTTTCATGTACTGAGTCTTGAAGAGTACTGTTCTATTCTTGTCAAGTGTCTGAAGCTTCTGCCGGAAGAAACTGTGGTGCACAGAATAACCGGAGACGGGCCGAAGAAAATCCTCATAGCGCCATTATGGTCAGGGGATAAAAAACGTGTTCTGAACACCATACAAAAGGCCATAAGAGAAGCCTGAGTGAATTCCGGTTTTATACTCTCCTTTTGTTTTTTCTTTAGAATTCTGTTTAACTGGTTTACATTTATTTTCCTTATTTTTCAGGGGGTTCCGGTGTTTTCATTACAGATTTTATTAATAGATATTATAGTCTCATCTTATATCGCATACGTCTGATATACATATATCTGTCATTATATAGAAGTCTGTTGCCTGACTTGCCATATTTACTTTAAAATAGACCTAGTACATTGAATAATAATTAACTGACACTTAATGAATCATTGGATTTAACTCCAGCTGACTCTGCCTCAACAACA